>JBLHNQ010000010.1:0-74458 GCA_047650635.1 Halioglobus sp.
TCCGCTGCTTTTTTGCCGACGCCGGTCAACGGGAGATCTTTACTAACTGAGAGATCCACCGCAAACTTGCGGTGAATGGTGTCATACAATTCCAGCAACTCAGGTGGCATGCCAGCTACCGCAGTCTGGGTGGTGGCAAAATACGGGGCACGCATTCCGTGGTAGTCCACGGGCACACCCACTTGCTTAACTGCAACGCCAGAGCGCAGCAACAATCGGGGGAGAAATGGCTCCATCATGGCAAAAGCGTTTTGCCTGCCAATATGATCACACACGGCAAACCCGGACACAAAAGCGGCGATGGCGATGAGAGAGAATGTGCGAAGCTCCCGCTTGGTACAGTCCATCGAAGATATCTCACCAAATCGTGAAGCCCGCTCTCCTGATCTACGACGAAATGCACCGTCTACCGCCAGACGAGAAAACTCACAAACGCTTGAACGCTGTGCTGACAACTCAGCGAATAATTCGCTATCGAGGCTATCCTGGCAGTACTTTTCCATCGGCATTTTTGTGCTCTGGTCTGCCTTGACGACGCGCACACAGGCCGCAGGCATGCCAGAGAGCTTGTGAACTATCAGGCAATGTACAGAATGGGCATCAAACTCATCGGACTCCTGCCCGAGGGGAAATGACTCCGCCTCCTCGTAGCCAAACTCCTCGCAGTAAACCCGATAACGGATGCGATAAACCATAGCCATTTGCTCTGGCGTAGTGGCAAGCTCTACATTGAAGTACTCCTGAAAGTCTTCAACAATGGACGTCGTTTTTTTAGGCATCATTACCTGTGTCAACTCCGTGATTCTCATTAGCGCTGCTGTCTGGACACGTTACCGCCAGAAACCCCGCGAGTAAAGAATTTGCCGCGGTTATGTGACAGAGTCCATGAGTTCTGCCGACAGGCCTTTCATAGCTTTGTCCAAAAGCCAAAAGGCGTTTTCAAAGTCTGTCGTCGTACCAAAGTATGGGTCGGGAACATCCCCCTCACCAAAATGCCTCGCGTAGCTCATTGCCAACACTATTTTAGAGTGGAATTCTTCCGGGCAAATGGCAATAAGATCCTCGTAATTGGACCTGTCCATTACGATGACTAAATCGTTTTTTTGCAGATCTTTCGTCGTTATCTGCCTGGCCTTAATTTTCGCCATACCAATGCCCATTTCAGCCATTATCCGTTGCGCACGCACATCCGGTTTATGTCCTGGCTGTGAAGCCCTGGTTCCCGCGGAATCGACTATTACTTTCTTATGCAGCCCCATATTTTTAATAATGTGCCTCAGCATAGCCTCCGCCATGGGGGAACGACAGATATTGGCTCTGCAAACCATTAGTACTGAAAATTTTGCCATCCGCAGGATTATAGACCAGCTATGGGGTACCATCTATCTCTAATCGCTCAGACTACAGCAATCAACGCATGGCTCAGCTACTGGCAAGCAAAATCACTAGACTTATACTGCGCTATTTACTGGTCTTCGGAGCCGCAGTAAATATTTTTGCTGTTCTCGGTGGTCTCAGCCTTTATTTTTTCCTCGACCAACCTGTTAGCCACGCCATAGATAGTGTTGCCAATAAGCTGAAATACGAACGCACGGGCCCTGAAAAGAAAGCTGGGGAAATACTGATAGGCTCTGGGCTTGCTGTAGACTGGAATAAACTTGCCGGGCATCTGGATAAATCCAGGTCACTGAACCCATTACTCACTGCGGCAAACCCTGCTCAGCAGTTTGCTTATCAACACTATGAGCAGAGCGGCACACCACGTGAGTTGAAAGCCAGGGCTTTTTTGCCACCGGACACTAGCCGAATTATTTATGTCGGAAGTCCACAGGAACTTACCCACGCAATTAAACAGGCACTGCCCGGCGACGTGATAACCCTTCTCCCGGGCCACTACGCCATAAGCGGTCGTTCTATTGCCATAACCCGTGCCGCCACACGCCAAAAGCCAATCTATGTGCGCTCAACACGACTTGGCGATGCTGTTTTGAACATGGACACCCTGGAAGGGTTCCATGTTCTGGCACCATTTTGGGTGTTTGAAAATCTCGAACTCCGCGGTGTATGCAAAACTGATAGTCGCTGTGAACATGCCTTTCATGTCGTCGGCAAAGGTGCGTCGTTCACGCTAAGAAATAGCAAACTAATCGATTTTAATGCGTCAATCAAAGTAAATGGACTCGCTGCGGAAGGTGTTTTTCCAGATAACGGTTTGCTCGAATATAATCTGCTTGCAAACACTAGAGCCCGACAAACAGAAAATCCGGTGACTCTTGTGAATATAAACAGTGTCAACAACTGGGTAGTACGTGGAAATTTTATTGCCGACTTCAGTAAGAACGGTTCCGATCACATCAGCTATGGCGCCTTTATGAAAGGTGGCGGCAGTAATGGTGTATTCGAGCGCAACTTAATTATGTGCGAAAACCAACTAATGGCCGATAGAGGCATCCGAATTGGCCTCTCCTTTGGCGGAGGGGGAACTGGAGCGGAATACTGTAGAAATGGAGACTGCTCATCGGAGCACAGCAACGGCACCATGCGCAATAACATCATCCTCAATTGCAGTCGGGACGTTGGGATATATATCAACAAAGGTAGCAACAGCCACATTTTTAACAATCTGCTGCATAACACCTTGGGCATCGACGTCCGCTTCACCACGTCATCTGCAATCATTGAAAATAATATTATTTCAGGAAGAATAAAGGAGCGCGATGGCGGAATTGCCCACTCGAGCAACAACCTGACCGACCGTAATTGCGTAGGGAGTAGCCGAAGCTACTGCAGCTTCGATGAAATATTTGCGGCACCGGATAGCGCCGATCTGCGACTAAAAGAAATCAATGAAACGCTCTGGGGTAAAGGCCACTGGACTAGTCTGGTAGCGAGCGACTTTTGCGGCAACCCCCGCAGTCGGCCTACTGATATTGGGCCCATACAGTACTCAGAGGGAGTAGACTGCCTACAGCCTTAAAACCCAGACACTGGGCCGCTCAGGCGCTGCGCTGGTAAGTAAAACCAGCAAATTATCGCGCTTGCTGTACTGCATGTGATAATTCATGCCTAGTTTAAACGGAAAGTCTGCGCCAACAGCTAAACTCCAGCTATCTGAACCTGTGTCATACAACCATGTCTGCGCCATTTTCTCACCATCAATTTCAGTATCAACCAGCGCCACGACCTTGCCGATTTCGCTGTCAAATGCCAAGGGTGGAGACGAAGCTCCGGGGGGGCGCAATCCTGCAGTGGGCATTTCCTGTGATTCAGTGTCTCCCGCCCGGTACACATGCACGGCATTGCCATAGCTGTTTGTTCCAAATAAAACAAAACACTGGTGTTTATCGTCATACACAGCCTGCGTGTGCCAGGCGGCGACACTGCGTTTGCCCACTTTTTTCCAACCCTCGTTATTGTTATGAAATTCAAAAATGCCGTTTGGAAGAAAACCAACAACTAGATTGCGATCGGTATCGTAAGCGGATGCGTAAGGGAAAAAGTGTACGGGTTTGCCAGGCCAGACCTTCCATCTGCTCGTTTCAAAATCATATATCCAGGTTGGGTGTTTCTTTACCCTGCCGAGTAGGCTGCCTCCACCATTTTTGAAGTGCTTGGCTTTTAGATGCCCTGGGAAACTTGAAAGTACCAGACTGTCATCCACCGGGCTGTAATTTACGCCGTCGAATACGTGCATTGCCCAAGGGTGGATAGCTTTGATCCCTGCCACCGCAACACTGCTCTTATCTACCCTGTAACTTTCTGCACTGTCGGGTTCATAGGCTCGCAGCCATTTGAGACGACGCAGGTCGAAGTAATATAGGCTGTTATCCCAGTTCTCACCATGGGTATCACTGCCAACTATGATTAAACGGCTGCGTTTGCTGTCCCAGGCACTACCACTATGCATCTGGCGCACAAATTGAACGTCATCAGCTTGGCTTTGTTGATGTACTTTTAGCCACTTGCCTTGCGGAATATTTAAATAACTGTAATTTCCCGGTGACAACTCATGCAGAGGAAACGCCGTAGAGCTGTCTATTTCGCCTTGCAGCCACCTCTCTATAGCCTTTACCCGCCAGTGGTCTCCCACCTTCGCATAGACCAAAGAAACAAAGGCGATTGCGAGCACCAGATGCGCGATTATGCCGCACAATATAAAATATTGACGAAATGTTTTGGCAAGCAAAGACTTATTGCCCCTTAAGTAAATTGCGCACGTGCACGGCTGGAATCGCATAACTGATACCAGAAGGTTTACTCAATAAGGACTCTCGGGTTTCCTTTATAAACACGCGGTTAACGACACCTATTACCCTGCCAGTGTCCGGCTCAAACATAGGGCTACCGCTATTGCCAGGGTAGGCCGTGGCATCGAGCTGAAAAGTGACAAAGGGGTCTCGCATACGCTTTAATTGCGCAGCAGTGAGTGTTCTGGAAGTCTCTACCGGACGAGCAATGGGGGTAATCACAGAAATAATCCCACGATGTGTAGCAGGGTAGAGACCGAGAACAACTCCGATGGGAAACCCGGTGAAAGCTACCTCCTGCCCCTCTCTTACTGTTTCAGAGTCGCCCAGAGTCAGAGCGGGAAGCGCCGGCCCCACAATCTTCAGTAAGACCAGATCATGCTGGTCATCGGTGCGGACTACGCGCGCGAAATGGATACGGCTATTTGCGCCCCTACCGGAAAAAACCGCTAAGCTCTGCTTATTATCCGTATCGATTTCTTTAGGTACAACATGAGCATTGCTAATAACATGCAAGCCATCACCCACCACAAAACCGGTGGCCAAAAACGTTACCGGGTCGCCTTTGCGGTTGGGCTGCCGGGGGGGATATGCCAGCCCTACCCCCACCACACCACCACGAATAGCAGCGATTGTGTCGGGCAAACTACTAGCGAAAACCGTCGGCACAGCCAGGGAAAAAACTAATATGGCAATCAGGTAGCGCATTAACGCCCTCCAGCGTGTATTTTGTCACATTTTACAGCTTTTCGTATTGTCGCAAGCAGAGATCCATCAGACAATCAGTATGTTAAGCGTCCACCACATCACCTAAAGGAAAGCACGCGCACTATGCCAGATCTGATACACCAGTGTATATCCCGTCATGCCAAAACCCGCTCCGATGATATCGCCCTTCTCTTTAAAGACACTAAAGTGCGCTACGGTGAATTTCAGCAGGCCATTGAAGAGGTGAGCGAAGGCTTGCTCGCGCTGGGTATCGAGGCTGGGGAGCGGGTTGCTATTTACCTGCCCAAACAACCGGAGGCCATTTACGGAATTTTTGGAACGGCTTCCGCAGGTGCCTGCTTTGTGCCCATTAATCCCCTGCTCAAACCAAAGCAAGTTGCGTACATTCTCAGCCACTGTAATGTGAAAGTACTAATCACATCCGGGCAGCGATTGGGGTCGCTGGCCTCTGCAATGACACAGTGCCCTAACCTCCAGTCAATTGTGCTGGTAGAAGAAGATTTGAATGACCCTGGCGCGCAACTGGCACAGCATATAAGCACATGGCCACAATTTATCGCTGCAAAGCCATCACTGGGTGGACACCGTCGCATCGATGCCGACATGGCCGCCATACTCTACACCTCAGGCAGCACAGGTAACCCCAAAGGCGTGGTGCTATCACACCGCAATATGGTTGCTGGCGCAAACAGTGTCGCCAGCTACCTCGAAAACACTTCGAACGACAGAATACTGGCCGTGCTCCCGCTTAGTTTCGACGCCGGTCTCAGCCAACTCACCACAGCATTTTCAGCGGGGGCATCGGTCGTTCTAATGGATTATTTACTGCCCAGAGATGTCATTCGCGCGGTGGCCCGCTATCAGATAACCGGGCTTGGCGCCGTACCCCCTCTTTGGAATCAACTGGTAGGACTGGACTGGCCCGATGAGGCGAAAGAGTCGCTTCGCTACATAACCAATACGGGGGGCGCCATGCCGGTGGCAACTACCCGTGGCCTGCAAAAATCACTGCCCAATACCGACATTTTTCTAATGTACGGCCTGACAGAAGCCTTTCGCTCCACCTACCTGCCACCCGACCAGGTTAACATTCGACCTGAGAGCATGGGCAAGGCTGTTCCCAATGCAGAAATTCTTGTCATTAACGAAAATGGAGAAGAATGTGAAGCAGGTGAACCGGGGGAACTGGTGCACAGAGGTGCTCTGGTAGCCATGGGCTACTGGAACGATCCTGAAAAAACAGCAGAACGCTTCAAGCCCTACCCGGCTCAGCCAGCTGAGCTCCCGATTACAGAATTAGCAGTCTGGTCTGGGGACCAGGTTAAGAAAGATGAAGAAGGTTATCTGTACTTTGTCAGCCGCAAGGACGATATGATTAAAACTTCGGGCTACCGGGTAAGCCCAACCGAAGTAGAGGAAATTGTGTATGGCTCGAACATAGTTTCAGCCGCTGTGGCAATTGGCCTGACACACCCGACTCTGGGGCAGGCCATTCTGTTACTTCTCACGCCTTCCATCGGCGAGAAAGGAGGTCTCGACATTGAAGCTAATATCACCGCCCATTGTCGCAGGGAAATGCCCAATTTTATGGTGCCCCAGAAAATCATCTGCACAGACAGCCTACCGCACAACCAAAACGGGAAAATTGACCGTAAGCGCTTGGCAGAGGAGTATCGGTTTCTATTCAACCCTACCCAGCTTATCGACAAATCTACAAGGGAACAAAACACGTGAATCAGCTAGAGCGCACAAAACGCAAGCCAGAACATGCATCCATGAGTCAGTTCAGTAGCACTGATAACTGCCTGCAAATTGGCGGAGTAGCCTTGACTACACTGGCTGCCGACATGGGTGATCGAGCTTTTTACGCCTATGATCGCAACGTAATACTCAAGCAACTGGACAAACTGAGGCAGGAACTACCGGCTGATATACGCTATCACTACGCAATGAAAGCCAACCCCATGCCTGAGGTTGTCAATTTTCTCGCGCAGCACTGCGATGGACTGGATGTTGCCTCGGGCGGTGAATTGGAAGTTGCGTTGGCAAGCGGTATCGACCCAAGGCTGATCAGTATGGCCGGCCCTGGAAAATCGGAAAGCGAATTAGCTCTGGCCATAAAGCACGGCATAACGATTAACATGGAATCTGAAGGAGAAATGGCTCGCATCGCCGTGCTGGCAGAAACTCTAAAAATGAGACCTAGAGTAGCCATAAGGGTAAATCCCGACTTCGAACTCAAAGCGTCAGGGATGAAGATGGCCGGCGGACCAAAACCCTTTGGCGTCGATGCAGAACGTGTTCCCGAGATGTTGCTCGCTCTGGCGCAATTACCACTGGAATTCACAGGGTTTCATATTTTCTGCGGTTCACAGAATCTTCGAAGTGACGCAATAATAGAGGCTCAAACCAACACATTTGAGCTCGCATTTCGTCTGGCCCGCCATGCAGCAACACCGGTAAAATCATTAAATATAGGAGGCGGACTGGGTGTCCCCTACTTCCCAGGTGAAGCAAGACTCGAATTGGCTGCCGTTTCTGAAAATCTCACCATCCAATTACAAAAAGCAAAATTAGAATTGCCCGAAGCAGAAATTGTTATGGAACTGGGTCGTTATCTGGTCGCAGAATCAGGTATCTATGTTTCACGCGTAGTTGACAAGAAAATTTCCAGAGGAGAAACTTTTTTAATCACTAATGGCGGCCTTCACCATCACCTGGCCGCGTCGGGTAATTTTGGCCAGGTCATACGAAAAAATTATCCGGTTTGCATTGGAAACTGCATAGTCTCCGAGGAAAGTGAGTTGGTTAATATCGTGGGCCCTTTGTGTACGCCGTTGGATATTTTATCCGACAAGATTTCACTACCAAAAGCCGAGATTGGTGATCTCGTGGTCATCTTTCAGTCGGGGGCCTATGGCTACACGGCCAGTCCACACAACTTTCTTAGCCACCCACCTCCGGGAGAAATTTTCGTCTGATTCTAGTGCCAGACCATCTGTGATAACGTGATATAGCTCACACAGTGGGGGTAGTACGTGCCACCCTGAATATGTCATGTTATGGTTGATATAATACGCAACAATAACGAGTTACATAAAGGATTTGATTGTGCCTTCTAGCAGCGTCCACAACCATCATGCACATTCTGCCTACTACCGCCTCGTGCTGATCGACAGCCTCGGGTTTTTTGGCGCTTGTTATTTAGCTGTGTATCTGTATTTTTTGCCCCAACCGGGTGGCTGGGCAGAATTTGTCAACCACATTCCGATTCGAGCCCTTGTTTTTTCCGCGGTTTCTGTCACGTCCCTCATGGCCATGGGCCTTTATCAGCCAAGGATGCGCGAAGGCGCCAGTGGAGTTGTGCTGCGCACAGCGGGTGCTTTTACCGTAGTCCTTCTAACCATGGCACTGGTTTTTTATCTGGCTCCAAGCCTGCACCTCTGGCGGGGAATTTTTCTCTACACCACCGCAGTTGCCTTTGTTTTTAGTCTGTCCAGCCGCCTCGTCTTTACCCATTTCTCCGACTTCGAGCAACTAAAAACTCAAACCCTGGTCTATGGCGCCGGCCAGGCCGCCAACACCATTATCACCACCATGCGCCGGAAATCAGATAGACAGGGGTTTGCTCTTGTCGGTTTTGTCGCTGCAGAGGGCGAAGAAGTCGCAGTTCCCGAGAATCAAATCATCAATATAACAGTACCTCTGGCTCAATATGTTACCGACAATAATATCGACCAAATAGTCATGGCTCTGGACGATAAACGCACACTCACGCCCGTTGACGAACTGATAGAGAGCCGAATGAAAGGCGTGGAAATCATCGATCTGGTCCACTTTTTTCAGTTACAGGCTGGCAAGATTCTTGTGGACTATATTACCCCCAGTTGGCTTATCTATGCCGACGGTTTTCAAAGCGACACTAGATCGATGATTCGTAAACGCGCCTTCGATCTCGTCACCAGTTTTCTGCTGTTAATGGCCACCTGGCCTATTATGCTTTTGACGGTAGTTGCAATATGGATAGAAGATGGCATGACCGCTCCAATCGTCTTCCGACAAAGCAGAGTAGGCCTACATGGCAAAGTGTTCCAGGTGCTAAAGTTTCGCAGCATGACAGTGGACGCCGAAGGTGATGGCAAAGCGCGTTGGGCCACGAAAAATGATTCGCGGGTAACCAAGGTCGGCCGCTTTATACGCAAAGTAAGAATCGATGAATTACCTCAGATCATTAATGTGCTTGCGGGAGAAATGGCGTTTACCGGGCCGCGCCCCGAGCGTCCTGAATTTGTCAAGGAACTCGCGCAAAAAATTCCTTTCTACGACGTGCGGCACTCGGTGAAACCGGGGATTACCGGCTGGGCACAGCTCTGCTACCCCTACGGTGCCGATGAGTCAGATGCAAAACAAAAACTCCAGTTCGATCTATACTACGTAAAAAATCACAGCTTGTTTCTGGATTTCATAATCTTATTGACCACCGTGGAAGTGATTCTGTTCGGGAAAGGTGCCCGTTAGAACACTGTCAACTAACCCATATGGGTGTCGAAAAACTATACATGCATCTTGTTGTCTCTAACACGGGGGGGTAATATGATTTACAAGGCATTGTAATATAACAATAATTATTTTTGGCTTGATTTTTGCAACGCTATTGTAAATGTGTAATAGAAAGCCAGAAAAGAAATTAATCGACCTTAGGATGGACTAGAACTAATGGACACAATTTTATTGATTCTCGGTATTTTAGGTTTTGGTGCCATAGCAATCTCCATCTATGTTTTCATCGTTGCCGCACGAAATTACGTATCTGACACTAATGTAAAGGAGAAACACGCCAGCAGTTCGGCCCAGAAAGATTTCAGAAAGAGAAGTTCGAGCGACCGCAGGCAAAATTTTCAATTCAATTTTCCTATGACTGTTAGTGGCATGCAAATATCGACCGACCGGCGCACAATACTAGATCGAAGATACTCGCCGGGTTGAAGATATAAACCCACATAATTCTTCCACTATCAATCTAACTAAATTCATTCCAACGCAGCATCCCACCAGAGATATTCGCTACCCGTTCGACTCCAGCACCCTGCAAGATGTTGACTGCCATTGCCGATCGACGCCCTGAGCGGCACAGGCATACCACGGGTTTATCTGTGGGAACGTCTTCCACCGAGTCGCGCAGTTGAGCCAAAGGTATAAGCTGTGCATTATCCAAACGGTCTGTAGCGTCTTCCAGTTCGGCATTTTCACGTACATCCAATATATGAACATCTGCTTGATGAGTAACAACCCACTCAACGTCGACCTCGGGAACACCTGAAAATGTATAGTGGATGGGTGCCCAGATAACTTCGTCTGGAACTTCGCCACTGCCGGGTTCGCCGCTGCGCATATTGGCCGGCACGGCATGATCAATCAATTTGGGGTGCGGCAACTGCATGGCCTCCATGTATCCCACAAAGTCTCGCTCAATGGCACCACCACCCAAACGCGTATTGAAGGCAAGTTCTTCGCGTACCGTTGAGACCGTGCGTCCGCTGTAATCGTGGCCTGGGTATATTTCACAACTAGCCGGCAACTTGAACAACTTCTCCCGAACTGAATGGAACAAGGTAGACGCATTACCCTGCTGAAAGTCACAGCGGCCGCACCCGCGGATTAGCAAGGCATCACCGGTGAATGCCATGGACTGGTCTGCCATTACATAACTCAGACAGCCTTCCGTATGGCCCGGCGTAGAAATCACCTTCAAAAGTTCTTCTCCGATATGGACTTCATCACCGTCATTGAGAGGAGCATCAACATTAGACGCCCCTATGACTTCCGCACTTGCAATGTTACAGCCTGTTTTCTGCTTCAGTGTCCAAGCAGCAGTAACATGGTCGGCATGGCAATGTGTTTCACATACGGTTTCAAGAGTGAGCCCCAGCTCTTCAATAAGAGCCAGGTCACGACGCACCAATTCATACACGGGATCAATCAACGCAGCCTTGTTGGTTTTTTCACAGGCTACAAGGTAGGTATATGTAGAAGAACTGAGGTCGAACAATTGTCTGAAAATCATTTTGATAACCAATTCGGTGGTAAAAATCGCCTATTATTATATCGGAGAATGGTTCTACCCCGTTAAAATTCAGGAACGGAAAAATTACAAATATCACTAAGGGCGAATAAAAATCTTACCCTGGCGCTGGGGATCTTTATGATGGCAAAGCGCTGATGCTAGTTCAGCTAGCGGATAGACAGACTCAACATCACTACAAAAAAACCATGCCTTATGCCTTTAAAACTAGCCGAAAAGCCGTTGGCGATGGTTTGATGGTCGCTACTTTGGATCCAGTTTCTCAACCAAAGAAAAGAGAAACTAACATCTTGGCACGTGACAATAACACTAGAAGACAATGGCCGCCCCGATAGAGCACCATACTGAATAAACACCCCTCCATTAGAAACCGCATGTTGAATCAAGTCCTCTGCCACCTCTCCACCCACGGCATCAAGAACAGCATCCAGCGGGCCATGCATTTGTTCCAGCGACTGTCTGCATTATTTATAACAGTTTTCCCGTAAAACGCCCTGCAAGCCGTTCAGCTTTAGCCTCGCTACGAACAATTGCAACAGGGGAGTGTCCAGCAAGGGTTGCGACACTACAGAGCTATTTGTCAACGTGCGTTGTGCCTTGTCAAAGCGCTCAGTAATTACAAAAATGCCCGTTTCATTTTACTCTCTAGCAACATGTGCACTCAGCTGCGCCTTAATATCCATACTCCTATGGATCACGCGAGAAATCAAAATCGTATCTGATTCCAGGATCCCCCAAGACACGAAAAAGCCGCCCTTAGGCGGCCTCGTTAACTACTTAATATTTATACGAACTAAAATATGGTCGGGACGGCAGGATTTGAACCTGCGACCACTACACCCCCAGTCTGGGACATAATTACCTCATTATTGAATTGTAAGTAGTTCTTTTTAAAAGATAAAATCCTGAATCGATCATTGTTTACCATCGTGTATTATACCGTATGAAAGTGATCAATGATTATAAAAACTCCCATTTCAGATTACCCTCCAGCAAATCATTCACTCAGTTACCCCCTGATTGATCCTGCCGCCAACAGTGGACACATAATTAAGCGACATTCTTTGCCACTCCACTACGCTGCTATCCACATCTCTAGAACATTTTGAAGAAGTTTCAACTGTTCCGCGTGTTTACCCGGATCATTGTGTAGCATTCTGTTGATATTTTGGAGCTTCCAGTTCGCGGCAGACATATTTTCCAGCCCCTCTATCGGATAAAGCCCCCAATCAGGTGATCCAGTCTCGAAGCTCAATAGGAATTTCCTGTCAGTGTCTGTCAGTATGGCATTAATACTCCGAACGAGCCGCGCCCGCGTCGTCTCAAAATCACTGTAGCTAAATGAACCTTTTGTCATTCCCTCAAATTTTGCTACAAACGTCCTGCTCTGATCTTGAAACTTCGGGTCTAGTATCTCGTGAATCGGTCTATTGCTTGCTACCAGTGCTGCTATAAAACCAAGCTTAATCTCTTCGGTTATTCCGCCATTTTCGAATAGATTGTGTATATCAAAAAGATCGCGGGGATGCTGCCGGTCCAGGGCTGCACATATCTTACCGCCATATAGCTCACCCTTTGAGACAACATTGATGGCTGCGAATAGCCCAAACTCATCCTGCACCGCGTCCGAGACCTGCATCATCCGTAGTTCTTGCAGGTAGCCCCGAATAATCGTATTAACTTCGACTTTGATCTGGACACCATCAAGCCGGCAGCCAAGCTTTGCTTCCTGGCCATCGCTTTGGGCCAATATATTAACTTGAATGTCCGGAATAGCTTTTGTCAGATTTTCTCTAATCCGGTTCAGGCCATCGGCAATACCCTGCATTGCCACTTTTCTATCTTCAAAGGGTAAATATGTCAGATCAATATCCACCGATAGACGGGGCAAGTCCTGCTCAAAGAGATTGATTGCAGTACCGCCTTTGAGAGCAAATATCTCCTCTTTTGCGACATAGGGAAGCACTCGCAATAGAAGTTCAACCTGTGCTCTATATGCCACTGAGATCATAAGGAATCCAGCTCCCTGGAAATAGTAATATGGTACTGAGACACATACACCCCGTTCTGAACAATACTGCGGTCACCTTTTCCAAGGTTGATATTTGACTGGTCAACAAACTGCAACCACTGATGATTCGCCTTATCCGCCATATAGAGAAATAGCCGTTTTACCTTAACGGATGTACAAGACTCCAATAGCTCCTGCACCCTTTTGGGGCGTAAATTTACGAGCCCTTCCATGATCTCATAGCATTCAACTAAATCCTGCTCTTTGGGTGCCAGGTACAAGCATTCCAATATTGCCCTCTCCGGATCTGACAGCTTATAGCCCACCGCGCCAGCCGCAGCTAGTGCTACTCCCAAATCCAGACCCTCAGGAAGAAAGCTTGTTCGTACATGCCTTACGTCTACTCCCCAGTCGTATTTTATAAACCATGCTGGCAATGAAACGCCGAGAGGTGAAAAAAGATAGATTTTCTCTCTACCGAGCCGCAAATATTGGGCTGAACCACGAGCAGATAACGCCGTTAAACCACCGACATGTACCGCCAGATTTGCTTGTTCCTGAAGGGCATATAATCCCCCCTTCCAGTCCAGCTCGTCATCCAGTCTTTTAAATGCACCGCGCCCGACAGGTTCCAGCCACCCACTTTTGAGATAGTATTGCTGCAAGTCGCGGGATATACCCTGCTTCTCCAGCCAAGATGCCAAACACACAGTTCCAAGTTTGTGTTTAACCAGCAAACTCTTTAATTTTCTATCATTATGCGTAGTCATGCTACCTATAATCGCATATATATAATGAATGACAAGTTAAAAATCACTCCATATCCAGAAAAATCAGTAATAAAATCGGCATTTAGGTAGGCTTACTACCTAAATAAATATTTATTTAATGTGATTATGGCCAATAAAGGCACTAAAACTGCCAGGAACTGTACCAGCGACGTGTCGTTCCTGAGTATTCAATCGCGTCGTCTTATTGGTCAGTTAATATCAATAACTACCGATGGAGGAAGCATTGTCGCGGATTGTTTGAGCTACCAATTGCCGCTTGAATTTGTAATTCGCCAGGGACACCTCCAAACAAAACTTAATCAGTAAAAAAGTTATTACAACAGCACGCGCGGCCACGGGAGTCTCGATCACCTGACGCCAAATCAACAAGCCGAGTGCGATAGTACACCGGCGAAAGTAGAGTCTATGCGCTCTTTGCGCTGGCAATCACATTGCTCTGGGCTATTCCACACACCAATCGCTGCTTAGACTACCGTTTCGCAACATACACGGTCAGATTTAGCTGATTGGCTCTTAATGAATATTGACATCGTAGCGCGTACTGCGCCCGCCGCCTAACGGAATAAGCACCTTTTTTTCAACAAGGTCTTGCAAATCCCTTGTTGCCGTTGCTTTTGAGGTTTTGGCAATCACGCCATATTTCTTAGCACTCATACCGCCCTCAAAGCCTTTAATCCCCTCCTCCAGCATACGGCGTACAATACGTAATTGCCGCGCATTCAACTGATCTTCATAACGGTCAAAGAATTTGGCTTTCTTCAATGTGAAATCAATATGCGCTTCAGCTTCGATCTGCGCATCCAATACCACAGCCACAAAATACTCAATCCATGGTGTGATTTCATTGCAACGCTGCGCCGTTTTTAATGCTTCGTAATAGGCATTTTTATTGGCTTCTATCGTTCTGGATAAACTCAGTAATACCGGTCTACCCAACCCTTGCGACAGAGCTTTTTCTGACAGTGCGCGCCCAACACGCCCGTTACCATCTTCAAACGGATGAATGGTTTCAAAATAGAGATGCGCTATAGCTGATCTAATAGCCGGTTTTTTTATTTCTGCCGCGCCGCCTTTGTCTGTGTCGTTAAACCATTGAATGAAACGTTTCATTTCTTTTGGCACAGCAGAAGATGGTGGCGCTTCATAATGCACTGTTTCTTTACCTATTGGCCCGGATACCACTTGCATTGGCTCCTTATGATCACGCCATACACCGGCTTGAATTCGCCTGCTTCCCTTCATGAGCATACGATGCCAGTCAAACAGCACGCCTTCACTCAATTCAGCGCGGTAGCCCTCACGGACATTCACCATCAGTTCCGCCGCACCTTCTGCCCGCTTATCATTAATGCGTTCGACTGGAAGATTTAAGCCCAGATTATTGCGCACTGAAGATATCACATCGTCGCGGCTTAAATACTCACCTTCAATTTCTGAGGTCTTGATCGCTTCAGAAACTATCATGTCAATCAGCGCTTCGGTCTGGGTAGTTTCCGGCAAGCCTTCCAGAAGACCGCTAACCCGCCCTGCGATCCGCGCAAAATCAAAAAGCACATCCTCAACTTTCGCAAGGTCATAGTGAAAATCAGGCCAGTCTTTTTGTTGCCAGTTATAAGTCATGAGCCAATTATAGCAGGTATTCGGCTCATAAAAAACAATATAATGAGCCGATTAGAAATACTATTCGGCTCATGGCGCGATAAATGTTTTGCCGTACGCATGAATATTGGCTCCGTCACGAAATTAACCCACTTGGCTTTCTTGGTGTTAATTTGCACTTAAAACTGACCCAGGCAAACGTGTATGGTGCGATTTACTAGTTTTCAACAAATTCTACGACCGCAAGCTCGAAATCAAGCCCACATCACCCGTCTTGTATTACTAACTAAACCTTGTATTATTTCCGCCATGCTCAGCCTGCTCAAATTGATCACTCACCTACTATTTACCCTGCTTAAGCTCTGCCAACCAGGCGGCGTAAAATCGGTGATGGCGGAAAATCTGGCCCTAGAGATCGACTAGATAAAGTCGGTTCCCTACACGCCTGAGTCCCATCCATATATTGAGCGATTTTTTCGCAGTGTCCGAAACGAGTTTTTGGACCATACGTTTTTCTGGAACTCACAAGACCTCCAAACAAAACTTAATCAGTACAAAAGTTATTACAACAGCACGCGCGGCGTGCTGGAGTCTCGATCACCTGACGCCAAATCAACAAGCCGAGTGCGATAGTACACCGGCGAAAGTAGAGTCTATGCGCTCTTTGCGCTGGCAATCACATTGCTCTGGGCTATTCCACACACCAATCGCTGCTTAGACTACCGTTTCGCAACATACAGGGTCTATGTATCGGTATTCAGGGAAAGTTACGGAGCAGAAACAACGTGAAAGAAAATTGAAAGCGAGGCCCTTTTTTCGGATCCTGAAGGAACCAAAAAAGAGGGTTGTCACGCGATATTGACAACTTTCGTCAACTCGTGACAACCGCTTTTTCTGAAACGGCCTGCAGGCCGCGTATTTATTGGTCGGGACGGCAGGATTTGAACCTGCGACCACTACACCCCCAGTGTAGTGCGCTACCAGACTGCGCTACGCCCCGAAAAGAGTTTGCTAACGCCATGGACAGACGTTGGGAGGGCGGCATTATACGCAATACCGCGAGGGATACAAACCTGAATTAGGCGGGTTTCAGAACTTTTAAGACGTCTTCCAGTTCTTCGATAGTTTCGCGCAGCACAGCTTTAACATCTGACCTGCCCTTACCGCCACGTTCATCGACCATACGTAGCCTGGCGCCACCAATCGTGTAACCTTGATCATAGAGCAGGCTGCGAATCTGGCGGATAGTCAGCACATCTTCACGTTGATAGTAGCGGCGATTACCGCGGCGCTTGACCGGTTTTAACTGAGGAAATTCTTGTTCCCAGTAACGCAGAACATGCGGCTTGACCGCGCAAAGCTCGCTCACTTCTCCGATAGTAAAATAGCGCTTCCCCGGGATAACAGGAAGTTCGTTGTTATGACTCGGTTCCAGCATACTCTTCCACTCTGGCCTTCAGCTTTTGCCCGGGCCTGAAGGTGACAACCCTGCGCGCGGATATGGGGATTTCTTCCCCGGTTTTGGGGTTTCGACCTGGGCGCTGACTTTTATCGCGCAGATCAAAATTTCCGAAACCAGACAGTTTCACTTGCTCATTACCCTGCAGGGAAGCACGTATCTCTTCAAAGAAGAGTTCGACTACCTCTTTAGCTTCGCGTTTGTTGAGCCCAAGCTCTTCAAACAGGCGTTCAGCCATTTCAGATTTGGTAAGAGCGGTCATTTCCCATTTACCTAGTTTCTAAGCTCGGCATTATAGTTTTTCCTCAGTAGATCAATAACTTGCTCCACCGTGAGGTTTACATCTTCATCGCTAAGAGTGCGTGATTGATCGCGGAAAGTCAAACCCAGTGCAAGGCTTTTCCTTTTAGGATCAATACCTTTGCCCTCATATACATCAAACAGCCTTAAGTCTGTAAGGTAACAGCCTGCAACCGAACGAACATTTGCCATAAGCTCCGCAGACGCCACTGATTTATCCACTATCACGGCCAAGTCTCGTCTAACTTCTGGAAACTTGGACAATTCGCTAAACGCGGGCACGTTTCCTTTGAGCATGACCGCCAACTCTACCTCACAAACATATACAGGTGCATTAAGGCCCAGGTCACCGACCACCGTGGGGTGCAGGGCGCCAACGTAGCCCACTTCCTTGCCATCATGATAAATCGAAGCGGTCTGCCCAGGGTGAAGCGCAGCGCGCTGACTCGCTCTGAATTCGAAACTGGCGGGATTACGCGTCAGAGCCATCAATCCTTGCAGGTCACCCTTGAGGTCGTAAAAGTCTGCCGAGCCCTTGGCCATAGCCCAGTTTTCGGTATAGCGCTGCCCCGTCGCCACGATAGCAAGTGTCCGTGTCTGTTTAAGGCCTTTAGTCCCCGATCCATCTAGCCCAGGGACAAAACGCAAGCCGGTCTCGAACAGCCGCACGCGTGGCTGCTGTCGATTAGTGTTGCGCAACACGGCCGTTACCAAGCCAGGAATGAGACTGGTACGCATGACGGCCATATCCGCCGAAATGGGATTGCTAAGCGCTATCGGACTAATCTCCGGGTCAAAAATCTGTTGTAATTTGGGCTCTATAAACGAATAAGTAATCGCCTCTCTATACCCCCTGGCACTCAGGTGTCGGCGCAAATAACGTGGCGACAATTCGGTTTCAGGTTGTGCAGGAATAGCAAGGTCGGCATGGATGTGGCTTACGGGCAATCGATTGTAACCGTACACTCGCGCCAGTTCCTCGAGCAAGTCAGCCTCTATCACAATGTCAAAGCGCCAACTTGGCACGCAGCAGCTCCAGCCTTCGTCTGTGGAAGTTACGCCCAGGCCAAGCCCCGTAAGAATTCGCTCCACTTCCTTGGCTTCGAGCCGCAATCCGAGCATTTTTTCAATGCGCGCTGCTCGCAACACCACATCCGCAAGTAATGGTAAATGTGTCTTGGAGACCACTTCGTGCGCAGGACCAACCTCACCGCCAACAATGTCCACCAGCAACTGACTTGCGCGTTCAATGGCTTCGCACTGAAGCTTAAAATCAACACCGCGCTCATAGCGATGAGACGCATCGGTGTGCAACCCATAGGAGCGTGCTTTTCCCGCCATTAATACCGGGGTAAAAAAAGCGGACTCCAAAAAGATATTAGTAGTAGCCGCGCCAACGGCAGATGCCTGCCCGCCCATAATGCCAGCCAGAGCAACCGGCCCATTGTGGTCGGCAATAACCATGCTGTCTGGCTTTAGTTCTATGGTTTGCCCGTCCAGCAATTCCAACTTTTCACCAGAGTTCGCCATGCGAACCACAATCCCGCCGTGCAGCTTGTCGAAATCAAAAGCATGCAGGGGCTGGCCCATTTCCAACAGGACATAATTGGTAACATCTACCACAGCGTCAAT
The DNA here is from genome assembly GCA_047650635.1 of Halioglobus sp. Lineage (GTDB taxonomy): Bacteria > Pseudomonadota > Gammaproteobacteria > Pseudomonadales > Halieaceae > JBALVT01. The sequence continues at coordinate 18,851 of JBLHNQ010000010.1, forward strand.
AGAGCGAACGCCACTGCGGCGCAGTTTCTCCTTCATCCACAGGGGACTGGCACGAGAGACATCAACACCCTTAATAATACGCCCTACATAACGCGGGCAGTGATCAGCTGCGGCAAGCTCCACCGGAAATGTATCAGCTATGCTGGAGCTGACCTTGTCGTAGCTAAGCGCCTTGACCGGCATGTCATTGAGCAGCCCTACTTCTCTGGCAATACCCATAACGCTAAGGCAATCTGCCCGGTTGGGTGTGAGGTCAACTTCAATAACGGTGTCATCTAATTGCAGATAGTCGCGAATATCCGCGCCCACTGGCGCATCTGCAGCCAGCTCCATCAAACCATCGGAATCATCGGAGAGCCCCAACTCCTGCTCGGCACACAACATACCCTGAGATTCCGAACCGCGCAGTTTAGCCTTCTTGATTTCAAAATTTCCGGGCAGCACAGCCCCGATAACGGCCAGGGGAGCTTTCAAGCCCGCTCGCGCGTTGGGTGCGCCACACACAATCTGTACAGTTTCGCTACCGGTGGCCACCTCACAGACACGCAGTTTGTCGGCATCAGGGTGTTGTTCAGCGCTGATAATTTCTGCCACGATAACGCCGCTAAATTCCCCCGCTACGGGTTCGATGGAATCTACTTCCAGGCCCGCCATAGTAATCTGATGGGCCAGTGCTTCGGTTGTCAGGCTGGGGCTCACCCATTCGCGCAGCCATTGCTCACTAATATTCACTTAAAATTGCTCCAAAAAGCGCAAATCGTTGTCGAAGTACAGGCGCAAATCGTTCACGCCATAGCGCAGCATGGCCAGCCGCTCCACGCCCATACCAAAAGCAAAGCCGGAATATTTTTCTGTATCGATTTTTGAATACTCAAATACTCGGGGATGCACCATGCCGCAGCCCATAATTTCCAGCCAGCCCGTATGCGAACAAACCCGACAGCCCTCGCCACCACAGTTAACACACTGAATATCCACCTCTGCGGAAGGTTCAGTAAAGGGGAAGAAGGAAGGCCGGAAACGAACCTGCAGTTCGCGTTCAAAGAATGCCCGTAGAAAGTCTTCCACCAATCCCTTCAAGTCGGCAAAACTGGAATGTTCGTCTATCAACAAACCTTCTACCTGATGAAACATTGGCGTGTGGGTTAAATCAGAGTCACAGCGATAGACTCGGCCAGGGCAGATAACGCGCAATGGAGGCTTCTGCGTTTCCATCACTCTCACCTGTACGGGAGAGGTGTGGGTGCGCAGCACAGTAGTCTCGTCTATATAAAAAGTGTCATGCATGGCACGCGCCGGATGGTGCGCGGGAATATTGAGTGCTTCAAAATTGTGGTAGTCATCCTCGATTTCAGGGCCTTCGACCACATCAAAACCGATGGTGTTAAAAAAATCTTCTATACGCTCGATGGTGCGTGTCACCGGGTGAATGCCGCCGGTGCTCTGCCCACGTCCGGGCAAGGTCACATCAATCGTTTCTGCTGTAAGTTGTACTTCAACGGCTGCTGATTCCAGCGCTAACTTGCGCTCGCCAATAAGCCCCTGCAGTTCCTGCTTGATTACATTTATTTGTGCGCCCGCCTTAGGACGGTCCTCGGCGGACAGTTTACCCAGCCCTTTAAGCAAGGCCGTTATTTGTCCTTTCTTGCCGAGAAAATCGACGCGTAGCTGCTCTAGAGTCGCGTTATCTTCTGCGGCCGATATGGCGTCTTTCGCTTCCTGAGCCAATGCGTTCAGGTTTTCCATTGAGCTTTTTCACTCCCTATAAATAATAAAAGGGAAAGAGCGAGGCCCTTTCCCTTTGATGTCTTACCAGTAGCCAGCGAACCGCGAGACTGCCTTCAGCAGGGGCGGTTAGGGTGGTTTTTAAGCCAGTGCGGCTTTCGCTTGCTCCACAATCACTGTAAAGGCCGCTTTGTCATGTACCGCCAGATCGGCCAACACACGGCGATCCAGAGCGATATCAGCCTTCTTCAGGCCATTAACCAGCCTGCTATAGCTAAGCCCGTTAGCACGTGACTGGGCATTGATGCGAGTGATCCACAGCGCGCGAAACTGACGCTTGCGCTGACGGCGGTCACGGTATGCATATTGGCCAGCCTTGGTAACAGCTTGCTTGGCAACACGAAAAATACGGCTACGGGCTCCATAGTAACCCTTAGCCTGCTTTAATATCTTCTTGTGACGGCGATGCGCCACAACTCCACGTTTTACTCGAGGCATAGTCTTCTCCTTTTAAATGGGTAACCGGTTACTTGGCCCGCAATAAGCGGTCAATAAGCACTTTGTCGTTGTCGTGAACAATAGATGTTCCACGCAGCTGACGTTTACGCTTGGTTGTCATTTTAGTCAGGATATGACTCTTGTTTGCGCTCTTGCGCTTGTAGCCAGCTGCCGTTTTCTTAAAACGTTTGGCAGCCCCACTGTGAACTTTTGCTTTTGCTTTTGACATAATCAAATACTCCGCATTTGAAAGTTAATAAATAGAAACTAGGGCATTCACGGGCCGTTAGTTCTTCTTTTTAGGGGCGATAACCATAGTGAGCTGTCGGCCTTCCATTTTCGGAAATTGCTCGACGCTACCCAACTCGGCCAGATCAGCTTCTACTCGTTTGAGTAGCTCCATGCCAATTTCCTGGTGAGCCATTTCACGACCGCGAAAACGCAGTGTAACTTTGGCCTTATCGCCATTTTCGAGGAAACGTACCAGGTTGCGTAGTTTTACCTGATAGTCACCCTCCTCCGTCCCTGGACGAAATTTCATTTCTTTAACTTGTGTTCTCTTCGCCTTCTTTTTCTGGGCAGCCTTTTGCTTCTTGGCTTCAAACACATGTTTACCGTAGTCCATAACCTTGCAGACTGCGGGATCAGAATCAGCTATGAGCACCAAATCCATGCCAGCGGCTTCTGCCGCTGCCAATGCCTGGCTCAGAGGTACTACACCAACCTGCTCGCCTTCGGCGCCGACCAGACGAACTGGATCTGACGTTATTTGTTCATTGGTAATGGCCTTTTTTGAGCCACCCTTACCGCTTTCTCTCTTAATGCTGATTCTCCGTTAGTTTCATTTTTTAATCACAAGACAGTGCGGCCGCGTCGAGCTACATCGCCTGCAAGGAGGGCGCTAAACGCCGCCAGATCCATGGATCCAAGGTCCTCACCACGACGGGCACGCACGGCCACAGTCTGTGATTCCACTTCTTTGTCCCCTACCACTAAAAGGTACGGAACCTTCGCAATTGTGTGCTGGCGGATTTTAAAGCCGATTTTCTCATTTCTCAAGTCCGAATTGACCCTAAAGCCATTGTTTTTTAAGCAATCTTCCACTTTTTTGGCATATTCGGCCTGTTTGTCCGTAATATTGAGTACAACAGCCTGTTGCGGTGCCAACCAAGTGGGGAAAATGCCCTCGTAGTTCTCGATCAAAATTCCGATAAATCGCTCAAAAGAACCCAGAATTGCCCGGTGCAACATCACCGGTACCTGGCGTGAGCCATCCTCGGCCACATACTGCGCATCGAGTCGTCCAGGCATGGAAAAATCGACTTGAATTGTGCCCAACTGCCACACCCGTCCAATGCAATCCTTGAGGGAAAACTCAATTTTGGGACCATAGAATGCTCCCTCACCCGGCAATTCCTGCCAGGGAAGTTGTTGCGCGTCCAAGGCATCTGCCAGCGCTTTTTCTGCTTTGTCCCAATCCTCTTCCGAGCCAACACGTTGCTCGGGCCGAGTTGACAGGCGATATATCACTTCCGTGAAGCCAAAATCCTCATAAACTTGGTGCAGAAAATCGATAAACGCAGAAACTTCAGGCTGAATTTGTTCTTCAGTACAAAAAATATGCGCATCATCCTGAGTGAAAGAACGCACTCGCATGATGCCATGCAGCGATCCCGAGGGTTCATTACGGTGACAACTGCCAAACTCTGCAAGGCGAAGTGGCAAATCTCGATAGCTCTTCAAACCCTGATTAAACACCTGGACATGGCAGGGGCAGTTCATCGGCTTGACTGCAAATTCCCGTTCATCAGAGGTGAGCACAAACATGTCATCGCTAAATTTGTCCGCGTGACCAGATTTCTCCCACAGAGACATATCGACCAACTGGGGGGTATTGATTTCCCGATAGTCGTGGACGCGCTGAGCGCTGCGCATATATTGCTCAATGACTTGATAGATGGTCCAGCCATCGGGGTGCCAGAACACCATGCCGGGCGCTTCTTCCTGAGTGTGAAAAAGGCCCAGCTTCTTGCCAATTTTACGATGATCGCGCTTTTCCGCTTCTTCGATGCGGTGCATGTATTGCTTGAGCTGTTTTTTATTGGCCCATGCCGTTCCATAAATGCGCTGCAACATTTCATTATTGGAATCGCCGCGCCAATAAGCGCCCGCCACCTTGGTTAGCTTGAAGGCTTTGAGCTTACCGGTGCTGGGGACATGTGGGCCGCGACACAAATCGAGCCACGCGCCCTGACGGTAAATTGAGATATCCTCGCTCTCGGGCAGCTCTTCAACAATCTGTACCTTGTAGCGCTCGCCCATATTGCGGAAAATTTCCACCGCCTTCTCTCGGCTGCATACAATGCGCTCTATCGGTAAATCGTCAGCAACAATTTCTTCCATACGCTGCTCGATTCTATGCAGATCGTCGGGGGCAAAATTGTTGGCCGTGGCGAAGTCGTAGAAAAAACCATCTTCTATAACCGGGCCAATAGTGACCTGCACGCCTGGAAACAATTGCTGAGTGGCCATGGCCATCAAATGCGCGGTGGAGTGCCGGATGACCTCCAGTCCCTCTTCATCGCGATCAGTGATAATCGCCAAAGACGCATCGGACTCAATGAGATAGGACGTATCCACCGTATTGCCATTAACCACGCCGGCGAGCGCGGCTTTAGCCAAGCCGGGGCCGATACCGGCGGCAACATTGTGGACAGAAACCGGGGCGTCAAACGTACGCTGACTGCCGTCGGGCAGAGTTATAACAGGCATGAGCTTTCCTTTAGCCAGTGGTGGCCCTTACTAAAGGCCACGTGAGTCAGCTTAAATCATAGATTTGGTTGCTGAAGCGGCCGCGGATTCTACCACAAAATTGTCTGGTGAGTTGACTACCTGTCTCGCCGTTACCACATATCGTAATGCTCCACCTGGAAGCAGCGCGTCGAAGGGATAGCAAGTCACTAGAATTAATGCGCCACCTTCACGGCTTAGTGACAAATAGGGGTCCTGATCGACATCAACAACGCGTAGTTCATTCACTATATAGCTCACACTCTCACCGCTGGGCAATTGCATGCTCAACAACGTATTTACTTCTATGTCACGTAGAAACTCGAAGTGGGTATCCCTGTGCCCTCCGATAACAGTCACTCCACCGCGCCCCGGCAAAGCGGAAGCCGAGTCATAACCGGGGCCAAAGGCCAGCGAATTACCTTGTGTGCCCCACAGTACAAACAAATCTATGGACAACCTGGGCACTTCCAGTCGTGCAACAGGCCAGGTGTCCGCCCACGGCCAAGGTTTTTCGGCTGTACCGCCTGAATAGAGTGATCTCTGCCACGCATCTCCGATTAACACCTGCGCAAATTGAGCCTTGGCGACAATCAGTCCAGCGCTGCCAAGTTGATGCATAGCCATGAGAAGGAGAGCAAACAAAAACGGTGCCCTCCAGTTCTTAAGCCTCCTCATCTGCATCCTGATCCACCTCCGGTTGACGTAAGGCATGGGTGATCAACATAAGAAACAGAAAGAATCCGCCCAGGAAAAGATTTGCCGGAGCTGTGGTTGCTGTTTTGGGATACGTCACTTGCTGCATGCTCTGCCCTTTTGGCTGCGTATTGGGGAGAGCCTCGGATCGCAGGGCGGCACCCTCCGGCCGCGAAACCCGCTCTTCCACCGCGACAAAACTGGTGTACGGACACATAAGACTGTGGGCCAGCGCAACACCAAGCACATTCGCTTTCACCACAACCTCATCTACACCCATCAGCTTTTGGTCCAGCAGCGAGTCAATTTTACGACGCGCCCAGATGCTTGCCACTCCCGAAGCATAGGCGGATGTCTCGCTTTCATCAGCAGTACCCGTTTCGTGTAGCTGAACGCGTCTGGACCACTGCTTGCTTCCAACATTACCAGAAACCGTAATTTCGCCGACGCTCTTGTCACTACCCAACTTAAAAGCCACCAGCAATGGCAGCCCCTGATACAGATCTGGTATGCGCTGCGGGTAGGCTTCCACCTCAGTCGGCCATGAAACCTGTAGCTTCGTTGCCAGCGGTGTGGATATCTGATCAAACAATATCTGCATTTTCTGTGTTACTTCACTGATATCTCCAATATGCGTATGGGTTCCTCTGCCAAATTGCGCCGCTTTGCGCATAAACCATGAGTTGGGAGCGGCGCCAATCCCAACCGTAAACAGACGTCTGTCGCCCACGGTGCTGATTATCTCTTCGAATAGTTGCTCCTCATTGCCAATAGCACCATCGGTGATAAACACAACTTGCCTCACCCGGTATGGCGTTGACTCGGCCTGCACCACATTTTGACCCGATAGCGCGGCCTGCAGAGCGGGAAGCATTTCGGTACCCCCACCCGCTTGAAGTTGCCTGACAAACTCAGCTGCCCGTTGGGTGGTGTGCCTGCTTGCGGGCACTGGTGTGCGAAACAACCTCCGCATTTGGGAGTTAAACTCTATAATATTGAAGCTGTCCCGGGGGCCCAATTGCGCCAGTGCCAGAGCCAAACTTGCCTTGGCCTGTTCAATAGAAACACCCCCCATAGAACCCGATGTATCTATTACAAATATAACCTCTCTGGGCAGAGTCCTCTCCTGTGCTGCACCGCTCAACTCGGGAGGCACAAGCATGAGCAAACCGTAAGTGTCGTCACCAACCCGCTGAGTGAACACTGCAGCAGCGGGCTGAGACCCGGTTACCGGCTTCCAGTGCAACACAAAATCGCGGTCCATCGCGCTACTGCCCTCAGCCAGATGAATCTCGTAGCTGCCCTTGCTACGCGAAAGCACAATTTCATGATAGCTGGAGGAAACAGCCGCCAGTGGCATCCCCGCATCCAGGTGGGCGGTTATCTGCATCCGATTTATGGGCGTCCCATTAGCATTGTTCTGTGTTGGCAGTGCCCAACCCATGCCCTCATTTATGTTGAGATTGCTGGAGCTTTCACCGTCTGCCAAAGAATCACTCGCTTGAGCAGGGAAGTATCTCGGTGTAATCGTCATGGGAAAACGGAGGAAAAACTCGCCATGTTGATATTCCAAAGGCTGTACATACTCCAGACGAACTGTAATTTCCTCATCGGGGCCAATATTCGCCACCCGATTGGTAAACAAGTTGGGCCGGCGTTGTTCAACCAGGCTAGCCTTTTTACCCATGCGCACCGCATTGTTGTAGATTTTTTTTGCCACTGACTTCTCTTTTATTTTGCCCACAATCAGGCGCTCCCCAATGCGCATTTCCATATGCCTTACCGCTGCTTTATCAGGGAGAGGAAAAGCATAAACACCTTCTACCCAGTCGTCGGTATCATTACGAAATGATTGTTCCAGGGTGATGGTGGCAACCATGCCACGAATATCAAAATGCACTTTCCCCGTCTGTATCAGAGCAGGTGTATATGCCCCGGTACTTGCTAATCGCAGCAGCATTTCTCCTCCGCGCACTGCATTTGGACTCAGCTCTGCAGAGTCTTCACGCTTTTCACTGTGTTGCAATGAACTGGAATGCGCAGGCGATATTGTTAATAGCAGCCCTACAATCACAGCGACAATAAGAGTGGGTAAGCAGCGGAACCCCAGCCAGAGGCCATAGCTCCGGTTGATACGATACTGATATAGGGAATTGGGCCAGCGATGCAACATAGTCTTTCCTCTGATTTACGGCAATTGGATGCTGGTTGCTATTAAACCGCCGGGATCAGGCCAAGTTAGGGCACAAATATGGCCAACTTCTGAGGAAATATGACGAATTGTGGCAAGCGCTTGTAGTGAGGCCTGGTTTTTGAAATTATGGGAGCATGCCTCAACACATCGCCATTGTAGAAGACGAACCCGCCATTGCAGCGAACTACCGCGACACGCTGCAACGCCAGGGATTTGTGGTGTCCGTATATAACAGCCGTGAAAAAGCCTCCGCTGCATTTGTTGATGCGCTGCCAGATCTTGCCATTATTGATGTTGGGCTGGGTGACGATTTTGAAGGGGGGTTCGAGCTGTGCCGCGATTTACGCAGCCGTTGCCCCGAACTGCCCATCATCTTTCTCACTGCAAGAGACTCCGAACTGGATGTAATTTCCGGATTGCGTCTGGGAGCCGATGACTATCTCACCAAGGACATTTCCCAGGCCCAAATGCTGGCAAGAATTGTGGCGCTTTTGCGACGAGTTCAAGCACTGCGAGTGCCTGTGCAGCAAGACCACATGATCGAGCAAGGCCATCTGCTACTCAATCTGGAACGCATGACAGTGACCTGGCAGGGTAATGCCATCGATTTTACCGTCACCGAGTTCTGGATTGTCCATGCGCTGTCGCGACACGCCGGGCATGTCAAAAACCGGCAACAATTAATGGACAGCGCCAATGTTGTATTGGATGACAATACAATCACGTCTCATATCAAGAGAATTCGACGAAAGTTCCAACAAACTGACCCCGCCTTTACCTCAATTGAGACGGCTTATGGCATAGGCTATCGCTGGTCGGGTCAATAAGTGAGCCTGCGCCGACAACTTCTTGTTGCAAGCCTACTGTTACTCACGCTGCCCTGGGCGGGCTGTCAATTCGTACGAGAAATGGAGGGCGCTTTAAGGGCGGGGCAGGAACAAGCCTTGCAAGCCACGACTCTGGCGGTAGCCGCCGCACTCGAAGACAAGCCTGAACTACTCTACCCCAACCCAGGAAGACTGCAGGACGCAGACAGCTCTAATACAGGCCTTTACAGAAGCCTCTACGCCGTCCCCGTCGATCAACCTATTATTATTGATGGCTATGGTGATGGCTGGGACGATCTGGAGTTTCAAGTCTTTGAGAGCTCGTACAGCGTCAACCCGTTGACCATCCAATACAAGGCGGCCACCTGGCGCGGACATCTCTTTCTTTTTCTGCAAATTACAGATAACGATGTGGTATTCCACAACCCCGCCCTCTCCCGGGAACCCAATGGAGATAGACTCATATTGCGCACATGGTTGGACAATCGTCGGCAGGAATTTGTAATCGCTACTGCAGCACCGGGAAAAGTGACTGCGCACTATAAGGATATAATTTACGACAGAGGCAGCGCCCGCCAAATTCGAGGCCAGTGGCAGGATACAGTGCGAGGCTACAATCTGGAATTGGAAATACCACTGTCTTTAACCGGCGGTCGTTTGGGTTTTTTTGTCATTAATGGAAGCTCACGAGCGGGTGGAGGGTTTGACACTCTGGGCAACGCAGAACCACTGGATATGGCACCACCCCCTTGGCTCATTTACACTCCCGACGCTTTAAATCAGGCGATTGCACCGTTCACCAGGCATGACCAACGGCTACAAATTGTAGACAAAACACACTGGCTTCTTGCCGATACAGCCACCACTGCACAATCGGAGGAGAAAGGTACCCAGGCAGACAAAGTTGAAAAGACATTCTGGTTAGTGAAGGCTTTGTACAGAAGTATCTTGTCTCGCGACACCCCGCTACCTCGCGCGCCAATTCCACAAAAAGGAAGGCTGAACCAGGAAGAAATCACAGCAGTAATGAGTGGCGCCGCGACAAGCCGTTGGTATAAAAACGTTGACGCCGCAAGTCGCACACTCCTGTCTACCGCCGCCCCCATTCGAAATAACAATCAGGTTATTGGTGCGGTTCTGATCCGCCAGAGCAATGAAGAATATTTATCACTGACCGACAAGGCCTTCAGCCGTCTATTGGGATATTCCCTCTTCGCTCTGTGCGTTGGCGTTTTCGGACTCCTTGGCTACGCCAGCTTGCTTTCCTGGCGGATTCAAAAACTCTCTCGCGACGCTGCTAGCATTATCCGTAAAGACGGTTCATTGGGGCTGGGGTTTCCGGTTAGCAAAGCACAGGATGAGATTGGAGAGTTGTCACGCCGCTATGCGCAGATGCTGGATAAGCTACGGGAGTATAACGATTATCTACACACGCTCAGTCGCACCTTGTCCCACGAACTGCGCACGCCCATCGCTGTTATCCAAACATCACTGGAAAACCTGGAGCATCAACAGGGTTCGCCAGAGCAAAATAATACCTATCTGAGGCGCGCCAAAGAAGGTTTGGCAAGGCTCAATAAAATTCTTACTGCGATGAGTGAAGCGAACAGATTGGAAGAGAGCATTCACAGCAATACGCCGCAACGCATTAACCTTCCGCCCTTACTACGCGAAGTATTTTCGGCCTATCAGGGAATTTACACAAACACCACGCTAACACTTGACTGCTCTTTTGAAGAGGCCTACGTCGAGGCGGTACCAGAACTTTTTGTGCAAGCTCTGGACAAACTGATGGACAATGCTGTCTCATTCTGCCCGGAGCACGGCGGCATTCTTTTGGCCCTTGATCGCAATGCTGAAAACATCGAAATCAGTGTCAGCAATGAAGGCCCTCCGCTTGCAGATGAACTACAGCACAGTTTGTTTGATTCGATGGTTTCGTTGCGGGGCGGTAGCTCGCCTGGTGTACACCTGGGCCTGGGCCTCTATATCGTCCGACTGATCGCTGAATTTCATCGCGGTAGTGTCCGCGCGGAAAATCTTACCGATGACAACGGTGTGGTGTTTACGCTTACGCTGCCCACTAGCAATGCGCAGGCCTCTAATTGAGAAAAGCCATCTGCTTTATCTGTGCAACCTCGTCACGCAAATTTGCCGCCTCCTCAAACTCCAGGTTTTTAGCATGCTTGTGCATCTGTGTCTCCATCTGCTTGAGCTTTCTAGCCAGAGCGGCAGGGGTCAGATTCAACACTTCAGCGCCATAGGATAGAATCTCCTGCGTGGATTTCTTACCCTTCGCACTGCGCTTGGTTGGCATGCGCCGAGCACCTTCCATAATGTCCTGCACAGATTTTACTATGCCAACGGGTGTAATACCGTGCTCGGCGTTATGCGCCAGCTGCGTTTCGCGGCGACGGCTAGTCTCGGCGATAGCCCGCTCCATTGAGCCTGTAATTCTGTCAGCATAAAGGATTGCCCGGCCATTAATGTGTCGAGCCGCTCGGCCGATAGTCTGAATCAGCGAACGGTCGGAACGCAAAAAACCCTCTTTGTCTGCATCCAGAATAGCCACCAAAGATACTTCGGGCATATCCAGCCCCTCACGCAGCAAGTTAATCCCCACCAACACGTCGAACTCACCCAGTCGCAGGTCGCGAATAATCTCCACCCGCTCTACTGTGTCTATGTCGGAGTGCAGGTATCGCACTCTCACATCGTGATCTGCCAGGTATTCGGTGAGATCTTCGGCCATTCTTTTGGTTAGCGTGGTTACCAGTATGCGTTCGCCTTTTTGCGCAACTTGACGAATCTCACCGAGCAAGTCATCCACCTGAGTGGTGGCTGGTCTGATTTCCAATGGCGGATCAAGCAGGCCAGTAGGTCGAACCAACTGTTCAACGACTCTCCCAGCATTCGCCGCTTCATATTTTCCCGGGGTGGCCGATACAAATATGGCCTGAGACACAAGGTTTTCCCACTCCTCAAAACGCAACGGCCTGTTGTCCAACGCCGAGGGAAGTCGAAACCCATATTCCACCAGGGTTTCTTTGCGAGAGCGATCCCCCTTGTACATTGCTCCAATTTGGGGAATGGTCACATGCGATTCATCGATGAGAACCAGAGCGTCTTTGGGAAGGTATTCAAACAAAGTCGGCGGCGCCTCTCCCGGCGCGCGCCCGGATAGATAGCGCGAATAGTTCTCCACACCATTGCAATAGCCCAGCTCACGAATCATTTCCACGTCGTACTTGGTACGCTGCTCCAGACGCTGGGCCTCCACCAACTTTTCATTCTCCCTGAGTTGCTTGAGGCGTACTTCGAGTTCTTCTTCAATGTGGCCTACAGCATTGAGCATCACATCCCGTGTGGTTACATAGTGGCTTTTCGGGAATATAGTCACCCGGGGGACCTTATTCAGGATTGCGCCTGTGAGCGGATCAAAAATATATAGCTGTTCTATTTCCTCATCGAACAACGCAACCCGTATTGCCTCATATTCGGAATCCGCTGGGAAGATATCAATGACATCACCCCTCACGCGATAGGTGCCACGGCTAAAATCGGTATCATTGCGAGTGTACTGAAGGTCAGCGAGCTGTCGCAGGACCTGGCGCTGGTCAATAATTTCTCCGCGCGACAGATGCATAACCATTTTGAAATAGGTTTCCGGGTCTCCCAGACCATAAATGGCGGACACCGTAGCCACCACTAGACAATCCGATCGCTCCAACAGCGCCTTGGTGGCTGACAGTCGCATTTGCTCGATGTGTTCATTGACCGAGGCGTCTTTCTCGATATAAGTATCGGAAGATGGTACATAGGCCTCAGGCTGAAAATAGTCGTAATAGGAGACAAAGTACTCCACCGCATTATTCGGGAAGAATTCCTTGAACTCGCCATAGAGCTGCGCTGCGAGAGTCTTGTTGTGCGCCATAATAATGGTGGGGCGCTGCATCTTCTGTATGACATGGGCCATAGTGAATGTTTTACCAGAACCGGTAACCCCCAGCAGGGTTTGGGAGGCAAGCCCCGCCTCAAGGCCCTCAATCAGTTCGGCTATGGCATGCGGCTGGTCACCGGCAGGCTCAAAAGTGGAGGTAAGTTCAAACGCTTTGTTCATTGACTAGCCAGCTGAGGGAAAACAAAAATAGCCGGCTATTATCGTCCACATGGAAATAAATTGCAGCCCGTTTTGCGCGACAGCATCAATTAGGCACTATTCGCCAATTTCCTGTTGACCACAGGCGCTGCCATCATTACTATACGCGGCCTTGGATCCTATCCAATTCCGCTTTAGCTCAGTTGGTAGAGCAATTGACTGTTAATCAATGGGTCGCTGGTTCGAGCCCAGCAAGCGGAGCCATATTAGTGTTAAATATCAAAGGGTTGCAGAGATGCAGCCCTTTTTTATTGTCTGCCTTTTCTATCTGTGTAACGCGCTGTGTAACAATCAATTTTAACTTTGCCTCTAACTGGCAATCCCAGCCCTAAAGCTACTCCTCGATCAAGCGTCACTCTCTAAGTCGAACATCTTTGATTCCACGGTCTTTATGGGCGGCTCCTCTGACTGAGAAAATGTGTAGTGGCTTACATTGTAATTATAGAGATACCGGAGGGTTTTCACTCTCTAGCTGGCTGAAAGCACAGTGATCCTGCCCACCAACGGTAGACACCTCGCTAAGCGACTTTATGTGCATCAAATGCCGTCTTGACTGCCGTGTCGATCTGTTTCCGGCGCTGCTGTCGGGGTGAGGGCTTATCCCGTCGTTTGCGCCAGGCATAAAACCGGCTGCGGGAGACCTGCAATACCCGACTCATTGCCGAAACTCGAAAAGTGCCCTGATGCTCGTCCATAAACACATACTTCACTTCAGGCTCTTGGCGAAGTATGTGGCCGCCTTTTTTACGATGGCGAGTTCCTCAGCTTGCTCCGCCAGCTTGCGTTTGAGGCGGGCATTTTCTGCAGCTAAGCTTTGCTCCAGATCGCTCTGATCTTGCTTTGTTCGAGATTTCGATCGCCACCCATAGAGCTGCGAGTTATGAAGCCCAAGCTCCTTGGCAGCCTTCGGTATGCCGATTTTCTCCGCCAAAGCCAAAGCTTCCTTCCTGAACTCCGGTGAATGCTGTCTCCGGGATGTGTTTTTCTTTCCTGATTGTCTTGTCATGGTTCACCTCCGTAGCGTAGTTTACTCGCTTAACAGGGTGTCCATCATTGGTGGGCAGGATCGGTTTTCACTCAGCCTCGCCTAACTGCGGTCTTTAGCTTTTTCAATTTTCGAGCAATAAAAAGCCCACTCGGCAGTGGGCTTCGTGTTCAGAAGTTGGTTCTACGCTTTCCTGCGTTTGAGGGCACCTAACCCGAGTAGAGCAGAGCCGAACAGCCATGCTGCTGCGGGGATGGGGACGGCAGATACAGACCCCCCCGAAAACCCCCTGAAGGCTGAGACACCAGAGCAGTCAGCATTGTTGCAGATCCCTTCACCATCAGTTCCGCCCGCAGTGAACAAGGCCACCGTTCCGCCAGCATTAGTCAGTCCCGAGACGAACTGCAGCGAAGCGCCATAATATCCGGTTGCGTCAGTAGGATCAGTAGTCGTAGGAGTCACCTGCAACGATGTAGACGTTAATGGCGCATATAAACCAGTCGCCCTTATATAGGTGTCACACTTCGCATCACTACAAGTGCCAGTACCCCAGAGGTTTGATCCGGTTGTCGTGATATTGACATTATCGTAGGTATTGGTGTCTGCGTCATAGGTGAAACTCCCCGAGGCCGTTCCATCATGAGGGCCCTGGCCCAGAACCTGATTAGAAGCAAAGGTTACATCCTCAAGCACCCAGGTGACCTGGGCTGCGTAAGACGCTATTGAAAGCGCTGAAAGCGCCACACCTAAGGCCGCGTTTTTCCAGAAGTTACGAATCATAATTATTTACCCCATTAAGTTGAGTGCTGCTCAGTTACCGCTATAGAGTGGCTACAATTGCCACCACACTTTGTCATGCAATAGTCAGACCTGTAGTATAAATATATAAACCTTTCAGTGGCTTACCACTTTTTGGCTAGGCGTGCTTAGTCTTCAGTCGGCAGGAGTGTAAAATTTCCTGACACTGGCTAATGACCGGAATGAGGTGGCCAGGGACTAAACCTGGGTCTCTCAAGGGGTAATTATTAAGACCGCTATCGGGCAAAACGGTCATCCCGATTAGATCATGTTAATAGTTGGTTAATCTTTGTTAACACTTTTTTAGCTTTCTTCTCAACTCGGCTCTCCTGTAGTTCACTCCATTGCCTACGGCTGAATATAATTCTCGAAAGAAAGTAATTGCTTGGGCGATAAGGGCGTAACCATCGTCAATGCGGTCGCCTGTTTGGCTTTCACTGATGTAGTCATATCACTCTCCTGGGTAATAGTGATTGGTGCTTGATGCGCTCTTTGTAGCCAGCCATTCTCAGTTGTTTCAGTGATTTGTTTCATCATTTGGCATCTGATTCACATCTTGATTCGGTACTGATTGTGCTATTTTCCAATATCACTATATCCCTTGGCATGTGGGGCTTGTGGCTGATTCGGTTACTGATTCGGGTATGATTGCGCACTGATTGATTGTCCACGCGCGAACTTTCTCCCTACTGATATTATGTATCTGTTTCCTGGTATGGCTCTTGGACATAGCCCTGCCTACGTCCTTTGCAACGATGGTTAACTCTGTTACCGCGGACATGACAAGGTTTTCGTTAGTTCGGGTGCGGCCTGCTTTGCGGCTGGCTACGGGTGCCTCACTATGGCTGTGCCAAGTGCCTCCGCAAACACGATCAGCAGATCCGCATACAGGTCGCCATTGTGATCGTTACGTTTCCGCTTTTTGCGCCAGGTCATTTCCATTCTGTTGACCACCTCAGTGGTGGATAGCTCCAGACTAAAGTCCATCAGGAACTCGGCTGACTTGTCGCCATATCCGCCTCGGTTGGTGTCCTTGCCTGTATGGTGCAACCAGGTTGCCGGACAGCGCCCGCGACGCAGCGAATGAATAAGGGCTTTGGACATTGACCCTTCTTCCTTCATGTCAGCTTTCAACAGACAGAAGCGTGAATCAAATATCGCTATATCTGCACCAAGCAAATCAACAAGAAATTCGACTTGAAGCCTGCCTTTGAGAGAGTCAAGCGGCTCAAGCTCGATACCGAGTTCGTTAAAGGCAGTATCTCGGTTAAATATGGTGAGATTCTTCTCTACCAATGACTGCTCTCCTGCGCTCAGCTTTTTTTTATGGCAAGCTCAAGACGCTCGGCCATCGTTATCTCAGCCAGTTCGCCGTCAAAGTAAACAACCTTCCTGGGCTTCGTACATTTCCAGTGTAGGAAGTTAGAGCCACTGGCAGCAGCAACGGCAACGGCAACGGCAACGGCAACGGCAAACAGTGTCTTACCTGTACCTGTGGCGCCAAACACTTGGCCGTAGTCGATTGTGCTGAGTATTCCACCACCCTCATTATTGACGAAGATATGATCCTCGGCTGGCATCTTCTTATTACGCAAGTGACCAGCAGAGAGGGCTTTCCGCAGTCTGTCATCTGTCACATCGCCAAAGGGGTTTTCTGGCGGTATCTCGAATACATTATTGGGCGGTTGACTGCCTTTCGCCTTCTCCCGTGCCTTGTCAAAGTCCATTATTTACTACCTGGAAACAACACGCGCGAGAGAACGATCTAAACTGAGAATCTTCCTCTTTGGTGAGCTTATATCCTTTGTGGACGCTACCCTGGTAGATCAGGCAATACAGGTTGTAATACTCAAGCTCGTCCGCGGTATAAAATGGCGTTAATAGATCCCGGTTAGCAGACTTATGCCTCCACAATCGTCGACTGATTAACGCTTCAATTACATCGCTCTGTGAGCGGCCTGAATGGCAGTAGAACATAAGCTGTCGGGCTCATCATATCTTCACAGAGAAGCCCAGCGGCACGGGCAAGCTGATGTTCGGCATGCTTTCAGCCTTCGCATAGTTTGAAACTGATATAAGGCGCGAGAGAGAAATGGCTAGTATCAAGGCGGCACAGTCGGAGGGCGTTCAGTTTGGCAGAAAGCAGCCATTCCAGATCCCAATACCCCTATATAACACAAGGTGAGTTGTGTCAGATTTTTTAACACTTATAGTAGTTTCCCAGGCCATGATATAGCTAAGTCGTTGGTTTTATTGGGGTCGCATGAATTTTGCTAGGTAACTTGCAGGCGAGGTCGGATCTATACGGAGATAGATTGTAAATATCTGGCGGGAGCCATTGTCAGCATAGAGTCGGATGGCACTAACAACATTTTCAATCCCATAACTATTAACACTTTGATTACCGAACATTGATTTTGACACCTATAGGCGCCAAAGATAACGGGAAGTTTGAATCTTTCAGTCCATGGCGCAGAAGTCAGGGCTGCGACCAATTTGGTGCAAACTGTTCGAAAGGTTTTCGCTGGGCCGCTCCGGTTTATTTTGATGGTGATACTTTGCTTAGCGCCAGACTTGGTGATTCCATGCTCTTTTCTACGGCAGGTCAGGCGCTTGAAAATATACAGACCTCTGTTATGTCATTAGAGGTTAGCGGGTATACCTCCTATAGCTTCAATATCACTGATAGTAACTACAGAGATAATCGTGGAGGCATTTCTTTTAGGTACGATATCCGGTCTGGAGAGGGCACAGTTCCTGCTCCTGCGACCTTAGCCCTGCTCGGTTTAGGACTCGCTGGACTTGGCTGGTCAAGACGCAAGAAAGCGTAAACAGAACTGCTGATGCATGGCCCACTTCGGTGGGCTTTTTATTGCGCCACCAAATCACGGTAGGCACACCAGGTTGCATGTCCCAGTAATGGAAAAATGACAACCATTGCCCACAGGCTTGTGGCAAACCCCACAAATACCAATGTGAGAATGAGCGCAGCCCAGACGATCATTGCGGCAAAGTTGTGCCGTACAACGTCCAGACTTACGCGCATGGCGGTGCCGGCATCAACATGGTGTTCAATGATCATTGGAACCGTCACCACAGATAAAGCGAGTACTACCACTCCTAGAATACCCAGTGCTGCACTGTAGGCAATGACCTGATCCTGTGAAAGCTGCCGCAGCACGTCTCCGCCCACTGTGCTGGCTAAGTTTGGCGAGATTGTGCCGGTTTGCAAATACAGTAGCGCAGCGATTACGCCGAACCACAGCAGGGTAACACCGGCCAAAACCTGGGCGAATGACATCAAGTGACCACGATTAACTCGCAAGGCTGATAATGAACTCTGAAAATCACTCACTTCGCCATGGTCCCTGGAACGAGACAATTCGCATAAGCCCGCGGTGATAATAGGCCCCGCCAACATAAAAGCGACAACGGCCCCTGCCACATAGATCGGGTTACGATCATAAGCCAGAATCAATGCGCCCAAAAGTGACACCATCACACCATAAGCCAGACTCGCACTGCGGTGAAGCAGCAAATCGTCCCACGCCATCACCAGCCATACAAACGGCCGAGTGAAGGGGATTTGCTGTGTGTGGTGGCGAAATTGAAGTGTACTTGTAGAAGCTGACATGTAAAATCTCCTCACGGGATTAACCGCGTGATTGTCCAAAAATTTGGACGGAGGTCGAGGCAAGGCGGACGCCTACCTGCACACGAGTCTTGACGCTAATTGGCGCACGAGAGTCTCGGCCAAACTGTGTGTTACGGTATTTGGGCAAGCATTGTTGGAAAAAGTTTCATTAGGTTCAACTCCACAAAGGATTTAACTATGGCGACAAATTTCACCGCAGGAAGCTTTTTCGCACGCTGGATCTTTGCCGCCGTACTCTCTTTTGGCACTTACAACCCCAGTGGTTACTCCTATATGGGATGGCTGTCGAGCGACACGATAGAGCTTGGTCCTGTTCCGGCGATTATAGGCTTGGTGTTAGTGATCGCCTGGATCATCTACCTGCGAGCCACTTTTCTTTCTATGGGGTGGCTGGGAGTCTGCCTTGGCGCTGCCCTGTTTGGCTGCATTGTCTGGCTATTTGTCGATCTGAAATGGTTGAGTTTGGATTCCACAAGCTCAATGGGTTATGTAGCGCTGTTGCTGCTGTCGCTGATACTGGCAACAGGCATGTCCTGGTCACATATCAGGCGACGCCTGACCGGCCAGATTGATGTGGATGATGTAGAGGTTTAAAGCAGATTGTGCAGAACCCGGGGAAGCGCTGCGCGCATCCCCGGGTTATTCACTTGAAGAGTTGGCTTGTTAGTCGTTCATTGAAACCTTATCTTCGGCCTTATACTCAGGGGCTGCTAAAGCGACTCCTTGTTTGTCGACCATGTTAGTCGCGCCTTCGCTGTCAACCCAGCACGTTACCATCTGGCTCTCGCTGCCTGAGGGAATTGTCTTGATACGCATTTGAGCGCCATCCCGACTACGCTTGATAGATTTAAGCTTCATGGTGGTGGTGTCGCCGAAAACCTTGCGCAACTCAGACTTACACTGTGCCAGGTTTTCCCTGTCATGCGTGCCGGCCATAGAGGGCAATGCGGCCGAAGCCAAAACCATACTTACTGCAAATGATGTGAATGTTTTCATTTCCGTCACTCCTTGTTAGTTGACGGAAATATCTTAACCCTACCCGCTTATATTTAAAATAGCCATATATGCTCTGTTGAGGTCCATTTTTGGGCACCCCTATACACTTTTCGCTCTACGGCCTGGTATCCAACTGATGTCGAATTTTGGCAAATTCCTCAGCGATGATCTCGCGCAGCACGCGCAACCTTGCGCTCAGGCGCAAATCTTTATGAGTAAGAACCCACATATCCGAGTGATGAAGAATTGTGGCGCCCGGAACCCTCACAATATCTTTATTGCTATGGACCGAAAAACAGGGCATTTGCGCCATGCCCATTTGACATTGCACGGCCTCGAACTGGAGGTTCAGAGAGTCGATGGAGTGACGCACAGGCAACGCCGGGTAATCGGTGTCCGCAAGCCATTTCTGCTCCTGATCCAGCGGACTTCTTCCTATCCAGTTGAGATGAGAGACGTCCTCGGGGTCGTTAGGATTGAGCAAGTCACGGTGAACATACGTTGAAGCCGTGATAGGTGCGATTTTGCGCCCGATGAGGTGCGCTGCGGGCCTCACACTGGCTGGCATAACCCGTATTGCGATGTCAGCTTCGCGTCTGCTCAAGTCCAGAGTATCGGTGCTTGGCAACAATTCGAGCTCTATGCCGGGATATTGTTGGGCAAAATGTGCGAGGCGCTTGACCAGAAACCCAGTGGCCTGAACGTCGGGCAGGGTCAGACGAACCTTGCCCTCCAGTTGCTGGTCACCCCCGGATACTTTCCTCTCTGCAGCCATTATGAGTTCTTCGACATGCTCGGCCGTGGGCAGAAGCTCTTCCGCGCTAGCGGTCATTTTGTAGCCATCGGGGGTTCTATCAAACAAACGGGTTTCGAGGCTACGTTCCATTTCGTCGAGGCGGCGGGTTATAGTGGAATTGCTCACGTGCAACTCTTTGGAGGCCGCTCTGGCTGAACCTTTACGACTCAGTGCCAACAGTACTTTCATGTCATCCCAGTCCAATTTACACCCCTCTGATTAGAAAACTAGCCATAGAAAGCTGAAAAGGTATCGACAAAGTTTGCCAACATGTCATGTGGTAAGTCATTGATTCCAGCAGCAGCTTTACGTCCTCCCCCGGAGGGAAACTTCATGCACAACTCATCGGCACCCGTTTTATTGTTCAGCGGGGCACGCACGCTGATGAGATACCCACCATTGTCTTTCTCTGTAACCACAGCGTGAGCACGATCAGGATGTGCATTAGCCAGGTCGTTGCTGTACACCCCACTCACTCGCCTCGCCCAGGGCTCATTAGGCAACATGAAAACCGCAGTGGCGCTATCCGCATGCTCAGGTTCAAGCGCTGAGGCAGCGGCCATATCCTGTTTATAGCCTGTTTCCAGCGTATCAAAATGATCGCGGGCATCGTCAATAAAAGCAAACGGGTCTGCGTAAGCACTAATCAAACGATACAGCGCCTCTGGCTTGAAATGTAAATCTTCCAGTTTAGAGCCGTAGCCGTTGTAGTTAATATAAATGCCCAGGTCCTCCAGTTTTTGGACTTTGGCATCATTCAAACCGAGAGGCCTTACAAGTGCCCGGGCACTATCTTTCAGGTTGTCGCCAAACGTACCAACTACAGCCCAAGCCAAAAAGGCACCTTCCAGATAATTGTTAACCAGCAGGCTGGTACAGACATCGGGCGCGGTGTTAATCAGGGCTTCAAGATTTGAGTTCTGCGGAATATCACCGGCGAAATGATGGTCGCAGTAAAACACTTTGGCACCTGCATCCAGCACTCGCTCCAGCCCTGCACGGTTTTTGTCCAAGGATACATCCAACACAGTGACGCGAGAATCTGACTGCGCCTCTACCCGCTCGAGCAGCTTGATATCGCGTTTTACGCCAGTGATCAGCTGGGCTTCGCGAGGCTGCGCATTACGCAGCTGGGTTAACGCACACAGGCCATCTGCGTCGCCATTAAAAACATCAAAGTCTGTCAAAATTATATCCTGCTATGTGAGAGTAGATTAAGCGAAGAGACTTGCACTTGGGGGCACTCAAGCTTGATCGGGGAAGAGTTCCTGTACGTTGGACGACGCTGCCGGGAGGCCCATAGTAACGTCGGAGGGTTTACCTATTTTGCCTTGCTTTTTCCACACATGGTCGTAACGAACCTGATGATCACCAAAACCGCTAACCGCAGAATTCAGCACCGAAGTAATACTGGCGCAATCCATGTCCTTGCAATATTCCAGTAATTCAAGCAAATGCTGATGCATCTGGTCATAGGGTAAACATTCTTCCTCGGCGCGCATAATCATGGGATGCCCGGTGCCCTCCACCTTGGTTCCCAACAGTAATTCCTCGTGGAGCTTTTCCCCGGGACGCAGCCCGGTGAACTGTATTTCTATGTTTTCACCCATATGGCCATCATGGTCCATTTCGTAACCGCTGAGTCGGATCATCCGTCTGGCCAGGTCAACAATTCGCACCGGTTCACCCATGTTTAATACAAAAAGATCACCACCTGTTCCCATCGCGCTGGCCTGCAATACAAGCTGAGCAGCCTCTGCAATACTCATGAAATAGCGCGAAACATCGGGGTGAGTAACGGTGACCGGGCCGCCGCAATTAATCTGATCGCGGAAAAGCGGCACCACTGAACCGGAAGAGCCCAGTACGTTACCAAACCTCACCATGCAAAATCGAGTCCGCGTGTGCTGCTGCGCCATACCCTGCAAAATCAACTCAGCAAAACGTTTGGAGGCACCCATGATGTTGGTAGGCCTTACGGCCTTGTCGGTAGACACCAGCACAAAGGTCTCTACATTGGTGCGCCGGGCTGCCTCGGCGGCGTGCCAGGTACCAAATACATTATTAGCGACCCCTTCGGCGATATTGTACTCCACCATTGGAACATGTTTGTATGCAGCAGCGTGATAGATGGTCTGTACAGAAAAGGCCTTCAGGACGCTTTCCATGCGCCTCTGGTCCTGAACAGAACCAAGCAGCGCAATAATCTCTATTTCTAAATTCAGTTTTTGTACGAGCTTTTTTAGCTCGCATTCAATTTGGTAGAGCACGTATTCAGAGCTGTCTAGTAGAAGCAATTCTTTTGGCCGCGAGCGCAGTATCTGGCGGCACAACTCAGAACCAATAGAACCTCCAGCACCGGTTACCATAACGATTTTACCGGTAATGCAGCGATCCATCAGCTCGGGATGCGGTGGAACCGGGTCCCTACCCAATAGCTCGTCGAGCTCAATATCCTGAATTTGAGTAACACTGGCCAGCCCCGCAACTAGCTCGCTAATTTTTGGAACGGTTCGCACATAAACGGGCAAGCCCACCAGCGAGTTTATAATTTCCTTACGCCGCTCCGGCAATGCGGAGGGGATGGCCAGAAGTATCTGAGTGATATCATGCTCGAGAATGAGTCGCGGTATATCGATGGAACGGGCCACCTGCAGCCCGTTTATCACTGAGCGCTGCAGAGCGATGTCGTCATCCACAAACACCACTGCCCGGTATTGATCACCGTGGTGCAGTGCAGTCAGCAATTGTCGGCCTGATTCACCGGCGCCGTAGATGATGATTTTTTCTGACATGGAGCGGAGTTTCGCCTGGTAATAGGCCCGCACAGCAAGTCGCGTACCCCCAATAAGCACCAGAGAAATAGTCCAGTAAAAAAAAGGCATCGAGCGCGGCACTTCTGCCTGTGAGAAAAAGATCAGGGAGCCCAGTATCAGCGTCGAGTAACTAGCCGCTGTAATCACTGCCCAGATGGCCTGCTGGCCCATAAACCGAATTACGGCACGATAGAGGCCTAGACGGAGGAATATAATCGCGCTGAATAAAATGGTGAGAACGGCGCAAAAAACTTCTGTCGCACCGAGGTGAAAATTAGTGTCCTGCAAGCGCAGGACAACTGCTCCCCACATCGCACCGGCGACGAACACCATATCCATGAGAAGAAGAAAGGTTTGCTTAATATTGCGAGGCAATTCGATGAGTTTTTCCAGCGCATCACGCAGCGTCCGGACAGTAACGGAAACCGGCAGTGCTGCGTACGTACCAATGCGTTTCAGCAAGTCTCCCCCGCCCGTAGAGATACTACAGAAAACCAAAATCAGAAGACAAATCTTACGCGATATCAGGGATTTTTGCCATGCCTACAAGCAAAGGAAGATATGCCAATATTACCAAAGTAATCGTATGTTGCGGCCACAATACGATCGACCAGGCCAGTGGAAACAGCCAACTCACATTAATGAGAATAAGCAAAACAACGACTGATTGATGCGAGCCCCAGCGCCGACTAAGGCGCTGATAGGCATGGCTGCGGTGGGCCTGAGTGAACTTTTGGCCTGTAATGACACGCCGTGTCAGAGTCCAACTAGCATCTGTAATAAAGACCCCAAGTAACACCAGCCAACAGGCAACACTGAGATAACCCTGGGCTCCACCCAAAACCGCCAATGCTGCCAGAGTAAAGCCCGTTGGAATACTCCCTGCATCCCCCATAAATAATCTTGCAGCCGGCCAGTTCCATACCAGAAACCCCAGATGACTGACCCCAAACAGCAGACAAAACAAAACATAATCTGACGCCCCTCCCACGCTCCAGACCAACAACGCCGCCGAGCAGCAAGCGAGAAAACATTGTGTCGAGGCAATGCCATCTACACCGTCCATAAAATTATAAAGATTTAACGCCCACAACATGGCAGAGGCAACACTAAAAATGAGCAGCAAGCTGGCATCGGGGATCGCACCACGCAACAGGGCGGCCGCTACCACAACACAGCAGAATCCATAGGCAAAAAATCGCAGTCGCACAGACAATGTCCAATTGTCATCGGCCACACCGAGCACGGTCAAAAACAGCGCACCAACCAAGACAAAACCATACGGGGGATACCAAAACACTCCTGAGCCAAACAACAAAGCCGCACCGAGGAAGAAAGCCAACATCAGGGACAGACCCCCTCCACTGGGAGTTGGCCGCCCATGTGAGCTGCGCTCATTTGGTATGTCCAGAAGTTTCCAGCGCTTTGCAAACCACAAGTAAATGCCGCAAAAGAGCGCGGAGCAAACAAAGGTAATTAGTAGATATACAGCAGCCAAAGTCACCGGACACTCTTTTTGCTAGTGGACATCATCTCACTGGCCAAATCTGATAACTGAAGTTGCGGCTTCCAGGGCATATCTCGCAGCAAAGCTGCGCTGCTATAGAGTTCGGTACCAAACAACTTCAGGTAGGTTGAGTCGGCGCCACGACTATACAGACCATCAGCTAGATAAGCGGCAAGCTTCCACCCCCAAAGCGGCAACCAGCTCATACCCTTACCCTTGCCATCGGCGGAGCGAAACAGTTCGTATATGCGGCGGGAGGAATACCTACATCCATCGCAAACTATCCAGGTGCGAACCTCGTCAGGCGGGTCAGCTGCGATAAGTAGCATCAATTCAACCAGGTCCTGCACGGCGACCATGGAACGGCCCCCCACCTCAGGCGGGCGCGGCATACCGGCTCGTACAGCCCTTCGCAGCGACTGTAAATTACCCTTAATGTCGGCACCGTAAACCAGCGCGGGCCGAAGAATTACAACTGACATCTCACTGTGTGCAAACGCCTCGCGCAAAGCCTCTTCGGCCTGCAATTTGGACATGCCATAAGCGCTGACAGGGAGGGCGCACTCACCCTCAGTGCGCACGTCCTCGCCAATCGAAGGGCCCATGGCCTTCACACTGCTAAGGTAGACAAAACATTTCACTCCCGCAGCGGCAGCCGTCTTCGCTAGA
The DNA here is from genome assembly GCA_047650635.1 of Halioglobus sp. Lineage (GTDB taxonomy): Bacteria > Pseudomonadota > Gammaproteobacteria > Pseudomonadales > Halieaceae > JBALVT01. Next base: position 43,962 of record JBLHNQ010000010.1, read on the forward strand.
GCCACTGTAGCCAGATGATTTACCTGGGTGTAACTACTTGCCTTGGCTTGCTGGTGCGCAATGCCCGCGAGGTGAAAAACAACATCGACTCCCTTGAGGTGTCCCGTGCTCACGCTCTTTTTTTCAAGATCAATCGCTATTGTAGAAGTACCATCAGGCAGTTTCGCACCATGTTGACTCAGTGCGATAAAAGGACAGTCCCGAACAACGAGTTGTCGGCATAATTCGCGACCGACGAACCCGGTCGCTCCACTAACGAGGTATTTCACCTGAAAATTCACATCCTAAAATAATAAAAAAGGGGCCTTGGCCCCTTTATGATACGGATGTTGCGACCTTATTCCAGTGTTAAAACATGTCTGTTCTTTTCAATTGTAGATTTACCGACCCCCTTTACTTCGGCCAACTCATCAACCGACGTGAATGGGCCATAGGTTTCTCTATATCGCACGATATCGACCGCACGAGACTGCCCAACCCCCTTTAAACCAGCGGCCAGAGATTGGGCATCCGCCGCATTGATATTGACCATTACTTGTTGCGCTGCGTCCGCCTTACCTTGTGCATAGGCACTATTGCTCATTGCCAACGGGCCTAGCCCGAGAATCAGAGCAACTAAAAAAGCACTACGAAGCAATGCTGTTTGGTTAAATACTTGCAGTAGTTGTGAATAAATCATGATGTTATCTCCTTATAACGATGCTGCTTCCATGCAAACATCCGTATCGAAGACAAGTCTAGCAGCGAACTTACGCTGCGAGTGCAATTTGGCTGAATATGACGTTATCCAGCCATTACTAATTGATAATACTCAGTTCCCGATTAATTTTCTCCAATGCCAGCGTCGGTTCGGAGGCAGCCGTGATGGAGCGTCCTATAACAAGATAGTTCGAGCCATTTGCCATGGCCTGAGAAGGTGTTACCACACGTCGCTGGTCTCCAGCCGCATCGCCGCTCAAACGAATTCCGGGTGTTACCAGGCAGAAACCTGGGCCACGATCAAGCCGCAATTGCTGTGTTTCTTTGGCAGAACATACAACGCCATCCATGCCGCTGCTTGCAGCCAGCCCAGCCAGTTGATCAACTCGCTCAGCCGCACTCTGGGAATAACCCAGCTCCTGTAGATCTTCATCAGACATACTGGTCAAAACAGTTACAGCAATAAGTTTTGGCGGCGCGCTAAATTCTACAAGGGCTTCAGCCGCAGCCTCCATCATTCGTCGACCACCCGAGGCGTGAACATTCACCATCCAAACACCCAGATTGGCAGCGGCGCGCACAGCGCCTGCTACGGTATTGGGGATATCATGAAATTTCAGATCCAGAAATATTTCAAAGCCCTTTGTCTGCAGTTTATCCACCAAAGCTGGCCCGCAGCTTGTAAACAATTCCTTACCCACTTTAAGCCGACAAGACTCGGGAGAAAGTGTATTGGCCAGCTCTAGTACCTGCCGCTCATCGGGATAATCAAGCGCAACAATTACGGGTGAATCCATTCCATGTTTCCTGTGTTGTAGTGCGTTCAATCTATGCGCGAGACTACTCAGATTCCAGGCGTACCGGCACCCGCAGCTTGGCCAGCTCTGCAGTGGCCTTGGCCAACTTCCGATTTACCGAGGCCTGCGATGTGCGCAGGCGCAACACAATAGCCGAAGATGCCAGCAACCCCAAAAGGCCACCCAGAGTCAAGGAGGCCAGAATCCACAAAGCGAGGCTTTTCGGATTAAAGGTGTAGACCAGTAAATCGAGTGGAACAGGAGTCTTGTTTTGTAGTGCGAAGAGCACGCCTACCACGAGAGTTGCCAGAACAATGACCAGAGTGAACAGCTTTTGAAATGTTTTCATCCTGTTATAAGCCCTCTTGCAACCCGAGATTAACGCGCTCACGCAGCTCTTTTCCAGGTTTAAAATGGGGAACATACTTACCCGTCAACTCAACCGCGTCGCCGGTTTTGGGGTTACGACCTTTACGCGGTTCGCGATAGTGCAGGGAAAAACTGCCAAATCCGCGAATTTCAATACGCTCTCCTGTGGAGAGTGACTGAGACATTTGCTCGAGAATAGTTTTGACCGCTAATTCCACATCTTTGGTGGACAGCTGGCTCTGTCGCGCAGCGATTAACTCAATTAATTCACTTTTAGTCATCTCTTCTCCTGAAAATTTTTTATTTTTCCAACGTATTCAATGACTTACTATTCTGACCTGCCGACAACAATTACGCAAGTCCTTATTTTTTAACAAAAAAAAGGGCTCACATGATATGAGCCCTTTTTCAGTCGGGACGCAAGGCCCCGGAAGTGGTCGTTACTTATCTTCCATCTGCGCCTTTATCAGGTCTCCGATCGTTACAGGAGAAGAGACTTCAACTTCGTTGTCTTTCAGCGACTTAACAGCCTCTTTCTCGTCGTCGTAGTCCTTGGCTTTGATAGACAGCGTCAGGCCACGGTTCTTACGATCGACAGAAACGATTTTGGTTTCTACAGAATCGCCAACCTTATACAGGCTGCGAGCATCGTCCACCTTGTCGCGACTGATGTCAGAGGCCTTCAACACGCCCTCGACTTCTTCTGCCAACTTGATCGTTACAGACTTGGCGTCAACTTCAGTCACTTCACCTGTCACGATCGCACCGCGGTCATTCTCGGCAACATAGTTTGAGAAAGGATCGTCTTCCATTTGCTTAACGCCCAATGAAATACGCTCGCGATCAGAATCTATAGACAAGATAACAGTTTCAATCTCGTCACCCTTCTTGTACTCACGAACGGCCTCTTCACCACCTTCGTTCCAGCTGATGTCTGACAGGTGAACCAAGCCATCGATATTGCCTTCCAGACCAATAAAGATTCCGAAGTCAGTAATAGACTTGATATTGCCAGAAATCTTATCGCCCTTCTTGTACTTCTCACCGAAGGCATCCCATGGATTCTGTTGACACTGTTTGATACCCAGAGAAATACGACGACGTTCCTCGTCGATATCCAGAACCATCACTTCTACCTCGTCGCCAAGATTGACGATTTTGGATGGGTGAACGTTCTTGTTGGTCCAGTCCATTTCTGAAACGTGTACCAGACCTTCAACACCCTCTTCCAACTCGGCAAAGCAGCCGTAGTCGGTAAGATTAGTGATACGTGCCTTGATGCGGCTGCTCTCAGGATAACGGTTCTTGATTTCGACCCATGGATCTTCACCCAGTTGCTTCAAGCCCAGTGATACGCGGTTGCGCTCGCGATCAAACTTGAGGATCTTAACGTCAATTTCCTGTCCTACTTCTACGATCTCGGAAGGATGCTTAATGCGCTTCCAGGCCATATCGGTGATGTGCAGCAGGCCGTCGACACCGCCCAAGTCTACAAAAGCGCCGTAGTCGGTCAGGTTCTTCACAATACCTTTAACAGACATGCCTTCCTGCAGAGATTCCAGCAGTGCATCGCGTTCTACGCTGTTTGCAGCTTCCATAACAGCGCGACGTGAAACAACGACGTTGTTGCGCTTCTGGTCCAGCTTGATAACTTTGAATTCCAGTTCCTTGCCTTCAAGATGAAGCGTGTCACGTACCGGACGCACGTCGACAAGAGAACCAGGGAGGAAAGCCCGAATAGTGTTGATGTCCACGGTAAAGCCACCTTTGACCTTGCCGTTGATAATTCCGGTGACAACGGCTTCTGCTTCATGAGCAGCTTCCAGTTCCTTCCAGGACTCGGCGCGCTTGGCTTTTTCGCGAGACAGCTTGGTTTCACCGAAACCATCTTCTACTGACTCCAGGGCAACTTGTACCTCATCGCCGATGTTCAGTAAACATTCACCAGCAGCATCCAGGAATTCGACACGGGGGATAACACCTTCAGACTTGAGGCCTGCGTGTACGGTTACCCACTCGTTGTCTATGTCGATAACTACACCGGTAACAATTGCTCCGGGAGTCATATCGACGGTTTTCAGACTTTCTTCAAATAGTTCAGCGAAGTTTTCGCTCATTACAAATCACCTGTACTTAAACCGTGTCTCCAGCCGACCCGGGAGTATTTAATAAAATCTGTAGCTTGGCACCCTGACTGGAGTTCAGCGCCGGCAACAGAATTATGAAGCTAACCATCTTGGTACTTTTTCAAGAAAATAGACACATTTAGAAGCTAAATAAGCCCACTTTCTTTCACTTTCGACATCACTGCTGCAAACACCTGCTCGATGGATTCACCAGTACTATCAACTAAAATAGCATCCTCTGCGGCCACCAATGGAGAAATCGAGCGACTGCTGTCGCGTTCATCTCTCTCCTCGATAGCCTCTAGAAGGCGCGGCAGCCTAACACTTTCACCTTTGGCTATCAACTGCTTGTAGCGGCGCTCGGCGCGCTCAGTGGCGCTGGCAGTGAGAAAGAACTTTAAAGATGCGCCGGGAAATACCACGGTCCCCATATCCCGGCCATCTGCAACCAGGCCAGGAGCTTGGCAAAACTCACGCTGTCGTCGAAGCAAAGCAGTGCGCACAGCGGGAATTGCGGCGACCGTCGAGGCACCGCGACCACCCTCCTCGGTGCGAATAGCACGGCTCACATCGATGTCTTTATAAGCCACCAAAACCTCACCATTATCCGCCAGAGCAAAAGACACATCCAAATGCCGGGCCAACTTAGCAACGGCGTCATGGTCATCCCAACTCACAGATTCAATCAGGCAAGCTTGACTGAGCACACGATACAAAGCACCACTGTCGAGGAAGTGCCACCCCAGAGCGTCTGATAATAAATGACTTATGGTGCCCTTGCCGGCCCCACTGGGCCCATCGACAGTTATGACGGGAGCGGCAGACACTCAGTCTTCCCGGGCTGTAATTTGCAAGCCCAGGCCGCGGGCAAGCGCGTCAAAGCCGGGGAACGATGTTGCCACATGATCACAATCCAGAATTCGAATTTCCTGCTCAGCCCGCAACGCAGCGACGGCAAACGCCATGGCGATGCGATGATCGTGATAAGTGCAGATAGTGCCCCCCCCCAGAACCCCTCCTTCAATGACAATGCCATCGTCGAGAACCTGCGTGTTGATACCCAGCGTAGTGAGCCCCTCTGCCATTGAGGCGATACGATCGCTTTCTTTGACTCGCAATTCCTCTGCGCCATGCAGTGTAGTGCGCCCACTGGCACAGGCCGCAGCAATAAAAAGCACGGGCATTTCATCGATAGCTAGCGGAACCTGGTCGAGCGGAATCTCGATGCCTTTAAGAGGAGCGTAGCGCACACGAACATCGGCTACGGGTTCGCCGCCCACTTCTCGCTTATTTTGCAGACTTATATCAGCACCCATTAAACGCAAAATATTAATTACGCCGGTTCGTGTAGGATTTACGCCAACATGGGTAAGAATGAGGTCTGAACCCGGCGAGATGCTCGCCGCCACCATAAAGAAAGCAGCCGAAGAAATATCTGCAGGAATATCGATATCGGTGGCAATCAGGGCAGCACCGCCCTGCAAGAAAATGACACCATCTTCCCTGCTCACCGGGTAACCAAAGCCACGCAACATACGCTCAGTGTGGTCGCGAGTGGGAGCTGGCTCAGTCACCGAAGTGATGCCGTCGGCATACAAGCCCGCCAACAGCACACAGGATTTTACCTGAGCGCTTGCCATGGGCAAATCGTAGTGAATTCCGCGCAGGGACTTCCCTCCGCGTATCGTTACAGGCGGCTTATCGCCTTCAACATCAGCACCCATTAGGGCGAGAGGAGTGAGTACCCGTGTCATGGGACGACTGCTCAATGATTCGTCTCCTGTCAGCGTGGAGTCAAAGCTCTGCCCTGCGAGCAGCCCCGCCAACAGCCTAATACTGGTACCTGAATTCCCTAGATCCAAATCACCCTCAGGTGCCTGCAAACCGTTCAGGCCCACCCCATGTATGGTGAGCTTTCCATCCTGGGGGCCCTCTATTTCGACACCCATTTGACGAAATGCAGCAACAGTCGCCAGCGCATCATCGCCTTCTAAAAAACCGCTCACATGGGTATCGCCCTGCGCCAGAGCACCTAGCATAATTGAGCGGTGAGACATGGATTTGTCCCCCGGCACACGCGCTTCGCCCGAGATGCTACCACCCGGCATGACTTTATATTCCATCAGCTGTTACCCATTTTTACGAAACTCATCATTCACTTCTGGCGGCAAGAATTGCGGAAAATTGATCCCGGGCCGCTTTGGCGCGAGAGAAGGTTTCATACAGAGCATCGGCATCTTCACTTTCAATGGCCGACCTTAGCGAACCCAGTTGGTCGCTAAAGAGGTCAATGGCTTGCAATAATGCACCTTTGTTAGCAATCGAAATATCGCGCCACATCACGGGGTCCGAAGATGCTATGCGAGTGAAGTCGCGGAACCCCCCGGCGGCAAACCGAAAGATATCTTCGCTGGCATCGCTCTGAGCTAACGCATCCACCAGTGCATAAGCCAGCAAATGAGGGAGATGACTGGTTGCAGCCAGCACCGCGTCGTGCTCATCCACTTCCATGTCGACAACTTCTGCGCCCGAGCTCAACCACATCTGTCGTATAAGCTCCACAGCCGCACTACAATTGCCTTCCACGGGCGTTAGAATAACCCTGTGATTAACAAATAAATTTTCATCGGCGGCATCCACACCACTGTTTTCGGAACCGGCTATGGGGTGACCCAACACAAAACCCGGAGGCATACTGCCATGGACTCGCAGAGCGGTGTCTCGCAGACTGCCCTTTACACTAGCAACATCAGTAATGACAGGGCTGTGCGCGAGGCTTTTTAACCGAGGTAGAATCTGCTCCAACAATCTGGAGGCGACCAAAGTCGGTGTGGCGATAACGAGGATGTCCGCCCGGCTTATAGCCTCATCCAGATCGAGGGTGTATTCATCGATAATTTCCAACTCAAGCCCGCGCTTTAGCGAGCCCTCGCGATGACCATAGCCTATAAAATGAGAGGCGAAACCACTTTTTCGTAGCGCTCGAGCAAGAGAACCTCCAATCAAGCCCAACCCCAGAATTACCACGTTTTCCACTGTCGGCTTATCTAACATTAGCCGCTACAGCACTGCTCGTGGATATGAGCCCAAGGGCTTCATTAAAATGGACTGCTCTTCCAACTCTGCAATGGCAGCGGCCACTTTCTCATCCTGTAAATGTCCCTCAAATTCAATAAAAAATACATAGGCCCATTTCTCTGTACGCGAAGGACGAGTATCTATGCGGGTAAGGCTTATACCCGCCCGGCGAAATGGATCGAGCAATGCAAACAAAGCACCGGGTTTGTTCCTGCTCGAAACAATAACAGAACTTTTATCCCGACCGCTGGGAGGTACTTCGCCGCGTCCAATAATGAGGAATCGGGTTGTATTATCGGAGTAATCTTCAATATTTTCCGCCAGCTTTTCCAGATGATAAAGCTCTGCGGCCATATCTCCGGCTACAGCCGCAACACCTGGAGTAGTGGCAGCCATTTTTGCCGCCTCACCATTGCTGCTAAGCGCCACTTGCTCAACATCGGGCCAGTGTTTGTCCAGCCAATTACGACACTGAGCCAACCCTTGTTGGTGCGCACAGATGCGAGTAATCGATTCGGGTGGAGTCTGATCGGACACCAGCAAGTGATGTCCGATGCGCAACTCGAGTTCGCCGGAGATTTTTAAGGGCGAGTCCATGAAAGTATCCAGAGTGTGACTTACCATACCCTCGGTGGAATTCTCTACCGGCACAACACCATAATTACACTCACCCGATTCAACCTGGGCAAAAACACTGTCGATGGTGGCTTGGGGGACACAAATAGCAGCGTGACCAAAATGCTTGATGGCTGCGGCCTGAGTAAAGGTACCCACTGGCCCCAAATAAGCAATTTGAAGAGGCTTTTCGAGTGCGAGACAACCCGACATGATTTCCCGGAAAATGTGGGCAACTGTCTCACTTTCAAGAGGGCCCTCATTGCGATCCATTATGCGCTTGAGCACCTGAGCCTCTCGCTCTGGCCGGTAATACACAACTTCGCCGACTGCTTCGCCTCTCTCTTTGGCGGCGGACAGTTCTTCCATCTTGATCTCGGCAACTCGTTGGGCACACTTTGCCCGACTGTTTATCAGCGTTTGAATTTCCTGGTCAATGGTATCTATATCCACCCTGACCTGATCGAGATTTCGCGTATCTGCCATGCTTTGCTTACGCTCTGCGCTTCTCAAAGTCCTGCATAAAGCTAATAAGGGCGTCGACTGCGTCCATACCCACAGCATTGTAAACACTAGCGCGCATACCACCCACAGATCGATGGCCTTTGAGGTTGAGCAGCCCTGCCTCTTCAGACTCTTGCAGAAACAGCTTGTCCAACTCTGCATCAGCCAGGGTAAACGGTATATTCATGAGAGAGCGACTTTGAATCTCCACCGGATTGGCGTAGAAAGCACTGCTATCAATCGCTGCATACAACTTGGCCGCTTTCTCTGTATTGATAGTCTCCATGGCCGACAGCCCGCCACGTTCTTTCAACCAATCAAACACCAAGCCCGCCAAATACAGTGAATAGGTGGGCGGCGTGTTGTACATGGAATCATTGTCGGCGGCGACCTGCCAGTTGAGCATGGCCGGGCAATGAGCATCAGCTTTGCCTAACAGATCACGCCTGACAATCGCCACAACAAGACCTGCCGGACCAATATTTTTCTGTGCACCGGCATAAATAACGCCGAAATCGTCAACATTGATAGGTCGAGACAACATTGTCGAAGACATATCTGCCACAACAGGAACATTCACCTCTGGCGTCCAGAAATACTCGACACCACCAATAGTCTCATTGGGCGTGTAGTGCAAATAGGCGGGGTCTTTACCCAACTGCCAGGACTCGAAGGGTGGAATAGTCGAGAAATTGGTGTCCTCGGACGATGCCACTACATTGACATCACAGTAGCGCTTGGCCTCAGCAATAGCCTTTTTGGACCACTGTCCGGTATTAACGTAATCGGCTGAGGCTTTGCCATCCAACAGATTCAAAGGCACTGCAGAAAACTGAGTACTGGCACCACCTTGCAAAAACAACACGGCATAATCGTCAGAAATGGACAATAGTTCGCGCAGTGTTTGTTCTGCGTGATGCGCGACACCGGTAACTTCCGGGCTGCGGTGGCTCATTTCCATTAGGGACATACCCTTACCATGCCAGTCGAGCATTTCGCTGGCAGCGGTAGTCAACACTGATTCTGGCAGCGCGGCGGGGCCTGCACAAAAATTGAAACGCCGGGTCATTCTTCATCACCTGTTTGTGTATTTGTTGTTTCATCATCTTCAAAAATGACTTCAGGGTCGGGCTCATCTATGCGTTCAACACCCACCAGTATCTCGTCTTCTTTAGTGCGGATAACCCTAACACCCTGTGTATTGCGACCCAGGATGGACACCTCATCGGCCCGAGTGCGCACCAAAGTGCCCTGATTGGAGATAAGCATAAGTTCATCGCCCTCAAACACCTGCACTGCTCCCACAAGACGTCCATTACGCTCACTGGTTACCATGGCAATCAGGCCTTTGCCGCCGCGCCCCTTGGTGGGGAATTCGGTGACTTCCGTCCTTTTGCCATAGCCATTAGCGCTAGCGGTCAGCACACGGCCGCCCTCTGCGGGAATAATCATTGAAATCATGTTGTGGCCTTCAGCCAGGCGGATGCCCCGAACACCTTTGGCCGTGCGACCCATGGCACGCACCGCTTCCTCTTTGAAGCGCGTAGTCTTGCCTTCACTACTAAACAACATAACGTCGCAGTCGCCAGTAGTGACCGCGGTGCTCACCAGAACGTCACCCTCTTCCAGCTCCAGAGCACGCAAGCCCACACTGCGTTGACGCGCAAAGTTGGTAAGTTCAGTTTTCTTCACCGTGCCATTTGCGGTGGCCATAAAGATATAGTGCCCCGCGGTGTAGTCTTCGACAGGCAGAATAGATGTAACACGCTCGCCTTCATCCAGGGGAAGCAGATTTACCATTGGACGCCCTCTTGCGCCTCTTCCTGCCAACGGAATCTGGAACACTCTTAACCAATACACCTTACCCAAGTTGGAAAAACACAAAATAGTGGCGTGTGTGCTGGCTATGAGCAAATGCTCAACGAAGTCTTCATCTTTGACTGCCGTGGCAGACTTACCGGTGCCGCCACGTCTCTGTGCCTGGTAATCGGACAAAGCCTGAGTTTTAGCATAACCGCCGTGGGAAATGGTTACTACCCGATCCTCTTCTGTGATCAGGTCTTCTACTGTAAGGTCATGCTGAGACGCCGTAATTTCTGTGCGACGTTCATCGCCATAGTTCTCAACGACTTCGAGCATTTCCTCTCGAATAACTTGCTTAAGACGCACTGCATCGCCAAGGATTTCGAGAAAATCGGCAATTTCAGCCAGCTTTTCCTGATACTCCTTGATCAGCTTTTCGTGCTCCAGACCGGTAAGTCGATGCAAACGCAACTCGAGGATGGCCTGAGCTTGGGCGGGAGACAGATAGTAGCGACCATCGCGCATACCATAGTGGGCCTCCAGTTCGTCTGGTCGACAGGCTTCACTACCCGCTCGCTCCAGCATGCCGGTAACTTCACCGGGCAGCCAATCACCCGCAATAAGCTTCTCTTTGGCTTCGGCCGAACTGGGGGACGCCTTAATCAGTGCGATAATCGCATCGATATTGGACAAGGCAATAGCCAAGCCTTCTAGCAAATGTCCTCGCTCTCTGGCCTTGCGCAACAAATACACCGTGCGGCGCGTAACCACTTCGCGGCGGTGACGAATAAAGGCTTCCAGTATTTCCTTAAGATTGAGTATTTTTGGCTGACCGTCGACCAGAGCAACCATGTTGATACCAAACACCGACTGTAGCTGAGTCTGGGAATAGAGATTATTGAGAACCACGTCGCCGATTTCTCCGCGGCGCAATTCGATAACTACCCTCATACCATCGCGGTCTGACTCATCGCGCAGCTCAGTAATTCCTTCAATTTTCTTCTCTTTAACCAGCTCGGCAATACGCTCAATTAGCCGTGCCTTGTTTAGCTGATAGGGGAGTTCGTGGATGAGAATAATGTCCTTACCCCTTTTCTCATCGGTTATAACTTCTGCTTTCGCGCGCACATAAATGCGGCCTCGGCCGGTTCGATAGGCCTGAATAATACCGGCCCGGCCATTAATGATTGCCCCGGTGGGGAAGTCGGGGCCAGGAATATGCTCCATCAGGTCGTCTATCGACAGCGCCGGCGCATCCAGCAGTGCCAGAGCGGCGGAAATCACCTCGGTCATATTATGCGGCGGAATATTGGTTGCCATCCCCACCGCAATACCGGAAGAACCATTAACCAGCAAGGTTGGAATGCGCGTGGGCAGCACGGAGGGGATACTCTCGGTACCGTCGTAGTTATCAACGAAGTCGACGGTCTCCTTGTCGAGATCCGCGAGCATATCGTGAGAAATTTTGCGCATGCGAATTTCTGTGTAACGCATAGCCGCTGCTGAGTCGCCGTCGACTGAGCCAAAGTTGCCCTGCCCGTCGACCAGCATATAGCGCATTGAAAAAGGCTGTGCCATACGCACGATGGTGTCATAGACAGCTGAGTCACCGTGGGGATGGTACTTACCGATAACGTCACCGACTACCCTGGCAGACTTTTTATAAGCTTTGTTCCAGTCGTTATTCAGTTCATTCATCGCAAACAGCACCCGCCGATGCACGGGTTTGAGGCCATCTCGAACATCAGGCAATGCCCGACCCACAATGACACTCATAGCGTAATCGAGGTAGGACTGCTTGAGCTCGTCCTCAATATTTACCGGAACAATTTCCTTTCCTATGTCACCCATGTACTACGGTTCCTTGACTACGACTTGACTGCTAATTTACGCCTTTGAGCTACCACAGCTACCCGCCCAATAAACCCTGAGAAGATGCTGCTAAGTTCGCCCAAAGGCAAACCGCGGATTATACGGAAAATGCGCCTTAGCCGCCACGTTTTTACAGTATTCTGGCTATTTGCAGGTATACTTCCGCGCAAAGCAGATAAACAGTTACCCATCACAGGATTTCGCGCGTCATGAGCTCACTGCCTGAATTTGTGGACACCCTGATTCACCCTGGGTGGATCATACCCGTGATACCCGAGGGCGACGTACTCACCGGTTTTAGCATCGCCTTGCGTGACGATAAAATTGTGGCCATCCTGCCGACAGAGGAAACCACCTACATCACAGCACGCGACAGCTACACGCTGCCCGAACACGCCCTGATACCCGGCCTGATTAACGCCCACGGTCACGCTGCTATGAGTCTGTTGCGAGGTTACGCCGACGACCTGCCCCTCGCCCCCTGGCTGGAAAAGTTCATCTGGCCCGCCGAGTCGGCCCACGTCAGTGAAGAATTTGTGCGTGACGGTGTAGAACTTGCCATCGCAGAAATGATCCGCAGCGGCACCACCAGCTTCACTGATATGTACTTCTTCCCCGACATTACCTCTGATACCGCACAGTTAATGGGTATGCGCTGCCAAATTGCCTTCCCTGTGCTGGACTTCCCCACACTATGGGCCCGGGACGGCGATGAGTACATCAACAAAGGCCTGTCCCTGCGTGACAAACTAAAACACAGCGAGCTGGTGTCAGTTGTATTTGGCCCGCATTCGCCCTATACCGTGAACGAAGAAAATCTGACCAAAGTCGCCACGCTCGCAGCTGAACTCGATGTGGCCGTGCACATCCATCTGCACGAGACACCGGGCGAAGTGCACCAGGGCGTTGAGCAAAATGGCGAGCGCCCTATAGATACCCTGTATCGACTTGGCCTACTCGGGCCGAAAACGCAGTGTGTGCACATGACCGATCTCGGCGAGCAGGACATCGACCTGCTGCAAGCGACTGCCGCACACGTTATCCACTGCCCTGCATCCAATATGAAGCTGGCATCGGGCACCTGTCCGGTTAGCAAATTACTTGCCAGAGGCATCAATGTGGCCTTGGGCACTGACGGTGCAGCTAGTAATAATAGTCTCAATCTATTTAATGAGATTCGCACCGCAGCCTTGCTGGCAAAACTGCACACTGGCGATGCCAGCGCGCTCTCTGCGCCGCAGGCACTATCAATGGCAACAATAAACGGTGCACGTGCCATGGGAATGGGCGATTCCCTTGGCAGCATAGAAGTAGGGAAACTCGCCGATCTGGTGGCGCTCGATATGAACAACCCCGAGACTATGCCACTGTATAACCCGCTATCGCAGCTGGTCTACGCCTGCAATGGCAGTCAGGTTACGCACAGCTGGATTAACGGCAAGCTTGTGCTAGAGGACAAAACGCTAAAAAATGTAGACTTGAATAACGTGATGCAGAAAACTCAGAAATGGCGGCACCGCATTGGTAGCTAGCGCCAAACAACACAAAGTAAACAAGGTAACAGCATGCCCCGCAGTCTCAACGTAGATCCCAGCGAAATCGCTAAATTTGAAGAACTGGCCTCACGCTGGTGGGACCGAAATAGCGAGTTCAAGCCCCTACACGACATCAACCCCCTGCGCGCCAACTATATTGATGAGCGCTCACCCGTGGCGGGCAAACGGCTGGTTGACGTGGGCTGCGGTGGAGGTATTCTGGCTGAATCCATGGCTCAGCGAGGCGCCATCGTAACCGGCATTGATATGGGAGAAGCCCCGCTTTGCGTCGCCAATATACACAAGCTGGAATCCGGTGTAGACGTCACTTACCAACAGACCACCGCCGAGCAACTGGCCGAGACCGAAGCTGCGAGCTTTGACGTGGTGTGCTGTCTGGAAATGCTGGAGCATGTACCCGACCCCGGTGCAGTCATTGCCGCCTGTGCCGACATGGCAAAACCCGGTGCGCACATCTATTTTTCAACAATCAACCGCAATCCAAAGTCTTTTGTTTTCGCCATTGTGGGCGCAGAACATATTCTGCAACTCATTCCGGCCGGAACGCACGAGTACTCCAGATTTATCAAGCCATCTGAGATGGCCGGGTGGATCCGCGATGCAGGCCTGGTGATGGAGGGAATGACAGGACTGGTGTACAACCCAATCACCAAGCACTATCGACTCAAGGCCAGCGATGTATCGGTGAACTACATGGTTCACGCAAGTAAACCAGCGTGAACAGTATCCCCAAGCCATTAAAAGCCGTCATCTTTGACCTCGATGGCACTCTGGTGGATACCGCCGAAGAGTTTATCGTTGTGGTTCAAGCGCTGCGCGCCGAGCACGGGTTGAACTCAATGAACAAAAACCTGATTCGCTCAGCGGTTTCCAGCGGAGCACGGGCGCTTGTGCGTCTGGCCCTGGATATGCATTTTGACCACGCGGAGTTTGAAAGCAAACGTCTTCGCCTTCTGCAATTATACAGCGAGGTTCTGGGCAGCGCCGCCAAACCCTACCCGGGTATCGAGAATTTCATTGCTGCGCTGGAGAAACAGGGCATCGCTTGGGGCATAGCCACCAATAAACCCCGAGCCTACACCGCACCCCTACTGCAGAAATTGAATCTACAACCCCCCCCTTCCTGCGTCGTGTGCCCCGACGATGTCAAAGAAACAAAACCACATCCGGAAGCACTGCTTCTGAGCTGCGAGAAAATTGGCTGCACGCCACAGCAGGCTATCTATGTGGGAGACCACAAACGGGACATCGAAGCGGGAACGCGAGCGGGTATGTACACTGTTGCCGCATGCTACGGTTACATTGAAGACAATGATAACCCCAATGAGTGGGGCGCCAGCAACCAGGTAGACTGCAGTACCAAACTCCAACACTTGATTATGGGAAACCCCGAGTAACTCCATGCAAAAAAAAACAATACCCAGCAACTATAGTCCCCCGCTAAACCTGCTAAAAGACAAAACAATTCTGGTTACCGGAGCCGGAGATGGCATTGGCCGAAGCGCAGCCCTCGCCTATGCCAGCCACGGTGCAACTGTTGTATTATTGGGGCGTACTGTTGAGAAACTGGAAACGGTGTATGATGAAATTGAATCTGCCCAAGGTGCTCAGCCTGCCATTTTTCCACTGGACTTAGCGTCAGCAACCGAGGCTGAATACGAGAGTTTGCGCGACGCACTTGAACAGGAGTTTGGCACGCTAGACGGACTGCTACACAACGCCAGCGTTCTGGGCGAAAGGCGGCCCATCGAAAGCGCCACCTACCCAAGCTGGCAAGAAGTGATGCAGGTGAACGTTAATGCACAGTTTCTGCTCACTCGCGCACTGTTACCGCTGTTGAATGACGCCTCCACCGCATCATCGATTATATTCACATCTTCTGGTGTAGGGAGAACAGGCCGCGCTTTCTGGGGGGCTTATGCCGTCTCCAAATTTGCCACGGAAGGTTTCATGCAAGTGCTTGCTGACGAACTGGAAAACATCTCTACCACCCGGGTAAATTCGCTCAACCCTGGGCCCACCAATACCGCGATGCGCCGCTCGGCTTATCCGGCCGAGACTCCCACCAGCAATCCATCACCCGACGCTATTATGCCCGCCTATTTATATTTAATGGGTGACGATAGTGCAGACATAACGGGACAGAGTTTCGACGCGCAATAAGCGGTAGTTGGACCTACCCGCGTTTTGGTTTTTTGCTGGCAGCGCGTCCACGACGCTTGCCGAATTGCCGTTCCATCACCTGTCGCTCCTGCAGGGTGTTGCGCTTCACATCCTTGAGTGTCATTCCCGCCAAACGGTATAGGCTTTTAATTTCTTTGCGCGCAAGCTCAACCCACTGGCCCTGTTTGACCTTTGAGGGGATAAATACATCGCCATAACGTACACGCTTAAGCCGTGAAACTGTAAGGCCCTGGGATTCCCAAAGGCGACGCACTTCGCGGTTACGCCCCTCCATGAGTACGACATAAAACCAGCGATTAATACCATCGCCTCCGCCCAGTTGAATGTCTGCAAATTTAGCTACGCCGTCGTCGAGCATAACGCCCTCGGTCATCCGCTGCAGCATTGCGTCGTCGACGTCGCCCATTACCCGCACCATATACTCCCGCTCTATATTGGACGAGGGGTGCATCAGGGAATTGGCAAGTTCGCCATCGGTAGTAAACAGCAATAATCCGGAGGTATTGAAGTCTAGTCTGCCAATGGATATCCAACGGCCATTTTTAAGTTTTGGTAGACGCTCAAATACCGTGCGCCTGCCCTGCGGATCATTACGAGTGCACACTTCGCCGGTGGGCTTGTGGTATAGAATACAACGAGTTTCTTCGCTGACGGGCGCCGCAAGAGGCTTGCCATCTACCGTGATTCGAACACGGGCATCCACGCGATCGCCCAGTTTGGCGGGCTTGCTATCAACAGACACCCTACCAGCTTCTATCCAGCGCTCCATTTCACGACGCGAGCCCAAACCGGCTCTGGCGAGTACCTTTTGCAGCTTCTCTCCATGTTTGGGTTGAGCTTCCAGGTCCTGGTCTTTTGTTTTATCAGTCATAGCAGTGCCTTAAAGTCCTGTTTCTTCGGACTTGTGGAGCTCGGGAGCTTCATCATCAGCCTCGGGTATTTGTGATTCGCCTACAACCGTAAGAGGCGACTCGGGATCTTGCTGAACCGGGTCATTACTGGCCTCCAGCTCCGGTGCGGACTCACTTGGCAAATCTGTAAAACCCAGCTCGGCAGTCAAAGTGTCGAAGTCGCGTATTTCAGCCAGTGCGGGCAGTTGATCCAGTGTTTTGAGATTAAAATAATCCAGAAACAATTTAGTGGTGGCATACATCGCTGGGCGACCGGGCACATCGCGGTGACCCACCACCCTGACCCACTCGCGCTCATGCAGCGTTTTAATGATATTTGAGCTCACTGCTACACCGCGAATTTCTTCAATTTCACCACGTGTTACGGGCTGCCTATAGGCGATAAGAGCGAGTGTTTCGAGCATAGCCCGGGAGTATTTCTGTGGCCTTTCATGCCACAAACGCGCAACCCAGGTGCTGAGAGACTGGCGCACCTGATAGCGAAAACCCCCTGCGACTTCAGTCAACTCGAAGCCGCGCCCGTCGCAGCGCTCAGCGACTTCTTTTAGCGCCTCACGAACCTCTGTGGTCTCGGGACGCTCTTGCTCATCAAACAAGTCGACGATCTGCGCAACGGTCAAGGGCTTACCCGCCGCCATCAGCGCTCCCTCAATAATTTGTAGCAACCCGGTTTCTGCCATGTTATTCCGACCTTGCCTTAATATGGATGGGACCGAAAGATTCGGTCTGTACGATTTCCACCAGTGACTCCTTGATTAGCTCCATTACTGCCAGAAAGGTGACGACTACACCCAAACGCCCCTCCGATGCTGAAAACAGTGAAACAAAGGGTACAAATTGCTGACCCGCCAATAGTTCCAACACCTGAGACATCCGCTCTCGAGTGGAGAGTGCTTCTCTGGACACATGGTGGTGTTCGTACATATCTGCCCGGCGTAGCACTTCGCTGAGTGACATCAGCAAATCGCGCATATCGACATCGGGATCTGGTCTGGCCCGGTTTAAATCGGGAGGATTACCGCTCCCCACCCAGGTGTCGCGACCCTGACGTGGCATTTCGTCTATATCGGCTGCCGCCTTTTTAAAGCGTTCATATTCCTGTAACCGGCGTATCAGTTGAGCTCTGGGATCTTCCTCGTCATCTTCAACATCAGACGAACGCGGTAACAGCATGCGCGATTTTATTTCCGCCAGCACCGAGGCCATCAACAGATACTCGCCAGCCAATTCAAACTGCATCGCATCCATGAGGTCAACGTAATGCATATACTGTTCGGTAACTTCCGAGACATCCACCTCGAGAATGTCGAGGTTCTGGCGCCGTATCAGGTACAACAGAAGATCCAACGGCCCCTCAAAAGCCTCCAGGAAAACCTCCAGTGCTTGAGGGGGGATGTACAAATCTTTCGGAAGCTCGGTTACCGCCTTGCCCATCACCACGGCAAAGGGCATTTCACCCTGTTGCGGCCACTGGGGCAACATAAGACCCGACTCAGCTACTGCCTGTTCCCGGGCCATAACGTCGACTGGTAGCTGTTGCGTTTGTTCCGGTGTCGATTCGTTCACTGACTGGCCATGTGGCATGTGTTGTGGGTGGCCAAGTATACCTGACTAATTTTCAAATGGCGCGGTATCTCCCTTGCCCGCTCGCAAAACCAATGGCGTTTCGTCGGCCAAATCGACAACTGTTGTCGCCTCCATTCCGCAATAGCCCCCATCGATTACCAGGTCGACATCGTGCTCCAGCATCTGGCGAATATCGTAGGGATCTATAAGCGGATACTCATCACCGGGCATAATCAGTGTCACACTCATCATGGGCTCACCTAGATCAGCCAGGATAGCCTGCGCAATGTTGTTTTCTGGCACCCGCAGACCCACTGTCTTCCGCTTGGCGTGCATCAGGCGCTTGGGTACTTCGGAAGTCGCACGCAAAATAAACGTATAAGGGCCTGGCGTACTTTGCTTGAGAAGCCGATAGACAGTGTTATCGACTTTAGCATAGGTCGCAATCTCAGACAGGTCCCGACACACCAGGGTAAAGTTATGTTTGGCATCGAGCTTGCGAATACGGCGAATTTTTTCCAAGGCATTCTTATCGCCAATATGGCAGCCCAGGGCATAGGCCGAATCGGTGGGATAAACAACAACCCCTCCGCCTCGGATGATATCCGCGGATTCCCGGACTAATCGGGCCTGGGGGTTTTCAGGATGAATTTGAAAAAACTGACTCACGCTTTGCTACTCTCTTGCTGTGCCGGCTTAGCCCAACGCTGCCAAACGCCTCGCAGACTGCCTACTTGCCCCAATTCCACCCCGAGTTGAGCGCCGTAAGGGCTATCCCGGTGAAAATCACTACCCCCTGAGACCTCCAGCTCAAACTCCAATGCCAACCGTTTTAGCTGCGAGGTCTGGTCGGGTGTTTGCCTGCCATTGAGTAATTCAATCCCAAGCCCACCAGCAGCCTTGAAGTCGCTGATCATACGGCGCAATTTCATACGCGTGAATCGATATTTTAAAGGGTGCGCAATAACGGCGACTCCACCCGACGCCACGATCCAACCGGTCACTTCAGCCAACTCTGGCCAAAACGCCTTCACATCGCCTATTTTGCCCTGCCCCAGATACTTATCAAATGCTTGGTTGAAATCATTTACATGGCCCTGTTCTATCATCCAGGCGG
This sequence comes from Halioglobus sp., assembly GCA_047650635.1. GTDB lineage: Bacteria > Pseudomonadota > Gammaproteobacteria > Pseudomonadales > Halieaceae > JBALVT01. The sequence goes on from JBLHNQ010000010.1 coordinate 63,159, forward strand.
CGAAATGAGGCCGGCCCAGCTGACTCTCTCCGGCTTTTTCCCGAGCACCCGCATAGGCTCCAGAAAAACCTTTTGCTTCCAGCCTATCGCCAATTTTTTTTCCGCGTTCTACTCTAGCGCGTGCCAGAAGAGTCAGCCCCTGTTCCATCGCGGGATGTTGTTCATCCACACCCAGGCCAACAATATGAATTGTGGTGCCCGACCAACGACAGGAAAATTCTACCCCAGGAATTAGGCTCATCTCACCCGGATTATGCGTATAATACTCAGCTGCGGCTCGATAGCCTGCCATAGTGTCATGATCGGTAATGGCAAACAGGCTCAGGTTTGCCGCAAGCGCCCGATCAATCAATTCGCGGGGGCTTAAAGCGCCATCTGATGCGGTAGTATGACTATGGAAGTCAATTAACAACTTGAGTACCCTATTTAATAGAAGGCCCTATGGTAACAGCTGCAGTCAAGTCAGAGCTACGACACAACTAATCCAAAGAGACAATATTTACTATGAAGCAACTGGCTGAATTCGTCCCAATCGTCCTATTTTTTATCGTTTACCAGATGAAAGGCACCAGCATTGAACTTGGCGGCTGGAGTCACACGCTGGACGGCATTTTTTCCGCCACCGCGGTATTAATGGCCGCCACGCTCGCACAGGTCATTATAAGCTCCGTCATTTCCAGACACCTCGAAAAAAGACAAATATGGTTGTTGCTGGCGGTGCTCATCTTTGGCGGAGCAACATTATTCTTCCGCAACCAGATGTTTATCCAGTGGAAACCCACTATTTTCAACTGGGCTCTGGCCCTGGCGTTTGGCGCCTCCCAGTTTATCGGCAAAAAGAACCTGATGCAGCGAACGCTGGGCAGTCAACTGCAACTGCCTCATGTTGCATGGCGACGTCTCAACCTCGCCTGGACGGCAAATTTCGCGATTGTGGGTGCCTTGAACCTGTATGTTGCCTACTACTTCAGCGAAGACACATGGGTTAGCTACAAGCTCTACTCGTCCATAGGCTTCACGCTGGTATTAACCCTTTTAAGCGCCTTTCTTATCAGTCCCCACCTGAAAGACGAAATAAACAAAGATCAAAAGGCCGACGACGAACCGGCCGCCTAGCAAACAAGGAGCCCCATGTACTATTCAATCGCGTGTGAAGACGTAGAAAACAGCCTTCCCCTGCGCCTGCAAGCGCGCAGCGCCCACCTGGAACGCATACAACACCTGGTAGATCAGGGCCGATTACTGGCAGCGGGTCCCCACCCAGCACTGGATACCGAGGAACCGGGAGAAGCCGGGTTTACCGGCAGCCTGATTATCGCCGAGTTTGACAGTCTCGAAAGTGCGACCGCCTGGGCAGACTCCGACCCCTATGTCGATGCAGGTGTGTTCAGCAGGGTCTCTGTAAAACCCTATAAACTTGTGCTGCCCTGAATCTTAATGGGCACAGGGCTGTAATCCACACGCCCAAGCCTTTAGAATACGTTGTTATCAATCCTGTGAAGAACCTGGAAGAAAAAGGACACCATTTTGCGAACAATCTTATCCCTGCTGGCCATATTGGCCCTCTCTACCAGTGCTGCTAACGCTCAGGACGTGCGCTACGTTAGCGACGCTCAATACATCCCACTGCGCAGTGGCCCCGGTAGTGAGTATCGAGTCACCCATCGCGGCATTCCCTCCGGCACGCGCCTGGTTATCGGCCGCAGGTCGGACGACGGTCTGTTCGCCGAAATAACAACGGAAAAAGGCACCACAGGTTGGATTCGGACCCAGTACTTGATGGACAGCATACCCGCACAGGTCAAGCTCGATAAAGCACAGCAGAGAGTCGCCACACTGGAGTCTCAAAATGCCAACTTGGCGAGCGAGTCTTCAACCCTGAAAACTGAACGCGTAGACGTTCTCAACCAGATTCAAAGCACCGACGGCCAGTTGGATAAAGTCACTACAGAGTTGGCGGATCTAAAGAAAATTTCAAGTAATGCGGTTCAACTCGACACCGATAATCGACGCTTGATCGTAGAGTCGGAGACCCTGAAGTCAGATCTGGAAATGATTCGCGCAGAAAATCAACGCCTGACGGACCGCCTTGCCGGCGATGCATTTATCAATGGTGCACTGGCTGTATTATTGGGCGTCATTATTACCCTGGCAGTCCCCCGGCTTTGGCCCAAACGCCGCCGCAATTCTGACTGGGCATAGGCCAGCCAGCTCTCTCACTCATTATAGGACCTCTTCGTCATGTTAAGAATACTTGCCCTTTCCCTATTCATAATACTTCCAACGTTGGTCCAGGCTGAAAGCACTGGTCTGCCCAATCCAGAGGTTGTTATCAAGACCAATTACGGTGAAATTAGCTTGCGTCTGTTTAGGGACAAAGCCCCTATAACCGTTGAGAACTTTCTCAATTATGTAGATAGCGGGCATTACAATGGCACTATTTTCCACAGGATCATTCCACAGTTTATGGTTCAGGGTGGTGGCTTTCTCCCCGATATGACAAAAAAGGAGACCGGCGAAGCCATCGTCAACGAATCTAAAAACAAACTACACAATACGCGCGGCACTATTGCTATGGCACGCACCAACCATCCCGACTCCGCCACCAACCAGTTTTTTATTAACCAGAGCACTAACCTGGGTCTTGACTGGGTACCTGGAAAACCTGGCTATACCGTCTTTGGCGAGGTAACCAGTGGTCTGGATGTCGTTGACTTCATCGTCTCATCTCCTGCACGCAATATGGGCGGCTTCGAAAACGTCCCCATTGAAGCCATCATCATTAGCGAAATAAAACGTAAGAGCCTACTGTGATCGCATTAAGCGTCAACCTGAATAAGATAGCGCTGATACGCAACTCACGGGACACCACCAATCCAGATATCCCGCAGCACGCAAAGATGTGCCTGGACGCAGGGGCCAATGGCATTACTGTGCACCCCCGGCCCGACCAGCGCCATATACGCGTGCTTGATTGCTTCGATCTGGCCCGCTTGCTGCAACCCGAAGATAACTTGGCTACGCGAATTGAGTTTAATATCGAAGGCAACCCCATGACAGGGCCTCGAAAAAGTGACCGCTCGGGTGTTGCGGACTATCCGGGATTTATGGCACTAGTGAAGGAAATTGGCCCGGCACAGTGTACTTTGGTTCCTGACGGTGACAGCCAGCTCACTTCAGACCACGGCTTCGATCTAAAGCGCGACGGCGATACAGTTGCCCCTCTGGTGCAGGAGCTGAAAGCGCTGGGTATTCGCACCAGTTTGTTTATGGACCCTGACCCGGAGCAAATTCGATTGGCTGCTCAAACCGGAGCAGACCGCATCGAACTTTATACGCAAAGCTATGCTGACGCCTGCCGCACACAACACAATGTCGAGGCGAGCCTCAGAAAATTTATCGAAGCAGCCGAAGTCGCTCACGAGGAAGGTCTGGGATTAAACGCAGGACACGACCTGGATCTAAACAACCTCCCCGCCTTCACCGCGGTGCCCGGTTTATTGGAAGTGTCGATAGGTCACGCACTGACTGTAGATGCTATTCGCATGGGGCTAGCTAATGCGGTTAAGGCTTACCGCTCTATCCTGAACCAGTTTCCGTCGCCATAACGCTTAGCTGTGGCCTGCGTGGTAGATGCGCACATCTCGAAATTCTCTTGACTCATCAAGGTCAGGTAAGGTGCAGGCCTCACGATGCTCAATCTGCACATAAGGCGGGTGGTTGAAATCCTTCACCCGCGAGTCTGCAATTAACACTGTCGCCGCGCGCTCTACAAAACGTTGTAGCCAGATAAGATTCTCTCGGTCATAGAGCACATCGGCAACAATAATCAGGTCGATATCACCCTCGATATCAAAATAATTGCTCGCCAGGGTGATCTCGACTGAATTTAACTGGGCATTGCGGCGGGTTGCCGTTAGTGCCAATGGGTCGATGTCGCAGGCTATAACCTCTCGCGCTCCACCTAGCGCTGCGGCGATAGCCACGACACCCGAACCACAGCCAAAATCAAGTACACGTTTGCCCGCCACCCATGACGGATCATCTCGCAGGAAGCGGGCCAAAACCTGCCCGGATGCCCAGCAAAAAACCCAGTACAACGGGTTATCCATCAACTGTGTCACCACCTCCGGCGCAAGACCGTGTTGTGGATAATCGGCATTCAGGAGAAAAAGTTGAAGTTCGGGATAATGCGGTAAAGCCGTGGCTTCAATACGCGCCTCCGGCAACAAACCCTGAATGTCTTGCGATAACTCCCAATCCACCACTACAGAGCAGCTCCTACAAAAGGTTTACATTTACATCACAATCTCTAAAGTACCATGCCATGTCTGACCAACCTTATCTAGTGCCTCACAGCCAGGAAGAAATTACCATTCTCTATGAGGATGAAGACCTGCTGTTTATACGTAAACCACATCTGCTGTTGAGTATTCCAGGGCGGCACCCGCTAAACAAAGATTGCCTGATTACCCGCTTACAACAGCGCTACCCATCGGCCAGCATGGTACACAGATTGGATCTGGATACCTCAGGCATTATGGTTATTCCACTGAACAAAGCCACCCACTCGCATATCAGCAGGCAATTCCAGGAGCGCAAGGTAGAAAAATCCTACTATGCTGTGGTCTATGGTGAAGTAGAATTGGATCGGGGCGAAATAGACCTGCCGATCGCCAGAGACTGGAGTAACAGACCCAAGCAGAAAATTTGCCACGAAGGTGGCAAGCAAGCTCTCACCCGCTATGAAGTTTTGCAGCGCCACGGTGATAGAACCCGGCTATTGCTCAAGCCGGTCACCGGACGATCCCACCAATTACGCATCCATATGCGCGAACTGGGCCACCCCATACTGGGCTGCGACATGTACGCTCACCCACAGGCGCTGGCGATGTCTGAACGCCTGATGCTGCACGCCGCGACCCTGGCCTTCACTCACCCCGGCACCGATCAGTGGATAAGTGGTGAAAGCGCACCGAACTTCTAGAGGTCTTCAAAGTTTCCGTGGCGACCCTTACCAGAAGCGAAGCGACTGGCGCCGGTGACCGTCTCTTTTGACTCTATAACCTGCATACCCCGCTGAAATTCATTCTGCATTGCTTGTTCGTAGGGTAAATCCCACTGTTCATAAGCGCTGAGACGATCGGAGCGCAAACAGGTCTGCGGGTATCTTAGCAACTGGTCTGCCAACTCCAATGCCGCATTAAGGCACTCGCCATCGGCAACAAGGCGATTGGCCAGGCCCATCTGCAGCGCCTCAGGGGCAGTGACAGGGCGACCTGTGAGAATAAGGTCCATGGCGCGACTGTGCCCTATCAAGCGAGGCAAACGAACGGTGCCCCCATCGATAAGAGGCACGCCCCAGCGCCTGCAAAACACCCCCATTACCGTACTTTTTTCAACCACACGCAGGTCACACCACAGAGCCAATTCCAACCCGCCGGCAACGGCGTAGCCCGATATCGCCGCAATAACGGGCTTATTCAAAACCATTCGGCTAGGCCCCATAGGTCCATCTCCTTCGAAAGACAGTCCCGTCAACGGCTCACCGCCGCTCGCGATGGATTTAAGATCAGCACCAGCACAAAACGTAGCGTTATCACCATAGAAAATCGCCACATCACTATTGACGTCTTCATCAAACTCCCGAAAGGCGGCTGCCAGCTCTCGTGCTGTCGCCGCATCAACTGCATTCTTAACGGCGGGACGCGACAAAGTTACAAGGGTTATCCTGTCACGCCGCTCTATAGATACAGACATTATTTGTAACCTTTGATCGTCGCCCCGGGAGAAAATGGTCCGAGCAATTGTGAGTCAGACCTATTAGTATAGCCTTTCGTTCGACAAGATAAGCATAATAAGAAACCAATTGACGACAGCAGCTCGCAGCCTCCCATCAACCACGTCCCCATCAGCAAAACTGCTGTATGGTGTTGGTGCTATCGCCTATGGCATCAAGTCAAATGGCTTCTCTTATCTGTTACTCATTTACTACAATCAGGTATTAGGCTTACCTCAATCCCTGGTGGGAACCGCAATATTTATCGCCCTGTTGGTAGACGCTTTAAGCGACCCTATAGTTGAACAAAGTGAACTGAGCACCGGAAGACGTTCCGAGGGTGTTTTTTTCGCAGCCCGAAGTTTTATCAGCAAAAGTATCTCTGGTGTCGGTGTGCTAATAGCCACCAGCTTGCTCTCTTTAGTCGATTTCCCCAAAGACGCACAGCCCGGATTGGTTGAGCCCGAGGTTCTGTTTAATCTTGGGTTGTTCTACGGCCCACTCGTTTTCCTGCTGTACATGGCAGCGATTACCGTTATCTTTATCTACCGGATCAATCAAGAGACTCATGAGGACAACGTGAAGGAGCTTAAACAAATATCTCGCAGGGCGAGCAAACAATGAATACCCTGTTGTATTCCGACGCCGATGTAACGACCCCCGGGCAGATAACAATCTGTGACCATCGAGTGCAGCACCTCACGAAAATACTAAAAGTTGAGGTCAATCAAACCCTGCGCGTAGGCGAACTCAATGGAAAGCTCGGCGTCGGGAAAGTTGTCTCTATAAGCGGCGAAAAAATCGTCATGTCGGTTGAGGTCACTCTTGCGCCACCTGCCAAGCTACCTCTCACTCTGGTATTGGCACTTCCCCGGCCCAAAATGCTGCGCCGTATTTTACGCACCGTGGCAGAACTCGGTGTGCCCGATCTTCACCTAATTAATAGCTATCGGGTCGAGAAGAGTTACTGGAAAACACCCGCGCTAGAGGACGAGAAAGTGCAAGAGTATTTCGTGCAGGGTCTGGAGCAGGCGCGAGACACCGTGCTACCCCGACTGCATCTACATCAGCGCTTTAAACCGTTTGTAGAAGACGAACTTGCAGCCCTTATAGGCCATCGTACGGCACTTGTCGCCCACCCTGGAGACTACACAATGTGCCCGCGCGGCATCAGCGGCGAGCTGCTTCTGGCGATCGGCCCCGAGGGCGGCTTTATTCCCTATGAAGTAGAAAAACTCGGGGAAGCGGGCTGCGACATTGTTTCTTTGGGCAGCCGTATTCTTCGAGTTGAAAATGCGGTCACCAGTTTAATTGGGCGGCTTTTTTAAAGCCTGGCTCAATCTGGGGCCTGTTGGGTAAATGCCCTACGCTACATTAGCAAAATTTGAGGGCTATCGGCATGTTTGGCGGGCTGTAATCGCAAACCTGCACCCAACAGGCGAACAGGTTTTGCACCTCTGGGCCAGGCCGCTTGCAATAGGCGACGAAAATGAGACGGGTCGCACCAGCTCTCTCCACTCGACCCTATCCCCTCTTCCAGAGTGGTCTGGGTGAAGTCCGTATATTTTATTTTGACCACACGCTTAATAGGAAAGTAACTGTCCTGAATTTTCTCGTAACGCCTATCAAGCTCTTCAACGATATTATCAAGCGCCTCTAACATCGCTGGCAGTTGGGCGATATCTTCGGCAAACGTGTGCTCGACACTAATAGACTTTCGGGTTCGCGTAGACTGTACCGGGCGATCGTCAAAACCTTTAGCCACATCGAAGAGCCGCTTGCCGTACTTGCCGAAGCCCTGCAGCAAGTCGTTCAGCGGAATCGCCTGTAGATCTGCACAGGTTTCTACGCCCATTTTTTTGAGGCGAGTGGCTGTGACCTTACCCACACCGTTGATTTTTTTCACCGGCAAATTCAGTACGAAAGCAGCAATGTCTTCAGGCGGAATAACAAATATTCCATTGGGTTTATTCCAGTCACTGGCAACCTTTGCCAAAAACTTATTGGGTGCAACCCCGGCCGAAACGGTCAGCTGCAGCTCATCACTGACGCGCTGCAGAATTTCCTGCGCCATCAACGTTGCACTGCCCGAACAACAGCTGGAATTGCTCACATCCAGAAACGCTTCATCCAGCGAGAGCGGCTCGATAATGTTCGTATAATCCTGAAAAATCTGATGAAACTGTCGAGAAACGCCGCGGTATAATTCAAAACGTGGAGGAACAATAATCAACTGCGGGCACAGTGCCATAGCCCGGGAAGAAGCCATCGCGGAATGTACACCAAATTTACGCGCCTCATAATTACTGGTGGCGATGACACCGCGGCGCTCGGCCTTTCCCCCCACCGCAATTGGCCGACCACGCAACTCCGGATTTTCGCGCATCTCAACCGAAGCGTAAAATGAATCCGCATCGATATGCAGTATTTTCCGTTGCAGCCCCTCTCGCGCAACCTGCTCAGGCATGACTAAAACGTTGCGTTTCCCTACCGGGGGCGGGTTGCTGAGGAACCATCACGGCAAGACAAAATGAGATTACTGCAAAAGCCGCACCAATCCAGAAAACCGCCGATGGTGAAACCAGCCACACGTAGCCCAGACATACAGGCACAACAACCGCTGCAATATGGTTAATAGTAAAGCTCACACTGGCATTTGAGGCGATGTCAGCTGGATCTGCGATTTTCTGAAAATACGTATTGATGGCGATAGATAAAGCGAAGAAAAAATGGTCTAGGACATACAAGGAGGCAGCCACCCAACCCGTTTCGACCACTGCATAGCAGGCGAACACGATAAATAGCCCTGTATATTCCAGCATTAATGATGTGCGCTCTCCAACCCTCCCTATCCATCGTCCTATGCCCGGAGCAAACACCAGATTGAACAGATAATTAAGCAAAAACAGGCTACTGATCTGGGCTACGCTATAGCCGAACTTCTCCACCATCATAAATGCGGCAAACACCATAAATATTTGCCGCCTGGCACCAGACATAAATTTTAACGCGTAGTACAAGCTATAGCGCTTGCGCAGAATAATTCTCTTGTGCTGAACCGTGTGCGCCTTAAACGGGGGGAAAACGACCCATATAAAAAAAGTCAGACACACACCCAGACCGCCAGCTATTAGGTACATAACCTTATAGGGTATTTCCAGCTGGCCCATCAAAAACCAAATTGAGCCATAAGCAATTAATGAGGCCACAGACCTTACCGCCAGCGCGCGTCCCATAAAATGTGCTGTATCGGCATGGGGCAGAAACTGTAAGGTGAGCGACTCATTCATCGTTTCAAAGTAGTGAAAACCTATCGACATGATCACGGTCGTTGCATACAGGCCCACTGCCGAGGGGAAATACCCCGTTACTGCCACCGCCACCGACATAAGCAACAGAGACAGCAGTGCGAAGGTTTGCTCTCGTAGAATGATCAGCACAAAAATGGCCGTAAAGGCCATAAACCCCGGAATTTCTCGCAGACTGTGCAATATGCCAATTTCACGCCCGCTAAACTCTGCAGCTTCTATCACAAAATTATTGAGCAGCGCATTCCACACAGAGAATGTGAGGGGCATGATAAAAGCCATGGCCAGCAACATGATTTCTGGCGAACGACTCATAGATTTGAGCTTACTCATACCGGCACTTAAAGAGGGCAGCTCACCCCAGTGCCACCCATTCCACAATACCCACCGGGATTTTTTGCCAGATACTGCTGATGGTAGTCTTCAGCATAATAAAACGTCGGCGCGGGAAGTATCTCGGTGGTAATAGCGCCAAATCCCTGGCTACTGAGTTGTTGCTGATAGGTCTCTGCAGAGGCGTCTGCCGTGCCCTGCTGTGCCTCACCAAAGGTGTAAATGCCAGAGCGGTATTGACTGCCCATATCATTTCCCTGACGCATCCCCTGAGTGGGGTCGTGACCCTCCCAGAACAGCTTGAGTAACTCGGCGTAGCTCACTAATTGCGGGTCAAAAACAACAAGTACAACTTCACTGTGGCCGGTGGTACCGGTGCAAACCTGCTGATAGCTAGGGTTGGCATTGGTGCCAGCAGCATAACCAACGGCGGTAGAGAACACCCCATCGATCTGCCAAAATTTTCGCTCCACACCCCAAAAACAGCCCATTCCAAATAGAGCTTGCTGCAGGTGCTCAGGGAAGGGGGGATTCAGCGGATGTCCATTTACAAAATGTGTATTTACGACTGTCATGACGACCTCTCCAAATTTGATCTACGGATTATAGCGGGTATAGTCTAATCTTATTCATTTCAGTGTCTATTTTTAATGCCTCTGACTCGTCGATCTGTACTCAGCCTCATCTCCAGTGGCACATTTTTACTCTCCGTGCCCCTGACACCTGCGGCGAAGGCAGCGCTACCCGACTCCGCACCACCTATCAGTTTTCCCCAAGGCGTGGCCTCAGCCGACCCCCAGGAAGACGCAGTAGTATTGTGGACACGAGCCGAACCGGACGCTGAGGTCGACAACGTTCAGCTGTTGGTACAGATAAGTCCGGTAGAAGACTTTTCCAGCATACTTGTGGAGAGCTTGTTAAACACCGGGCCAGACAGCGACTACACAGTAAGAGCATACCTTCGCGGGCTAACGGCAGACACATATTATTACTACCGATTTCTGGGGCCAAAGGGCGCCAGTTCCCGTATCGGTAGAACTCGAACAGCACCAGGTGCTCAGCACGAAAAGAGTGTCTCTATGGCGTTTGCCAGTTGTCAGAGTTACGAGCAGGCTTACTGCGGCGCATGGGCTCGCATGATAGCCGATGACAAAACAGCCATGGATGAGAACAAAATTCAGTTTGTACTCCATCTTGGCGACTTTATTTATGAGCGCAGTTGGAATAAACGCGAAGATGGCAGCGAGCAATCGCGCTACGTACCCCCATTCCCCGATGGGGAGAAGACCGGCGTCAACCGCTATGCCGTGTCGCTTGAAGACTACCGCCACCTGTACAAAACGTACCTCGGTGACCCCTGGTTGCAGGAAGCCCGCGCCCGCTGGCCTTTCATATGTATCTGGGATGACCATGAGTTTTGCAATAACAACTACCAGACCTATAACACCTATGAAGACACACCAACTTCGCAGCCGCAGCGAAAATTGAACGCAAACCGAGCCTGGGCAGAGTATATTCCAACCGTTTTAAACGAACTGGAGGAACAGCCCGCCCACGATTTTGAAGCGGCAAGCTTGCACGGTGAAAAGTCTTCGGACAATTCTGCCGCAGTAGGAAGCATGTGTATTTACCGTAAATTGAACTGGGGCAAGCATCTCGATCTGGTTCTCACCGACACCCGCAGTTATCGCAGCGCGCCCTGCCTGCCAAAACATTTCGCACAATCGCTGGGTCTGCCTCTGAACACCGAGAAATTGGTAGAGATTGCCGATGGCGGGCGCGACTACAACGGCGCTAATCCTCCCCAATTCCTGCCCTATGGCGATGGTAAAACCCCCAATCCTGCCGCTGACCGCGAACCCGGATCGGCACTGGGGGCA
>JBLHNQ010000011.1:0-60705 GCA_047650635.1 Halioglobus sp.
TGGTGACAACGTTCAAATGGTAACGACATTGATTGCCCCGATTGCGATGGAAGACGGTCTGCGTTTTGCTATTCGTGAAGGTGGCCGTACTGTTGGTGCTGGCGTCGTCGCTAAAATTATCGAGTAATTTTTTTCAATAGTTAGCAGTTCATAAAAAGCCCGGTTTTTCTCCGGGCTTTTTTTTATCTGGAATTCCGTCGGCTCCCCGGCTGGAATGCTCTCCAAAAACGTGATCAGTAATCGCTATTTAACTCTGATATTTGCTCGTTTAGAGTGAAAAAGTCGTACAGAATTCCGAGACCAAAAAGCCCTAGGGTAAACAAATATATTACTCCGGTTACGATTTTTCCCATGTAAAAGCGATGAATGCCGAGGAAGCCCAGAAACGTCAATAGTATCCATGAGAGATCATAGTCGACCGGTCCGGCTTCAAAGCGATAATCTGCCTTCCGGTCCATGGAGGGAATTAAAAACAAGTCGATAATCCAGCCAACAAAAAATAAGCCAAGGGTGAAGAACCAGATGGCTCCAGATATTTGCTTGCCGTAATAAAATCGGTGTGCGCCCATGAATCCGAAAATCCAAAGTAGATAGCCTATCAGTAGGGAGTGTGTTCGCTGCTCGTTTTGCATGACAGATTCCTGCGTAGTTTCCTGATGTGAGTCATGGTTGTGATGCTCTGCTCTGCTAGACTGATACTCTAACCCATTGGCACGAGCTAGGAGTAGATATGTCTGTAGAACACCATGACCTCGTTCACGAGTTCCCCGAATTGAAAGACCGTATTCATGAACTAAAATTGGGCAAAGCCCATTTTCATAGGCTGTTTGAGGAGTACCACGAGCTTACACGCAGTATTGAAAATATGGAAAACGAAGTGACGCCTGCTGCGACCGTTTCTGAGGAAGCGGCCAAGTTGCGTCGTGTTCATCTTAAAGATGAGCTCTACAAGATGCTAACGGCTGCCTGATTGGGAGATTGATTCTATGGCTAGCTCAGAGATCAAAGCTGAACTTGAGGGGCAGTTGGCTGCCCTGCAAACGAGGCTGACAGGGATTAAAAAAGATGCAGCGCATGAATATCCGGGCGATTCAGCCGAGCAGGCCCAGGAGCGGGAAAACGATGAGGTTGTAGATGCTATCGGCAATGAAACTGCGAACTCTATCGCAGCCGTCAAGGCTGCATTGGAGCGTTTTAAGGGTGGCTCTTATGGTATTTGCGGAAGTTGTGGAGAGCAGATCGGTAAGTCTCGGTTAAAGGCGATTCCTGAGGCCATCCACTGCTTTGACTGTAGCGATCAAGCCGGTCGCCCTGCATAGGGTCAGGTTCTTTCGAGCGCAGCTTTTAGCCCTTATTGAGGCCTGCGCTCGCTAGCTGTCTGTCAAAGTGCGGTTTCCAGCAACGAATGGTTAGGGGTACAGCCAAATTCAGTAAGAAGGCGGTGCACATCAGTGTGTAGAACATCTCATCTGTGATGATATTGTTTTCAACGTAGGCTATATCCATAACCACGAAGGCCAGTTCTGCTCTACCCAACATACCGAAACCGATCATCCAACTTTCTGCCCAGAGAAATTTACCGGTGTAACGTGCCGCAAGGCTTGCAGAAAGTATCTGTGCGATGAGCAGGCCGGCAGTCAGCATAATAGTTTTATCTGCAACACAGAGCAGTATTTCGCTGTCTAGCACCAACCGTGTGCCCAGCACGATAAAAAAAACTGGCCCTATCCAGGAGAAGGCGACATTGTCGATCGCCTTGCGCGTGCTTTCGAAGACGGTGGACTCGACGCCATCTTTTTCATGGATAAAAGAGAAAAACTCCTCCTTCAGAATCAGGCCAGCCATGTAGGCACCGACTGCCGGATGAAACCCGAATTCGTGGCCTAGCAGGGCTACCAGTAAAGCAATCAATAACACCGCCAAAGTCGAGTGCTCGCCGCCTTGTAGGGTGATGAGTCGCTGTAGATTGAATCGCCTGAGCAGGGGTATTTTGCTGAGAGGGCCCGAGTCAACGGGAAACAACCACATTGACATTGCGGTGATTAGCAGGAAAAACCCGATTGTTTTGAGAAGGATCATGCCTATACCGACACTGCTGATCATGGCCTCGCCGCTGGCCAGTGGTACTAATACGGCAACCATTGCCAGAGAGGCGATATCGTCTAGTACTGCAGAAGTCATAATGCCAGTGGCTACCCGGGAGCCCTGCAGCCCCTCGCTGCGCAGGGTCACCAATGTGAGCGAAACCGCTGTAGCTGTCATGGCGAGGGCGCACATCAGGGCCCCGTTATGATCACCCCAAAAATAAAGAGTGGCGTAGTAGGTCACCATGAACGGTGCAATGGCTCCAAAGACCGCGATGCCCCAGCTTCGCTTTATACTGCGCAGGAAGTCGCTGGAGTTTTCCTCAAACCCCAGAGCGAACATGATCACGATAATGCCAATTTCTGCCAAGTCTTTGATAAATACGCCTGGCTCGGCGGGCAGGATGCCCAGATTTACTAGAATTGAACCCATGGCCAGAAACCACAGCACCGGTGTCAGTCGGGTCTTGGCGGCGGCAAAGTGGGCCACGAAGACTGCGGCCCAGATGATTGCCAGAGAAGCTAGGTCAACCACAGCAATGACTCCGAAAGTACTCGATCGTGTGTAAATAAGGCCAGCTTTATACCTTGCGCGGCTAGGGCGCCGCAATCCCTGAAGGCAAGTGCGGCCCCGAGGGGGCATCTGGATCAACTGCCACTAAATAAATTCGATTTCATGCTTGACAGGATGGGGGTCGATCATTAGAATTCGCGTTCGTTTTTCAGGGGGCTCCTTAGCGGTTCTCTGGTTTTTTGATTGATTGGAGTTTGGTCACGTGCAGAATCAACGTATTCGAATACGCCTTAAGGCTTTTGATCATCGACTGATAGATACGTCTACTCAGGAGATTGTGGAAACAGCCCGTCGTACCGGCGCCCAAGTTAAGGGCCCGATTCCTCTTCCTACAAGGAAAGAGAAGTTTACGATACTGACTTCTCCACACGTTAATAAGGACGCTCGTGATCAGTACGAAATTCGTACTCACAAACGTCTGTTGGATATCGTGGAGCCTACTGAAAAAACAGTAGACGCTTTGATGAAGTTGGACCTGGCAGCAGGTGTGGAAGTACAAATTAGTCTTGGTTAACGTTTACTCGTAACCAGGACCTGCTTGGGGCAGGTGTCCCAAGTGTGTAACGCTCAGCAATGAGCGGCCATAGAGGGTGAAGCCCCGTACACTGAGAGGAAAGCAAAATGACTATTGGTATAGTCGGTCGCAAGTCCGGTATGACTCGTGTTTTTACCGAGGACGGCGCATCAATTCCAGTAACCGTAGTGGAGGTAACTCCAAACCGCGTTACTCAAATCAAAGAATTGGATAGCGAAGGTTATCGTGCAATTCAGGTCACTGCGGGAAGTCGCAAGGCCGCAAAAGTAAGTAAGTCAGAAGCTGGGATTTTTTCCAAAGCTGGTGTGGAAGCGGGCCATGGCCTGTGGGAATTCCGGTTGGATGATGCTGACGAGGCGCCCGAAGTTGGCTCCGAGCTGACAGTAGAGCGTTTTGAAGTGGGTCAAAAAGTCGACGTTTCCGGTAAGTCCAAAGGTAAGGGCTTTCAGGGTGTTATTAAGCGTTACAACTTCCAGATGCAGGATGCCACACACGGTAACTCTCTGGCTCACCGAGCGCCTGGCTCCATTGGTCAGTGTCAGACTCCTGGTCGCGTATTTAAGGGCAAAAAGATGTCCGGGCACATGGGTGCTGCAAATGTTACTACTCAGGGGTTGGAAATAGTTCGTGTCGATGCTGAGCGTAGCTTGTTGCTCATCAAAGGCGCTGTTCCCGGCGCACCTGGCGGAGACGTTATTGTTCGTCCCGCAGTCAAGGCTTAAGGTTAGGGAGTCTCTAACGTGGAATTAAGTGTAATAAAAGCAGGTAATGCAGCAGCAGGCACAGTGTCTGTCTCTGATGCTACCTTTGCTCGAGAGTATAACGAAGATCTGGTTCATCAGGTTGTGACTGCATACATGGCGGGTTCTCGTCAGGGTAGTCGGGCGCAGAAGAACCGTGCTGATGTAAGTGGCGGTGGCCGCAAGCCATGGCGCCAGAAAGGCACTGGTCGCGCAAGAGCGGGAACCAATAGTTCTCCAATCTGGCGCAGCGGCGGTGTTACATTTGCCGCTCAGCCTCAAGATCATTCCCAGAAAGTCAATCGCAAGATGTACCGCGCTGCGTTGCGTACTATCATGTCTGAGCTCGCACGTCAGGATCGACTGATAGTAGTAGAGAGTCTGGACATGGAGGTGCCAAAGACCAAGGAGCTGGTTAAGCAGCTGAGTGAATTTGGCCTGGATAACGTTCTTATCGTATCCGCCGAGCTCGATACTAACTTGTATCTGGCTTCTCGGAACTTGCACAAAGTTGATGTGCGCGATGTTGCCAGTGCTGATCCGGTTAGCCTTGTCGCTTATGACAAAGTCTTGGTAACAGTTGACGCGGTGAAGAAGTTTGAGGAGATGTTGGGATGAACCAGGAACGCGTATTTCAAATACTGGTAGGCCCGCATGTTTCTGAGAAGGCTGCAATTGTCGCCGACCAGAGTAACCAGTATGTATTCAAGGTCGCAATTGATGCGACTAAACCTGAAATCAAGAAGTCTGTTGAACAGCTTTTCAAGGTTAAAGTTAACGCAGTTCGTACCCTGAAAGTGAAGGGTAAAGTTAAACGTAACCGCTTTGGCTTCAGTGCCAGGCCTAC
Organism: Halioglobus sp.; assembly: GCA_047650635.1. GTDB lineage: Bacteria > Pseudomonadota > Gammaproteobacteria > Pseudomonadales > Halieaceae > JBALVT01. Next base: position 4,781 of record JBLHNQ010000011.1, read on the forward strand.
CTGGAAAAAAGCATATGTTCGACTGGAGCAGGGTCAAGACATCGACTTTGCATCGGCTGAGTAAGGAGTAGGTTTAGATGGCAATTTTAAAGAGTAAGCCCACTTCCCCCGGTCGTCGCCATGTCGTACGTGTGACTACGGAAGGTTTGCATAAGGGTGAGCCCTATAAGCCTCTCTTGGAAAAGCAATCCAAAAGCGGTGGCCGCAACAACAATGGCAGAATCACTACCCGTCATATAGGTGGTGGTCACAAACAGCACTACCGTATTATCGATTTCAAGCGTACCAAAGACGGCATACCCGCTAAGGTAGAGCGCATTGAATACGATCCCAATCGCACTGCTCACATTGCACTGCTGTTGTTCGCTGACGGAGAGCGTCGATACATTATCGCCCCCAAAGGCGTTAAGGCTGACGATGTGCTGCAAAGTGGTGCCGGTGCACCCATAAGGACAGGTAACTGCCTGCCTTTGCGTAATATTCCAGTGGGTTCTGTTGTGCACGGTATTGAGCTCAAGCCTGGTAAAGGTGCGCAAATCGCGCGTTCTGCTGGCGCTTCGGTGCAGGTGGTTGCTCGTGAAGGTCGTCACGCGACATTGCGTTTACGTTCCGGCGAAATGCGCAAAGTGTTAGCGGATTGCCGTGCGACTCTGGGAGAGGTGTCCAATTCTGAGCACAGTCTGCGCAAATTGGGTAAGGCTGGTGCTGCGAGATGGCGCGGAGTTCGTCCCACGGTTCGTGGTGTTGCGATGAACCCGGTAGACCATCCACATGGTGGTGGTGAAGGGCGTACTTCAGGAGGCCGTCATCCGGTGAGCCCATGGGGTACTCCTACTAAGGGCTACAAGACTCGCAAGAACAAGCGTACCGACAATTTGATTGTGCGCCGTCGCGGTAAGAAGTAGAGCACCCTTCGGGTAAACGAGATTTAGAGGAATTTATTGTGCCACGTTCACTAAAAAAAGGTCCATTCATCGATCTTCACCTGATGAAAAAGGTTGAAACAGCGGTAGAAAGTAATGACAGGCGCCCTATCAAGACCTGGTCGCGTCGTTCTATGATATCGCCGGATATGGTTGGTCTGACCATTGCTGTTCACAACGGCCGCCAGCACGTTCCTGTCCTTGTCAGTGAAGACATGGTCGGGCACAAGTTGGGTGAATTTGCGGTAACTCGCACATTCAAGGGCCATGTTGTGGACAAGAAGGTCAAGCGCTAAGCGTTTGGTCATAAGAAAAGAGGTTTAGGAAATGGAAATTGCAGCAAGCTTAAAAGGTGCACGCATATCTGCGCAGAAAGCCCGTCTGGTCGCTGACCAAGTGCGCGGCATGGCTGTTGAGGAGGCGTTGAACCTGCTGGAATTCAGCCCCAAGAAGGCGGCGCATCTGGTCAAGAAAATTCTTGATTCTGCGATCGCAAATGCTGAGAACAATGAAGGTGCTGATGTCGACGAACTTAAGATATCCAGCATTTATGTAGACGAAGGCATGACTATGAAACGCCTGAGTCCACGTGCAAAAGGTCGTGCGGATCGCATTTTGAAGCGTTCTTGTCACATCACTGTAAAAGTTGCAGACGACGAAGGCTAAGGCTTAGGAGAACCCCACATGGGTCAGAAAGTACATCCTATTGGTATCCGTTTAGGAATTGTTAAAGATCACACTTCGATCTGGTACGCGGGTAGCAAAAATTACACCAGACAGCTAATTACTGATCTGGAAGTGCGTAAGTACTTGGAAAAGTCACTGGATCACGCGTCTGTTAGTCGTATTGTGATTGAGCGTCCTGCCCAGACAGCACGTATAACTATTCACACTGCTCGCCCCGGTATTGTTATCGGAAAGAAGGGCGAGGATGTTGACACGCTGCGCAAGACATTGGGCAAGATGATGGGCGTGCCTGTGCATGTAAACATCGAGGAGATTCGCAAGCCAGATCTGGATGCGAAACTTGTAGCTCAAAATGTTGCTCAGCAGTTGGAGCGTCGGGTTATGTTTCGTCGCGCAATGAAGCGGGTGGTGCAGAACGCCATGCGCCAGGGTGCTGAAGGAATCAAGGTTCAAATTGGCGGCCGCTTAGGCGGTGCTGAAATTGCGCGTAGTGAATGGTATCGGGAAGGGCGTGTGCCGTTGCATACGTTCCGTGCTGATATCGACTATGCCACTTTTGAGGCTGCTACAACATATGGAATCCTGGGTGTGAAAGTTTGGATTTTCAAAGGCGAAGTCATTGGCGATGAAGAGCAAGCCACTGATAGCAAAGCCAAGAAAACAGCAACTAATTAAGGGTTACGCAGATGCTTCAACCAAAGCGTACAAAATTCCGTAAAACGCACAAAGGGCGCAACCGAGGTCTGGCACTACGTGGCAGCAAGGTGAGCTTCGGAGAGTATGGCCTGAAAGCTATAGGTCGCGGCCGCATTACCGCTCGTCAGATCGAAGCGGCAAGGCGTGCAATGACTCGTCATATTAAGCGTGGCGGTAAAATCTGGATTCGTGTTTTTCCAGACAAGCCAATTACGAATAAGCCCCTGGAAGTGCGTCAGGGTAAAGGTAAGGGTAACGTTGAATATTGGGTAGCGCAGATTCAGCCCGGAAAAGTGCTTTATGAAGTACAGGGTGTTTCTGAAGAGATGGCGCGTGAAGCGTTTGCTCTGGCGTCAGCCAAAATTCCTGTTGCTACAACATTTGTTAAGCGGTCGGTGATGTGATGAAAGCTAGTGAATTGCGGGAAAAGTCCCCAGAGGACCTGGGTAAGCAACTGCTCACATTGCGTGAGGAACAGTTCAAGCTGCGCATGCAGAAATCAACTGATCAGCTGGGGCAAACACACTTGCTAAAGCTGAACCAGCGCGATATCGCACGCGTCAAGACTGTTCTGATTGAAAAGGCAGGTAGTTAATTATGTCAGGTACAGAAAAAAGTACACGTACGGCAACTGGCAAGGTTGTCAGTAATAAAATGGACAAAACGATTACTGTATTAGTTGAGCGACGGGTAAAACATCCCGTGTATGGCAAGTACATCACTCGTTCTTCAAAGTTGCACGCTCATGACGAGCAAAACAAATGCAACATCGGTGACACAGTCACCGTTGCAGAGTCGCGTCCAATTTCCAAGAGTAAGACTTGGAAGTTAGTGGAAGTTGTAGTTAGCGCTGCCTAGGCTTTGTCCGGGTTTCGAAAGCAAGCACAGCATTAATGGCTCAGGCCATAGTTTGGAGTAGGAAATGATTCAGACACAGTCGTATTTGGACGTTGCCGATAACAGCGGTGCGCGTCGCGTGATGTGCATCAAGGTGTTAGGCGGATCACACCGGCGTTATGCCCGTGTAGGCGACCTCATTAAGGTAAGCGTTAAGGAAGCAATTCCTCGCGGCAAGGTTAAGAAAGGCCAGGTAATGACTGCGGTTGTTGTTCGCACAAGAAAAGGCGTGCGTCGTGCAGACGGTTCGCTGATCAAGTTCGATGATAACGCAGCGGTATTATTGAATGCGCAGAATGCCCCGATTGGCACGCGTATTTTTGGTCCGGTAACCCGTGAATTGCGCGGCGAAAAGTTTATGAAGATTATTTCTCTGGCTCCTGAAGTTATCTAAATCAGATAGCGCAGTGGCCGGTAGGTTAGAGGAAAGGAAATGTCAAAAATTAAACGCGATGACGAAGTGATTATTCTGGCCGGTAAGGACAAGGGTAAGCGCGGCAAGGTTCGCAAAGTGTTGGACAACGGCAAGATTTTGGTTGCTGGGGTCAACATGATGAAAAAGCACACTAAGCCAAACCCTCAAATGGGTGTAGCTGGCGGGATTGTTGAAAGCGAGGCGCCCATAGCGGGTTCCAACGTGGCAATATTTAACACCGGTTCCAGTAAGGCAGACCGCGTGGGTTTTAAAGTGGATGGAGATAGCAAAGTTCGTATCTTCAAGTCTAGTGGCGAGGCAATTGACTCTTAAGCGTCAGCTGACTGAGTTTATAGGTATTGATAATGGTAACGCTGAAAGAAAAGTACAAGAGCGAGCTAGCACCCAAGCTCAAAGAAGAGCTGGGCTTGGCTAATGTGATGGAAGTACCCCGTATCACTAAAATCACCCTCAACATGGGTGTTGGTGAAGCGCTTGGCGACAAGAAAGTGCTGGAAAACGCGGTTTCTGACATGACAAAAATCTCCGGCCAAAAGCCGGTGGTCACCAAAGCGCGGAGGTCTATTGCGGGCTTCAAAGTTCGCGAAGGCTGGCCTATTGGTTGCAAGGTAACTTTGCGTGCCGACCATATGTACGAGTTTTTGGAACGTCTGGTTAGTGTAGCCATTCCCCGTATTCGCGACTTTCGTGGCATAAGTCCGAAATCATTCGACGGTCGTGGTAATTTTGCAATGGGTATTTCAGAGCAAATTATTTTCCCTGAAATTAACTATGATCAGGTGGATGCACTGCGCGGTATGGACATCACCATTACTACAACCGCTAAGACGGATGATGAAGGTCGTGCACTGCTGCGCGCTTTCAACCTCCCTTTGAAGAGCTAAGAGGCTTTATTCATGGCTAAAAAATCTATGATCGCACGTGAGAAAAAGCGAACGAAAACAGTCGCTAAGTACGCGCTCAAACGTGCCGAACTTAAGGCAGTTATCGGTGGTGTTAATGCTACCGACGAAGAGAAATGGGACGCATTGACGGCGCTGCAAAAGCTGCCCCGTGACGCCAGCCCATCTCGTCAGCGTCGACGCTGCCAGATTACAGGTCGTCCACATGGTGTGTATCGTAAGTTTGGTCTATGCCGTAATAAATTGCGCGAAGCAGCTATGCGCGGCGATGTCCCCGGCCTGGTTAAGGCTAGCTGGTAATAAACCTGTTGGTTTAGGAGAGAATTCGATTATGAGTATGCAAGATCCATTGTCAGATATGCTGACACGCCTCCGCAACGCGCAGATGGCAGGAAAAACCGGTGTAGAGATGCCCGGATCCAAGTTAAAGACCGCCGTTGCTGCCGTTCTTAAGGACGAAGGCTACATCGCAGACTTTACTGCTGCTGACAGCGAAGGCAAACCTCGATTGGCGATAGAGCTGAAATATTACGAGGGTAAGCCTGTGATCGCCGAAATCGATCGTATCAGCCGCCCTGGTCTGCGCAACTATTCGAGCAAAGACGAACTGCCTTCGGTGCGTAACGGCCTGGGTGTTGCAATTGTCTCTACCTCCATGGGTGTCATGACTGAGCGTGCAGCGCGTGCCGCCGGCGTTGGTGGCGAAGTACTTTGCACAGTTTTTTAATTTAATTGATTTAAAGAGCATTTAAGATGTCTAGAGTCGCAAATAATCCGGTAGCACTGCCAAGCGGTGTCGAGGTCAAGATAAACGGCCGCGGTCTCACTGTAAAAGGTGGTAAGGGTACGCTGGAGCTTTCACTCGTTGAAGGTATTCAGGTCAGCCAGGATGACAACGTTCTGACTATTGCTTATGACAGTGACAAGTTCAGGGCCATGGCCGGAACTACTCGTGCACTGGTTAACAATATGGTCGTGGGCGTCAGCGCAGGCTGGGAAAAGAAGCTTATTTTGAACGGTGTTGGTTATCGCGCAAAAGCTTCAGGTAAATCTATCAACCTGACGCTGGGTCTCTCTCATCCGGTGGACTATACATTGCCCGAGGGCGTGACCGCTGAAACTCCTACTCAAACTGAAGTAGTAGTTAAAGGTTTTGATAAGCAGGCCGTTGGCCAGGCGGCTGCGGATATCCGTAGCTTCCGTCCGCCAGAGCCATATAAGGGCAAAGGTATCCGTTACGCCGACGAGCATGTTCGCCGTAAAGAAGCCAAGAAGAAGTAGGTAAGTTGATATGAGTGCAAAGAATGATTCAAGGTTGCGTCGCGCACGTCGCGCTCGCGCCCATATACAAGGTCTGGGTGTTAATCGCCTAAGTGTGCATCGTACTCCACGGCATATCTATGCCCAGGTGATAGCACCGACTGGCGACACAGTTTTGGCTAGTGCTTCTACGTTGGACACAAGCCTGCGTGCCGGAAATACTAGTAATGCCGACGCCGCTGCTGCGGTAGGCAAGCTGGTAGCAGAGCGAGCTAAAGCCGCGGGTGTAGAAAAAGTGGCTTTTGACCGCAGCGGTTACAAATACCATGGGCGCATTAAGGCCTTGGCCGATGCTGCTCGTGAAAGTGGACTGGAATTCTAAGGTATTACTATGGCTTTTAACGATCAGAGAAAACAGCAGCAAGAAGGTGATCTCCAGGAAAAGCTGGTACAGATTAACCGTGTTGCCAAAGTGGTAAAAGGTGGCCGTATTTTTGGCTTTACCGCGTTGGCAGTTGTTGGAGACGGCAATGGCAAAGTAGGTTTTGGTCGCGGCAAAGCGCGCGAAGTGCCTATAGCTATTCAGAAGGCAATGGAGTCTGCACGTCGCAATATGATTTCAGTGGACCTGGACGACGGCACGATACAGTATGCTGTTAAGGCCAGCCATGGCGCATCCAAAATTTACATGCAGCCAGCATCAGAAGGTACCGGTGTTATTGCCGGTGGCGCTATGCGTGCAGTATTGGAAATTGCCGGTGTTCACAACGTATTGGCGAAATGTTACGGCTCTACCAATCCTGTAAACGTTGTTCGCGCTACCTTCAAAGGTTTGCGTGACATGAGTGCACCGGAAGCTATCGCTGCAAAGCGCGGTAAAACTGTCGAAGAAATTTTGAACTAATTAGGTAGGTTGGCTAGTCATGGCTAAAGCAACAATCAAAGTAACGCAGATTAAGAGTAGTTTCGGACGCCTGAAGAACCATCGGGCGAGTGTTGCCGGTCTGGGTCTGCGGCGTATAGGCCACACAGTTGAAGTAGAAGATACTCCTTCTGTACGCGGCATGATTAACAAAGCATATTATTTGCTACGGGTTGAGGAGTAAATCATGTCTGACATGATGCGATTAAACACACTAAGTCCGGCTCCGGGTTCCAAAAAAGACGCCAAGCGCGTTGGACGCGGCATTGGCAGTGGTTATGGAAAAACCGCAGGCCGTGGTCACAAGGGGCAGAAGGCACGCTCTGGTGGTTCGGTCCGTCCTGGTTTTGAAGGTGGTCAGATGCCTATGCAGAAGCGCTTGCCGAAATACGGTTTTAGCTCTCGCACAGCCAGTACTACCGCGCAGATTCGTCTAGGCGAACTGAATGCAGTAGACGGTGATGTTGTCGATCTGGAAGCCTTAAAAAGTGCCGATCTGGTTAAGCAAGACGTAACTCGCGCTCGTGTATTTTTGTCTGGCGAGCTGAGCAAGGCCGTCACTGTTAAAGGCTTGGCGGTAACCAAAGGTGCCCGTGAAGCAATTGAAGCAGCAGGCGGGAAAGTAGAGGAATAAATGGCTACACCTCAGGCTCCAGCTAAAAACAAAGCAGGAATGGGTGAGCTGTTCGCTCGCCTTCGTTTTGTGTTGATGGCGATAATTGTTTATCGCATCGGTACACATATACCTGTTCCAGGAATAGACCCCCTCCAGCTAGCTGCATTATTCAACCAGAACCAGGGAACGATCTTGGGCCTGGCCAACATGTTTTCTGGCGGTGCGCTTGAGCGAATGAGTATCTTGGCGCTGGGAATTATGCCTTACATTTCTGCATCGATTATCATGCAGCTGATGTCTGCGGTCACGCCGCAACTGGAAGCGCTGAAAAAAGAGGGCGAGTCAGGTCGACGCAAGATTAGCCAGTATACGCGTTACCTCACGGTATTATTGGCCATAGTGCAGGCGTTCAGCATGACTGCAGGTATGGCCAATCAGGGCATGGCGTACGATGCTTCGGTTTTATTCTATGTTATTGCAGTCACCTCCCTAGTGACAGGCGCTGTGTTTATGATGTGGCTGGGTGAGCAGATTACAGAAAAAGGTGTAGGTAATGGGATTTCGCTGTTGATCTTCGCTGGTATTGTAGCGGGTCTGCCTTCTGCCATTGGGCAGTCGCTGGAGCAGGCCAGGCAGGGTGAGTTGAATATCCTGGTGTTGCTGTTTGTTCTTTCCCTTGCGATAGGCGTGATCTATATGATCGTTTTCATCGAGCGCGGCCAACGCCGTATCACGGTGAATTATGCGAAAAGGCAGCAGGGCAGAAAGATGTATCAGGCGCAGAGCTCACATCTTCCCCTGAAGGTAAACATGGCTGGTGTTATTCCCGCTATTTTTGCGAGTAGCATATTGTTGTTCCCCGCTTCTTTGGCCCAGTGGTTTGGAACGGGTGGCTCGGCCGATTGGCTACAGGACCTTGCGGTGGCTATGGGCCCCGGTCAGCCTCTGAACATATTACTGTTCACGGTATTTATTGTATTTTTCTGCTTTTTCTACACCGCGCTTATGTTTAACCCGGTAGAAGTGGCAGACAATCTGAAGAAATCAGGTGCTTTTGTACCCGGTATACGGCCCGGCCAGAAAACAGCCAATTATATCGATGGTGTTTTGACTCGATTGACGGTATTCGGAGCGGCCTATATAGCGCTGGTTTGTTTGCTGCCACAGTTTTTGGTAGTGATGTGGAACGTGCCTTTTTACCTTGGCGGCACATCTCTTCTGATTGTAGTGGTCGTAGTAATGGATTTTATGGCCCAGGTGCAAAGTCACTTGATGTCTCACCAGTACGACTCGGTGATGAAAAAAGCCAACCTGACAACTTTTGGTTCTTCCCGGTAACGCTTTTAAGCGCATCGGTATTTCGGAGTTAGAAACATGAAAGTACGTGCATCAGTAAAAAAGATTTGCAGAAACTGCAAGATTGTCCGTCGCAAGGGTGTTGTGCGAGTGATCTGCGAGTCAGATCCGCGCCATAAGCAGCGTCAGGGCTAAAATTGAGAGAATTGCAATATTATACCAACTCGGCTTGCGCGCTTCGGCGCCTCGCTTCTTTAGTCGGTATTACTGCAGTTGATTTTTCGTAACGATATCGCTAGAATGCTGCGCCTTTCGCGGGGCACTCGATGTTCTTAAATGTAAGACAAGCGGTTTTTAAGTAAGTAATTGGAGAAAGTTGGATGGCTCGTATTGCCGGCGTCAACATACCTGATAACAAGCATGCTGTTATCTCTTTGACCTACATTTTCGGCGTAGGCCGCACTCAGGCGAAAAACCTGTGTGCCGCTACAGGCGTTGCTGGAAACACCAAAATAGGTGATTTGAGCGAAACCGAACTGGACGCGCTTCGTGCGTCGGTTGGCGAAATGAATGTAGAAGGTGACCTTCGTCGTGAAGTGTCCATGAACATCAAGCGTTTGATGGATTTGGGCTGTAATCGCGGCATTCGCCATCGTCGTAACTTGCCCCTACGTGGGCAACGTACGAAGACTAACGCTCGTACCCGAAAGGGACCGCGCAAGCCAATTCGCAGGTAATTGTATTTAGCCATCTGGTGCACAGGTGGTGACAATAGAAGCGAATTATTTTTAGTGTAGCTGCACCCAAGTGCAGTGTTGATATTAAATCAGGAAAAAGTTATGGCTAAGCCAGGTGCTAAAACCACTCGAAAAAAAGTCACCAAGACAGTTGTTGATGGAATTGCGCATATCCATGCCTCCTTCAACAACACCATCATCACAATCACTGACCGTCAGGGAAATACCCTGAGCTGGGCTACTGCTGGTGGTTCTGGTTTCCGTGGTTCACGTAAGAGCACGCCCTTTGCCGCACAGGTTGCAGCAGAGCGGGCCGGTGAAGCAGCCAAGGAATATGGTTTGCAGAATCTTGATGTGCAAGTAAAGGGCCCCGGCCCAGGCCGCGAATCGGCGGTTCGTGCGCTCAATTCCTGCGGTTACAACATCAGCAACATCACTGACGTTACGCCTATCCCGCATAACGGCTGCCGCCCACCCAAAAAACGTCGCGTATAACGTTACAGGAAGAACTGACATGGCTCGATATATTGGACCCAAGTGCAAGCTCTCCCGTCGTGAGGGAACCGATCTGTTCCTGAAGAGCGGAGTGCGTTCACTGGAAAGCAAGTGTAAGTTAGACGCAATTCCCGGACAGCACGGCGCACGACGCAGTCGTTTGTCCGATTACGGTGTGCAGTTGCGCGAAAAGCAAAAAGTACGTCGCATCTATGGTGTGCTCGAAAAGCAATTTCGTAATTACTACAAAGAAGCTGCCCGTCTGAAAGGTGCTACCGGTGAAAACTTGTTGCAGCTTCTCGAAAGCCGCTTGGACAACGTGGTTTACCGTATGGGCTTTGGTTCAACACGTGCCGAAGCGCGCCAAATGGTGTCTCACAAGGCAATTCTTGTTAACGGTATTGTGGTAAACATTCCCTCATATCAGGTACAGGCTGGCGATACTGTCTCCTTGCGTGAAAAAGCCAAGAAGCAGTTGCGTGTGCAGTCCTCCTTGGCCTTGGCCGCCCAACGTGGCGAGCCCGAGTGGATTGACGTAAACAATGAAAAGCTTGAAGGAGTGTTCAAGGCAGCGCCCGAACGCGATGAGCTGTCGTCTGAGATCAATGAGAACTTGATTGTCGAACTTTACTCCAAGTAAACCTTCTTTAGGATTACTAGGCTACAGCTGAACTTAACTACAGGTGCCAAAATGCAGAGTGCAGTGAACGAGTTTTTGACCCCGCGTGTAATCAGTGTTGAAGATAAACACAAAACACGTGCCCAGGTAACACTGGAGCCCCTAGAACGTGGTTTCGGCCACACTCTGGGAAATGCCTTGCGCAGGATTCTGTTGTCTTCCATGCCAGGATGCGCCATCACTGAAGTCGAAATTGACGGTGTGTTGCACGAATACAGTGCTATTGAGGGCGTACAGGAAGACGTTATCGAAATCTTGCTTAACTTGAAGGGCGTTGCTCTTGTAATGGAAGGCAAAGATGAAGCCGAACTGACTTTAAGCAAAAAAGGCAGCGGTGTGGTAACAGCCGGTGATATCCAGGTTGATCACGACATCGAAATTCGCAACCCCGAGCATGTTATCTGCCACTTGAATGGCGATTCAGAAATTAACATTCGGATGACAGTAGCCCGCGGACGTGGTTATTCGCCCGCCGATTCTCGTCAGAACCCCGAGGAAGAGACGCGTTCAATCGGCCGCTTGCAGTTGGATGCTACCTACTCGCCTGTTCATCGCGTCTCCTACGTTGTTGAGTCGGCTCGTGTAGAGCAGCGTACTGACCTCGATAAGCTGGTTCTGGACCTGGAAACGAATGGAACTATCGACCCTGAGGAAGCCATCCGTCGCGCTGCTACTATTTTGCAGCAGCAGCTGGCTGTGTTTGTAGACCTTGAGAGTGAGAGTGAGTCAGAAGCTGCTGAAGAAGAAGACGAAGTTGATCCAATTCTGCTGCGCCCCGTTGACGATCTCGAGTTGACAGTACGGTCTGCCAATTGCCTTAAGGCAGAGAATATTTACTACATAGGCGATCTGGTCCAGCGTACAGAAGTAGAGCTGTTGAAAACACCAAACCTCGGTAAGAAGTCGTTGACTGAGATAAAAGATGTACTCGCGTCACGCGGTTTATCGCTGGGTATGCGTCTGGACAACTGGCCGCCTGCCAGCCTGAAAAACGACGACAGAGTACTGAGCATCTAGGCAGAAATGGCCCGGTTCGGTAGTTACGATTAACAAGGTTACAGTGCTCTAGTGGCACTGCAAGAATAGGATTGGAAAAATGCGCCATCGTCATAGTGGACGTCAGTTAAACAGAAACAGCTCTCACCGTAAGGCCATGTTCCGTAACATGACTGCTTCGCTGGTAGAGCACGAGTTGATTAAAACAACACTGCCTAAGGCCAAGGAATTACGTGGCTATGCAGAGCCGTTGATTACCCTGTCAAAGAGCGACAGCGTTGCTAACCGCCGGTTGGCGTTTGACCGCCTGCGCGATAAGGTAGCCGTTGGTAAGCTGTTTAATGATCTGGGTCCACGTTACCAGCAGCGTCCTGGTGGTTACATCAGGATTCTGAAATGCGGTCTGCGCAGTGGTGATAAAGCTCAGATGGCCTATGTGGAGCTGGTCGATCGCCCGCAGCCTGAAATGATCGAGAATGATGAGGATTAAGCCTAGCCTCAAGCTCTTTTTAGCTTAATTGAAAAAGCCGGGTATGTACCCGGCTTTTTTCTGCCTAACGACATATATGGGAATATATTCCCATATATGGCTAGCTCCATACATCAAGCGCTCGGCGTAGCAGCTCGCCAGCTAGTACGCCCCTTGGTCCGCCTTTTGATTCGGCACGGCATGGCTTATGAAACACTTGCTTAATTAGTTCGCAAGGCCTATGTGGAGGAAGGTTTTGATCAAATTCGGTAGTGCGGCAAACGAGCCACAGTGTCTTGTGTATCCGCTCTTACAGGGCTCACCAAAAAATAAACCAAGCGTCTGCGGGAATCCGAAATAGCGGGGGATGAGGCATCATCCAATCGATATAGCAGAGCTATTCGGGTAGTGAATGACTGGCTTACAGATCCCCGATTCCACACGGGAGATGGTAAGCCAGCAGTTCTCCGCTATGAACCGGGTGACTCAAGCTTCGCTGCGCAAATAAAAGGCTATAGCGGACACACTTCTCCCGCAGCGATGCTGTCGGTACTGGAGGTGAGTAAAACGGTGGGTTCAACTTAAAAGGGTATCGAACTACACTCCAGAGGCGACGTTCCCAGCGATACCGCTTTGGATGAAATTAGTGTCTTGGGAGCAGATGCGGCCGAGCTGACATCGGCAATTAGACCTTTTTACACATTAGTATGCCTCGGTATTCTTATCTTGCCCGGGTATGGTGGAGGCGGCTCCGGTGATACGTCTTCGGGCACAATCGATGGGTGTGGCAGTATTTTTGTGAATGGAGTTGGGTTTGACACGAATCAAGCAGAGATAACTCTGGACGGGACGACGGTCGGGAATTCCCCCTTCTCAAGGCCAATCGGGCGAGAAGAACCCGACGGCGATGTTCTACAGCCACTACGTGATAGCTTGATAGCCAACGACAAGATCACCCTTTTGGGTGTTACATTGAGTACTACACGCGATGAATTTGAGAGCGAATGTAATGTGCTCGTGACGGAGTTCGGGTTCTTCGGCAGCAGGAGCTAGCCGATGGCTTTGTCGGCAAAGTTCAAAATTGATATCAAGTATAGTGACGATGACGCAGGGTTTGATGATGCCAATGAGTCGATGAATATAGAGGATCCCGAGGACCCGAATAAGCCATTGGAAATTTAACGTCCGGAAGCTTGGAATGAACCAGCCCAACTTGAAGATCCCCAGTGTTGCAATGAACCTTAAAGATTCCCGCGCTGTCTGCCAAAAGCATGCCCCCTGCGCGGCGGGGACTCGCTCATTGTGCAATATACCTTTTAAGGTGATAACCTTTTGAGTTATTTAGTGTTGCAGTGGAGGAGGTTATGAGCAGGGCAAGTGTACTCACCGAGGGTTTATTTTTTGGCGAAGGTCCTAGATGGCACAACGGAAGATTGTGGTTTAGTGATTTCTACGCCCACGCAGTGAAATCCGTAGGTAGCGATGGCGTGCAGCGCATTGAGCTGGAGTTAGATGATCAGCCTTCCGGCTTGGGTTGGCTGCCCGACGGACGCTTACTGTTCGTCTCAATGGCTGAGTTGAAATTGATGCGACAAGACTCCGACGGCCTTAAGGTTCATGCTGACCTATCCGAACTGTCTACGCACCTGTGTAATGATATGGTTGTGGATCCTGTCGGTCGCGCGTGGGTAGGAAATTTTGGTTTTGACCTCGACGCACTGGTGGAAGAAAAAGGTGTGGAAGCAGCGCTCATCGAGCACCCCACCACTAATCTGGTGCGTGTTGACCCCAATGGTAGTGTCCATCTGGCTTCATCTGAAATGCATTTCCCCAATGGCATGGTGATAAGCCCCGATGGAAAAACCTTAATCGTGGCCGAGACACTCTCCATGTGCCTTACAGCTTTTGACATCGGCGCCGACAGTACGCTGTCCAATAGGCGTGTATGGGCTGCGGTGGGTATGCGTGCCCCGGATGGCATCTGTCTGGATGCGGACGGGCATATCTGGGTTGCGAATGCTATTGAGTCAGAGTGTATACTGGTTGCCGAGGGCGGTGAGGTTTTACAGACGGTCGAAACTAGTCAACCCTGTTTTGCTTGTATGTTGGGAGGAGGCGATGGCCGGACCCTGCATATGATGACTGCTCCGAGTTCAGACAAAAGCGAAGCATCAGTTTCTCCAACTGGAAAAATTGAGGTTTTCAGGGTCAATGCCTCGCGGGCTGGCTGTCCATAAGCAACCCTCTGACACAATCCCGGAAAGAATACATGGCTGAAATTAAGTTCACAAAAGAAGAAAAGTCTATCCTGGTGGATAAACTAAAAATCTATTTCGAGGAAGAGCTGAGTCAAGACATTGGCCAATTTGATTGTGAGTTCTTGCTCGACTTCATTTCAACTGAGATTGGTTCCTACTACTACAATAGAGGCCTGAGCGATGCTCAGTCGATCGTGCTTGGGAAAATGGAAGACCTCAGCGATGCTTTTTATGAAATTGAACAGCCAACCAGCTTTCAGAACAGATAAGTCTCATCCTTAGGCTGCTTTATTTCTCTTCGCCTTATGTTTTTTTAACATTGGCGCCAAAAACTCACCGGTATAGGATCCTTTTGTTTTTGCCACCTGTTCCGGTGTTCCGGCAGCGATTATCTGGCCTCCGCCGCTGCCTCCCTCCGGCCCCAGATCGATAACCCAGTCAGCGGTTTTCACAACATCGAGGTTATGTTCAATAATGACTACCGTATTGCCGTGATCGCGTAGTCGATGCAAAACTTCAAGTAGTTGTTTTATGTCTTCGAAATGTAAGCCGGTGGTAGGCTCGTCAAGAATATACAACGTGGTTCCAGTATCTCGCTTGGACAGCTCTCGAGATAGTTTTACCCGCTGCGCCTCGCCACCAGACAAAGTGGTCGCCGCCTGGCCCAGTCGTATATACGACAGGCCCACATCCATCAGTGTTTGCAGCTTGCGCGCAATGCTCGGTATGGGTTCAAAAAATACCAGTGCATCTTCGACGGTCATATCCAAGACTTCGTATATATTTTTCCCTTTGTAGCGCACTTCCAGGGTTTCGCGGTTGTAGCGTTTGCTCTTGCAGATGTCGCAGGGCACGTATATATCGGGCAGAAAGTGCATCTCTACCTTGGTTACGCCATCGCCCTGACAGGCTTCGCAGCGTCCGCCCTTCACATTAAAGCTGAAGCGACCGGGCTTATAGCCCCGGGATCGAGCTTCCTGGGTGCCCGCAAACAGTTCTCTTACCGGCGTGAAAATGCCTGTGTAGGTGGCAGGGTTGGAGCGCGGTGTGCGCCCAATTGGGCTTTGGTCGATATCGATAACTTTATCGACAAGCTCCATGCCTTTGATGCTGGTGTATGGGGCTGCAGTGAGGGTGGTTGCGCCATTTAGGGCGGTGGCGGCAATCGGATACAGAGTGCTGTTGATCAACGTTGACTTGCCAGAACCCGATACGCCGGTCACGCAAGTGAGTAAACCCAGCGGAATGCTCAAGTCTACCGACTGTAGATTATTGCCGCTGGCACCCTTCAAAACCAGCTGCTGCTTGGGTTTTGGTGCTGTGCGCTTTTCGGGAACCGAAATTTCGCGTTCACCGCAAAGATAGGCCCCGGTAAGCGAGTTTTTATTGGCAATGATATCTTCATAAGTACCCTGGGCCACAATCTCACCGCCGTGCACGCCGGCGCCTGGTCCAATGTCGATAACATGGTCGGCGCTGCGAATAGCCTCTTCGTCGTGCTCGACTACCAGCACGGTGTTGCCGATGTCGCGCAGATGGTTGAGGGTTCGTAGTAATCTCTCGTTGTCGCGTTGGTGTAAGCCGATAGAGGGCTCATCCAGAATGTACATTACGCCTACCAGCCCTGCGCCAATTTGTGACGCCAGACGGATCCGCTGAGCTTCCCCGCCGGAAAGGGTCTCGGCGCTGCGATTGAGGGTTAAATAGTTGAGGCCAACGTCCACTAAAAAGCGGTAGCGGGCACGCAGTTCTTTGAGGATTTTATCGGCAATTTCTCCCTTTCTGCCTTCAAGCTTCAGCTGGTTGAAGTAGTCGTGCGCTTCACCTACGCCCATTTCTGTGATGGAAGGCAGGGTGCGTTCGTCCACAAATACATGCCGTGCGTCGCGACGCAAGCGTGTGCCCCCACAATCGGGGCAGCCCTGATTGGCCTGGTATTTAGCTAGATCTTCACGCACCGATTGTGAGTCGGTATCGCGGTAGCGGCGGGTCATATTGGGAATGATGCCTTCGAAGGAGTGCGTGCGCTTGAATACATCACCGCGATCATTGACATAGGAGAACGCCACTTCTTCTTCGCCACTACCGTGGAGGATCAATTCTCTGTGCTTCGTGCTCAATTTTTCATAGGGGGTATCCACGTCGAAGCCATAGTGTTCGGCCAGCGAATTGAGCATGTGGAAATAATAGACATTGCGCCTGTCCCAGCCACGAATAGCGCCCTCTGACAAACTTGCCTCCGGGTGTAACACGATGCGCTCTTCATCAAAATACTGCTTTACTCCCAGTCCGTCACAGCCAGGACATGCCCCCGCGGGATTGTTGAAGGAAAACAGTCGTGGCTCCAGTTCGTCAATACTATGCCCGCATTCAGGGCAGGCAAAGCGTGCCGAAAATGATATGTCATCGCCATCGCTGTCCATGTAACTAATGGAGGCCAGTCCATCGGTAAGGGCTAGGGCGGTTTCAAACGATTCAGCTAGTCGCATACTGAGGTCTTCACGTACTTTAAAACGGTCTATGACGACTTCGATGCTATGTTTCTTTCTCTTTTCCAGTTCTGGTACGTCGTCGAGATCGGTGACTATGCCGTCGACTCGGGCTCTGACGAAGCCGCTGGCGCGCAATTCTTCAAATACGTGCAGGTGTTCGCCTTTGCGCTCACGTACTACCGGCGCCAGTAGCATCAATTTACTCCCTTCCGGCAGAGCCAGTACCGTATCTACCATCTGGCTGATGGTTTGCGCCTGTAGATTTAGATTGTGGTCGGGACAGCGCGGTTCACCAACCCGGGCAAATAGCAGACGCAGGTAGTCATATATTTCCGTAATTGTGCCCACGGTAGACCGCGGGTTATGTGAGGTAGATTTTTGTTCAATGGAAATCGCCGGAGAAAGGCCTTCAATATGATCGACATCGGGCTTTTCCATCATCGACAGGAACTGCCGTGCATAGGTGGAGAGAGACTCCACATAGCGGCGTTGCCCCTCCGCATACAGGGTGTCGAAAGCCAGTGAGGATTTCCCCGAGCCTGAAAGCCCGGTGATAACCACCAATTTGTCCCTGGGAATGTCCAGGTCTATGTTTTTTAGGTTGTGGGTGCGCGCTCCGCGGACCTGAATTGTATCCATGATCTACCTGATGCCAATGCTTGACGTAAAACCACCCATTATAGGCCAACGGGGAGTCCAGCGGCAAAATTTGTTGAGTTTGAATACGGCGGGAGTCGCGTAAAACTTTGCTTCAAGATGTTCATGGACGAGTGAAACTGGTAAACTGGCCACGTATTCAGCAAGACTACCCGAGTGATAACAAAAAACCCCATGACAGCGCTAGAGCGGCGCTCGGTGACTTCACTGGCACTATTGTATAGCTTCCGCATGCTCGGACTATTTATGGTGTTGCCCCTGCTCGCACTGTATGCAGCAGATTTACCTGACGCCACACCCTTGCTGATTGGCCTCGCTCTGGGTGTCTACGGCCTAACCCAGGCGATACTGCAAATTCCTTTTGGCTGGTTGTCTGACCGAATAGGCCGCAAGCCGGTTATCGTCTCTGGGCTTGTTCTGTTTGCGCTAGGTAGTGTGGTTGCAGGTATGGCCGATACGGCTGGCGGCATCATCGTCGGTCGTGCCTTACAAGGCGCCGGTGCTATAGCGGGCACTGTGATGGCCCTCGCCGCAGATTTGACCCGGGACGAGCAACGAACCAAGGCCATGGCGTTGATAGGCGTAAGCATTGGACTGTCTTTTGCGGTTGCCTTTGTACTTGGGCCGTTAGTGGCAGGGCGGTGGGGTTTGTCTGCAGTGTTTTTTCTCACAGCCGTTTTGGCGGTAGTGGGAATAGCAATCGTTCTGCTGCGGGTTCCCACCCCTATAGCAAGTGCGTCTGGGCAGTCCGATACGGCTTCCGGCATGTCGTCTCTGATCAGCAGTTTTTTAGACCCCTCTCTCGCACGGCTCAATTTTGGTGTTTTTGTACTTCATTTGGTCTTGATGTCCTGTTTTCTGATAGTGCCTCAATTACTCGAGGACGTAGCTGAGGTTCCACGCGAATTGCACTGGCAAATTTACCTTCCCGCGCTGGTGCTATCGGTGGTGGGTATGTTGCCACTACTGAGGATCGCGGAGCGGGGAGGTCGCCCTCATCGGATGTTTGTCCTGGGCATTACTATCGTAATGGTGGCTATCCTTGTACTTGGATTCGGTTCGAGCGCTATATCACTGTATATAGGCCTTTGGGGGTTTTTCGTTGGATTCAATTATCTGGAGGCCACGCTGCCCTCGCTGGTTAGTAAGACTGTAGCTGCCGGCGATAAAGGGGCAGCTCTGGGTATGTATTCGACTTGTCAGTTTTTTGGGGCGTTTTGTGGCGGTGCGGGTGGCGGTTGGTTGGTGCAATATACTAGCGCGGCAACAACTTTTTTGGTCAGTGCCAGCTTGATAGCAATCTGGTTGTTGGTCGCTTCTCGCATGACTGACAGCGATATGCGGGCTGGTGTAGTATCGCCTCAAACTTGATGTAGAACTGTGCAGGCTGGTTTTTATTGATTCGATTGGATGTGCTTTGCTGCTTATGGCTGTCGCATTTGAAGTGTGGGGTTGCTATAGTTCTTCGTCGAATCTCGCATTCAAAACAACAGCTAAACAAGAGGATTTTTTATGGCTTCACGAGGTGTGAACAAAGTCATCCTGGTAGGTAATTTGGGTAATGATCCAGAAACTCGAGCATTTCCCAATGGCGATATGGTTGCAAATATCACCCTCGCCACATCGGAGAGTTGGAAGGATAAACAAACGGGGCAACCACAGGAGCGCACTGAATGGCATCGAGTGGTTTTTCACCGGCGCCTTGCCGAAATTGCCGGTGAGTATCTGCATAAGGGCTCGAAGGTCTATATTGAAGGCTCCCTGAAAACCCGCAAGTGGCAGGACAAAGCGACTGGGCAAGATCGTTATACGACTGAAATTGTGGCGCGTGAAATGCAGATGCTGGATAGTCGCTCTGCTGGTCAGAGTGGAGGCGGCCAGAGTAATTATAACCAGGGTGGAAACAGTCAGCCCGAACCGTCCATGGCGCCTTCCGGGTCAAACTCTCCCTCCAATGCCCCTGCTCCCGCGGGAGATTTTAATGATTTCGACGATGATATTCCCTTTTAAAAAATACCTTAGGGTGTAATGGGGGGAGTCGGGTGCGTATTCTCATTCTTGGCGCAGATAGTATCCTGGGCGAGGCTCTGCACGATTTCTTTCTCTTCCAGGGGCGGCATACGATAGAGTCGTTACCGCTGGAATCCTGTCGTTGGAAGAGTGAGCGTCAGGCTAAGAAAGCCTTGCGTAGAGGCAATTGTGAGCTGGTTGTAGACGCCAGAAATTTGGGTCCCCCAGGCCGCAATGTCACAATTCAAGACCTCGATATAAATCGTACACAGTGGCTGGCTCGAGCAAGTCATCGCAGTGGTACAGGTTATCTGTATCTATCCAGTGCAGAGGTGTTTTCCGGTTCGGTGGAGCGGCTTTATACGGAAGATGACTACCCCGATAGCCAAGAGCTGCTGGGTGAGATGCTATTGCGCTGTGAAACGGCTGTAAGAGATAAATGTGAAAGGTATTTGATTCTTCGGCTTGGGTCTGTTTTTTCGCATCGAAGCGGCAATACCTTAGCCCATATGCTGGGAGAGCTATCGAGGGGAGAAGTACTCCTTCTGGGGAACAATCAACGGGGCTCTCCGGTGGCGGCAGAGGACGCTGCGAGGGTGGTCTCGGCGGTCGTAGACCAACTGAGCACCGGTGCAGAGCTGTGGGGTATTTATCATTATTGTAGCTCTGACGAAACTAATTGCTATGAGTTTGCCGAGACGGTTATGGCAACCGCATCTCAATACTCAGAGCTTGGCTCGGGCTCTGTGGAGCTGAAAAAGTTGGGTGAAATCCCCCCGATCATTAATCGAGCATTGGATTGCTCTAAAATTCGAAACACTTTTGCCATAATACAGGCGCCCTGGCGCAGTTTTATTGGCGATACGGTTAAACGTTATTATCACGAAAGACATTGAGCTATTATTAGCTAGCGCTAAATTGTAGTAGCTTCCAGACCCCCGTCTGCAATTTTAAGGAATTACACTATGGTCAAGGCCAACGATGATACGTCTCGTTGTTTGAACGTCGCAGTGCTCACCGTGTCTGATACACGCACCGAGACGGACGATACTTCGGGCAATTTTCTGACACAAGCACTGCAGGACCAAGGTCACCGTGCGTTCGAAAAACGTATCGTTGTTGACGATATCTACCAAATTCGCGCGGCACTCTCTACCTGGATAGCCAACAAGGAAATTCATGCGGTGCTAGTGACCGGTGGTACGGGATTTTCCGGGCGCGATTCCACTCCCGAGGCTGTGCGCCCTCTATTCGACAAAGATATCGACGGTTTCGGTGAGGTTTTTCGGGCGCTTTCTTTTAAGGAGATCGGTTCGTCAACCATACAATCCCGAGCGCTGGCCGGCTTTGCCAACGACACGGTTATTTTTTGTATGCCCGGTTCAACCGGAGCTTGTCGCACAGCATGGGTAGGCTTGATCAAGGAGCAGCTTGATAGTAGCCACGTCCCCTGCAATTTTGTGGGTGTTTTAGACGTGAGGGAGACTGACGGTTGAGCCTCTTGTTGTCTGTTGAAAGCGCGCTGCAGCGCGTATTAGGCACTCTGGTAGCCTGTGACCGGCCGGTAATTGAAGTTGAGCTGCTGAAGGCTTTGGGTTGCATATTAGCCCGAGACGTTATTTCTTCCATCGCAGTGCCTGGAGACGACAACAGCGCGATGGATGGTTATGCGCTTCGTGCGGCAGATGCTCACCAGCAATTGCCTGTCAGTCAGCGAATCCCGGCGGGCAGTATCGGCGCTCAGCTGCAACCTGTAACCGCTGCGCGTATATTTACCGGGGCCGCCATTCCACCGGGCGCTGATGCAGTGGTGATGCAGGAAAATTGTGAGTTGATTGATGGATGTATCAATATTAACGGTTCGGTTACTGCCGGCCAGCACATCCGACCCCGAGGGCAGGATATAAGCTCAGGAAGTATTGTGTTGCACGCAGGAAGAAGGCTTCGACCTCAGGATATTGGGCTTCTAGCCTCTGTCGGCACGGCGCAAGTTTCTGTGTATAAACCATTGACGGTGGCAATCTTATCTACTGGCGATGAACTCGTTGATCCAGCAAGTACAGGTAAAGATAAAGAGTTGCCGGCCGGGCAGATCTATAATTCCAATCGCTATACTCTGGCGGGCCTGCTCAGTAACTTGAATATTGAGGTTGTTGATGGGGGTATTATCCCCGATGACCCCAACGCGACAGCGCGCGCGCTGCAAAGCGCAGCTGATGCTGCCGATTGTGTAATCTGTTCTGGGGGAGTATCTGTTGGCGAGGAAGATCACGTAAAAAGCCAGGTGGAGAAGTTGGGTACGCTGGGTTTATGGAAGCTGGCCATCAAGCCAGGCAAACCGCTCGCATTTGGTTGTATCGGCGAGACCCCGTTTTTTGGATTGCCGGGCAACCCCACGTCGGTATTTGTCACGTTCTGTCTTGTCGCCAGACCTTACCTGCAGAAGTTGCAAGGCTTGGTGGAGCCCGGGCCGCTTAAGTTGACGGCGCTTGCCAAATTCAATAGTGGCAGGCCGGGAGGAAGACAGGAATACCGGCGCGTGACTGTGCAAAATGCCGAAGGCGGGCTCGTTGCCAGTGATTACGAAAACCAGAGCTCCGGCGTACTAAGCTCGGTTAGTCACAGTAATGCTTTTGCCGTAATTGCGCCTGGTGAGGTCGTGACCGAAGGTGATCAGGTGGAGATAATACTTCTTGATCACCTGACCTGAGTGGAGGTCAATTAAGCGCTATATTTTTGGAACACCAGTGAAGCGTTGGTACCACCAAAGCCAAAGCTGTTCGACATGACACGCTGTAAATCCACGTTATCGTGTCTGTTGAGTGCAATAGGCAGTCCCTGGGCTTCAGGGTCGAGGCTTTCGATATTGGCCGAACCCGCAATAAAACTTTTCTGTTGCATCAACAGGGAATAAATAGCTTCCTGTACGCCTGCCGCACCCAGTGAATGACCTGAGAGAGACTTGGTTGAGCCAATGACCGGAATGTGATCCAGGTCCTGATACGTTGCCCTGACCGCTTTGAGTTCCTGCATGTCGCCCGCGGGAGTGCTGGTGCCGTGGGCGTTGATATAGTCGACCGGGCCATTTACGGTGGCCAGTGCTTGCTGCATACAGCGAACCGCACCTTCACCTGAAGGTGCCACCATATCGTAGCCATCAGATGTGGCGCCATAGCCTACCAGTTCGGCGTATATTTTTGCGCCTCGCGCTTTAGCGTGCTCCAGTTCTTCGACCACTAACATACCTCCGCCACCGGCTATAACAAAGCCGTCGCGGTCTGCATCGTAAGCCCGGGAAGCCTGCTCCGGTGTGTCGTTGTATTTGGTGGACAGTGCACCCATTGCGTCAAACAGGCAGCTTAGAGTCCAGTGAAGCTCTTCACCCCCACCGGCAAACACAACGTCTTGTTTGCCCAGCTGAATTTGTTCCATCGCATTGCCAATACAGTGGGCGCTGGTAGAGCAGGCTGACGAGATAGAATAGTTTACGCCCTTTATTTTAAAGGGCGTAGCAAGACAGGCCGAGACGGTGCTACCCATTGTCTGGGTAACACGATAGGGCCCTACACGGCGTAACCCGCGCTCGCGCAAGATGTCGGCCGCCTCTGTCTGGCTGGCGGACGACGCGCCCCCTGAGCCGGCAATGATGCCAGTTCGAACATTGGATACCTCGGATTCTTCAAGGCCAGAGTCGGCTATTGCCTGCTGCATGGATACATAGGCGAAGCCGGCTGCATCAGCCATGAAGCGGTATTGTTTGCGGTCTATCAATTCCTTGAGATCAATGTCGGGTGCCCCGGCGACATGTGAGCGCATACCCATATCAATTTGCTCTTGTCGAGTTTTAATGCCCGAACGGCCGTGATAGAGGGAATCTGTTACTGCTTCGGCGTCGGTTCCAAGGCAAGATACAATGCCCAGTCCGGTGATTACTACTCTTCTGCTCATGGCTTAAATAGACTCCCCGGATTGCACTAATCCGACTCGTAGTTTTTCCATACTATAAATTTCCTTACCATCGACCGATACTTTGGCATCGGCGATGCCCATTACCAATTTTCTCTCGATGACCCGGCGGATGTTTAGATGGTAGGTAACTTTTGAAGCGGTAGGCAAAACCTCGCCAAAAAATTTGACATCACCTGAACCCAGTGCTCTTCCGTGGCCGGGGTTACCGCGCCAACCTAAAAAGAAGCCAACCAATTGCCATGCCGCGTCGAGACCCAGGCAGCCGGGCATTACCGGGTCCCCGGGGAAGTGGCATGGGAAAAACCACAGGTCGGGGTGGATGTCCAGTTCGGCTATGATTTCGCCCTTGCCATACTCGCCTCCCTCGGAAGATATGTGGGTGATGCGGTCCATCATCAGCATATTGTCAACGGGAAGCTGTGCATTGCCGGGGCCAAATAACTCCCCGTGGCCGCATGCTACAAGTTCTTCTTTGGTGTATGCGCTTTTTCCAATCATAGAGTTTCCATAGTGGCTGATCTCATCATCGCCGTGCCCAGAATTTATGGGGCGGCACACGGCGTGATTCGGCGTGCGTATTTTAGCGATGGATGCCAACAAGTCTACATTTTACGTCATAAATGCAAGATGTGCTTCCTAGTTTATGACATAAGATTCGGCTAGCATGTAATCATTCCAATATGTCATTTATAATTGGCCATTCTAACAAGACTGCCTTATCGAATTAGGCAGCACAGCAGGAGATATAAAAATCACATGTTAATCCCTGTAATATTGTCTGGCGGCGTGGGTAGCCGTTTATGGCCAGTTTCCCGAGAATTACACCCGAAACAATTATTGCCGTTGGTAGGGGAGCTATCCATGCTGCAGGCAACGCTGCACCGCACTGGAGGCCTAAAGGCGTCAGCCCCTATAGTTGTGTGCAATGAAGAGCATCGATTCATGGTAGCGGAGCAGCTACGGCAGGTAGAGTTGGCTCCCGGCGCGCTAATTCTAGAGCCAGAAGGGCGCAATACCGCTCCCGCAGTGGCCCTGGCGGCCCTGCAAGCGATAAAAAGTGACCCCGAAGCAGTGTTGCTGGTGTTGCCGGCAGATCACCTTATACAGGACGTTGAAGCGTTTGTGGACGCCGTGGGTAAGGCGCTTCCCCAAGCTGAGCAAGGCTTTATGATGACTTTTGGCATCAAGCCCAGTGGCCCGGAAACTGGCTATGGTTATATCAAACGGGGTGATGATCTTGTCGACGGTATCTATCACTTGTCCCGTTTTGTGGAGAAGCCCGACGAGGCGACCGCCCAGGCCTATCTTGAGGATGGGTCCTATCTGTGGAATAGCGGTATGTTTTTGCTCAGTGCGACAAGTTATCTCGAGGAGCTGGATAAGTGTGCTCCACAGATGCTCTCCAGTTGCATGGAGGCCATGTCGGGAGCGGATGCCGACATGGATTTTGTGCGTCCCAAGCGATCGGCATTTTTGGGCTGTCCGTCTGATAGCATTGACTATGCTGTGATGGAGCATACCGATCGCGGGGCTGTGGTGTCACTGGACTGTGGATGGAATGACATTGGTGCCTGGTCTGCTCTTTGGGACGTCGCTGAGCGGGACGAACAGGGAAATGCCTGTCAGGGCGATGTGATCGCCGACAACTGTAGCAATAGCTATTTTCGCAGCGAGACTCGCTTGCTGGCGGCTTGCGGTGTAGAAAATTTGGTTGTAGTAGAAACTGCCGATGCGGTTTTAGTCGCTGATAGGCGTACCGTCCAGAATGTAAAAAACATTGTCTCGACACTGAAGCAACTAAAACGGCCCGAAGCCTCGCTACATCGACTGGTGTATCGCCCCTGGGGGTCTTACGAATCTCTGGTCAGTGCCGAAAGATTTCAAGTCAAGCGCATTGTCGTAAGTCCCGGTGGGATTTTGTCTTTGCAAAAACACCATCACCGCGCCGAACATTGGATAGTTGTTCAGGGTACTGCTGAAGTTACCTGTGAAGACAAGGTATTTATGTTGGGTGTCGACGAATCTACTTATATTCCTCTGGGTCACAAGCACCGTTTGGCCAACAGGGGGCACCTGCCGCTTGAGTTGATCGAAGTGCAGTCCGGGGATTATCTGGGTGAAGATGATATTGTTCGATATGAGGATGTTTACGGTCGAAGTGAGCAGTCGCTAGATGAGGAATAATAATGACAGGGATGGTACAAAAAAAATGATTCGAAAATGTTTGTTCCCCGTCGCCGGCTATGGAACGCGCTTTCTTCCTGCGACCAAAAGTATGCCCAAGGAAATGCTGCCTATTGTGAATAAGCCTTTGGTGCAATACGGGGTGGAAGAAGCTATCGAGGCCGGAATGAAAAACTGTGCAATGGTGACAGGTCGCGGCAAGCGAGCCATTTCCGATCACTTTGATATCAGCTATGAACTGGAGCACCAGATTTCCGGCTCCAGCAAGGAGATGTATCTGGAAAGTATTCGCGGCGTACTCGATGAAGGTGTTTTTACACAGGTTCGCCAGCGTGAGATGAAGGGCTTGGGGCACGCTATTCTCACCGGTGAGGCACTAATAGGTGACGAAGCTTTTGGTGTGCTGCTGTCTGACGACCTCTGCCTTAACGAGGGGCCTGGTGTGCTCAGTCAAATGGCGGAGCTCTATGAAGAGCACAAGTGTTCCATCGTAGCAATCCAGGAAGTTCCCATAGACGAAGTGCATAAGTACGGAGTGATTTCAGGTGAGAGCCTGGGGGCTGGTTTATACAAAGTAAACGACATGGTTGAAAAGCCAGCTGCTGAGGATGCTCCGTCTAATCTTGCTATTATTGGGCGATATATTTTGACGCCCGACATTTTCGATATTTTACGTAATACAGCGCCCGGCTCCGGCGGTGAAGTTCAAATCACAGATGCACTGCAGACTCAAGCGAGACAAGGCAGAGTGCTTGCCTACAAATTTAAGGGTTTACGTTTTGATTGTGGAACGGTGCCCGGTTTTGTAGAAGCCACTAATTACGTTTACAAAAATGTGTATACCAACAACGGATAACGGGAAGTTTCGCGTGGAAGAGATCAGCTGTTTCAAGGCCTATGATGTGCGTGGAAGGGTGCCGGATCAACTCAATGAAGATGTGGCTTATCGCATCGGTCGAGCCTATGCGGAAATTATAAAGCCCGACAGAGTTGTGGTGGGGCATGACATCCGTCTATCCAGTGAGTCAATCAAGGCGGCTCTCATTCGGGGGCTACAAGAACAGGGGGTGGACGTCTACGACATAGGCCAGTGCGGTACAGAGGAAATTTATTTTGCTACCTCCCATGCTGATATGGATGGCGGCATTGTCGTCACTGCCAGTCATAACCCCAAAGATTACAACGGAATGAAATTTGTACGCGAGGGCTCCAGACCTATCTCTGGCGACACCGGCCTGTTTGATATCAAGGCCCTGGCTGAGCGCAATGAATTTGTGACCGCCGCAAGCGTTGGAATTTTACATCAGCTCGACACTGCACCCGCTTACATAGAGCACCTGCTGTCCTACGTAGATGTCGCTTCACTGCCTCCTCTTAAAATTGTAGTTAATGCCGGGAATGGCGGCGCCGGCCACGTGATTGACAAGCTTGAAGGTTTGCTGCCGTTTGAGTTTGTGAAACTGCTGCATGAGCCCGATGGCAATTTCCCCAATGGTGTTCCCAACCCACTACTGGAAGAAAATCGTGGGGCCACCATCGCGGCAGTGCGCGCTCACGGTGCCGATATGGGCATCGCCTGGGACGGTGACTTTGATCGTTGTTTTTTCTTCGACGAGCGCGGTAGTTTTATCGAGGGTTATTATCTGGTCGGCTTGCTTGCAGAAGCTTTCCTCAAAAAAGCACCGGGCTCTGCGGTGGTTCACGACCCACGGCTCACCTGGAATACCATTGATATGGTGGAGTCAGCGGGCGGACGGGCTGTTGAGAGTAAAACGGGCCATGCATTTATCAAAGAACGCATGCGTCTGGAAGATGCCATTTATGGTGGAGAAATGAGCGCCCACCATTATTTTCGGGAGTTCGCCTATTGTGACTCCGGCATGATTCCCTGGTTGTTGGTTGCGGGGCTTATCAGCAGTCGCAAGCAGCCTTTGTCGGCTATGGTCGCGGAGCGCATTGCGGCCTTTCCGTGCAGTGGCGAGATTAACCGCACAATTGAGGATCCGGCAGAGGTGTTAGCGCGGGTTGAGGCCATTTACAGTGCGGACGCATTGGCTCTCGATCATGTGGATGGCCTGAGCATGACTTTTCCCAATTGGCGTTTTAACCTGCGCATGTCTAATACCGAGCCAGTAGTGCGGCTTAACGTTGAAAGTCGGGGTGATCAGGCCTTGATGGAGGCTAAAACTGCGGAGCTTTTGACGCTTCTTTAGTTTTTGACGGCTTATCGCTTAGTCATTGATTGCTGCCGCGAGCAGTTACCCCCCAGTTGCTTCCTCTGCAATACTCCGGCGAGTATATAGATAGCCGCAGAGTTGAAATTGAAAAGCTCGCGGTTAAGCGTCTATGAACCTTTGAAAGAACTCTCACATGCTTCCAGACTATTGCAGCAAACGCCACCGAGCGATGAGCTGTGCGGTGGAAGCGTCCATGTCGGGATTATGGGATTCACCTGAGAGCTCGGCGAGTACTTCGGTGCCAATTTCCTTGCCCAGCTCCACACCCCACTGATCGAAGGAGTTAATGCCCCACAGCTGGCCACTGCAAAAAGTGCGATGTTCATAAAGGGCGAGCAGGGCACCCAGATTGGCTGGAGTGAGTCTATCCATCGTGATAGTGCTGCTGGGCCGGTTGCCCGGCATGGCAAGGTGCGGTGCCAGTCGCCATGCTTCGCTTGCATCAATGCCGCGTGCTAACAGAGCCTTGTGTGCGGACTCAAGGCTGCGCCCCAGCATTAACGCACGGCTCTGGGCCAGACAGTTGGCCACTAGCATGCGGTGCTCCTCTGGTCTGTCTGTATGACTCGTTAGCGGCAAGATGAAGTCCACCGGACACAGTTGTGTGCCCTGGTGTAGCATCTGGTGGAAGGAGTGTTGTCCCATGGTGCCCGCTGCGCCCCAAAGCACGGGCGCAGAGCTGTACTCCAGAGGCAGACCTGACTCGGTCACATATTTGCCGTTACTTTCCATGGTCAGCTGCTGCAGGAAGTCAGGTAGTTTTAAGAGGTGCTGCGCGTAGGGAAGTACGACGTGGTTGCCCGCACCGAGAAAGTTGCTATTCCATACTTCCAATAGGCTCATCAGCATGGGCAGATTGGATTCTACCGGTGCGCTGGCAAAGTGATCGTCCATCGCGCTGGCTCCGGCCAGAAATTGTTCAAAGTTGTTCCAGCCCATAGCGATAGCGCAGCTCAGGCCAACCGCAGACCAGACCGAGTAACGCCCACCCACCCAGTCCCACAAGGGTAGGCAGTTCTCAGCAGGAATACCAAATTTGGTCGCAGCGCTGAGATTACTGGTGGCGGCGAGGAAGTGTCTGTTCAGGTCGCCCGTGCTGGCCCCCGCTTGCAGCATCCATTGTCTGGCGATTAGTGCATTACTGAGCGTCTCCTGTGTTGTGAAGGTTTTGGAGCAGACAATGAACAAGGTTGTCGCAGGATTTAAACTTGCCAGGGCGTCACTTAGGTCCGCTGGATCTACATTGGCGACATAGTGGCAGTTGAGGGAACCGTGATAGGAGGTAAGGGCCTTAGTTGTCAGGCGAGGGCCAAGGTCGGAGCCGCCAATGCCAATGTTTACTATGTCTGTAATAGTTTCATTGGTGTAGCCGCAGTGCTCACCTTGATTAAGCCGGTTGGCCCAGTATTTCATGCGCTCGCGGCAGGATTGGACCTCACAGAATTTCTCGCCCAAACTCCCTTCGGCAGACGTAGGTGCGCAGGAAGTGCGCAGCAGGCTGTGTAGAGCGGGTCGGTTTTCAGTTGTGTTAAGGGTTTCGCCCGCCAATAGCGCCGCTGCGCTGTCGGTCAATCGCGCGTCTTTACCTAACTGTATTAACGTTTGCAGGGCCTCGCTGCTGAGTAGCTGCTTGGAATAGTCCAGTGATAAGCCCGCCGCGCAGGCAGAAAAATTCATTACGCGATTTACATCGCTTACGAGCATTTGTTCGATACTGGAGGATTTTAATGCTGCAGAGAGTGACTTTAGTGTGTCAAAGCCGGGTAGTTCATATAATAGCCTGGTTTCTGCCATCAGTTTCAGTGGTCTCTATTTATGGAAAGGGATGTAATTTTCATCATAGCAGAGCGGTGTTCATTGTCGGGTAAATGTTGCAGCTGCTCGAGCGCGAGGTCGTGGTAATGCTTTGCTTGGGAGCGGGTGTAATCCAGCGCGCCACAGCGAGTGACAGCCCTGACCACATCTTTAATTTTCTCGGCGGATTTGTAGCTGATAGCATCCCTGACTAGATCTTGTTCATTGGTCGAGCCATGTTGCAGGGTGTAGATGAGAGGTAGTGTTGGTTTACCCTCGGTTAAATCATCACCTATATTTTTACCCATAGTGGCTGGATCGCCCTCATAGTCGAGCACATCATCGATCATCTGAAAGGCAATGCCCAGGTTTAGGCCGAATGCGTGCTGGCCCAGTCTGCATTCTTCATCCTGCCCACTTAGTGTTGCCGCCCCATAGCAGGCGGCGGCAAATAAAATGGCAGTTTTGTTGGTAATGACTTCGAGGTATTGCGCCTCACTGGTACTCGCATCGCCGGCGCGAGTTAACTGCAGCACTTCACCTTCAGCGATGGTGTTGGTGGTGTCCGCCATATTACGCAGGATGTCCATGTCAGCGAGTTGCACCAGGAGCTGGAAGGCGCGGGTGTAAAGAAAATCTCCAACTAATACACTGGGGGCGTTTCCGAACTCCGCGTTTGCTGTCGCGCGACCGCGGCGCAGGCTGGAAATGTCGACAACGTCGTCGTGTAGCAAGGTAGCGGTATGAATGAATTCGATAACGGCTGCAAATTTTATATGGCGATCGCTCGCTCCACCCAGCGCTGCACCGCACAGCAGCACCAGTAAAGGCCGCAGTCGCTTGCCACCGGCATCGACGATGTAATGGCCAATGTTTTCAACCATGGGGACCCGGGACTGTAATTGGTCGACAATCAGGTCGTCTACCTGTTGGATTTCCGCGCGGACCGATGTACGAATAATTTCCATAAATAAAGTTGGTAAAGAACCGTTTGTAGAGTGCTCGCGAATGCTAGGGTGTGACCTCTGGACTGTCAAGTTGCAAGATCGTAAGCCCTTGTCTTTTATGGAAAATAACCCTTGCTCAGCGGGGTCGATTTAAGTAAAATCGCCGCCCTCTGTCCCTCCTGTGCTCTAAAAGCGCGCTGGGCAGCGTAATTTAAATGTTTGTGCCTGGCTCTGCCCCCTTGATTTATAAGGGATTATTTCAAATGCGAGAAGGCTAACTAAACGGAGTATACAATGTACGCAGTAATCGAAAGCGGTGGTAAGCAGCACCGTGTCATCGAGGGAGAAACCCTCAAGCTCGAAAAGATTGAATCAGCCACTGGTGAGACCATCGAATTTGACAAGGTTTTCATGATTGGCGGCGACGACATAAAAATTGGCACACCTCTGGTAGCAGGCGCTAAAGTAACTGCTGAGATTGTTGCTCAAGGTCGGCACAAGAAGATCAAGATTGTTAAATTTAGTCGCCGTAAGCACTATCGGAGAGAGACTGGCCATCGTCAGTGGTTCACCGAAGTTAAAATTACCAGTATTACGGCGTAAAGGAGGAGTTGAAAAATGGCTCATAAAAAAGCAGGTGGTAGTACTAATAACGGTCGCGATTCAAATGCCAAACGTCTGGGTGTAAAGCGCTTTGGTGGTGAAGAAGTTTTAGCTGGAAACATTATTGTTCGCCAGCGCGGCACGCGTTTTCACGCAGGCGACAATGTCGGCATTGGCAAAGATCACACTTTGTTTGCGACAGCTCACGGCAAGGTAGAGTTTATTGTCAGGGGTCCTAAAAATCGCAAGTTTGTGCAGGTAGTAAGCGCCTAAGCCGCACATTCAGTAGGAACCAAAGGCCTCGTCGATTGACGGGGCTTTTTTTTGGCATAAAGGATGTAAACTAGACGCAGGCAGGGGCCACCTCAATATCTTCCATTTACCTATCGGGTATTCACGGAAGCGACAGGTTTTTAGGTAGTTAATAGAATGAAATTTGTAGACGAAACAAGTATTAAAGTTCACGCGGGCAATGGCGGCAATGGCGCTATGAGCTTCCGGCGTGAAAAATATATTGCTAAAGGCGGCCCCGATGGTGGCGACGGCGGCGACGGTGGCAGTGTCATTATGGAAGCCGACGAGGCACTGAATACGATGGTGGACTATCGCTTCCAGCGCTCCTTCAGGGCAGAGAGCGGAGCGACCGGGGCGGGGCGAAATTGTACGGGTCACAGCGGCGATGATCTGGTATTGAAAGTGCCTATAGGCACCACGATTATTGATGAAGACAGTGCAGAAGTGCTGGGCGACCTGTCTGTGGACAAACAGCAGCTCACCGTTGCTCAGGGCGGGTTTCACGGCTTGGGTAACACTCGTTTTAAATCCAGTACCAATCGCGCTCCTCGTCAGACTACCAAGGGTAGCGAAGGGGAGTATCGAGCTCTCAAGCTGGAGCTGAAAGTGCTCGCCGATGTGGGGCTGCTCGGTCTTCCCAATGCGGGTAAGTCCACATTCATTCGCTCGGTGTCTTCCGCTACGCCCAAGGTGGCGGACTATCCCTTTACTACGTTGGTGCCCAATTTAGGGGTAGTCAAGGTTGAAGATCATCGCAGCTTTGTGATTGCTGATATTCCCGGTTTGATAGAAGGTGCATCAGAGGGTGCAGGTCTGGGTATCCGCTTTCTAAAGCACCTCACGCGCAATCGGGTTTTGCTGCATATTGTAGATATGGCGCCATACGATGGTTCTGACCCTGCTGAGGCGACGGTGGCGATTGCTAATGAGCTTGCGCGTTTTAGTCCTACGCTCGCCGCGAGGGAGCGCTGGCTAGTGCTGAATAAGTCCGATTTACTGGATGGTGACGTTTTCCGTGAGCGACGTGAGGCTGTTCTGGCTGCCCTGGATTGGCAGGGTCCCGTGTATGAAATTTCAGCCATTAAAGGTGATGGTACCAGCAGCCTGTGCGGCGATATGATGAACTTTCTCGAGGATATAAAAGCTCGCGAGGCCCAGGATCCCGCCTTGTTGGAGGCAGAGAGGCAGTTGCAGACCCAGATGCAGGAAGAAGCCCGATCACGTATTGAAGCGTTGCGGGAGATGCGAAGACAGGAAGCACACGATAACACGCTCCTCAGGAAGTCCGGTGAAGAGTATCTGGACGACGATGACGATGACGATGACGACGTTGAAGTGGAATACGCGCCCTAGCCACCATGACGCATAGATCTGAAATAGCCAAGGCCAGACGCTGGGTGATCAAGGTTGGTAGCGCACTACTGACCAACGATGGGCGTGGGCTTGATGTTGGCATGATTTCGACTTTGGTTGAGCAGTTGGCCGACTTGCGTCGCAAGGGGTGTGAGGTGGTGTTGGTGAGCAGCGGTGCTGTGGCTGCTGGCATTGTACGCTTGGGGTGGAGCTCCCGCCCTACCGCATTGCACGAGCTGCAGGCAGCTGCAGCAGTGGGTCAAATGGGCCTGGTGCAAAGTTATGAGACTGCATTTAAACAATATGGCCTGCACACTGCGCAGGTGCTGCTTGGTCATGATGACGTACTGGCTCGGGATAGATACCTCAACGCGAGGGGAACGCTCAATACCCTGTTGCAATTGGGCGTAATCCCCATCGTAAATGAGAATGATACTGTTGTTACGGATGAGATACGCTTTGGAGATAACGATACGCTCGCTGCACTTGTGGCCAACCTTATCGATGCCGATGCTCTCTTGCTTTTAACGGATCAGGAGGGCCTTTTCGAGGAGGATCCTCGAAAAAATCCTGCGGCCTTAATGGTTGAATCCCGCGACGCCCATGCGCCGGAATTGGACGATATGGCTGGCGAGGGTGGAAAGCTGGGGCGCGGTGGCATGATTACAAAAGTGCGTGCCGCCAGATTGGCAGCACGCTCTGGTACTGAAACTGTCATCGCCTGTGGGCGCGTCCCCAAAATAGTCGACGCTGTTACCTCGGGCGCTCCAGTTGGCACCTGGTTATACAGCGGCAAACTTCCGCAGACTGCCCGCAAACAATGGTTAGCGGGTATGGTGCAGGTGCAAGGCAGTATCGAGCTGGACGATGGGGCTGTAGAGGTTTTGTGCGAGTCTGGGCGAAGTTTGCTTCCGGTCGGTGTGCGCTCGGTAGAAGGGCGCTTCAACCGCGGTGATATGGTGTCCTGCCGTAATTCCCTGGGCCGTGAGATTGCCCGTGGTCTTGTTAATTACAACGCCGATGAAGCACGTCGCATTTTGGGGTCGCCTTCGGGGAACATAGAAGCCCTGTTGGGGTATCAGGGAGATGACGAGCTGATTCATCGAGATAATCTGGTTCTCATATAGCTCCTGAACCCTTCAGGCACAAAAAAGCCGACTTTAAAGCCGGCTCTTGGGAGGGTGTTGCGTCGTTTACGCAGACAGAGCCTTAACGTGCGAGTTCAGGCGACTCTTATGTCTAGAAGCCTTGTTTTTGTGCAAGATGCCTTTGTCGGCCATACGGTCGATAACAGGTACGGCAGAGTTGTATGCTGCCCGAGCCTTTTCTGCATCACCTGCATCCACCGCAGTGATCACTTTTTTGATAACAGTACGAACCAATGAGCGTTGGCCGTTGTTTTGTGTGCGACGTTTCTCTGTCTGGCGTGCGCGTTTTTTTGCTTGTGGGGAGTTTGCCACGGTTTTACTACCTCATAGGGTCAAAATTCAAGAGGCGCGATTATTCACATTTAACGGCCCATTGTCAACTCATATCCCATTTCATGGATCTGGCCTGCCTGAGTTGCTTGATGACTGAAATTTGCGTGTAAGATGAGGTATACTAATGCCTATTAGTTATTAAAAAGTGCATGACACACTGTCAAATGACAATTGCCAATTTATCGACCACTATTTCTACCCAAACAACATCCGAGAAAATACTGGATGCAGCTGAAGACTTGTTTGCAGCATCGGGCTATGCAGCCACCTCGCTTGCCGACGTGGCCGACGTTGTCGGTATACGCACACCAAGTCTGTATAACCATTTCAGAAATAAAGAAGCTCTCTACGGAGCGGTGCTCGACCGCTTGATAGAGAGCTTTTCTGCGCCCTTGCACGAGCTCGGTCAAACTGAAGTGAGCCTTGAGCAAGTTATGCAGCGGCTGGATAGCGTCGTGAGGCAACATCATGCAAACCCCAATCTTGCTCGGCTTTTGCAACATGCAGCCTTGTCGGGGGGGCCGCACACAGATGAGCTGATTGACCGGCTTTTTCGGCCTATGTTTGGTTCTCCCAGCAAGTTAGAGGGCGGTAATATACCGATGCTGGACGATGCCGGTCTGCAACCCTGGGCTGTAATGGCCTTTAATAATCTGGTGATGTCCTATGTGACCATGGCACCCATGTACCGCGATGTGTTGGGTCAGGACCCTTTTAGTGAAGAGGCCCTGGAAAATCAGCTGACACTGGTCAAGTCCCTATTGCAGGCGGTTTTTGAGTTTAAAGGTTCCTGAGCGACAGTTAACCATGCAAAATTATGACAATGGAAAGGCACGTAAACTGCCACTGCAGGGCACACCCAACTTTCGTGACTTTGGTGGCTATTCAGCAGAGGGCGGGCGGAAGGTAAAATGGAAACACCTCTTTCGCTCTGGACACTTATCAACCCTCAGTGATCAGGATGTCGAATTAGTCGGCGCTCTGGAGTTGGATCTCGTGTTTGATTTTCGCAGAGTCGATGAGCAGCATCAGGAACCGAGCAAATTACCTGAATCCAGCCCTCCGCGAATTGTCAGCGTGCCGATCACGCCGGGTAGTAATGCCAGTTTCTTTGACCAGACTGATACCGACCCGGTAGCGATGTTTGATTTTATGGTAGATATAAACCGCGATTTTGCCGAAGGGCAAACGGCCACCTACGCCCGGATGTTTAAAGAGATTCTCGATGTGGGGAATGCAAAGTTGCTGGTGCACTGCGCGGCGGGCAAGGACAGAACCGGCTTTGCCGCAGCGATCATTCTACTGGCCCTTGGCGTGCCACGCGAACTTGTAATGCGTGACTATATGCTGACAGCCGAGTTCTTCAGCCCTCTCCTTGAAATTGACCGGCTGCGCAAAAAATACCAGATGGAACTCGAGGCCGAAGCCATCTTGCCTATGTTGGAGGTACACGAGGATTATCTGAGCGCTGCACTCAATAGCATTGAAAACCGCTATTGTTCTATCGAAAGCTATTTATCAGCAGAGCTGGGAGTGGGCGGGCCTGAACGGGCTGAGTTGCGGGGACGTTATC
The DNA here is from genome assembly GCA_047650635.1 of Halioglobus sp. Classification (GTDB taxonomy): domain Bacteria; phylum Pseudomonadota; class Gammaproteobacteria; order Pseudomonadales; family Halieaceae; genus JBALVT01. The sequence goes on from JBLHNQ010000011.1 coordinate 40,644, forward strand.
TTGATTAGGTTAGCGAAATGAGGCGCCGGGCTGTGGTGTCGCAGCCCGATGCAGATGCTGCCTTAAGCGGCCTTGCAGGCGGCTTTGGCAGCGTTTATTTGCTTTTTCTCACAGTTCTCAGTCGACTCTTCTCCGAGACACCACCTGTGGCGGTTGTCCCAAGCGGTCAACTGTACTTTCTTGCCGTTGGAGCATTTCACTGAATACTTCGAAAAGTCTTTGCCGTCGGCCGTCTTACTATTGGATTCAAAAACAATGCTGGTCGGCTTGGCGGCAAAGCTGCTGGCTGAAGCGAGAATGAGGCCCGCTGCTGTTGCTAATCTGAACATGTTCATCGTAAAACACCTTAATGTCAATTGGGTTTAAGTTGGCAGAACTCATACAGTCCACCTAAGATATATGGTCATTATAATACGGCTGTCGCGTGTAGTGGAGTTACAGTTTTGTAACCTTGATTGATGTTCGGTAACAATATGGAGTTGCTTTGATTATATTTTCTTTAGCACATTGAAATATATGTAAAATATAATCTTTGCATTAAGGGAGTATCGGTGTTTTGAATCGTTAATTGAGTATTTTGATGCAATTGGTAGCATGTTTTTTTTCACCGGTTTGCCAATGCCAGGCACGCTTCCGAGTACGATTGATATGGATGGATGACTAGGAAGCGGATTTTGGTTATTGTGTTGCGCTGTTTTTAAGGGGTTTTAGCTCTTGAGTGATCCGTATTCCGATATCCGACCCTACTGTGACGATGAAATTCAAGCCGTTTTGCAGCGACTTTTAGTTGCTCACGAACTTTTGGATGTCATTGCCCGGTGGAGATTCGGTGCGCTCGCCCGATTTATTCCCTGGTTGACGCGTCCGCTGGTGCGGTGGTTTCTTGCGCGCGAGTTGCGCAACGTAACCGATGTGCGAAGTATGCAGATGGTTATAAAACTGTATATGGACCGAATGATCGCAAACTCGAGCGATGGGTTTTCAGTGTCGGGTTTGGATTTTCTGGCAGAACACGAACCCTATCTTTACATGAGTAATCATCGCGATATCGCCATGGATCCGGCGTTTACCAATTATGCGTTGCATAGAGCGGGGAGAGAGACCGCTCGAATTGCAATTGGCGACAATTTGCTAAGCAAACCGTGGGTATCCGATCTCATGCGTTTGAACAAGAGCTTCGTTGTGAAGCGTTCTCTCAACGGGCCGCGGGAGTTTCTTGCAGCCACCAAAGTTCTATCTGCCTATATCAAGCATTCTATGACGGAAGAGGGCGTCTCGGTGTGGCTGGCCCAGAGAGAGGGCCGAGCAAAAGATGGCATGGACAAAACCGAGCCGGCGATTTTAAAAATGCTCGCCATGAGCCGCAATAAAAAGGAAATGGATTTCAGGGAACATATTAAGTCTCTGAAGATTGTTCCAGTGGCCATCTCCTACGAGTTAGACCCCTGTGATGCCCTAAAGGCAGCAGAATTATATCAACTGGATACCCTGGGTAGCTATGAGAAAGGAGAGCAGGAAGATGTAGCCTCCATTGGTCAGGGTATTGCGGGCAGCAAAGGGCACGTGCATGTCTCTTTTGGTGTGCCGCTGGACGCTGACGCAGCAGCTGATCTTGATTCCCCCGAATCTGTTGCTGCGGAGGTTGATCGTCAAGTGCTCCAACTCTACTGCTTGCACCCAACAAACTTGTATGCGTACCGTATGCTGCACGGGGAAGATGCCGTGGTCCCAGACGGGCTATATTTTGAAGAAGGGGTTTGTAGTGGATCAGATTTTGAGGATCGTATCAATGCGATGCCGGAGGCACATCGCCCGTACGCTTTGGGTATTTACGCCAACGCTGTCAGTAGTAAGCTCAATCTGGCCGCCAATTCTTGTTAGCTGAAGACACCAAAGACACTATCAGGGAGGCCTATGCTTCCCTGATGGCCAGCAAGTCACTGACCCCGCGTTGGGGGCAGCGTCAAATGATCGCCGAGATAGCTAATACCCTGGCCAGAATTTCAGTGGAGGGAGACACCAGCTCCGCTCAGGCTGGCGCCGAGCCTGCTGTATGTGTCATTGAGGCCGGTACGGGCACAGGGAAAACCATAGCCTATGCCGTTGCCGCCATCCCCATGGCTCTCGCCTTGAATAAACGGCTCGTAGTCTCTACCGCAACCATTGCTCTGCAGGAGCAGTTCGTAAACAAAGACCTACCCGACATCAAAAAACACAGCGGCCTGGATTTCAGTTTTACTTTGGCCAAAGGCAGGCGCCGTTATGTATGCCTTACTAAACTTGATGGAGCTTTGGCAGGAGGGCAGGGCGATGCAGCGATAATGCCACTGTATCCCGAAGAAATGCAGTCACCGTCAAATGTCGATGCGCTCCCAACTTATGAGGCGATGCTGGAATCCATAGGGCGGGGAGAGTGGGACGGTGATCGTGATAACTGGCCTGGTAGCATCGCAGAAGATGTCTGGTTTGGAGTGACGACCGATCACAGTCAGTGCAGCGGCAGACGTTGTCCCAATATTAGTCAGTGTGCATTCTACAAAGCTCGTGACGAATTGCAGAGCTGCGACATTATTGTCAGCAATCACGATCTGGTTTTGTCTGACCTCGCCCTCGGTGGTGGAGCTATATTATCGGTTCCGGAAGACAGTATTTATATTTTCGATGAGGGTCATCATCTACCTGATAAGGCGCTGTCGCATTTTTCCAGTTTTTGCCGACTACATACCACCAATCAGTGGCTGGCGGACAGTAAAAAGTTATTGGCACAGGGTGCGCCCACACTGGCTGCCTTTGATAGCCTTTCCCGACCTCTGGGCATGCTCCCCGGTGAAATGGACGAAACAATTGCCAGTATGGGCGTGGTGGAACAGGTAGTGGCAGCCCTGTTCGAACAGCATGCTCCGGAGAGTGACCGGGACGATCAGCGTCTGCGCTTCGAGCATGGCTTGGTGCCCACTAGCCTGATGCAAGTTGCCGCTACGTTGGCGGGACAGTTTTCCAAGTTGGTGCATAGCATCAGTCGTCTGGAAACCGTGCTGGAGGAGGCTTTGGATGATGATTTTACGGGAGTAGATAAATCTGAAATTGAAGCCTGGCACATTCACATCGGGGCAATGTTGGGTCGGGCTGAGAGCACTTTGGCGCTATGGCAGGAATACGCAGTGAGTGGGGAGGGCGAGACACCACCGAAAGCACGCTGGATAACGCTGCTTAACAGCGGTGGGCAGTTTGGATTTGAATTGCGCTGTAGTCCCATTTTGGCTGCGGATATTTTGCAGGAACACCTGTGGTCTCGTGCAGCGGGCGTGGTTGTCACTTCAGCCACTATGACGGCTCTGAATTCTTTTGAACGGTTTATTCTGCATTCTGGAGTTCCAAGAGCAGCCTCTTTTAAGGTTGTGCCCAGTCCTTTTGATTACTCCAATGCCACTTTCAGTGTCCCCGCGATGGATTGTGAGCCGGGCGATGCTCCGGCGCATACGGAGGCACTGATTAATCAATTGCCGCAATTACTGGATCGCAGCGAGGGTAGCCTTGTGCTGTTTTCATCTCGTCGCCAGATGGTAGATGTGTATCACGGCTTGTCTGCATATTTTGGTGAGATGATATTGCTGCAGGGTGATGACAGCAAACAGGAAATAATACGTCGCCACCGGGAGGTCATAGACCGGGGTGAAGGCAGTATTATTTTTGGATTGGCGAGCTTTGCAGAGGGAGTGGATTTGCCCGGAGACTACTGTCGTCACGTGCTGATCGCTAAAATCCCTTTTGCTGTGCCAAACAATCCATTGGAGTCGGCACTGGCTGAGTGGGTTGAGGCGCAGGGCCGCAATGCCTTTATGGAAATTAGTGTGCCCGATGCCGCCCTGCGTCTGGTGCAGGCCAGTGGTCGGTTATTGCGCACAGAGCAAGATAAAGGCAGAGTCACGCTTATGGATAGGCGGCTGCTGAGCAAACGCTACGGCCGTGCCATTCTCGACTCCCTGCCACCGTTCAAGCGAGATCTTGTAAGCTAGAGAGGCGGCGTATGCAGATAAAGATAGCTGAATTACTTATTGATATAGAGAGTGAGTTGCGCACTCTGGACTTATGGCAAAACATTCCCCCTTGTGAGAAGGCTCTGGCCAGCGACCAACCTTTTTGCGTCGATACACTTACGCTGTCCCAGTGGTTGCAGTTTATACTTCTGCCAACCCTTTACGGCTTGATGAAGGAGGGGCGGGAGCTGCCCAAGCGCTGCGGCGTGGCTCCCATGGCGGAAGAATATTTTAAGGGTTCAGAGTTACCTGTCGACGCTCTCATCGTTGCTTTGCGTGATATCGATATCGCCCTCAGCAGCGACAGAGTCACGAGCTAAACGATCCTGCAGCAATTAGGCTAATGCAAAATCCGGTTTGAGGAGGTCTCTAGCCGCTGGTTTTGTTTTCCATCGGCGTTGCTTGCTCCGCTGTCTTCCTCTTGTTCTTGCACGTAAGTGCGCAGGCGTCCGACTACGCTGGTCATCACATCAATCGTCTGGCTAATCTGGTCCAACGCCATGAGGATTGTCTCGGTATCCTTTGGATTCTTGTCTTTTTCATTCATCGTTAGAGTCCTTGTGGAGCCGTGTTGTGGTTTAGTCCCAGGAGAGCGCGCCGCCAGTCTGGTACTCGATAACCCGAGTTTCGAAAAAGTTCTTTTCTTTGCGCAGATCCATAATTTCCGACATCCATGGGAAGGGATTTTGCACCCCTGGAAATTGTTCTGGCAAGCCCAGCTGGGAGAGTCTGCGATTGGCTATAAACTGTAAATACTCTTCCATCATTGCAGCGTTCATGCCCAAAACACCCCGTGGCATGGTGTCGCGGGCGTACTCGACTTCCAGTTGTGTGCCCTCAAGAATCATTTGAATGACTTCCTGCTGAAAATCATCGGTCCACAAGTGCGGGTTTTCCAGCTTGATCTGGTTGATTACATCGATGCCGAAATTCAGGTGCATTGATTCATCCCGCAGGATGTACTGGAATTGTTCCGCAACGCCAGTCATTTTGTTGCGTCTACCCATGGATAGTATCTGGGTGAAGCCGCAGTAGAAGAAAATGCCCTCGGTTACCGCATAGAAGCCTACGAGGTTTCTCAGTAGCGTCTGGTCGGTTTCCATCGTGCCAGTATTGAAAGTGGGGTCGCTCAGGCTGTGTGTGTGGCTGATGCTCCAGGCCGCTTTTTTGGCGACTGTGGGCACCTCGCGATACATATTGAACACTTCGCCCTCGTCCATGCCTAGCGACTCAATGCAATATTGGTAGGCATGAGTATGGATGGCCTCCTCGAAAGCCTGACGCAGCAGGTACTGACGGCACTCCGGGTTTGTAATCAAGCGATATACGCCCAGCACCAGATTGTTGGCAACGAGAGAATCCGCGGTGGAAAAATAGCCCAGGCTGCGCATGATAATACGACGCTCGTCTTCCGACAGGCCGTCGCTACTACGCCAGGTGGCGACGTCAGCGGTCATATTAATTTCCTGGGGCATCCAGTGGTTGGCACAGCCGTCGATATACTTCTGCCAGGCCCAGTCGTACTTAAAAGGTACCAACTGGTTTAAATCTACGCGGCAGTTAATCATAGCTTTTTCGTCGACAGTGACCCGAGCAGCGCCCATTTCCAGCTCTTCAAGACCCGGAGCTATATCGATATTTTCTATAGCTTGTGCGGCGCGAGCAATGGGACTGTCCGGCTCGACTTGCGCTGGGGCGGCCACAGCCGCTACTGGGGATGCAATAGGCGCGGGGGCGGCCGTTTGTTCCACGACAGGTGCACGCTCTGGTGCAGTTGCAGCAGGTGCGATGTCGTCTTCGTAATAGTTGTTCCAATTCAGCATTGCTTCAAATCTCTAGGTCCGTTTCACTCGCTTGTTTATGTTCTGTGCGACTTACTGGCACGCCTCACAGTCTGGATCGTCCAAAGAGCAGGCCATCGGTACTGGGGCAGGTTGTGCCTTGCCCGAGGAGACTGCATTGAGTGCGCCGGTGTCGATAGTGGATTTTTCAGTGCCGGTGGCAGCCAGCGAACGCAGGTAGTAAGTTGTTTTCAGGCCGCTATACCAAGCCATACGGTATGTAATGTCCAGCTTCTTGCCATTGGCATTGTTGATGTAGAGGTTGAGCGACTGGGCCTGATCGATCCATTTTTGTCGACGGCTCGCCGCTTCGATCAACCAGCGTGGCTCTACTTCAAAGGCTGTAGAGTACATCTCTTTAAGGTCAGCGGGGATGCGCTCCACCGCTTGCACGCTACCGTCGTAATATTTGAGGTCATTGACCATCACGCTGTCCCACAAGTCCCGTGCCTTCAGGTCGTTAACCAGATAAGGGTTCACTACCGTAAATTCGCCGGAGAGGTTCGACTTCACATACAGGTTTTGATAGGTGGGCTCGATAGACTGGGAAACCCCGGTGATATTTGCAATGGTGGCGGTGGGTGCAATGGCCATGATGTTGGAGTTGCGTATACCGTGCGCTTTAACCTTGGAGCGCAGAGCATTCCAGTCCAGAGTTTGGCTTTTATCTACTTGTATATAGTCCGCGCCGCGGTTTTCTATGAGTATGTCGAGCGAATCGATTGGGAAAATGCCCTGGCTCCACAGTGAACCCTCATAACTGGAGTAGGAGCCTCGCTCCTGCGCCAGTGCGCTGGAAGCCTCAATCGCAAAGTAACTGATAGCCTCCATTGAGCGGTCGGCGAATTCCACGGCCGGTTCAGAGCCGTAGGAAATTTTCTGTTTGTACAGCGCGTCCTGAAAACCCATGAGGCCCATGCCTACGGGTCGATGGCGCATGTTGGACGTGCGCGCCTGGGGCACGGAGTAGTAGTTGATATCGATAACATTATCCAGCATGCGTACGGCGGTATTGACCGTCTTGCGCAGCTTTTCAAGGTTCAGACCGTTCTCGTCAATGTGCTGGGGCAGGTTGATCGAACCGAGGTTACATACCGCAATTTCGTCTTCACTGGTATTGAGGGTGATCTCGGTACACAGATTGGAAGAGTGCACTACGCCCACATGTTGCTGGGGGGAGCGCAGGTTGCAAGGGTCTTTAAAAGTGACCCATGGGTGGCCCGTTTCGAACAGCATGCCCAGCATTTTGCGCCACAGATTTTCTGCTTTGAGTGTCTTAAAGAAACTGATTTCTCCGCTGCGAGTCATGGCCTCATATTCTTCATAGCGAGATTCGAAGGCTTTGCCGTAGAGGTCATGTAAGTCGGGCACGTTGTTGGGCGAAAACAGCGTCCAGTCGCCGCCATCAAATACACGCTTCATAAACAGGTCGGGAATCCAGTTAGCGCTGTTCATGTCGTGCGTACGGCGCCGATCGTCACCTGTGTTTTTGCGCAGTTCTACAAATTCTTCGATATCCATATGCCACGTTTCGAGGTAGGCGCACACGGCTCCCTTGCGTTTGCCGCCCTGGTTTACAGCCACAGCAGTGTCATTCACTACTTTGAGGAAGGGCACAATGCCCTGTGATTTGCCGTTTGTGCCTTTTATGTACGAGCCCAATGCGCGAACCTGGGTCCAGTCGTTGCCCAGTCCGCCGGCCCATTTGGACAGCAGGGCGTTGTCCCGAATGGAATTGTAGATGCCGCCCAGATCGTCGGGAACTGTGGTGAGGTAGCAGGAGGAGAGCTGCGGGCGTAAGGTGCCTGCATTAAAAAGAGTTGGTGTGGAGCTCATGTAATCGAATGAGGAGAGCAGTTGGTAAAATTCTATTGCTCGGGCATTCTTGTCTTCTTCAGCAGCGGCCAGTCCCATCGCGACGCGCATGAAAAATACCTGTGGCAGCTCGATACGAGTGTCATTGCTGTGTATAAAGTAGCGGTCGTAAAGAGTTTGTAAGCCCAGATAGGTAAATTGTAGGTCGCGCTCGGGTAGCAGCGCATTGCCCAGCAGTTGTAAATCGAACTCCCGCAGATTAGGTGCCAGTAGCTCCAGCTCGATACCACGGTCTATATAGGCTGGTAATGCCGTTGCGTATAAGGTGGTCATGTCGCTTTGAGTTGCGCTGTTAGCCACGTCGAGAAAGCGCAGTGCCTCCCCGCGCAGGTTGTCGCACAGTAGGCGAGCGGCGACGTATGAGTAGTTTGGCTCCTGCTCAATCATAGTGCGAGCCGTGATCACCAGGGACGTGCTGAGCTCTTCGGTAGTGACGCCGTCGTATAGGTTCTTCAGCGCCTGATCGAGAATCTTCGCTTCGCTAACATCGCTAAGGTTGCTGCAGGCTTCACTGACAATGGTGTGCAGGCGCTCGAGATCAAGGGGTGTGCGACTGCCATCGTTCTGGATAACCGAAATATTGCCCGCGGCCCTATGTGTCTCGGGAGAGAGGGCTTGTTTGGCGGCTCGCTTGCGCGCCTGTTCTTCCCGGTATATCACATAATCGCGCGCGATTTTGTGCTCGCCAGTGCGCATAAGAGACAGCTCTACCTGGTCCTGAATATCTTCGATGTGAATAGTGCCACCCGATGGCATACGGCGCAGAAACGTTGCGCTGACCAGCTCAGTTAAACTGGCAACCGTTTCATGAATGCGACTGGATGCGGCAGCAGTGCCGCCCTCTACCGCCAAGAATGCCTTGGTGATGGCGACAGAAATCTTGCTTGCTTCAAAGGGTACTACCGTACCGTTGCGCTTGATTACCTTGATTTGCCCGGGGGCAGTTGCTGCGATATTGGCGCTGACAGGGTTGTTTTTTGAAGTTTGGCTTGGTGTGGCGTGGGGTGAGCCCGGGTGAATCTCTGTTTGCATTTTCGCTCCGACGATAGGGCCAGTGGCCTTTTTTTTGTTAATCATTTATATTAGTCACAACTTAACCAGAAAACCCCATATATTGGGGTTTCCCGTTAGTAGAGGTACAAGATAATGCGTAAAAGCCAACAATGCAAGGTGTTAGTCTGGGTTTATTTTGTGGATAAGTTGTGGGTAAAAAAGTGGGGGCCAAGACAGCTCTCCGCCCCATTTAAAAGTCAGCTTTTTTGTAGGAGCGCCTCAACCAGGGCTTTCTGCGCATGCAGCCGGTTTTCTGCTTCTTGCCAGATGATAGTGTCGGGCGAATCCATTAACCCGGCGCTGATTTCCTCTCCGCGATGGGCTGGCAAGCAATGCATATAAAGTGCGTCACTGGCGGCGTGACTCATCAGTTCCTCATCCACGATATAGGGCGCAAACAATTTCGCTCTTTCGGCCTGCTCGCTCTCCTGGCCCATGGAGGCCCACACGTCGGTCACCAGCAGGTCTGCTCCGCTTACTGCGAGTTTGCTCTGGTGAACAACGCTCACCCGGTCACTGTTGGCAGCGAGTAAGTCTGCGTTGGGTTCGAAGCCGGCTGGGCAGCTGATACGCAGCTCAAAGTCGAATTGCTTGGCCGCGTTTATGTAAGATTGACACATATTGTTGCCGTCGCCCACCCAGCACACAGTTTTCCCACTGATGGAGCCGCGCTGTTCGAGCCAGGTTTGCATGTCGGCGAGTAACTGGCAGGGGTGGTAATCATCGGTGAGTGCATTGATGACAGGCACGCTGGATTGCTCAGCAAACCGCTCGACAATGTCGTGAGCGAAGGTTCGGATCATCACGATGTCTACCATGGAGGAAATAACCCTGGCACTGTCTGCAACGGGTTCACCGCGCCCCAGTTGTGTGTCGGTCGATGACAGAAACATGGCATGTCCGCCCATTTGTGCCATACCCGATTCAAAAGAAACTCGGGTTCGGGTGGAAGATTTCTCGAAAATCATTCCCATTACGGCGCCGGGAAGAACGTCAAGATGTGCCTGTCGTCCGTTGTCGCCGTTGCGCTCATGCTTCATTTCTATCGCACGATGCAACAGTGCGGTGAGCTCGCTTGGGCTAAAGTCCAATAGTGTCAAAAAGTGCCTGATGTCAGACATAGTGAGTACCTGCTGATTGTTTAGTAAACATTGTAGTACTGCGTGAAGCCTGGAAAATTATTTTACTCAAGCCATACGCAGATGGCGTCGTGGCTGCTTGTTGGCTCGGGACGTTACTGGCAGATCAAGTCGGCAACAGTGCGCCCCAGAGACCGGGCTTGCGCTTCGTTGATAATGAGCGGTGGTAGCAAGCGAATGGTATTGCCCGCTGTCACATTGATGAGCACCTTGTGTGCCAGCCCCTGTTCGACCAACTGTGGGCAATCTTCGCTGAGCTCTATGCCCAGCATAAGTCCTCGGCCGCGAATTTCGACCAGCTTGTCCATACCGCCTTGTGCGCTTAGCTGTTCGCGCACAGTGTCTCGTATGATTTGTCCCATAGCCTGGGCGTTGGCACATAAGTTTTGTTCTGTAATAGTGTTGACCACGGTGAGGGCTGTGGCACAGACCAGGGGGTTGCCGCCGTAGGTTGAACCGTGCTGGCCGCTGGAGAAAACCTGTGCAGCAGCTCCTCGAGCGAGGCACGCGCCGATCGGCACACCGTTGCCTAGCCCCTTGGCTGTTGTGACTACATCGGGAGTGACGGGCACTCCCTGATAGGCGAAGTAGTTGCCTGTGCGGCCGTTGCCGGATTGAACTTCATCCAGCATCATCAGCCACGATTGCTGGTCGCACAGTTTGCGCACTCCGTGCAGATACTGGGCATCGGCCTCGCGTATGCCGCCCTCGCCCTGTATCGGCTCCATTAAAATAGCCACGACGTCCGGGTTGCTCTTGGCAATTTGCTGCAGAGCGTCCAGGTCATTTAGCGGGGCTCGAATAAACCCTGAGACCAGCGGTTCAAATCCGGCCTGTATTTTTCGGTTGCCCGTGGCCGTTAAAGTGGCCAGGGTGCGCCCGTGAAAAGCCTTTTCCAGAACGATGATGGTCGGCTTTTTAATGTTGCGCTGGTGTCCATACAAGCGTGCTAATTTAATCGCCGCTTCGTTGGCTTCAGCACCTGAGTTGCCGAAGAAACAATCGTCCATGCCAGACACCTCGGTGAGTTTGTCTGCCAACAATTCCTGCGTCTCTATATGATAAAGGTTGGAGGTGTGAATGAGCTTGCCAGCCTGCGCTGTGATGGTTTTGGTGACTGCGGGGTGTGCGTGGCCCAGGCAATTGACACCGATACCGGCGATGGCATCCAGATAGCGCTCCCCGTTTGAGTCGTATAGGTACACCCCCTCACCATGGGTGAAAGTTACCGGCAGCCTGGCGTATGTTGGCATTAGTGTGGCCATGTTCATTACTCTTTCAAAACTCAAGCTTTAGGGGTAAAACTCTAAACCCCAGAAACGCAAAAAGGCAGCTTGGGCTGCCTCGGTTGGGTTAACTATATCCGCAATCGCAAATCATGGCAAACAATGGCTGAGGATGGGAGTAATTTGTGTCTGGAGGGGTTAGAATACACGGTCTTAAAGCAGACTTGAAAAGAAGCGCTTTGGTCCCCACATAGGTAATCCGGGTGCAGAATTCACAATTGGGAATAAACATGGATATCATCGATACAATTAAGCAGCAAATTGAGAGCAACAACATACTACTCTACATGAAGGGCTCTCCGAACCAGCCTCAGTGCGGGTTTTCAGCTCGCACCGTGCAGGCTCTGATGGCCTGTGGAGAGCGCTTTGCCTATGTGGACATATTGTCCGACCCGGATGTGCGCGCTAATTTGCCAAAATACGCTAACTGGCCTACCTTTCCTCAATTGTGGGTAGGTGGTGAACTTGTTGGCGGTTGCGATATTATCACTGAGATGTTTGAGAACGGCGAGTTGCAAACGCTGATCAAAGAATCTGTAAGCGTGGAGCCTGATCAGGCTTGATGTTTGGCTTTCACGGTCGGGAACACTTTTTGTACACTTATCAAATTGGAGAAAAACTATGGGCGTTTTAGTTGGCAAACAAGCACCGGATTTTGACGTGGCGGCTGTTCTAGGTAATGGAGAAATCGTAGATTCCTACAAGCGCTCCGAAGCAATGGCCGGTAAATATGGGATGGTTTTCTTTTACCCGTTGGATTTTACCTTTGTATGCCCGTCGGAGCTGATAGCCCTGGACCACCGCATGGACAAATTCCGTGAATTAGGTGTAGAGGTAGTGGCAGTGTCAATCGATTCACAGTTTACCCATAATGCATGGCGCAATACGCCAGTGGACAAAGGTGGTATTGGCTCGGTCACCTACACCATGGCCGCCGATGTAAACCACGATATTTGCCGTTCTTATGACGTGGAAACTGTAGACGGCGTTGCTTTTCGTGGCGCTTTCATCATCGATAAGGCGGGCGATGTGCGCTCTCAGATGGTCAATGATCTGCCACTGGGGCGCAACATTGACGAACTCATTCGACTGGTTGAGGCACTGCAATTCACCGATGAGCATGGTGAAGTGTGCCCGGCCGGCTGGAACAAAGGTGACAAGGGTATGGACGCATCGCCTGATGGAGTCGCAGCGTATTTGGCAGAAAATTCTGGCGCGCTGTAGTTACTACTTGCGTGAGTAGCAGTCCCGCATGTTTGCGGGACTAGTTCAATCATATGACACATAATTTCACCACTTCTGCATAGCACATCCGCACCTGCGTTCAGGTATAATCGCGGGTCATAAACGTCAAACTGGTTAATATGGACATCAGTCAATACATGGAGGCTCTGGGGCGCTCAGCACGCGAGGCATCCCGGTTAGTCGCCGCTTCTTCTACGGCTTTAAGAAACAGCGCGCTGCTGGCATCACGTGACGCTTTGGATAACGCTCGTGCTGAATTGGCCGATGCCAATGCCCAGGATCTCGAACGGGGTCGATCCAATGGTCTGTCTGCGCCTTTGATGGACAGGCTGGAGCTCACTCCGGCCCGAATTGATGCCATGCTGGAAGGCCTGTCTCAAGTTGCAGCATTGGCCGACCCCGTGGGCTGCATCAGCGACCTCAAGTACATGCCCAGTGGTATCCAGGTGGGCCGAATGCAGGTTCCCCTGGGTGTTATAGGTATTATTTATGAATCTCGGCCCAATGTGACCGTAGATGCCGCGAGTCTGTGTCTTAAGTCTGGTAATGCCACCATTCTACGAGGAGGCTCTGAAGCACTGGCTTCCAACTGTGCCATCGCAGCTTGTCTGAAGCAGGGCTTGCGTAGTGCGGGACTACCCGAGGCGGCTGTACAGGTTGTTGACACTCGCGATCGAGCTGCAGTGGGTAAATTAATCACCATGCCCGAGTATGTAGACGTTATTATTCCCCGTGGCGGAAAGAGCCTGATTGAGCGCATCAGTGCCGATGCCCGAGTGCCCGTCATAAAGCACCTCGATGGCGTTTGTCATGTGTTTATCGACGATAGCGCCGATGAAGAAATGGCGTTCAATATAGCGATCAATTCAAAAACGCAGCGATACGGCACCTGTAACACGATGGAGACCTTGCTGGTCGCGCAGGCCAGGGCGGCACAGGTGCTGCCTCGGCTGGCGGCCCGCTATGCCGAGTTGGGGGTTGAGTTGCGTGGTTGTGCGCAAACCCGAGAGGTGTTGCCCGAAATTGCTCATGCCACAGAACAGGACTGGTATGAAGAATACCTGGCTCCTGTTTTATCGGTGAAAGTGGTGTCTGGGCTGGACGACGCTATTGCTCACATTAACACCTATAGCTCACAGCATACCGATACCATTGTGACCAGTGATCACGGCCACGCTATGCGGTTTTTGCGTGAAGTAGATTCAAGCTCGGTTATGATTAACGCCTCCACCCGCTTTGCTGACGGCTTTGAATTCGGTCTGGGTGCCGAGATTGGCATATCCACCGATAAACTGCATGCGCGCGGACCCGTTGGCCTGGAGGGGCTCACCTCCAGAAAGTTTGTCGTGTTTGGTGAGGGGCAGGTGCGCCGTTGAGCGACATGGCGTTAAACGCTGTCGGAGTCTTCGGCGGTACCTTCGATCCTATACACCATGGCCATTTGCGCTCCGCTTTGGAGCTTTGTGAGCGCTTGGGCCTGAGTCAATTGCGCTTGATGCCCTGCGCTGTTCCGTCTCATAGAGAACCGCCCCATTGCACTGCGCAACAGCGCGCCGCCATGGTCGAGCTGGCGGTAAGGGGTGAGTCGCATCTGGTATACGATGGTCGGGAATTACAGCGGTCCGGGCCGTCCTACACCATAGACAGTCTGATGGAGCTTCGTGCGGAGTTAGGGGAAAGCGTTAGTTTGAATCTGGTGATGGGTTGTGACGCGGTATTAGGCATTAACACCTGGCATCGGTGGGAAGAAATACTGGACTGGGCACATGTACTTGTTATGGCGCGCCCGGGTTGGCAGTTGCCGGAGCAGGGCGAAGTGTCGCGATGGCTGGCACAGCACGCTCTGGATGAGCCCCAGGGCCTGGTCGAAAAGGTCTCGGGCAGTGTCTATATCGAGCAATTGCGCCCCCTCGATATTTCGTCCACTGAAATTCGGCACCTGCTGGAGAACGGGCAGTCGGTGAGATATCTGATGCCCGAGCCGATATTAGACTATATTGAAGAGCATGGGCTCTACAAAACTAAAAAGGAAACGACATGACACGGGAAATATCACATGGTGGATAAAGCAGCGCCTATGAAGTCTGTACAGATGGCTCATTTAGTCGAGGAGGCTCTGGACGACTTGAAAGCCATTAACGTGGTCACAATGGATGTGTCGGAACTTACCGATGTGATGGACTATATGGTGATTGCCAGCGGCAGTTCCTCTCGTCATGTCAAATCGCTGGCAAGTAATGTGTCTGTCGAACTGAAAAAAAAGGGTATCCATATCATTGGTGTGGAAGGTGAAAAAACCGGTGATTGGGTACTGGTCGATCTGGGCGATGTGGTGGTGCATGTGATGTTGCCCGATGTGCGTGATTTGTACGATTTGGAGCGCCTGTGGACTGCCCACTCTTCCAATCGAGACACACGCTCCGTTCAGAGCGAAGAATTGGACTAAAGTGCGTGTCAGCATTATTGCGGTTGGCACCAAAATGCCTGCCTGGGTAGAGCAGGGCGTGCAGGATTACGCGGTGAGGATGCCCAGGGAACTCAAGCTACTGTGGCGTGAAATTCCCCTGGCAAAGCGCGGCAAAGACAATAATGCCGAGGCCTTGTGCAGGCGTGAGGGAGAGCAAATACTCAAAGCCATTCCCGACAGCGACAAGGTTATTGCGCTGGATGTAAAAGGTAAAAGTTGGTCCACGGGAGAGCTTGCGCAGCAACTGGGTGATTGGCAGATGTCGGGTGACAATTACAGTTTGCTGATTGGCGGTCCCGATGGTCTTTCGCCACAGTGCCTCGCCCGGGCAGACCGTCGCTGGTCTTTGAGCAATTTAACGCTCCCTCATCCTCTGGTGCGGGTTTTATTAGCCGAGCAGCTATATCGGGCTTGGACAATTACCGTCAACCACCCGTATCATCGCGTCTAGATAGTCAGGTCAGGCCCAGCCGAACCATGCCCCACTCGATAGCGATAAAAGACCAGAACCGTGAGATGCGAATTTACGGCGCGCGAACCGTGCTGGCCATTCTTATTGTATTGGCATTGTTGAGCATTGTTCTGATGCGCTACTTCAGCTTGCAGATAACCGATTACGAAGTCTACAAGGTGCAATCCGAGCGCAATCGGGTGCAACTGCAGTCTCTGCCACCCAAGCGGGGACTTATTTTCGATCGCAATGGCGTTTTGCTGGCAGATAACCGACCCAGTTATGTTTTGTCTATTGTGAGAGAGCGGGTGGATGATCTGGAAGCTACCCTGACAGAAATCCAGATGCTGCTGCCGATCTCAGAATTTGATTTGGATAATTTTCGCAAAAAACTGAAGTGGAGTCGGGCTTATGAAGCCGTGCCGCTGCGTTTTCGTTTGACAGAAAAAGAGCGCGCACGCCTCGCAGTCAATCGCTATCGTATGCCTGGCGTGGTTGTGGACGCCCGCTTGTTGCGGCATTACACCCATGGTGAGCTGTTTTCTCATGCGCTGGGCTACGTCGGTCGCATTAATGAGCGCGAGAGTTACGATCTGGATGAGGAGGACTATCGTGGCACCTTTCATGTGGGCAAGGTCGGGGTCGAAAAGTATTATGAAGATATTCTGCATGGTGATGCCGGTTACCAGAATGTAGAGACCGATGCCCATGGCCGGGTGTTGCGTGTACTTGAACGTCACAATCCCACGCCGGGCAAGAACCTCACTTTGCATCTGGATATTGCTGTACAGCAGGCCGCCTTCGATGCGCTGGATGGTCGCCGGGGGGCGGTGGTGGCTATCGATCCTCTAACGGGGGGTGTGCTGGCACTGGTTTCGATGCCGAGTTTCGATACCAATTTGTTCGTCAACGGCATTAGCTCGATGGATTACAGTGCGTTGCGTGATTCTCTTGATGTGCCTTTATTTAACCGCGCCGTGCAGGGCCAGTATCCTCCTGGATCGACAATAAAACCGATGATGGCAATGGCCGGTTTGCAATCCGGGCTGGTGACACCGGAAACCACAGTACCCGACCCCGGGTGGTTTCGCCTGCCCGGAGACTCACATCGCTATCGCGATTGGATATTGCGTATCCGGGGTACAGGCCATGCTCCCCACGTTAATATGCACATGGCTCTACGCGAGTCTTGTGACGTTTACTTCTACGATCTGGCGCGCAAACTTACCATAGACCGAATGTATGAGTACCTTCACCCCTTTGGTTTTGGGGAGCGCACCGGTTTGGACACCACCAGTGAGCGCCGGGGAGTATTGCCCTCAACTCGCTGGAAGAGAGAGGCGAGGGCCCAGCCCTGGTACCCCGGAGAGACAATCAGTGCGGGAATAGGACAGGGGTATATGCTGAGTACACCTATACAGCTGGCCATGGCAACCAGTGTCATCGCAACCCGCGGCATTCGCCATCCGCCGCGATTTATTAAGTCCATTAATGACGAATCGGTGGTCGTTCCCACGCTAGAGCCCATTGTCACCGAAGACTCCTACTGGGACACTATTTACAGCGGGATGCGCGCGGTTGTGCATGAAAAACACGGTACGGCCAAGCAGCTCGCAAAGGGAATACAGTATGAAATGGGTGGAAAAACAGGCACGGCACAGGTGATTGGCATTGCTCAAGGTGAAGTCTATAACGAGGACGAAGTCGATGAGCGACATCGTCATCACGGTTTGTTCATTGCTATCGCTCCATTGGAGGCACCGACAATCGCGGTGGCCATTATCGTGGAAAACGGCGGGGGCAGCAGCGCGGCTTCACCCATTGCTCGCAAAGTAATCGACACCTGGTTATTGGGAGATGCCGGCTGATGAGCGATTACGTCAGGCAGCTACCGCAGGGGTCTTCCGACATGGCGCAGGCTCCCAGCTTGGCCATGCGCTTTCATATCGACGTGCCGTTATTGCTTCTGCTGATGATCTTAACAAGCTACGGCTTGTTTGTGCTGTACAGTGCCTCGGGCGGAGAAATGAGTGCGGTGATACGCCAGGGGCGTTTTTTCTTTATAGCCTATGTACTGATGATCGCCGCCGCGCAGGTGAGCCTGCAGCGCTTCGCCCGCTGGGCGCCCTGGCTGTATGCGATGGGTGTTGCCGCGCTGGTGGGTGTTGCGTTTGTTGGCGTGGGAGCCAAAGGTGCGCAGCGTTGGCTGGAAATTGCTGGTTTTCGCTTCCAGCCCGCTGAAATCATGAAGCTCACCGTGCCGCTCACTTTAGCCTGGTATCTGGCCGATCGTACTTTGCCGCCGAAGCTCAAATATTTGTTGGGCTCGCTGGCTCTGTTGGGTTTGCCGGCATTTTTGATACTTCGTCAGCCCGACCTCGGAACGGCCTTGTTGATCGCTGCCAGCGGTCTGTTTGTGCTGTTTATGGCGGGTATCGGCTGGCGCTATATTTTTGGCGCGGTGGTTGTCGTTGTGTCTTCCGCCTGGCCAGCGTGGCAATTTGTATTAAAGGATTATCAAAAACAGCGTATTCTCACCATGTTTAATCCTGATAGTGACAAGTTGGGGGCGGGCTGGAATATTATTCAATCGAAAACAGCGATAGGCTCCGGTGGTTGGGCGGGTAAGGGTTGGCTGCATGGCACACAATCACACCTGGACTTTTTACCCGAGAGCCACACAGATTTTATTATCGCGGTGCTGGCAGAAGAATTTGGCCTGCGCGGTGTCCTCATACTGCTGGGGCTCTATTTGCTCATATTACTGCGCGGCTTCTGGATTGGTGTGCAGGCCCAGACCAGTTTTGGCAGAATGATTGCCGGGAGTCTTACCTTGACGTTTTTTGTTTATATTTTTGTTAATATGGGTATGGTTGCAGGGTTGTTGCCTGTAGTGGGTGTACCCCTGCCTCTGGTGAGTGCAGGCGGCACTTCGCTGGTAACACTGATGGCCGGGTTTGGCATACTTATGGCAGTCAGCACTGAGCGTCGAATGGTGACGGTGTGAGTTCGTTCAGCCGCACTTTTCATTTTTTACTTCATAACGAAAATGAGTTTCTTCTATGTCCATAGTCCTGAAAGTTGGTTTGGCCCTGATGGGTATCTGGTCTGCATTTGCCGTGGCTGTGGAGCTTACTCCCAGTGCGACAAATTACGCGGCAAATCCGGCAACGCTGGCTCTGGTTGAAGAGCTCGTGCAAGAAGAGGGCTTTGATCGAACCGAGCTGATTACCCTGTTTGCCCAGGTAGAAAGTAAAGAGTCAATTCTCACTGCCATGTCTCGTCCTGCCGAGAAGACAAAGCCGTGGTATGAATATCGGAAAATCTTTGTCACAGACAAGCGGGAGAGGGAAGGGGTAGAATTTTTTGCCAAACACAAGCAAACTTTTCTGCGCGCCGAGCAGGAATTTGGAGTGCCTGTCGAAATTATCCTGTCAATAATGGGTGTGGAAACGTACTACGGACGAATTACGGGGAGTTATCGTGTGATGGACGCCCTCTCCACGTTAGCTTTCGACTATCCAAAGCGGTCTGCCTTCTTCACTAAAGAGCTTAAAAGTTATCTCATATTGAGTCGTGAGCAAGGCGTGGATCCTCTCGATATTAAAGGTTCTTACGCCGGCGCTATGGGCTATGGGCAGTTTATGCCAAGCAGCTATCGCGCCTATGCGATCGATTTTGATGATGATGGCAAGGTTGATATCTGGAACAACCCGGTAGATGCAATAGGCAGCGTAGCCAATTACTTCAAGGAACACGACTGGAAGCCTGGCGAAGCGGTAGTTGTTGCCGCTAATGCAGTGGGTATGGTGCCTGAGGAATTGTTCAATGACAGGCTCAAACCGAATAAGACGCTGGACGATTACGCACAAGCCGGGGTTTCTGTAGCGCAGCCGCACCAGCCACCACTGGACCCTAATGCCCCCGCTACCGCCATCAAGTTCGAACTTGAGCAGGGCCATGAGTATTGGCTTGGTCTGCATAATTTTTATGTGATCACGCGCTACAATCACAGCTCCATGTATGCCATGAGCGTCTATCAACTGAGCCAGTTGCTGGCGCTGCATATAGTGAAATGAGGTCTTTCGCCAATATCTGGTTTTTCTTGATGCTGAGCTTGGCGCTGGTTGCCTGTAGCGGGCCCTCGAGTAAACAAGCTGACTCCGAGCTCAGCGACAGCGCCCCACTGCAGCCAATCAGTGCGAGTGAGGTAAAAGATGCTGTGCCCCGGGCAGACCCCATTTTAGCGGCGGGCAATAAAACCCCCTACACGGTGCGGGGAGTCGAGTACGATATTTTAAAAGATGCCCGAAATTACCGTGAGCAGGGCATTGCATCCTGGTACGGCGCTAAATTCCACGGTCGAAAAACGTCTAACGGCGAAATATATGACTTGTATGCGGCTTCTGCGGCGCACAAGAGCCTGCCAATTCCCAGCTACGCTTTAGTGACCAACTTGGACAATGGGCGCAGCGTGGTCGTGCGGGTGAATGACCGCGGGCCCTTTCACGCCGACCGCATCATTGACCTATCCTATGGAGCGGCGGTGAAACTGGGATATATGAATAAAGGCACGGCGCGGGTTGAAGTCGAAATTTTGAATATTGTCGGTGTTGATGATCGACGTGATGCAGTGGGGGGCAGTTACCGATATTTGCAACTGGGAGC
>JBLHNQ010000012.1:0-53551 GCA_047650635.1 Halioglobus sp.
CACCACCCCAAGTCTCGGCACAGACACGTGTCAGCGCTGCTGTCAGTGTCGTTTTACCGTGATCAACGTGACCAATGGTGCCCACATTGACGTGGGGCTTATTACGTTCGAACTTTTCCTTTGCCATGTTAAATCACCTTTTTTAAAAACAGTTGTTAATACGATTGATTTTTGGAAATAATAGCGTCTGCGATGTTCTTCGGCGCTTCTGAATATTTGGCGAACTCCATTGTGAATGTTGCACGACCCTGCGTAGCAGAGCGTAAATCGGTCGCATAACCAAACATTTCTGCCAACGGCACTTCGGCATTGATAATTTTACCCTGAGGGTTTTGTTCCATACCCAGAATAATACCGCGGCGGCGATTGAGGTCACCCACAACATCACCCATGTTCGTTTCGGGCGTAACAACTTCAACAGCCATAGTTGGCTCTAGCAATACGGCACCACCTTCCTGGGAAAGCTTTTTGGTTGCCAGTGAGCCGGCAATTTTAAATGCCATCTCGTTAGAGTCAACATCGTGAAACGAGCCGTCATACAACGTGGCTTTCAAGCCCAGCAGGGGGTAGCCCGCCAGAACACCATTTTGCATTTGCTCTTGAATACCTTTTTGCACCGCGGGGATGTATTCGCGCGGAACAGCACCGCCTACCACCTCATTAATAAACTCAAGACCTTCCGCATTTTGATCTTCGGCTGGCTCAAACCTAATCCAAACATGACCATATTGACCGCGGCCACCAGACTGACGCACAAACTTGCCTTCAATTTCTGATGTGTTTCGGATCGCTTCGCGGTATGCCACCTGCGGCTTACCAATGTTCGCCTCAACGGCGAACTCGCGGCGCATGCGTTCGACCAGAATATCCAGGTGCAATTCGCCCATTCCGGAGATGATGGTCTGCCCGGTTTCCTCATCGGTTTTAACGCGGAAAGAAGGGTCTTCCTGAGCCAATTTGCCCAGAGCAACACCCATTTTTTCCTGATCCGCCTTGGATCTAGGCTCAACTGCCACAGAGATAACCGGCTCGGGAAACTCCATGCGCTCGAGCACGATAGGCCTATTGATGTCGCACAGAGTGTCTCCCGTGGTGACATCTTTCAAGCCGATGGCTGCGGCGATGTCGCCGGCCAGCACTTCTTTAATTTCTTCGCGGCTGTTGGCATGCATTTGCACCATGCGCCCCACACGCTCTTTCTTCTGTTTCACTGAGTTGTAGATGCCGGTGCCGCTCTCCAACTTGCCGGAATAGACTCTAAAGAACGTCAGCGTACCCACAAAGGGGTCGGTGGCAATTTTAAATGCCAATGCTGCAAACGGTGCACTATCGTCGGCGACGCGAGATTCAATGGTCTCGCCGTCCATTAAAGTCCCTTCGATCGCCTTCACTTCTGTGGGCGAGGGCAGATACTCGATAACCGCGTCCAACATGGCCTGAACGCCTTTATTCTTGAATGCAGAACCGCCTATTACGGGGACAATTTCGTTGGCCAGGGTTCTTGCGCGAATGCCCTGCTTTATTTCCTGCTCGGTTAATTCACCGCCTTCTAGGTATTTTTCCGTGAGCTCGTCATTGGCTTCAGCGGCTGCTTCGACCATGAATTCGCGCATCTCGCTGACAGTTTCCAGCATGTCTTCGGGAACATCGGCATACTCAAAGGTCATGCCCTGGTCATCTTCGCTCCACAAAATGGCCTTATTCTTGACCAAGTCGACAACGCCCCTGAACCCTTCCTCTGCCCCAATTGTCATCTGCAGGGGGACAGCGTGAGCACCCAGACGCTCTCGCAACTGGCTAACCACCATCATGAAATCGGCGCCCGCGCGGTCCATTTTATTAACAAACACCATGCGAGGCACTTCATAACGATTGGCCTGACGCCAAACGGTCTCAGTTTGAGGCTGCACACCGGAGGAGCCACACAAGACCACTACTGCTCCATCGAGAACACGCAGGGACCGTTCAACTTCAATGGTGAAGTCGACGTGCCCTGGTGTGTCGATGATATTGACGCGATGATCTTCGAACTGCCCATCCATGCCTTTCCAAAAACAGGTTGTAGCAGCAGAGGTAATGGTAATACCCCGCTCCTGCTCCTGCTCCATCCAGTCCATGGTGGCAGCACCGTCGTGTACCTCACCGATCTTATGGGAGAGACCGGTATAAAAAAGTACACGTTCGGTAGTGGTGGTTTTTCCCGCATCTACATGCGCGCAGATACCAATATTTCGGTAGCGAGAAATAGGTGTTACACGTGCCACAATTATATCCCCAGTATCAGCTTGCTATGGCGCTATCAGAACCGGTAGTGAGAGAAAGCTTTGTTCGCCTCTGCCATGCGGTGCACGTCTTCACGTTTCTTGACTGCATTACCCTTGCCCTGTGAGGCATCGATAATTTCACCACCCAAACGCTGACGCATGGATTTTTCACCGCGCTTACGGGCGTGCTCCACCAGCCAACGCATGGAAAGCGCAATACGGCGGGCCGGGCGCACTTCAACGGGCACCTGGTAAGTGGCTCCACCAACACGGCGAGACTTAACCTCTACCATGGGTGCGATGTGTTCCAGTGCTTCGTCGAAAGCTTCCAGGGGATCTTTACCCAGGCGCTCCTGAACAATATCCAAAGCACCATATACAATGGCCTCTGCGACAGATTTTTTACCGGAAACCATTACATGGTTCATGAACTTTGCCAGTGTCACATTACCAAATTTAGGATCTGGCAATACTTCACGTTTGGCGACTACTCGTCTTCTTGGCATTGTATGCCCTCTCTGTCTCTTCAGGTTAATCCGAACACTGTCCTGCCACATAAGCGGGGGAGGCAGTGGTTCAGCCTTACTTACATTCGCTTAGCCTTAATGCGCCAGCGTAACTAGTGCCCTACTTAGGACGTTTGGTACCATACTTTGAGCGACCTTGCTTACGGTCGGCTACTCCAGAAGTGTCCAGGCTTCCACGCACGGTGTGATAACGCACACCAGGTAAATCCTTTACACGACCGCCGCGAATCAAAACGACACTGTGTTCCTGCAGATTGTGGCCTTCACCGCCGATATACGAAGAAACTTCGTATCCGTTGGTCAGGCGCACCCGGCAGACTTTACGCAGTGCTGAGTTTGGCTTCTTGGGCGTAGTGGTATAAACGCGAGTACAAACACCTCGGCGCTGAGGACAGGCCTGCAGAGCGGGTACGTCGCTTTTAGCTACTTTGCGCTTTCTGGGCTTACGAACCAATTGATTGATCGTTGCCATTGAGTTAAAACTCCAAAAATTAATATTTATCAACTATCTATTGTTTTTCATGACCTTACGGCCCGCTGGGCTCCCTAAAACTGACAGGACGCACAGACTTCCCCCAAAAAGAGGAGGCGGCATTCTATAGACGCTGAGATGGGGAGTCAACACAAAGTCCGGCGTGATACATAATCATCCTGCCAGATAGCTCCTAAAACGGTAAATGAGCTAGCGAGCAAGTGCAGGCAGTGCCTCACAAAAGTGTTTTTTGGGCTACGACCCTACTGCGCACTAAACGGGTGCCGCAATACAATAGTCTCAACTCGATCTGGCCCGGTGGAGATAATATCGACCGGCGCGCCCACTACCTGCTCTATGGTTTTGATGTAATCCCGTGCTGCTTGAGGCAGTTCTTCCAGGGTTTTAGCGCCCAGAGTCGATTCACTCCAGCCGGGTTTTTCTTCGTAAACCGGCACCAAGGCTTCATAATCTTCTGAATCCACAGGATTGGGCAAGGGCTTGCCGTCTTTGCAGGTGTAGCCTACACAAATTTTGATGGTGTCCAGGCCGTCTAGCACATCGAGTTTAGTCAGGCATATTCCCGAGATGGAGTTTATGTTTACAGCGTGGCGCAGGGCCACAGCGTCAAACCAACCGCAGCGACGGGGGCGACCAGTGGTTGCGCCAAACTCGTGGCCTTTCTCAGCCAGGTGAGCGCCCACTTCATCAAATAATTCGGTGGGAAAAGGGCCGCTGCCAACCCGGGTTGTATAGGCCTTGGTGATACCCAGCACATAATCCAGAAACAGAGGTCCAAAACCGGAACCTGTGGCGGTACCGCCGGCAGTAGTGTTGGAACTGGTGACGTAGGGATAGGTGCCGTGATCTATATCCAGTAGTGAGCCCTGGGCGCCTTCAAACATGATATTGGCACCGGCAGTGCGGCACTTGTGCAAGATGGTCGTGACATCACCCACCATGGGCATAATTTGCTCGCCCATCAGCAGAGTGTCCTCGAGCACTTTGTCGTAGCTAACTGGCTCCACCCGATAGTAGTTTTTCAAAATGAAATTGTGATATTCCATCACTTCTTTTAGTTTGCTGGAAAAACGCTGTTTATCTCGCAAGTCACCCAGGCGCAGTCCCCTGCGGGCGGCTTTGTCTTCGTAGGCGGGGCCAATACCGCGCCCGGTGGTGCCGATTTTTGCGCTGCCCCGCTTGGCCTCGCGCGCCTGGTCCAGTGCTATGTGGTATGGCAGTATGAGTGGGCAGGACGGAGAAATCTTCAGCCGCTCGCGTACAGGTACACCTTTGGCTTCCAGTTCGGCAATTTCCTTCAGTAGCGCATCGGGCGCCAGTACCACGCCGTTGCCTATCAGACACTGGATGTGTTCACGCAATACTCCGGAGGGAATCAAATGCAGTACGGTTTTTTCACCTTCGATTACCAGAGTATGACCAGCATTGTGACCACCCTGAAAGCGCACCACGGCACTGGCCTGGTCGGTTAATAAATCGACAATTTTACCTTTGCCTTCGTCACCCCATTGGGTGCCCAGGACTACTACGTTTTTGCTCATTGCTGTCTACTCATGTCTACTTTGCTAATTATTTGGGTTTTTCCGCTTCGCTGACATAGCGGGAGACGGCTAAATTTTCTGTACATTCCACTCACCTGAGCTCAAGACCAATTCCCTGTTACAGCGAGGGTCTGCTTGTGCGGCCAGAGTGCTGATGACAATTTCGCCCTGACCTCTCAATTCGTTTACTTTTTCTCGCAACCCGGGCTGGCTGGACGTGCAGTCGGGCGCACTGATGGCTGCGGGCTCCTGCGGCTGTGCTGGCAACAGGTTCATCAGTGCTTTCAGGTCGGTGGCAAAGCCGGTGGCTGGTCGCGCTCGACCAAACACGGCGCCTACATCGTTGTAACGCCCACCGTTAGCCAGGGCTTGGCCGTGGCCCGGCACATACGCTGCAAAAACGATTCCGGTGTGGTAGTGATAACCGCGCAGCTCAGACAGATCGAAGTAGATATTGAGCTCGGGGTGCAGCGCACGTATCTCGGCGGCTGCATCTGCCAGTGTATCGATGGCGGCAATGGCGGCGGGCGCTCTATGCCCAAGCAGTCCACGCGCCTCATCCAGCACTTGCTCAGGCCCATGCAATCCTGCCAGGGCAATAATCAGTTGCCTGAATTCAGGGGCAGCATCTATGAGAGCCACTTCGAGGTCGGGCACCGATTTACGTTGCAGGGCATCAAAAACGGTTCGCTCCTGCTCTTCGTCCAGCCCTGCCTCGGAAATGACAGCTTTGTAAACACCCACATGACCCAAATCCAGCGAGAGCTTTTTAAGGCCGGCCACATGCAGGGTTTCGAGCATAAGACGGATAATTTCCAGGTCGGCAGCGAGACTTTCGTCGCCGTAAAGTTCTGCACCCAGCTGAATAGGCGTGCGCGATGCCATTAGTGTTTTTGGACGGGTATTGAGGGTGCTACCGGCGTAACACAGACGCGATGTACCCTCTTGCGCCAAACTGTGGGCGTCGATTCGCGCTACTTGAGGTGTAATGTCGGCTCGAATACCCAGGGTGCGCCCGCTGAGTTGGTCGGTCATTTTAAAGGTAAGCAGGTCAATATCGGCGCCCATACCGATGAGCAATGACTCGGTAAACTCCATCAGGGGCGGAATGACCAACTGATACCCCCAGCTGCGATAAAGGTCTAGCAGCTGCCGGCGCAGGCGCTCTAAGCCTGCCGCCTGAGTTGGAAGCACTTCTTCCACCCCATCGGGTAATTGCCAGCGATCTATGTTTGTCATTTGTTTCAGTTCACCCAGTACAGAATTGCCACACCCAGCAACATGCTGGAGAGACCAATGTTGCGTATAACCCGGTCTTCCATTTGCCCCACTGCTTCGAGCATATTGCGCCAGCGGTTGGGGCTAATGAAGGGCATTAATCCTTCAATAATCAATACCAGTGCAATAGCGGCGGGAAGTACTTGCCAGAAGTTCATGTCGTGCCCCTAAAAGCCATACCCAGAAACGCCATTGCACAAAAAAACCGCGAGTTCAGCGCCTGCTTGAAGCGCTGAATCCCACGGTTACAGAATTCTATCACACAAGGGGCGAATGGCACCCCTTGTTTGCGACTTACTTACCGCCCTTGGAGTCCTTCAGATAGCGGAAAAACTCGCTGTCGGGCTGCAACAGAATGATATCACCGCTATTCTGGAAGGCTTTTCTATAGGCCTGTAAGCTGCGGGTGAAGGAGTAGAACTCGGGGTCCTGATTAAAGGCTTCGGCATATATGCGAGTTGCCTCGGCATCACCTTCACCACGTATTTGCTCAGCTGTGCGATAAGCTTCAGCGCGAATAACCGTCACTTCACGGTCGGCTGAGGCCTGTATGCCTTCAGCTAGCTCGCGCCCTTCGGAGCGGTGCTCCCTGGCTTCTTTCTCTCGCTCTGCGTTCATACGCCGGTATACAGATTCTGATACATCCGGGGGTAAATCGATTTTCTTCACCCTTATGTCTACCAACTTAACCCCTAGCTCAGCCTGGGCCACAGGCTTTAAATCTCTCATCAGGTCCTCCATCAGTTCGTCGCGTTCACCTGAGACCACCTCAGAGACGGTTCGGGTAGCCACCTGGTTACGCAAGCCGTTGTTGATATACTGAGACAACAGGCCCTTGGCGCGCTCCTCCTCGCCATTAGTGGCGGTGTAAAACTTGGCCGTATCCAGCACGCTGAACTTGGCATAGGAGTCGACGATTAAGGCCTTCTGCTCTTTGGTAAAAAAGCGTTCGGGCTGAGAGTCCACGGTGAGAATGCGCCCTTCAAATTTGCGCACACTATTCACAAACGGAACTTTTACATGCAAACCGGGAGCAATATCTGCTTGCACCACTTCGCCAAATTTCAGCAGCACGGCGCGCTCGGTTTCTTTAATGACATATAGCGAATTGCTGGCAACCAAGACGGCTACGGCAAGTACTAAAATGATTGAATTGCGTCCAAGCATATTAACGCCCTCCCCTGGTGCGACTGGAAGCAGCTGCGTCGCGACGCAGCTGCTCGGTTACGGCG
Source organism: Halioglobus sp. (assembly GCA_047650635.1). GTDB lineage: Bacteria > Pseudomonadota > Gammaproteobacteria > Pseudomonadales > Halieaceae > JBALVT01. Next base: position 7,336 of record JBLHNQ010000012.1, read on the forward strand.
TTGGTCAGCTCGCGGATATTAGAGGTGCTAACGCTCGCACCCTTGCCTCCGGCCTTGCCCGATGCCTGTTCAGCTAATTTATCAAGCGGTATGTAGAGCATATTGCTGCCCCCCTCCACGTCGACCATGACTTTATTGGTGTTACCGTAAATCTCCTGAACAGCGTCTAGATAAAGCCGTTCGCGAGTTACTCTGGGAGCCTTGGCATATTCCTCCAGCAATTTGTTAAAGCGATAAGCCTCACCCTCAGCGTTGGCAACCACTTCGGCCTGATAAGCCGCGGCCTCTTCCGTTTGCCGCTTAGCCGCGCCGCGGGCCTCCGGGATGATACCGTTGGCGTAGGCTTGCGCCTCATTTTTCAGGCGCTGCTCATCTTCACGCGCTTTAATAACGTCGTCGAAGGCGCCCTGCACCTGGGACGGTGGCTTGCTTTCATCCACGTTTACCTTAGAAACCAGAATACCTGTCTCGTATGCGTTGAGATATTCCTGCAGCCGCTCAACCACATCCAGGCCAACTCTGGCGCGACCGGAGGTCAGCACAGAGTCCATATCAGTGCCGCCCACTACATGGCGCAGAGCACTCTGGGTGGCGTGCTGTAAAGACTGCTCGGGCTCGAGAACTTTCAAAACAAACTTAGCGGGGTCGCTGATGGTGTACTGCACGGAGAGCTTTACTTCGACGATGTTTTCGTCCTGGGTAAGCATAATCTCACGCAGGCTGGCGGAGCGTACCTTGGTGGTGTTCACCGTAATAACCTGGTCGATCAGCGGAGGATTCCACTTCAAGCCAGGCTGTGCTGTTTCGTAATATTTACCAAAGCGCAGCACTACAGACCGCTCCTGCTGGTCAACCTGGTAAAAGCCCAGAGCACCCCAGACGACGACTATAACGACAACAATGAAGCCGATGAGTGCGCCCGACAGTGCGGGTACACCGCCGCCGGAGCCACCTGAACCACCTGAACCACCGCCGAACAGTCCGGAGAATTTTTCCTGCAATTTACGCAGGGCCTCATCGAGGTCTGGCGGGCCTTGCTCGCCGCCGCCGCCCCAGGGATCTTTTGGCTTTTTATCGCCGCCACTCGGTTCATTCCAAGCCATAGTTAACTCCTTATCTGATTTCGATGCAGTCTATCTTAAATTTGTGTGTTAATGGAATGACATTCAACCTTGATTGTTGGGTTTCTTACCCCCGAACCCTATCCAAGCCTGAATGCTTATTCCTTCTTACCTTTATCTTCCAACCACCATATTACTTCATCCACAATTTCCCTGTCGCCTATGCCCTCGGTTACCATCAATCGATTCCACTCGGCTCTAGGCAGGCGCAATTTTAAGTGCGCCATCCCGTCTTCGCCATGTTCTTCGCTGCAGACGCCTCCTAGTTTATAAAGGGCAGCTCGCAGTCGGCCCTGGTCGGGTGTCAGCTTTAGCTCCTGATCAACCATGTCGTGAGCCAGTAATTCGATCATGGCCTGCTGCAACTCTTCCATGCCTGCACCAGTTACGGCACTTACCCAAACTCTCTCGGGGAGGCCGTCGGCGTTGCGATCGATACGGGGAGTCTGTTCCAACAGGTCTATTTTGTTGTAGACCAAAAGCTGGGGAATTTCGTTAGCTTTAATTTCGCTCAGCACCGAATGCACTTCAAAAATGTTGCGGTCACGATCTTCCGTCGCGGCGTCAATGACATGTAACAGAAGATCGGCGCTGCGGGTCTCTTCCAAAGTGGCCTTGAAAGCTTCAACCAGTTTGTGTGGCAAATGGGCGATGAAACCCACGGTATCGGCCAGAACGACGGGGCCAATTTCGTCCAATTCGAGGCGCCGCAAGGTTGGATCCAGGGTGGCGAACAGTTGGTCGGCTACGAACACTTCGGCGTTGGTGATGCTGTTGAACAAGGTGGATTTACCCGCATTGGTGTATCCAACCAGGGCTACAGTGGCTATTTCCGCCTTGTCTCTGGAGCGCCGCCCCTGCTCACGTTGTTTACGCACTTTTTCGAGGCGACTATGAATGGTTTTAATGCGCGCAGCTAGCAGGCGACGGTCGGTCTCAAGCTGGGTCTCACCGGGACCGCGCAATCCTATACCACCTTTTTGTCGCTCCAGGTGGGTCCAGCCTCGCACCAGACGTGTGCGGGAATGCTCCAGCTGGGCCAGTTCGACCTGCAGTTGTCCCTCGTTAGTACGCGCGCGCTGGGCGAAGATGTCGAGAATGACTCCGGTGCGATCCATTACCCGGCATTGCAACACTTCTTCAAGGTTACGTTCCTGACTGGGGGACAATGTGTGGTTGAACAAAACGATTTCCGCTTCGTGCAACTCCACCTGATCGGCTATTTCCTGCAGCTTGCCGCTGCCCACAAAGGTGCGCGGACTAGGCGTCTTGCGCGAACCCATAATGAAGGCAGCCGGATCTCCTCCAGCTGCCAGAACGAGTTCTTCAAATTCGCGGGGGTCTTCGCGCTCGACTTCGCTGTCGAGGTTCAGGTGAACAAGTATCGCGAGCTCACCCGATTTGGGTCGATCAAAAAACAATTAAGCCTCGTGAAGCGTTAGCTTTCTTCGTCATCTTCCGGTGGATTCTGCATGGGCATACGCACCACGCGGGAGGGAACCACTGTTGAAATGGCGTGCTTGTAAACCATTTGGCTGACTGTGTTTTTCAACAGCACAACAAACTGGTCGAAGGATTCAATTTGGCCCTGCAATTTAATGCCGTTGACCAAATAAACAGAAACAGGTACCCGTTCCTTACGTAATATATTGAGGTAAGGGTCTTGTAGTGTGTGCCCCTTGGACATGGTGCTACTCCTTGGTCGGCTCAAATAGAGCCTATAGTAATAAAAATGTGACCTCTTAATACCTGTGAAAACTCACCGGTAATGGGCCTACGTGGTTGCCGCCTCAGAGACATATCTCCCCCGTATTAACAACACATGAGCAGTATAGCTCACCTGCAGTTATCTAGATGGGGTCGCTGTGCAAATAATTCAAGGCATCATCAAGCGGCTTTTGCACACCCTTGGCCTTATCAGACCCCGAAGCACTCACAACGTTCCCCGCCTCGTCCGTATAAATCCAATTAAGCCTCGGCCACTTACGTAGCCAGGTGAGCTGACGCTTGGCCAATTGCCGAGTTGCAGCCACCGCTTTGTCCACAGCCTCGGGCAATGGGTAGTCTCCATTTAAGTGCCCCCACAGCTGACGGTAGCCCACGGCACGAATCGCAGGCAGGTCGGCGTGCAGGTCACTACGGGCATGTAACTGCGTAACTTCCTGTAGCATTCCCGCCTGCATCATCAGCTCAAAGCGCAGCGCAATACGTTGGTGCAACACCGCCCGATCCTCTGGACAAATCGCCATCTGCACAATGCGGTAATGCTGCTCGGGAAGTTCCGCCCCTCCATTCTCAGCCTGTCGCGCCTGCCACGTAGTCATAGTGATACCGCTGCTGCGATACACCTCAAGAGCGCGGCACAGACGCTGAGAGTGGTTGGGGTGAATTCTGGCCGCAGACTGCGGGTCGACCTTGGCCAGTTCGCCGTGGAGGTGAGGCCAACCCAACTGAGCGGCCTCTGCCTCAATTTTTTGCCGCTGACCGGGGTCTGCCACCGGCATTTCTGCCAACCCCTCTAAGAAGGCCTTGAAATACATCATGGTGCCGCCTACAAACAGGGGGACTTTGCCTCTGGCGGTAATCTCGCCCGCTAACCGATGGGCATCGGCGACAAAGTCGGCGACGCAATACACTTCATGCGGTTCGCGAACATCCATCAGGTGGTGGGGGTAGTCGGGTTTGGCACTGCCAATATCGAGCCCGCGATAGACCAAGGCAGAGTCAACGCTGATTAACTCGCAACCTTCGGCTTGCGCTAATTCGATAGCTAAGTCGGTCTTACCGGATGCAGTGGGCCCCATGAGGCAAATAAGCAGCGGTAAAGTCACCGCCCGCGCAGGAACAACTTATCCAGCTCCTCGATGCTCATCGCAGTCCATGTGGGCCTACCGTGATTGCACTGGCCACTGCGCTCGGTTTCTTCCATATCACGCAGCAAGGCGTTCATCTCGGGAATGGTCAGACGGCGGTTGGCGCGCACCGAACCATGACAGGCCATGGTAGAGAGAATTTCGTCCATGTGAGCGTTGATACGGTCTGAACTGCCATATTCTATAAGGTCGGACAGCACATCGCGCAGCAGTTGCTCTACGTCGGAGTCCCGCAGGTTCACCGGAATTTCACGAATCAACAGCAACTCCTCGCCACCCTCCGCCACGTCCATGCCCAGTTGGTGGAACACGTCTGCGTATTCGGTAGCAATTTCGACCTCGCGCTGACTCACAGCCACCGACTGCGGCACCAGCAAGGGCTGACTGCGGATGCCAGCCTCGGCCGCTGCGCTCTTTAGGCGCTCGTAGGTAATTCGCTCGTGGGCAGCGTGCATATCGACCAGAATCAGACCCTGCTCGTTCTCCGCTAATATATAGATGCCTTTTAATTGCGCCAGTGCGTAACCGAGCGGCGGAATATCCTCTTCCGTGCCCTGCTCGGGCATTTCAACTCGGGGTGGCGGATGCAAACTACCATAACTTCGCATTTGGGCAGCGCCCGTGCCTGCTGCGGGCCGGTCGTAAACAGCATGTTGCTGCCCACCACCCCAACTCAAGCCTCCCTGGGTGAGTTCACGGGGAGCCACCTCGCCGGTGAGGGTATTAATCCGGTCCCCCTCAGCGGTGTCCAGGGTGCCCTCGGGCAAAGTCTCAGCGCCGGGGCGAACATCAGCCAGTGCTCGATGCAAGCTGCTGAATAAAAAGTTGTGTACAGCTCGACCATCACGAAAACGCACTTCGTGTTTGGTGGGGTGCACATTGACGTCCACCAGCGCGGGGTCAAGCTCCAGATACAGCACAAATGCGGGGTGGCGGCCGTGATACAAAACATCCCTGTAAGCCTGCTTTACCGCATGAGCCACCAGCTTGTCGCGAATGACCCGACCGTTAACAAAAAAGTACTGTAAATCTCCTTGGCTGCGGGAGAAAGTAGGTAAACCCACCCAACCCCACAGCTTGAGTTCCGGGGTGCCAGTTTCAGTGTAAATAGCCTGCTCCATAAAGGCGGGGCCACACACCGTGGCCACGCGCCGCTGCATTTCACTCTGACTCTCACCGGCTCTCAGCTGGTGAATCACCTTCTGGTTATGGCGCAGGGTAAATTCCACATCAAAGCGCGACAGGGCCAGACGTTTTACCACTTCCTCCAGATGCTTGAACTCGGTTTTATCGGTACGCAGGAATTTTCGTCGGGCGGGGGTATTGTAAAACAGGTCGCGCACTTCAACCGTGGTGCCATGCGGGTGGGGAGCGGGTTTTATCTGCGCTGCCATATCGCGGCCTTCACAAACAGCAACCCGCCCCTCGCTGGACCCCGGGGTGGAATTACTGGTGAGACTGAGGCGTGACACCGCCCCGATACTGGCCAGCGCCTCGCCTCTGAAGCCCAAACTGCGCACCTGCTCGAGGTCTTCCAACGAGCCTATTTTTGATGTGGCGTGGCGAGCCAAGGCCAGGGACAAGTCATCGGGGGCAATACCGCTGCCGTTGTCACGGATGCGAATCATTTTGGTGCCGGCAGAATCTATGTCGATGTCCACCCGGGTTGCGCCCGCATCCAACGCGTTTTCCAACACCTCTTTGACTACCGAGGCGGGGCGCTCCACCACTTCACCTGCGGCAATCTGGTTGGCCAGGCGAGGATCGAGGATGTTAATTTTTGCGGGCGTGGGCGCCAGGGACATTCTGTGCTCTTTATTTATGCAGTTTAAAAACCGGCTGTTTCTCAGCTCGCGGGAATAGTCAGCTTCTGGCCCACTTGTATACGCGTATGGCTCAAACCATTTTGCGATTTAAGCAGGGCCAGCGATACATCGAAGCGCTGCGCTATGGCGGAGAGTGTATCACCGCTGGCGATGATATATTGCTGGCCACCCGCTTGTTTTTGCCAAGCGATTAGCGTACCCGAAGGTGGGTGCGCCGCAAACCACTTCACAATGCCTGCGTGAATCGCAGCAGCCATTTTTTTGCGGTAGGTGCGGGAGCCGAGATTTTTAGCTTCAGTGGGGTTGGATATAAAACCAGTCTCCACCAAAATCGAGGGAATATCCGGTGACTTAAGTACGGCGAAACCCGCCTGCTCCACCTGATTCTTATGCAACTTGGCAATATTGTCCATTTTGCGCAGCACGCCGTCGCCCAACTTCAAGCTGGTGTCCAGAGTGGAAGTCATGGACAAATCAGCCAACACACCCGCCAACATATCGTCCTTGTCGCTGAGGCGCACGCCGCCCACCAAATCTGCGGAGTTCTCACGCTGCGCCAGATAGCTCGCCGCAGTACTGGTGGCGCCGCGGGTTGAAAGGGCATACACCGAGGCACCGTGTGCCTCTTTGCGTTTAAAGGCGTCTGCATGAATAGAGACAAACAGGTCGGCCTGGTGTTTGCGTGCTAAATCTCGACGCCCCTTAAGGCTCACATAGTAATCGCCGTTGCGAATCATTTTCGGTGTATAGCCAATATCAGCCTCGAACAGGCTTTCAAGCTCTCTGGCGATGGACAACACCACGTTCTTTTCGCGCAATCTGCCCGGCCCTGAGGCACCCGGGTCTTCCCCGCCGTGGCCGGCATCGATAGCAATAATAATGTTGCGCCGACTGGATTGCTTGACCGTTTTTTCTACCCTGGCGGGCTTACTGTCTATATCGTAGATATCAAGCACCAGCCTGTCACCGGCACGATCATTAGCTTTTAGCTCGAAACTTTTGGGCTTAACGGCAGTGGCAAGGTCCAGCACCACACGCAGGTCATCGCCATCGCGCACACCGGTGCGTATTTTACTGATGGGCGTGCCTTTCAATTGCAGACTCGATAACTGTGTCTTAAGGCTGGTGTTTTCAACATCCAACACAATACGATGCGGATTTTCGAGGGTGATCAGTTTATGTGTGGCCGGGCCGGTCAGGTCGAACACAATGCGAGTGTGATCCGGGGCGCGCCACAGGCGCACATCGTGAACCTGCACATTGGCCACGGCGGGCAATGAAAGCCCACTGCTGACCCATGCAAAAAGTATAAGGCTGTAAAATCTTGTGCTCATTTCACTCCCACTCGATAGCGCCGACCACGCTTTCCCCAGCAACGCTGAGGGGCAGCAGACTGACGCGGCGACCCATCCCCTCTCGCTCTATAGTAATCACTAAATCCGCCGGGGGCAAAATTCCCGCGCCCCGCTGCGACCACTCAATGAGACAAATACTGTTGCCGTCAAAATAATCGCGCACCCCCATAAACTCAAGCTCCTCTGCGTCGCCCAGGCGGTAGAGATCAAAATGATAAACGGTGCCCCCGGGCAGTTCATAGGGTTCCACCAAGGTATAAGTAGGGCTCTTAACTGCACCCGAATGGCCCAAACTCTGTATAAAGCCTCGCGCCAGCGTCGTTTTACCCATACCCAGATCGCCATTAAGAGTCACAATTGAGCCCGCGACCCGCGCTGCAGCAAGTTGTCCACCCAAGGCGATCATAGCTTCCTCGTCGTCTACAATCAGGGTAAGTACTTCAAAGGCGATACGTTTAAAATTCACCCCAGTAGCTCCCGCATTTTCGGAATCAGATCGGTGGCACATAGGCCGCGTTGCCCGTCGCTTGCTGCCATGTCAGCCGCCGCGCCATGCAGGCAAACACCCAGAGCGACACATTCCAACGCGGTCATGTCATGCGCCTCCGATTGCGCCAACAAAGCTCCCAGCACACCACTTAAAACGTCCCCCATACCACCGCTGGCCATCCCCGGGTTGCCATAATCACTGAGCAATAGTTGCCCGTTCCCGGCGATCAAACTGCCATTGCCTTTGAGTAGTACTACACCGCCGAAGCGTTGCTGCAATTGCTGCGCTGCAGCAAAGCGGTCGGACTGAACGGCGCTAGTGCTCAGACCCAACAGACGCCCGGCTTCGCCGGGGTGGGGTGTGAGTACCCAGTTGTCCCGCTCTCCGATTTTTACCTGAGTTTTGCCATTGAGCGCCAATAAATTAAGCCCATCTGCATCCAGCACCACAGGTTTGCCGCAGTCCAACGCCGCCCACAACATTTGCTCCGACCACGGTGACTGCCCAAGCCCCGGGCCCACCACCAACACGTCCGAGCTCTCTATCAAAGGAGCCAGATCTGCAATGGTGGCCACACCATGCGCCATAACTTCTGGCCTGCGCGCCACCACTGCCGACACATACTCGTTGCGCGTGGCAACCCGCACCAGACCAGCGCCGCAGCGCAGCGCAGCCTCGGCCGCCATCGCCACCGCCCCTGCCATACCCTTGTCGCCACCTATTACCAGCACCGAACCATAACTGCCCTTGTGCGATGACGCCGGCCGCTGGGGCAGGCGCGCCAACATAGACTCCAGCTCAAGGCGCGCGCAACTGCTCGCAACCCGGGAATAGACCTGTGTTGGCACCTGCAAATCTGTGAAATGAACAGCGCCGGTATAATCCGGAGCATCCAGAGTAAACAAGCCGCGTTTCAAACCGATGAAACTTACCGTTACATCTGCTTGTACAGCTCGGCCTAAAACCCGGCCCGTATCGCTGCAAAGGCCCGAGGGAATATCCACCGCCAACACTGGCAGACCGCTGTCGTTTATAAGATCAATGGCATCCACATACTCACTGCGCACATCGCCGCCCAGTCCTGTGCCCAACATGGCGTCGACAATTACTCCAGCCTCCAGCTTATGGTGGGAGAACGTCTGCACATCTACGCCATTGGCCATGGTTTGTTCGCGAGCTGTGAGAGCAACACCCCCTATTTTTCCAGCGTCGCCCAGCTGAAGCACGCGAACCGCAATGCCGCGTTTATGAGCCATGTCTGCAATAAGATAACCATCACCGCCGTTATTGCCAGTGCCGCACAACACTTGAATGAACTCCACCTCCGGCCACATTCCCAAGAGACAATCAAAAGCCGCCTGTGCCGCGCGTGACATCAGAATAATGCCGGGCACACCATAGTCTTCAATCGCGCAGCGGTCCAGTTCTCGGGTTTGGGCTGCGGTGTACAGGGGTTCGGTTCCGGGGATGCTTTGCACTCTTTCGATCCTTTGTAAGCTGAGCTGAAAGTATACGTTAGTTGAGATTTCAAATCGGCTTAAATCCCAGCGAGAGCGGTCGGGAGCAGCTATTTGTAAACATAGGCACGATTGTCGTCAGCAAACGTAAACTCAAACCGCTTAAGTCAGTATAATGCCCTCAACGAAGACAAGCTGGTACTCAAAATCTCACTAGAAAAGCAAATTCAACAATGGGCACAGGAACTCGGCTTCGCGCAAGTTGGCATCACCGATGTAAACTTAGGCGACAACGAAGCCTATTTGCAAAAGTGGCTGGATGCGGGCTACCACGGCAGCATGGACTATATGGCCAGCCATGGCAGCAAACGCTCGCGACCTGAAGAACTAATACCCGGCACCTGCCGGGTTATCTCCCTGCGCATGGACTACCTCACGCCCGATACTAAACCCCTGGAAATTCTGGCCTCACCCGACAAAGCCTATATCTCGCGCTACACACTGGGTCGCGATTACCACAAACTCATACGCAAACGCCTTGCCACACTGGCTAAGCGTATACAGGCCGAGGCGGGCAGCGGGCAATATCGAGCCTTTGTTGACAGTGCGCCTGTGCTGGAACGTGCCATTGCAGAACGTGCAGGGCTGGGCTGGATCGCCAAAAACACCATGCTGATAAATTCAGAGGCCGGATCATGGTTTTTCCTGGGGGAGATCTACACCGACCTGCCACTGCAAACCACCGCGGGGCAAACCAGTAAACACTGTGGCAGTTGCACAACTTGCCTGGATATTTGCCCAACCAATGCATTCATAGGGCCCTTCCAGCTAGATGCGCGAAAGTGCATCTCATATCTGACAATAGAACACAAAGGTAGCATTGATCTCGAGTTGCGCCCCCTCATGGGCAACCGCATTTTCGGCTGCGACGACTGTCAACTGCTGTGCCCCTGGAACAAATTTGCCCAGCCTACAGAACAAGATGACTTTCAACCCCGCCACCAACTGGATGATGTTCAGCTGGTCGATTTGTTTTTATGGGATGAAGCCACTTACTTGGCCAACACTGAAGGCTCGGCCCTGCGCCGTATTGGCCACGAGCGCTGGCTACGCAATCTGGCTATCGCTCTGGGCAATGCGCCGCGCAGCGTGACGATCACCAATGCGTTGCGCAGTCGCCTCGAGTTCCCATCAGAACTGGTCAAAGAGCATGTGGAGTGGGCGCTGGCACAACACGAAGATGTTTAGACGCCCTCGCCCATATTGATAAAATGCTCGCGGTAATAGCGCATCTCTTCAATAGATTCACGAATATCATCCAGTGCCAAATGCGTGGCAGATTTGCTGAAACCGGAGGCTAATTCCGGACGCCAGAGCTGCATCAGTATTTTTAGCGTACTAACGTCGAGGTTGCGGTAGTGAAAAAAGGCTTCCAGCTGCGGCATATGCCGCGCCATAAAACGCCTATCCTGGCAGATGGTATTGCCGCACATGGGTGAAGCGCCTGCAGGCACCCATTGCTGCAAAAAGTCTATGGTCTCCTGTGTTGCGCTCTGCTCATTGTATTGGCTGGCCTTTACCCGCGCCACCAGGCCCGAGCTGTTGTGGTGCGAAGTATTCCATTCATCCATACCGTCGAGCCGCGCATCGCTCTGGTGCAAGGCGATAACCGGGCCCTCGGCCAGCGTGTTTAAGTCGCTGTCGGTAACGATGGTGGCAATCTCTATCACCACATCATGGTCCGGTTCGAGACCAGTCATTTCCAGGTCGACCCAGATAAGATTATTGGCATTTTGCATGAGCATTTCGTTCCTGATTACTGCGTTCAAAGTGAAAGTGGGGACAATAGTGTATCAAAATGCCTCGACAGCCAAAGCCCACCCCTGAATAATACTGCAATGAGTAAACGAAAACTGACCCGACGCCAGAGTTGGCGAATAGACAAAATACAGGAAGAGCGTGCCAAACGCGCTGACAAGCGTGCTGGCTCGGCAGACGATGCGCTATCTGCGGGCGACCTGGGCCCTGAACGCGAGGGCCTTATTGTTGCGCACTTCGGCACCCAGGTTGAAGTAGAGTCCGAACCGGGTCAACGCCAGCGCTGTCATATTCGAGCCAACCTCGAAGGCATGGTCACTGGCGACCGGGTGATATGGCGTCAGGGCGAGCCCACCGGCGTGGTGGTTGCCCAACTCGAACGCAACAGCGTTTTATCGCGCCCCGATCCCTACGGCAAAATTAAACCGGTGGCCGCCAATATAGACCAGATCATTTTAGTCATGGCATCGTCACCAGAGCCCCATGCCAACCTGATTGACCGCTATCTGGTGGCGGCAGAAACAGTGGGTATAGAGCCGGTCATCTTACTGAATAAAACCGACCTGCTGGACGATGACCCGCAGAGACGTGCGCACATCGATCAGTTGCTGGAGGTTTACCCAACGCTTGGGTATCAGGTGCTGCACGCCTCGGTGACCTCGGAGCGCGGAATGGATGAGTTTCTAGCGCAGCTGCGCGATCGTACCAGCGTGTTTGTGGGGCAGTCCGGGGTGGGGAAGTCTTCACTCATTAATGTTTTGTTGCCAGAGCTGGACCTTCGCGTTGGCGCCCTTTCGGAAAGCACTAACAAAGGCGTTCACACAACCACCACGGCCCGCCTGTTCCACTTGCCCAGCGGCGGAGTGCTCATTGATTCGCCGGGCATACGTGAATTCGGCCTATGGCATATGACGCGCCAGCAAATCGAAGCGGGGTTTCGCGAATTCCATCCACTACTGGGCACTTGTAAATTCCGCAACTGCAAACACCAGCAAGAACCACAGTGTGCGATTCTCGCCGCGGTGGAGTCGGGAGCAGTCAGCCAGAGGCGCCTGAACAGTTATCGACAGATGGTTGATAGCCTGGAAGACTAAACGCTGCCCAACGGCTCACCCAAACGAGTAGCCGTCCCCGCCACATAGCGCTCATCCCAGCTCATGTTGCCTTTGGGAAACAACAAAATCACCGTGGAACCCAACTTGAAACGGCCCATTTCCTCGCCCTTGGCCAGAGAAACCGGCTCTGGCAAATGCCGATAATCGACCACAGTGGGGTCATTTGTGGCCGGTGCCACCTGCCCGGACCAAACGGTCTCTATGCCTGCGACCACCATGGCACCGACCAAAATCATCGCCATAGGGCCCAAATCTGTGTCGAAATAACACACCAAGCGCTCATTCCTGGCGAACAGGCGCTCCACATTTTCCGCCGTAACCGCGTTGACAGAGAACAAGTCACCCGGAATATAACTGGTGGCACTGAGCTGTCCAGCCAGCGGCATATGTACCCTGTGGTAGTCTCTGGGAGAGAGGTAGATCGTGGCAAATTGCCCGTCGGTGAACTGTGCGGCACGCTCCTCGTCTCCGCCTAACAATTCGCGCGTGGAAAAATGTTGCCCCTTTGCCTGAAATATCCGCCCCTCCTCGATGGACCCCAACTGACTAATAGAACCATCGGCCGGGCAGACGAGGTCGGCATCCGCTATGGGGCGGGCTCCCGCATGTAGTTCACGGGTGAAAAAATCGTTAAAGTTTGCATAGCCCGTTGGGTCGGGCTGCTCTGCCTCAGCCATGTTCACCTCAAAGTGACGCACAAACTGTTGTATAAGAAAATTTTTGAGCCAGACCGGATGACGTACTTGCGCCAGCCAGCCGGTCAGGCGAGACAAATAGTGCTGGGGTACGATATGCTGAAAAAAGATGAACAGGGAATCCATGGCGCGTAATGTATCCTGTAGTTAACACAATTAAACAAGTGAGTGGGAATCGGGCATTGAAGCTCTGGGTCATTATACTACTGTTTGCTGTTCCTGTTTCAGTATGGGCTGAAGAGAATGAGGCGGTCAGCAACATCGAAGGGCCTCCTATCACCTGGGTCGACTCAAGTCACACCTATGCGACAAACCAGACTCAGGCACTGACCCAGTGGATGGACAATTTCTTTGGCGACCCAATTGATGACCTGGAACAGGCCGAGTCTTTCCTTCGGGCAGAGCTGATTGACGACTGGGAAGACGAAGACGGGCATAACTTCAAGGCGCGACTGCGAGGCAAGGTTCAACTGCCGCAAATCTCAAGGCGCCTCGATCTGGTTTTTTCGGGCGAAGAAAATGAAGCGGCCCTAAGTCCCGAGGAGCGCGATGAAGACGATTCTCTGGGCCTGCAGTACGAGCTTACTGAGAAAGACAGCTCACGGCTTGACCTCACACTGGGCATCTCCACCGGTGGCGTGCGTCCTGGCGTGCGCTTTCGCAATAGCAATGCCATCGGAGAGCGCTCCAGCTACCGCTTCCTCGAGCGCGTGCAGCACGAGAATGATGAGGGCTTTTACTCCACTACCCAGCTGGACCTGTACCACGCCATAGGCGACAACGACTCTCTGCGCTGGAGTAATCGACTTCGCTACGGTGAGGAGACCAACGGTAAGGAATGGCGCACTAGCTTGTCCTTGCGTAAACGCTACTTCATCGACACCCAACGTCCGATTGCAACCAGTGTTTTTATGGCGATAAACGGGGTTACCGAGCCGGAGTCTTTTACCAAGAACTACAAGCTCGGCTTATTGTTTCGCCGCCAAATTTTCCGCAAATTCTTGTTTATGGAACTGCAACCGGCCTACAACTACCGTCGGGAAAATGTGGACGAGCAGCGGCACGGGGTGTGGAGCATTGTATTCAAGCTTGAAATAGCACTGGAAAAAGATTTACGACGTAAAAAGAAAAAAAACCAGGACAACGACCAGACCCTATAAAACGGCCCAGCCAACGCACTAGAGGTTCTCCTCAGCAAATGCAGCCAACCGGCTGCGCACAATTCCATTGACATGCATGATGCCCGCGTGGGGATAGGCCTTGCTCTTCTCCACTAGATAGGTGAGCCCCGATGTGAGAGGGGAAATATATTTATTGTCTATTTGAGCAAGATTGCCCAACACAACAATTTTTGAATCGGCTCCCACCCGGCTTATCACTGACTTTAGCTGAAACTGAGTCAGGCCCTGCGCCTCATCTATAATAATATAGGCGTTATTGAAAGAACGACCGCGCATGAAATTGAGAGACTTGAACTGGATGTTGGCGCGCTCCTTGACGTAGTCGATACTGCCGTTACAGGACTCATCAGTGCCGTGCAGTATTTCGAGGTTGTCGTCGAAGGCGGCCAGCCATGGGGCCATTTTCTCCGCCTCAGTACCAGGTAAAAAACCTATCTCCTCAGCAATAGGTGGAGTTGAACGAGCCACGATCAATTTGCTGAACCTGCCCTGCTCCAAGATGGCGTGCAGACCATAGGCCAACGCCATCAGGGTTTTTCCGGAACCAGCGGGGCCGGTTAAAACGGTCATGTCAACGTTGTCGTCATCCAGCAGATACATTGCCATGGCCTGTTCGAGATTGCGTGGAGACAAACCCCAGAAACCTTTATGCATCAACTTGTCACGGCTGTCACAGGCCAAATAGACATATTCTTTGTCCACGCGCTTCACAAAAGCCATAAACTCCTGATTGTCATACACGAACATATTGGGGTAGGCGTCGGGCAGTGACCGAAGGGGAATGCGGTGCAGGGTACGGTCACCCTCACGCAGGGTATCCACCTCGGAAATTGTTGACCAGAAATCGCCCTCGATGTTGCGATAACCTTTAGCTAGCAGTTCTATATCATCCAACACTTTGTCGCGACGGTAGTCTTCCACATTGACCAGACCCGAACCCTTGGCCTTGATGCGCATATTGATATCTTTGGTGACCAGCGCGACAAACTCTTCTGGGTGCTGGGCCTGCAACTTGAGGGCGACATTGATAATACGATTGTCATTGGCCTGAGCCTGAGTATCGTCCAAATAGGGCACGTCGGAGTTATCGGCCAATAGCTGATCGGCATATATCGCCAACGTTCCTTTGGGCCCCTCAATGGATGAACCGGGTATCTCAACCCCTTCCTGTATTTCTTGGGGCGTGGCAGACGCCACAACTTTATCAATAACCTGAATAGCAATACGGGCCTCGCGGCTCACGGATTTGTCGTGCCGGTCTTTGATATGGTCGAGCTCTTCCAGGACTGTCATGGGAATGACAAGGTGATGCTGCTTGAATGCCGTGATGGCGGTGGGGTCGTGCAACAATACGTTCGTATCCAGAACGTAGGTTTTTTTGATGACAGGTTTCAGCTTGGTTTTTTCAACGCGTAAAGCAGAGCCTGATTCCATAGATAGATCCTCGTTTAAGCATAGCTAGTAAAAGGAAGTACGACTGGACTGAGCACAATTATTAATCTCAATCTGCCCGGCTGTCAATCGCTTATCGGCAAAGTGCAATAGATTAAAAGAAAAACACCTCCCGAGCGCCAGAAACCCCAACTGTCACTGACAGCACAACTGTTTTCAGATACGATAGCGAGCTCTATATAAGAATAAGTTAACCCCCACAGATGCTCACTCAGGACACTCTCGCCCAGTTAAAGGGCCTTAAAAGCCAAATGGAGTCGGAAAAGGAATATGCCGAAGCCGTCGTCAAAGGCACACAGGCACGTTACGGCTTTGCCGTGCTGGACGACGGACGCGAAATTTTCATTCCACCCGATGAAATGCTCAAGGTCTTCCCGCAAGATAGGGTAAGGGTGTGCATACGCCCGGCCAAAGACAAAAAGACCGTTGCCGATATTGAAAAGTTGGTCAGTAGCCCGCTAAGTGAACTGACCGGGCGCTGTGTCAAAAAGGGAAATGCCTTTTTCATACAGCCAGACCTCCCCCAACTGAGTCGCTGGCTTTTCATCCCCTCCCATGCCCGAAACGGGGTTAAAGAAGGCGACTATCTACGTTGCGCTGTGATGCGTCACCCTATAAAAGACGGCAGGCCCCAGGCCAAAGTCCTGACAGTTCTCGGCAACAAGACCACTCCCGGCGTCGAAAACCTCTATTGCCAATCCAAATTCAATCTGCATAACGATTGGAGCACCGAAGTGATGGCGCAGCTTGAGCAGCGCCTCGCAAATTTCAATCCAATGGAGACCAGCACACGAAGGGATCTCACCGACCTTGAATTTGTCACTATCGATTCGGCTAGAACACAGGATATAGACGATGCCCTGTACGCCGATATTAGCGATGACGGCTGGACTCTGTATGTCGCTATTGCCGACCCCACTGCTTACGTTGAGTCGGGTACGCCTCTTTATAATGAGATCGCTCAACGCGGCTGTTCCATCTATTTTCACGGCGATGTAATTCCGATGCTGCCAGAACAGTTATCGCAAGATACCTGCGCGCTCTCAGAAGGCTCTGACCGCCCGGCCCTGGTCTGCAAAATTTCGGTCTCGGATGCGGGCGATGTTGGCAGTTTCGAATTCATTGAAGCCAACGTGCGCTCTCGGGCCAAGCTTTCGTATTACGGTGTAGACCGTTATCTGTCGGGCGACTACGACGAACTAATGAGCCACGCCACGCCGCTTGAGGCCCTCTACCAGGTGTATCAAGCGCTGCGCAAGTCACGCGAAAAAGACGAATTGGTTATGGAGGACAGGCGCGAGTATCGCTGGATTCTCAACGACAAGAAGCAGATTGACCATGTAGAACCCTCCTCGAAGCTGGTTTCACAGAAAGTAGTAGAAGAATGTATGGTAGCCGCCAATCGGTGTGCCGCCCGCTTCCTAGCCGAGAAACACTGCAGCGGCCCCTTTGTCAGCCACCCGGGGTTCCGCCGAGACCGACTAAAAGAGGCGAAAAAGTTTCTGCAGCGCAGTGCACCTGAAGTTGCCGAGATGAACCTTGATGACCGCAAGGACTATCGCGCTGTCATGCAGTGTTTGTCCAGCAACGAACACACGCTGCCCCTACGCGGCATGGTAAACCGCCTGCTGACCCGCGCCACCCTGAGCACAGAGCCTTCCGTGCACATGGGTATGTCACTGGACGCCTACACTAATTGCACATCGCCACTGCGCAAGCACATGGACTTTTTGGTGCACTTGCAAATAAAGTCTGCTCTACACGATGGTCCGGTAAATCTGGTGAGCCAGGATGCCCTGACAGCATTGTCAGAGAATTTGCAGCGCAATCGTTTCGCCATGAACGAGGCAGAACAGTGGCTGGCCAGTAATTACCTGCAAAAACAGGCACAGAAAGCGGGGGTCGTATTCAAAGGCACGGTTTCTCACATTAATAGTAGCGGCTTTAACGTGCGCATGGATGATTCAGGTCTGGAAGGGTTGGTCGATCTGCGCAAGGATCCGGAAAAGTTCAGCTTTGATAAATGGACTGCCAGCCTCACCAGCAGTACCAGGCGTTTTTCCCTGGAGCAGGCAGTAGAGGTTAAATTCCTGAGCGTTGAGGATGCAAACCATCAGAGCCTCTTCGCCGTGGTGGAAGGTTGTGGCCTGAAGCCATCTGACCCTGCACCCGAGACACCAGCCTGATCATTTCCTCCACACCTAGTGCTCGCAGGTAAACTCCCAAGTCGTGGTGGCCATCGAGAGAGATATTGCCGTCGGTAAGGCGCAAGGCCTGAATGATGCGCAGTTCAGCGTCGCTGTAGCGCTTGTCTTCACCAAAAATAAGCTTGGTAAATGTGTCGACTATGGCCAACTCACTAAGAGTATCACCTGAACTGTCGTTGTAACTGGTTTTCATTTCGCCACCTCTCGTACCGAGTATGGCGCACTCTCAAGCTTATATTGATCATTATTTAGGCAATATGTCACAAAACCGGTTGATTTTTGACCAATAGCCCCTTTTGGGTCAGGTAATGCCTCTAAAAAGAAGCGTTCCCTGGCGTCCGCGGAAAGGGAATCACATCTCGCACATTTTCCATACCGGTCACATAATTGAGCAGGCGCTCGAAACCCAGACCAAAACCGGCATGAGGCACTGTGCCATAACGGCGTAAATCGCGGTACCAGCTCAACTCCTCGCGCAGATGGGGATCCATGCGAGCATCGAGCACATCCAGTCGTTCCTCGCGCTGACTGCCGCCAATGATTTCACCGATGCCGGGGGCCAGCACATCCATAGCCGCCACTGTTTTTTCATCGTCATTCAAACGCATGTAGAACGCTTTGATATCTTTGGGGTAGTTCATCACGATGACCGGCCGGCCCACATGCTTCTCGGCCAGAAAGCGCTCGTGCTCCGATGCCATGTCAATGCCCCACTCCACCGGAAACTCGAACTTCTCACCACAGTTCTGCAAAATTTTAATGGCGTCAGTGTAGTCCATGCGCTCAAAGCTATTGTCCACCAAAGAGCGCAGACGTTCGATGGCCGTCTTTTCGATATGCTGGGCAAAAAATGCCATGTCGTCCTCGCGCTCCTCTAACACGCGGGTGAACACATGCTTGAGTAAACTCTCTGCCAGGTCGGCATCATCATTTAAATCGGCAAATGCTATCTCCGGCTCAACCATCCAGAATTCGGCGAGGTGGCGACTGGTGTGGGAGTTCTCGGCCCGAAAAGTTGGGCCAAATGAATAGACCTTGCTCATCGCGAGGCAATAAGACTCCAGCTCCAGTTGGCCTGACACCGTCAGAAATGCCTCGCCGCCAAAAAAGTCCTGCCCAAAGTCGACAGCATTCTTATCGTTGCGTGGCAAATTAGCGTAATCGAGCGTACTCACCCGAAACAATTCGCCTGCACCCTCGCAATCACTGCCTGTAATAATGGGCGTATTGATCCAGTCAAAACCATTCTCGTGGAAATAACTATGTATCGCGTTGGCTAAGGTGCTGCGCACCCGGGTAATAGCACCGAAGGTATTGGTACGCTGACGCAAGTGCTGCTGAGTACGCAAAAACTCAAAAGTATGGCGCTTTTTGGCAATGGGATAAGACTCTGCGTCGTCAACCCATCCCAACACCTCAACCGCCGTTGCCTGAATCTCTACACTCTGGCCTTTGCCCTGTGATTCCACCAACTCACCACTAACGACGACGGAACAACCCGCCGACAACTTCAACACCTCGCTTTGATAATTTTCCAACTCGGCGGGAACAACAGCCTGAATCGCATCGAAAGCGGTGCCATCGTGAATGGCGAGGAAAGATATCCCGGCTTTGGAATCTCGCTTGCTGCGCAACCAGCCCTTAACGGTGACCTGTGTGCCAATTGCAAGCTGGCCTTTCAGGGCTGCAGAAATAGTGGTGAACTGACTCATCAATGCTCTCTCATAGTATGCCAAAAGGTAGAAAATCTAGAAGCTGAACGTCTGCCCCACCAGCTCCTCGGAGATCGCCCAAAGGCGGTCCGCATCGCGGTGATCCAGAGCGTAGGATTCTACACCACCGTCGCCTCCGGGTGCAGTGGCTTTGCCAATATGACAGTCCTCTAGATAGATCGCACCCTGCTCCACGGTTTTCATTGCCATAGGCTTGCCCTTGGGCAGCCGCGCCTGCAGCATCTCAAAGTCCTCAGGCACCATAGGCCGACCATTTCTCATAGTTGCGCCGCTGGTAATTGGGATCATCAAAATCTACCCTGCCAAATTTATGCCCTGCCGAACTGAGAGAAATCACCCGCGCACCATCGGTAAGCGCAGGGGCCAGCAGGGCGGTAAGCAGGAAGTGGCCCACATGGTTGGTGCCGAACTGCATTTCAAAGCCCTGAACGGTGCGCGCCAATGGGCAGGCCGGAAGAAGCGCCTGTGACCACGGCAAATTTCCCGCTCAGGGAAATGCCCTCTATAACGTCACGGGTAGTCGAATCAGCATTAAATGTGCGCATGAGAATTATCCGTTTATAGAATGTCGGCCTGAAATTTGTAACACGAGGCCACTGCGTGTTGTTACAACGACTTAATAACGTTTTAATGGCGCCTGAGGTCGCCACGCAATAATAGGATGTATCAGTATGAAAAGCGAAAAAGTCGAGTTCCTCGATGGGGAAAACTACATCAGTTTTTCCACAAAAAAACGCTCTGGAGATTCTGTCGCCACACCGGTGTGGTTTGCCCCCCATGGGGGCAGTTACTACCTGTTCTCAGCCACAGACAGCGGTAAAGTAAAACGCCTGCGCAATTTCAGTGAATCTGCGATAGCGGCGTGCACCATGCGCGGCACTGTAACTGGCGCGTGGATAGACACCGAGGCAGTATTACTCGAAAAAGAAGAGGACAAAAATATTGCGCTACAAGCTCTGCGACACAAATACGGCCTGCAAATGAAAATTGGAGATATCTTCTCCCGAATCACCGGGAAAATGGACAAACGCGCTTACATCAAGGTAGATATCAGGTAGGCGTTGGGATCAGTCCAGTGCTGCGAGCTGCTCTTTCATGATGGCATTGAGCTGTATTTGATAGCCCTCTAGCTCGCTGCGGCGCAAGTTTCCCGCTGTACTGGCAGTTTCAATGGCCATCGCCACAAATCGCCGCGCTTCGGTCAAATCTCCCAGCTGGTAGTGAATAAGGCCTAGCGCATATTGTAAGCGACTGTCCTTCGGATCATGGCGGCGGGCGTCGGAGTAATGCATGAGTGCCTGCGACCAGTCTCCAGCTTCTCCAGCCTTGTCGCCCAGCCACGCGTGATACCAGGGATTATTGGTGCGGTACCTTGCAACCTGGTCAGACCAGTATTTGGCCTGCTCCTCGTTGCCATCAAGGTTGTAAAGTACCACCAGATTGTTCATCGCTGAACGATCACGGGAATTCAGTGCCAGCGCAGTGAAATAGCTGCTCTGTGCATCTTCGTGCTGCCCTGCAATCCGATAAATTGCGCCCATATTGACCCACAGTAGCGACATTTTGGGGCTTAACTGCAACGCGCGCACGGCGTGAATCCACGCCTGATCTATTTCATTGCGAGCCAGTGCACCCATGGCAATATTGTTGTGATAAAGCGCCAGGGCATCGATGTCGCTGAGCACATGAGTGCCCGTGGTTTCAGAGGGGGGGAGCGGGTCGATATCAACGATGTACTCCTGACCGTGGCGCATCGTTATTATAACGTTGACGTGAAGACGCACCGCTATTCTCTCTCCTACCCTGCTCCATTGGGGGCGTACCTTTACCCACTGGTAATTAGCGTCCAGTCCGGCCTCGCGGGCAAGAGCAACGAACAAGTTGGCATAAGACAGGCAATTTGCTGTGCCACGATGAAAAACATCCGCTGCCGCGCCCTCGGCATCGGACGCATACAGAATATTGAGAATAGCGCTACTGGTGATGGACTGATGCAGGTGATTCATGCGCTGACGATCGTTATATAGCTCGCCCGTATAGGTCTCAACGAACGCCTGCATATCGTCGTCCACTGCGAGAAGATCAGGAGTGGGAACCAACGCAGCAACGTCATCTACAGTGATTACATTGGTGTCGAACACCAACGGCGACAAATTAGCCAGAGCGTCGATGTGGGAGGTATTGGGGGCGCATGCGGTCAAAAATAGCAGGCCAAAAAGAGACATGACCAAGCACAAGGAAGCCCGGTAAACCCTTGCGAGTTCTAGTAGCCTTTCCACCATTGTTGAGAGAACCATAGTGCCCTCCGTGCCCTCCGTGCCCTCGCCACAACACTGTGCCGCAGGCGCTTATACGAACAAGTACAGCTGGGTTTCAGGCGGCTGTGTGCAGGCCGCACTCGCGCCCATCTTGCACCTTAGTGGGGTCAAAGTAGTGCTTGCAGCTGATGAGACTGTGTTGCTCCATGTAGTCCTCGACCTGTTCTTCAGACCAATAAAAGATGGGTGCAACCTTGAGAATGCCACGATTATCCACGGAAACGATATCCAGAGACTTGCGGTGCTCGGTTTCCTCCTGACGGATACCGGTTATCCACACTTCGGGCTGAAAGTCGGCAACCGCCTGAGCGAAAGGTTCCAACTTTACCTGCCGGGTGAACTCGGCATGCCGCTCTTCTTCGTCGATGGTTGGAATGCCACCCATAATGGCATTGCGCCGTTCTGAGGTCATCTGCGGCGAATACACATGCATATTCAGCTGCATTTCTTTGATCAGGCGCTCGGCCACTACATAGGTATCACGGAGGTTATAACCGGTGTCCACCCAAATAGTTGGCACTGCTTTATCTTCCTCGCTCACCAAGCGCAGCATAAGCGCGGCATTGCGGCCGAAACTGGTGGTGGCGATGGTTTTTTTGCCCAGAGCCAGCGCCCAGCGCACAATTTCTGCCGGGCTGGCATCGCGAAACGAAGCATTAATGTGCTCCAGATCGAGATCCAGTGAGGAATTTTGCTGTTCGGTCATGGTTTGGGCTAATTTTAAAGCAGTCATAGTAGCGAACTGTAAAGAATAGATGCGCTCTACACAAATAACATCGGTTTATATGGTTATTCTTCCGAGTAGCCTTCACATGATTGAAAGCGACAGTTTCAATGGCACTCACTCGCAATTGTCCAGCCGGGGCGGGCGGGCAATACTGCTGCCAACGTAGTAAATAACTGTCAGGAGAGCAACATGAGCAACGCATTGTGTAAAAGATTGGGGATCGAATTCCCCATATTTGCCTTCAGCCACTGCCGGGACGTGGTGGTGGCAGTCAGTAAAGCGGGCGGCATCGGCGTGCTGGGTGCAGTGGGCTTCAGCCCGGAGCAGCTGAAGGAAGAACTCGATTGGATTGATGCACACATAGACGACAAGCCCTACGGCGTGGACATTGTGATCCCCCAAAAATATGAGGGCATGGGCACAATGAATGCCGAAGAAATGGAAAAGGAACTGTGGAAAATGGTTCCGCAGGAGCATATGGACTTCGCACAGAAGTTGCTGGCAGATGCAGGCGTACCGGCTTGGCCGGACGGCACCACCAGCATGGGTTTAATGGGCTGGACTGACGCTACTGCTACGCCTCTACTGGAAGAAGCGCTCACCCGCCCCCAGTGTGTGATGATCGCCAATGCCCTGGGCACGCCCCCGGCGGACAAAATCAAAATGGTGCAGGACAGTGGCCGCTTAATTGGCGCGCTGTGCGGTCGAGTTAAACAGGCTGTAGCGCATAAAGACGCCGGGCTGGACTTTGTTGTCGCTCAAGGGGGAGAAGGTGGAGGCCACGCCGGCGACGTCGGCTCTGTCGTACTGTGGCCGCAAATTGTAGATGCTATAGGCGACACCCCCATGCTGGCTGCCGGTGGCATCGGCAATGGCCGACAAATTGCCGCCGCTATGGCCATGGGAGCGGCTGGAGTCTGGACCGGTTCGCTGTGGTTAACCGTGGAGGAGGCTCACGTTGAGGAAGCTCAGCGTCAATCCCTGCTCGCCGCCTCCAGCGAAGATACCATTCGCTCCCGCTCATGGACGGGTAAAACCTGCCGCATGCTGAAAAGCGAATGGACCGCCGCCTGGGACAGACCCGACACTCCCGACCCACTTGGCATGCCACTGCAAGGCATGGTTACCTCTGATGGTATGCGCCGCACTGCCACCTATGCGGGTGTGGGAGACTGTCAAAGCGTCGCCTTCAACCCCTGCGGCCAGGTTATCGGGCAAATCAACACAATGGAGTCCTGCCGCTCAGTCATGTACCGTCTGTTGGACGAATATGTAGATGCAGTGGAGCGCGCGGGCAGCATGCTGCCCAAGGTCTGACGATCAGGCTGCCCGTACCTTGCCTTTAGACGCGCTCTTGGGCAAGGCCGATTCCAGTTCGGAATACAGATCGAAAAACTGTCCAGTCAGCTTATGGCTGGGCGCCAGATCTATTAGGGGCCTATGCTCCCGGTGGGATTCCTTCATCTTCACGGAGGTGTTGAGGTAAGTGGCCAGCACAGGGTAACCCTCCTCTTCCAGTTCTTGCACCAGCTCCAGAGGCAGACGTGCCTGCGCATTAAATTGATTGACTATCACTCCCTCCACTTCCAACCCGGGGTTGTGGTCCTCTTGTAGCTCAGCGATGTTATCCATCAGCGAATACAGACTCTGGCGGGCAAAACTGTCACAGTCAAATGGCACCAGCACCGTGTTTGCAGCGATGAGTGCCGACTTTGAATAAAAATTGAAGCTCGGTGGCGTGTCGATGTATACACGGTCATATTCTTCGCAGAGCTTGTCCAGTGCATCGCGCAATTTGTAAATTTTGTAACGCGACTCCAACTCTTTCTCCATGGTGGCCAGCGCGGGGCTGGATGGCATGATAAACAAGTTCTCGTAGGGTGTTTCCCACACAAAAGAGTCGGGATTTTGCTGCATTTTACGCGAGCCAACGGTCTGTTTAAACAGACCCGCCACACCCTGAGCCTCTGCCGGAAATTCTTCGGCGTCTATTTCGCCCACCAGGTAATGGGTGGAATTACCCTGGACATCAAGGTCAACGACCAATGTGCGCAGGCCAGAAGCTGCACTGATAGCAGCGAGATTACAGGTGATGCTGGTTTTTCCAACGCCGCCTTTTTGGTTAAATACAACACGTCTCATGAGCAGGAACCACTTTTGAGTCAGGTGAAAATCAGGCTTTCAGTGTAGTAAAGTTTTGGATTGGGGGCACGAGGTTTTGTTGTTGGCGGCGGATATTTTTACGTTGCTAGGCGTGATACAAGCTCAGCCGTAAACCTTCTCATACAAGCTAATAATATCGTCAGCCTTAGGAATCCGAGGATTATTTGCCGGAGAACCCGATGCCAGCGCCTGCTCAGCCATCGTCACCAGAGAAGTCTTCCACTCCTGCTCATCAATGCCGTAGTCGCGTGGAGTGGGCACTGCCAGATCGGCGCTCAACTGCCGCAGGCCGTCTACTAATTTATCCAGTGCCACAGAATCGCTGTCGGCCACTTTGGCTATGCCCATATAGCGAGCACAGTGGGCATAACGCTCGGGAGCGTGATGCACCGACCACGCGGTGATTTCAGGCAACAACATGGCGTTACTGAGGCCATGAGGAACATGAAACAGGGCCCCAATGGGCCTGCTCATGCCGTGAATAAGCGTGACCGAAGCATTGGCGAAGGCAATGCCGCCCTGTGTGGCTGCCAGCATCATGGCGGCCCTGGCGTCGATATTGTCAGGCTGATCGCAGGCGGTGCGAATATTGTTGTAAATACTGTGCATGGCGGTCAGTGCCACGCTGTCAGTGAAAGAATTTGCCTTGCGGCTCACGTAGGCTTCCAGTGCGTGGCACAGGCTGTCTATGCCGGTATCTGCGGTGAGACGATAGGGCATGCTGAGCGTACACTCGTAATCCACCAGTGCTGCAATTGGCATCAGCCCGAGTCCCATACAGAGCATTTTCTCACGCGTGCTGGTATCTGTGATGATGGCAACGCTAGTCACTTCAGACCCAGTACCTGCGGTAGTAGGAACAGCGATTATGGGCAGCCCCCTGTCAATCTTGTAGGGGACTTTGTAGTCGCGCATTGCTCCGTCCAGCAAAGCCATTGCGGCTACGGCTTTTGCCGTGTCCATAGAGCTGCCGCCACCCAGGCCAATTACGCAGTCGTAATCGCCATCGCGCAGCACTGCCATAACCTCATCGATACTATCGGTAGTGGGGTCGGGCACACAGTTGCCAAACAAGCCGTAGGCAAAACTCGCTTCGTTCAGCTGCTGCTCCAGAGTAGCGCTGTAACCCGCCTGCACCATGAAACTATCGGTGACAATCAGAGGTCTTCTCAGGCAGAGCTCGCGCAGAGTGGCAACCAGTGTTTTACTGGCACCGGCGCCCACACGCAAAATCCGGGGCAGGTTGATATTGGCGACCATGTCTACAGCCCTCTTCATTAGCTTTTTATATCGATCAAGTGAATTTCAAATACCAGTGCGGTGTTAGGGGGAATGGCATCGCCAGCGCCCTGTTCGCCATAGGCCAGTTTGGGCGGACATGCAATACGCCACTTATCACCCACTGACATCAGCTGCAGGGCCTCTGTCCACGCCGGGATAACCTGGTTGATGCCAAACTCGGCGGGCTCACCGCGCTCCACCGAACTGTCAAAGACGGTGCCATCAACCAAGGTACCATGGTAGTGAGTCACAACATTAGACTGGGCCGTAGGCTTATCACCAGTACCTTCTTCCAATACTTCGTACTGCAGGCCACTCGCGGTGGAAGTAACCTCATCACGGGCCGCGTTGGCCTGTAAAAACTGCTCTGCCAATGCCTGTCGCTTGCTGTCGACTTCTGTCGCTTTGGCTTTCTGCTTGGCCTGAACTGCCTCGTAGGCAGGATTCATCTGCTCGGGAGTGAGCGCCGCCTGCTGGTGACTGAACTGATGTGTAATGCCTGCAAGGACAGCATCGATGTCCATGCCTTCAAAATGATTGCGACGCATTTGGTCGCCAAACTGCAGGCCAAAACCGTAGCTGACTATCTGCTCATCGGTGTTTAATTCTACTTCGGGTTGTACTGCCATGGTGAATTTCCGCAATGCTACGTTCAAAGAAGGGGGCACTTTAGCACAAAGAGTACAAAACGAGACCCCATCAGCCTGCCGAAGATGACTCAATCAGGGCTTGAGCAAAACGGGCTCTGGTTTAAATCCAGCCAGAGCACCGACCAACAAATTAGCCAGCTGTTTGGGGCTACCGTGGACGAGGTGATCCCGGGGGACCTGCACAGCTGGCCCAGTTCCGAACGTGGCCTCATCGCATTACTCGAAACATCTATCGAGGCACTCCCCAGGCGTTCTCAGGGGATACTAGCGCCTTGGCACTGACACGAACTGCCATCGCAGAAAATCTGCCACCTGAAGATACCGTTAATCTATCGGGTTTTAAACCCGCGTAGACACGCACTGAAGCCGGTAACGGCTCTCGGTCATCTCTGCCTGCCACACTTCAAATGTACCGCGCTCCAGGTCGTCGTAGGCCTGGACAATTGAATCGTTAACCTGAGGGTAGGCCACCGCATCCCAGGGACATTCATCACGGGAAAAATAGCCGCACGCCTGCGATTCGACACCCGGCGCAAAATCAGGCCGTGTCACAGTGCCCCGAAATGCCACATACACCTGGTTGATGAACGTGATGGTGCCGGTCATATACAGCTGCAACTGTTGCGCGGCAATGTCCACCCCGGATTCCTCGCGCAATTCCCGCACCGCGCCTTCAGCCAAGGTTTCATGGTTTTCCAGAAACCCACCGGGAATAGCCCACAGGCCCCGTTGTGGCTCCAATTCTCGCTGCACCCACAGCAGTTTTTCCTGATAGGCGACAAAAGCGGTCACCACAACTCTGGGATGATCGTAGTGGCACACGCGGCAGCTCTCACAGTAGCGGTGGTTGCGCGACTCACCCGCTACCACATGTTGCACCAAGGCACCGCCGCAGTCCGGGCAGAAGTTTAATTGGGTCATAGCGCCAGTATACGATAAAGCGCAAGGCACGCCGCTGCCTATTAAACTCACAGGGCTATCCAATTAAACCAGTCCCCTATACTATTTGTCCTCCCTTGGAGAGACCTTTATGACACAGCAGAATTTCACAGTACAACTTCTTTTAACCGGCAACGAAATCATGTCCGGTGACACGGTCGACTCCAATTCTGCCTTTATTGCCAGGCGCCTGCAGGAGCTCGCATTGAGCGTGTTTCGTAAAGTGACTGTAGGGGACGACGTCGCACTACTGCAACAAGAGTTGTCGTCGATGGCCGAAAATGCCGACCTGGTTATCGTCAATGGTGGTCTCGGACCAACCATTGATGACCTCACTGCAGAGGTAGTAGCAGCAGTGGCAGATGTGCCGCTGCAGCAACACCCCGACGCAGTGGCTCATTTGGAGAGCTGGTGCGCCAAGCGCAATGCACCACTGAATGCCGCCAATATGAAACAGGCCATGCTACCTGCCGGGGCCAGCATCATTGCCAACCCGGTGGGCAGTGCAGTGGGTTTTGAAGTCACTGTTAAGGGCTGCCGCATCGTCTGCACGCCGGGTGTGCCCAGTGAGATGTTTGCCATGATGGATGACATCGTGGCCAGTCTGGCCGAACAGCTACATCGGCCCTCAGGGGTCAATATTGTGCGCCTGCAAACGTTCGGCATTGGCGAGTCCACCGCGCAACAGCTCATTGCCGACAACATATCCGATTGGCCTGAGGATGTGGAGCTGGGGTTTCGAGCCGGTGCGCCGCAAATGGAGGTAAAACTCACCATTAGCTCTGCCTCCGCTGCGCCCGCACAGCAGCGCTGCAAACAGCAATTGCTGGATCTCTTGGGCTATCACGTCATTGGTGAGGGCGATACGCAAATAGCCCAGCGGGTGCTGGAACTACTGCGTGAACGAGGCAGCACGCTGACCACCGCTGAATCCTGCACCGGGGGGCTTATCGCCAGTATGCTGACCAAAATCGCAGGCGCATCTGAAAGTTTTCACGCGGGCTTTGTCACCTACCACAACGCTGTAAAGCACTCGGTACTGGGCGTCAGCGAGGCATCACTGGCGGAAGAAGGCGCTGTGAGCGAAACCGTGGTGAGGCAAATGGCCCTGGGGGCTCTGGATAAATCCGACGCGGATTATGCGATTGCCGTATCGGGCATCGCCGGCCCCGGTGGCGGCTCGGCCGACAAACCGGTTGGCACGGTGTGGCTGGCCTGGGGAACGGCACAAGACCTTCAAACCCGCTGTCTGTGCTGGCCAGTGGAGCGCAGTCTGTTCCAAACAATGGTCGCCGCGGCCGGTCTGGACATGATTAGGCGCAACCTGCTGGGCACCCACGAAGAGCCCAGGTACTTCGCCCAACGCCGAGCGAAATCAGCCGGCTGAATAAACCGGAAAGCGCGAACAAATCTCTAAAACCTTTGCCTTCACCTCGGCGATGACCTGTTCGGAGTTCCCGTTTTCCAGAGACTCGAGAACGTCGCACATCCATCCAGTGAGCTCCACGGTCTCAGCTTGTTTAAAACCGCGAGTGGTGATGGCCGGCGTACCAACACGAAGCCCGGAGGTTACAAAGGGTGAACGGGGGTCGTTGGGGACGGCATTTTTGTTAACCGTGATGTAGGCTGCGCCCAGCGCGGCGTCGGCATCGGTGCCGGTATATTCCTTACCAATCAGATCCACCAACATGAGATGGTTCTCGGTGCCGCCGGATACAATTTTGATGCCCCTATCCAGAAAAGTAGCAGCCATAACTTTGGCGTTTGCAACGACCTGCTTCTGGTAGATAACAAAATCTTCGCTCTGCGCTTCCTTGAAGCTAATGGCCTTGGCTGCAATCACGTGCATCAGGGGTCCGCCCTGGCCGCCGGGGAAAACAGCGGAGTTAAATTTCTTTTCCAATTCTGCATTGGCTTTGGCCAAAATAAGCCCGCCACGGGGACCGCGCAGAGTCTTGTGAGTGGTGGTGGTAACAACATCGGCATAGGGAACAGGATTGGGATAGACTCCCGCCGCGACCAGGCCCGCCACATGGGCCATGTCAACCATTAAATACGCACCGACTTTATCAGCAATTTCGCGAAAACGTGCCCAGTCCAAAATTTGAGAGTAGGCCGAGAAGCCCGCCACAATCATTTTCGGCTTGTGCTTCAGGGCCAGCGTTTCAACCTGATCGTAGTCGACTTCCCCGGTTTGCGCATTGAGGCCGTACTGAACGGCGTTATATATTTTGCCGGAAAAATTGGGCTTGGCGCCGTGAGTCAGGTGGCCACCATCGGCAAGGCTCATGCCGAGAACCGTGTCGCCGGGGACGCAAAGTGCAAGATAGACCGCAGAGTTTGCCTGTGAACCGGAGTGCGGCTGAACATTGGCATAATCGGCACCAAACAGCGCTTTGGCGCGATCGATGGCAAGCACTTCGGCCTTGTCGACAAATTCGCATCCCCCGTAATAACGCTTGCCGGGGTAACCCTCGGCATATTTGTTAGTAAGCGCAGAGCCCTGAGCCTGCATAACGCGAGGGCTGGTATAGTTTTCCGATGCAATCAGTTCGATGTGCTCTTCCTGGCGCACATTTTCCTGTTGAATGGCAGACCAGATTTCGTCGTCAAAACCTTCAATTGTCATATTGCTATCAAACATCGCATTCCCCTCGGGTGTGGCTGAATAAAGCGGCTTCTGCAGGCATTCAGAAGTGGCGCATTCTACCCTAAAACAATCATTGGGTATAAGAGCCAAACGCCCCTGCCAGATTAAATTTCTGCGCTCTTTTTCCAAGCGCTTTTCTGATACAGTCTGCAGCTCGATTATTTGGCAAAGGGCAGAGTAAAAAATGGCGCAATATGTATACACCATGAACCGTGTCGGTAAAGTTGTGCCGCCGAAGAAGAAAATTCTGGAAGACATCTCTCTGTCGTTTTTCCCCGGCGCAAAAATTGGTGTTCTGGGCCTCAATGGCTCGGGCAAATCCACTCTGTTGCGCATTATGGCGGGCATAGACACCGATATCCTGGGCGAAGCGAGGCCACAGGCTGGCATTAACATTGGTTACCTGCCCCAGGAACCGCAGCTGGATGAAAGCAAGGATGTTCGCGGCAACGTAGAAGAAGGCGTACAGGAGGCCAAAGACGCACTGACGGGTTTGGAAAAAGTCTATGCCGATTACGCCGAACCCGACGCCGATTTTGATGCGCTGGCGAAAGAGCAGGCGCGGCTGGAAGACATCATCCACACCACCGATGCGCACAATCTTGATCACAAACTGGAAGTGGCCGCAGATGCCCTGCATTTGCCACCATGGGATGCCGACATTAGCACGCTGTCCGGCGGTGAACGGCGCCGTGTGGCACTGTGCCGTCTGCTGCTGTCAAACCCCGACATGCTGTTGCTGGACGAGCCCACCAACCATCTGGACGCCGAGAGCGTAGCCTGGCTGGAGCGCTTTCTGCACGACTTTAGCGGCACCGTGGTAGCCATTACCCACGACCGTTATTTCCTCGACAATGCCGCTGGCTGGATTCTGGAGCTGGACCGGGGGCGCGGTATTCCCTACGAGGGGAACTACTCTAACTGGCTGGAGGCCAAAGAGGCCAGGCTGGGACAGGAGAAGCGACAAGAGGCGTCTCACCAAAAAAGCATCAAGGCCGAGTTGGAATGGGTGCGCAGTAATCCCAAGGGCAGACAGGCAAAAAGCAAAGCCCGTTTGGCGCGCTTTGAAGACCTGCAGTCACAGGAATTTCAGCGGCGCAACGAAACCAACGAAATCTATATCCCGCCGGGACCAAGGCTGGGAGACAAGGTTATCGAGGTTAATAATCTGGGCAAGAGCTTCGGCGACCGGGTCATTTTTGAAGGCCTAAGCTTCAGTGTACCCAAGGGCAGCATCGTCGGTATTATCGGCGCCAACGGCCGCGGCAAATCTACCCTGTTCAGAATTCTCAGCGGTGAGGAACAGCCTGACAGCGGCGAAGTGCAGATCGGCGAGAGCGTAACAATCGCCCACGTAGACCAGTCCCGCGATGCACTCAATGGTGACAAAACGGTGTGGGAGGAAATATCCGGGGGGCACGAGACGATGCGTATCGGCAATTACGAAGTGGCCTCGCGCTCCTACGTAAGTCGCTTCAACTTCAAAGGCTCCGACCAACAAAAACTGGTCAAAGACTTATCTGGTGGTGAACGCAATCGCCTGCATCTGGCCACATTACTCAAGCAGGGTGCCAACGTGCTACTGCTGGATGAGCCGACCAATGACCTGGACGTAGAAACCCTGCGCGCCCTCGAAGAAGCCGTGCTTGCCTTCCCTGGCAGCGCCCTGGTGATCTCGCACGACCGCTGGTTTCTGGATCGTATCGCAACGCATATTCTCGCTTACGAGGACGATGACGGCATTATTTTTCACGAGGGTAATTTCAGCGACTACGAGCAGAATCGCAGAGCACGCCTGGGTGCAAGCGCCGACCAACCTCACCGTGTAACTTACAGAAAACTGAAGTAATTTTTTGGGTTGCGAATATAAAAGGCGCTATAGTGATGAGACAACAGCTGCAAACTGAAATCATTAAAAAAGGACCCTGTTATGTCCGGTAAGCAAGTCGATCGGCGTAAGTTCACCCGGGTAGCGCTGGATATCCCCGTTGATGTGCATCAGGGGGGCAGTGTGTGGCATCAGCGACTCATCGACATATCACTGTCCGGCGCTGCCACCGACCAGCCCGACATCTGGGATGCCCAGTACAATGAGCCCTTCACCCTGATTATTCACCTGGAAAACACCGAAAACCTCGAGCTTCACGCGTATTTGCAGCATGTAGAATCTGGCAGGCTGGGTTTTGCCGTGCAACACGTGGACAAAACCAACATAGAGCCACTGCGCAGACTATTAGAAACACACATCGATAATGACGAATTGTTAGCTGAAGAACTGAGTCGCCTGAACGACTGATCTACTCCAGCGCTGCAAGCGCCTCGCCCAACTTCGACACCGGAATAACCTCCATTCCCGCGATCTTCCCCTTGGGTGCATTGCCCTTTGGCACGATAGCCCGCTTGAAACCATGCTTGGCGGCTTCCGCCAAGCGTTCCTGCCCGCTGGGAACAGGGCGAATCTCGCCTGCCAGCCCCACCTCACCGAAAATGACCATATCCCGCGGTAGCGGCCTGTCGCGGAAGCTGGAGACAATCGCCATCAGTAGCGCGAGATCAGCGCTGGTCTCCAGCACTTTTACTCCACCGACTACATTGGCGAACACATCCTGATCTCCCACCTGCAAGCCACCGTGGCGATGTAGCACGGCTAACAGCATGGCCAGTCGGTTTTGCTCCAGGCCCACCGCCACCCGACGGGGGTTACCCAATTGAGAATCGTCTACCAGTGCCTGGATTTCTACCAGTAATGGACGTGTACCCTCCCATACCACCATCACGACACTGCCTGAGGAGGGTTCATTGCTGCGATCGAGAAAAATTGCCGAGGGGTTCTTGACCTGCCGCATGCCCTCGTCCGTCATGGCAAACACACCCAGCTCATTGACCGCGCCAAAGCGATTTTTTTGCCCGCGCAGGGTGCGAAAACGCGAGTCATCGGTGCTCTCGAGTAAGATGGAGCAATCGATAATATGCTCCAACACCTTGGGGCCTGCCAGGGATCCATCTTTGGTCACATGCCCCACCAAAAACAATACCGTGCCTGTTTGTTTAGCGAAGCGAGTGAGATAGGCCGCACATTCGCGCACTTGCGACACGCCGCCCGGCGCGGAGGCCAGTTCATCCGAGTGCACAACCTGAATAGAGTCTACCACCAGCACCTTAGGCTTGAATTCCTGCGCCGCCGCCACAATCGCTTCCACGTTGGTTTCAGCCATCAGGCGCAATTTGTCGGTGGGCAACTTCAGGCGCTTGGCCCGCATGGCAATTTGCTGCAAAGACTCCTCGCCAGTGATATACAAGGCTTCCATATGGGTAGCCAGATGACACATAGTCTGTAGCAGCAGCGTGCTTTTCCCCGCCCCGGGGTTGCCTCCCACTAAAATGGCTGAACCCGGAACAAGTCCACCACCCAAAACGCGGTCAAATTCTTCTGCCCCACTGGGAATTCGAGGCAGGTCCTGCAGGTTAATATCTCCCAGTACTGCCGCTTTCGCCAATGCGCCAGCAAAGCCAGCTCGAGCGGCACTGGCACTGCCGCTACTGGCAGCACCTACGCGCCCGGAACCCTTGGCGGGTCCCAGGCGAATCTCTACCAGCGTATTCCAGGCACTGCAGTCGTGGCACTGGCCTTGCCACTTGGCGTAATCTGAGCCACAGTCATTGCAAACATAAGCGGTTTTACTTTTTGCCATTACCTAATTTGACCTTGAATAAAAGAAATTTAACGCTCGAGCTGTATGTCATCGAACAAGCTCGGTATCCTATCAGACTTAGCACCTATACACCGGAACACCCATGCCCAACACCTCACTCATTCCCGAACGCCAGCTGGTATTTTCCCCCGCTCTTGCGTCTACCATTGGGCTAGAGGAGGCGATATTTCTACAGCATTTGGGCGAATTGTTTCAGCACCATGAGCCCCAGATACAAAATGGTTTCGCCTGGCGCTCTATAGAACGGGGCCAGCTTGAACGCGCCTTGCCCTTCTGGAGCCCAATCGATTTGCATCGCATCAGCCGCGCGCTGGTAGACAAAGGCATACTGCTGATTAACTCCCCTCCACTGCACAGCGCTGAGCATCTGGTGTTTGCCCTGAATGAGTCCGTCAGGACAAAAGAGACCGCGGCGCAAGCGACCCCAATGGCATCAACCGCTGCGCCGCTTCAGCGTCGTTCGGCCGGACTACTTCCCGCTCATTGGTCTCCCACTGAGGATTTACTCACACTACTCACCATGAACCACACCATACCGCGACAGTTTGCCCTGGACCAACTGGAAGATTTCATCTTTTACTGGCGTGAACGCGGTGAAACCAACCACGCCTGGGAAAACAAATTTCGCCAGCACGTGCGCGCCCAGTGGCGACGACAGGAACAGAGCCAGTCCGAGGCATTTCGCGTCAAAGAACCCACGGTACTGGACAATAACTGGCGCCCCAGCCTGGACGCTCTGGAAATTCTGGAACGCAATGAAGTTGATCAGGACTTTCTCGAACAGGCCATTCCCGAATTCATCCTGTACTGGCGCGAGCGCGGCACCAATCCCAAAGACCTCAATTCCAAATTCATTCAGCATATACGCATTCAGTGGGCCAAATATACATCGGCCATGGAACACAGCACCGAACCCAAGCGCATTACCGAGCAATGGTATCCGCCTGAAGATGTGATGGATATTTTGAATATGTCGCATATAGACGCCGACTTTGCCCGTTCGTTGATTCCCGAGTTCATCATCTACTGGCGCGACAGCAACCAGGCCCACACTTCGTGGAATACAAAATTCATACAACATGTAAAATACAATTGGGCCAAACGCCACCAAATGGATCAAACAGGACAGAGCAATGCCGGACAGCAAGGATCTAATCCAACAGGTCGCACGAGGGATAGAAGCCTCCAAGACGACCTCAGCGACACCTCCTGGGCACAGTGAGACACGCCGCGCGATTGCCAGCGAGCACTATGTAGACGCCATCAATCAGGTATTTGCATTGTTCAGGCTCAACTATCACAA
Organism: Halioglobus sp.; assembly: GCA_047650635.1. Classification (GTDB taxonomy): domain Bacteria; phylum Pseudomonadota; class Gammaproteobacteria; order Pseudomonadales; family Halieaceae; genus JBALVT01. The sequence goes on from JBLHNQ010000012.1 coordinate 42,403, forward strand.
CCAGTATTTTGCTGCCTATCAGGACAACAGTCAGATTCAGCAGGTAAAAAAGTTGTGGCTGGAATCTCTGGCACACTACCCGGTGGAGCAAATTCTGCGCGGTGCCAAGCATGCCATCGAGAATAACGAGTACCTGCCCACCCTCAACCGCATGCACGATTGCTGCCAGCAGGGACTGGCCAAGTACGGCCTCCCTCAGGCCCACGATGCCTACCTGGAAGCGTGCCAGGCGCCCTCACCCAAATCAGCACAGAACTGGAGCCACCCAGCGGTCTATCTTGCCGGCCGCGATAGCGACTGGTTTTTTCTTGCGCATAGTATCGAACGCATCAGCTGGCCGAGATTTCGCGACCACTACCAGCAGTACTGTGCACGTGTAATTAGCGGTGAAAGTCTGGATATCCCAGAGCCGGCTGCCCTCGAGCAGAAGCACAGCAGAGTTCTGTCGAAGGATGAACAACTGTCTGAGTTGCACAAGTTGCGCGAGAAGACTGGGTTATAGAGGTTATTGAAGGCGAAGTACTGGGGAAGTTAGCCGCAACCCGACCCCTGAAATGCAGACGCCCACATGCTCGAGGCGGGTACCCCTAAACAATCACAGATCAAACAAAACAGTTATTGCTCGTAAGAACCCCGAGCCAGGTTTTCGAAACGAGTAAATTCGCCCACAAAGGCGAGTCGGCAAGTGCCAATAGGACCGTTCCGCTGCTTACCGATGATGATCTCCGCCACACCCTTATCCGGGGAATCCTCGTTGTAAACCTCATCGCGGTAAATAAACATGATGACATCGGCATCCTGCTCAATCGCGCCGGACTCTCGCAGGTCGGAGTTTATAGGCCGCTTGTTGGGGCGACCCTCCAGGGCACGGTTTAGCTGTGACAGGGCGACTACCGGACAACCAAACTCTTTTGCTATCGCCTTGAGAGAGCGTGAAATCTCCGAAATCTCTGCGGTGCGGCCCTCGGACGAACCGGCCACCTGCATCAGCTGCATATAATCGAGCATAATCATGCCCAGCTTGCCATGCTCCCTGGACACCTTGCGCGCGCGGGAGCGCACTTCAGTTGGCGTCAACGCGGCGGTGTCGTCAATAAAGAGTGGTACGTCTTTCAACTTGGTGACTGCCGTACTCAACTTTGGCCAGTCTTCCTGCTCCAGCTTGCCGTTGCGAATACGGGTTTGGTCAATGCGCCCGATAGAGGACAACATTCTGATAATAAGCTGATCAGCCGGCATCTCCATACTGAAAACCAAAATAGGCTTCTCTTGGCTAATCACCGCTGTTTCGACCAGATTCATCGCAAAACTGGTTTTACCCATGGAGGGGCGGCCGGCGATGATAACAAGGTCAGAAGGCTGCAAGCCCGAAGTCATGCCGTCAAGGTCTTTGAAACCCGTGGTCAAGCCGGTAATATCGCCGTCGGAGTTGAATAATTCCTCAATCCGATCAACCGCTTTTTGTAACAGCGGATTCACCTCTTGCGGCCCACCCGCCTTGGGCCCTTCTTCGGAGATTTGCATGATGAGACGCTCGGCCTCATTGATAAGCTCACTGCTATTGCGCCCTTCGGGGTTAAAACCGCTCTCGGCAATGCTCTGGGCGACTTCAATCAGGCTGCGAAGGCTGGAACGCTCACGCACCACTTGCGCGTACGCACGCAGATTGGAGGCACTGGGCGTGTTGCTGGCCAATTCTGCGAGGTAGGCAAGACCACCCGCGGCATCGAGCTCTCCATTTGCAGACAGTTTGTCAGCCACAGTAATAACATCTACTGGGTCACCATCGTTGGCCAACTTTGCAATTTGTTTGAATATCAGGCGGTGGCTCGGACGATAAAAGTCGTTGGCAGACACTGCCTCGGCAACCGAGTCCCAGCCATCGTTGGACAGCAGCAGGCCACCCAGCACAGATTGCTCTGCTTCCGGCGAATGAGGAGACATTTTAATTCGCGCAACATCCCGGTCGTCTGCGTAGGGCAGCTCGGAAATATTACTCGGAAAATCGGGGTCGGACATCTTTAGATACTGCTTTTATTCGGCCACATAGAGTAACCAAATTTGTCCATATCGCCAATCAAAGATTCGGGGGCGATTGCCCCCGGGCACTCAAAAATCAGATTTTAGCTTCTGCTATAACACTCAGATTAACTGTCGCATTAACTTTGCCGTGAACATGGATGGTGATTTCGTAGTCACCCAGCTCATGCAGCGCACCTTCAGGAAGGCGAACTTCTGATTTATCTACGTCACAACCTGCAGCAGTTATAGCGTCGGCTATGTCGCGTGTACCGATAGAGCCAAACAGCTTGCCCTCTTCGCCCGCATTAGCTTCAACGACAATAACTTCAAGCGCATCTATGCTAGCAGCACGCGTTTCGGCAGTAGCAACTGTGGCGGCAGCGGCTGCTTCGAGCTCAGAGCGGCGGGATTCAAAATGGGCGATGTTTTCTTTGGTCGCAGACACGGCTTTGCCGGTTGGGATCAGAAAATTACGACCGAAACCAGCCTTAACAGCAACCCGATCACCCAGGCCACCAAGATTGCCAATGTTTTCCAGCAATATGACTTCCATCTGACTTTCCTCTGTTGAGGGAGTTGCCTCCCTTTTCTATAAAATGTACGTATGATCGAAGCAAAACCGTTCCACCTCAACCAACTATTTTAATCCTGCCCACCGTCGGCTTTTTTAGACCAACGTTGGCGAAATCCTATCCAACTATCAGCGATTGCGACAACCACTACAACCAGCTTGACCGGGTCAAGCAGCAGCCACATAAGATAAAACCCGGCAAGCCACATTGTCCGTTGCCCGCCTCGATTAGCGCGGGCGTGTACTAGTGCCAAACCTGCAAAGCTTAGCGGTACCATTAATATCGTGGCCCAGGTTCTATACTCCGTTCCCAGAGCTACCAGGCCTAGTGCCGACAGTACCAAAGCGGCGGTATAGAGCGGCGGCAAATGCAATGCCCTGAACTCTTCACCAAAGCCGCCCGGATTGTATAAAGCCGCTTGCCAATAACGCGCAAGAAGCAGACAAAGCACTGAGCTAAGCGCACTTATCGTGCCCAGTATGCCCGCAATTTGCAGAGCTGTGGGCGATACTATCTCCAAGGCCTGAGCATCACTCTGGGCCAACTGCTGTTCCAGATTACCGAGGAACTCGGCGAAAAGCACCACCAGTTGATCCAGTAATTCGCTGTTAAAGGCCAGTAGAGCCAGACCTGTCACAACACCGATAACAACACTACCGACTACTGTCAGGGACAAGCTCACTGTGCTGCGTAAAATCAGTGCGAGGAACATAGCCCCCACCAACATGGCCAACGGACCGCTGTCGCCTAAATACAGCAACAAAAAACCTGCGGGCAACAATGCCCACATCAATAACCATGCACCTTCCCCCACCCCTTTGCGCAGGGTAACCAGCGCGATTACAGCAGCACTAATCCAGCAAAACATCATACTGCTGGCACCAGCCACGGTAACTAACAGAGCCGGTAGCCTGCCGCGCATCACATAATTGGCTAAAGCGATCAAAGCCCGTCCCCGCGCAGCGGGTTCTTCCTACTGATGAGAATCTGTGTAAGGCAGCAAAGCGAGGAAACGCGCGCGTTTCACCGCAGTAGCCAGCTGACGCTGATACCTGGCTTTGGTACCGGTAATACGGCTGGGTACAATCTTGCCGGTTTCAGAAACGTATGCCTTCAGGGTTTCCAGATCTTTGTAGTCAATTTCTTTAACGCCTTCGGCGGTGAAACGACAAAACTTACGGCGACGGAAAAAACGTGCCATGGTGGTTCTCCTTTAATACTCTATATTCGTGACTGGGAGTGACAACGCGAAGCGCTCTGAAGCACTAGGCTTCAGGTGTAACTTCCGCTTTATCAGCAACCACTTCTTTGGCTGCCTCTTCACTTCCTTCCGATGCAGGCGTTGTGTCCGCAGCAGGCTCAGGTGTCTGACGCTGCTCATAGCGATTTTTGCGCTCGCGATTCTCTTTCTCGGCTTTCATAATGAAAGACTCACCAGTATCGGCGTCGTCACGTCGTATCACGAGGTTACGAATCACAGCGTCGTTGAAACGGAATGTGCTAGTCAGCTCCTCCAGTGCTTCGTTTGAAGCTTCAATATTCATCATCACATAATGTGCTTTATGAATTTTATTGATGGGATAAGCCAGTTGGCGGCGGCCCCAGTCTTCGAGGCGGTGAACACTGCCACCATCTTTCTGAATAGTCTGAGAGTAGCGCTCGATCATACCGGGCACTTGTTCGGATTGGTCGGGATGGACCATAAATACGACTTCGTAATGACGCATATAAAGCTCCTTACGGGTTGATGCTACCCAATACAATGGTGTAGCAAGGAGGATCGGCTATTAACAACAGCCGGGCAATTTTTGAGGTGGCGGATTTTACATAGTTTAGGTAGCGCGCGCAAGCGTCCGCTGCCGAACAATCTCGAATAAGCAGACCCCGGTAGCCACTGACACATTTAAGCTGCTAACCGTCCCCGCCATCGGCAGTTTCACCAGATGGTCACAGTGCTCGCGGGTAAGGCGCCGCAAACCTGCGCCCTCGGCGCCCATTACAAGTGCCACAGAGCCAGCTAAGTCACTGTCATATATTGAACTTTCAGCTTCTTCTGCGGCGCCATAGAGCCACACGCCGCGCTCCTTCATGGCGTCCAGGGTGCGAGCGATATTGGTAACTCTGACAAACGGGACAATTTCTGCCGCGCCGCAGGCCACCTTGCGGGCGGTAGGGTTGAGATCTGCGGCCCGATCTTTAGGTACAACCACTGCGGTGACACCGGCCGCCTCGGCACTGCGCATGCAGGCACCGAGATTGTGCGGGTCGGTGACGCCATCGAGAACCAGAATTAAAACGGGGCCCTCACCTTCATCGATAGCGCGCAGCAAGTCGGTTTCTGCCCACAGGTTGCGCTGTGGCACATCGCCTTGCAGCGGGTCATCCAGCGTTTCTGCAATCACGCCCTGGTGCTTACCCTTCACCTTGTCATCGAGCAATTTACGCGCTTCTCTGGCGGTGGGCACCCCCTGATTCTGGGCCAACTCCATCAAAGATGAGATTCGCTTATCGCCGCGCCCTTGCGCCACACACAGCCGCTGCACAGATTTGGGGTTTTGTCGCAGTAGACTGTCTACCGCATGGATACCATAGATATAATGCATGTATTACTCAGGCCTTGGGCTCGGGCTTAGATGCAGGTTTGCGTTTTTTCCTTCCTTTCTTGGCTGCGCTTGCCTGCTGTTTTCCAAGTTTGGATTTGCTTCCCGGCTTTGCGGCCTTCGAGTCGCCTCCTTTGCCTTTGCCTTTAGCCTTCCCCTTAGCCGGCTTACTGTTGTCAGAAGCATCACCATCGACTAATTCCAGATCAATTTTCTTGTCATCCAGATCTACTCTGGCAACCTGCACCTGGACACTGCCTCCCAGCTTGAAACTGCGGCCACTGCGCTCGCCGGTGAGTCGCTGTTTGGCCGAATCAAAATTATAGTAGTCCCCCGGCAGAGCGCTAATGTGGATGAGGCCTTCTATGTAGATGTCTACCATCTCCACGAATAGGCCAAAACTGGTGACGGCACTGATGACACCGGAGAACTCATCACCCACATGCTCCTGCAGGTACTCGCACTTGAGCCACGCCATTACGTCGCGCGTGGCGTCATCGGCGCGGCGTTCGCTCATAGAGCACTGCTCGCCTTGGGCAACCATGTAATGCTCGTTGTAGGGGAAAATCTTTTCAGCCGGGATGGGCTGAGCACCCTCGGCACGCAACACCAGGTCACTTTGGCGATCGGAACGCACAATATGCCGGATGCCGCGGTGCACCAGCAAATCTGCATAGCGTCGAATGGGTGATGTAAAGTGCGCGTAGGCACCATAATGCAAACCGAAATGCCCTTTGTTCTCCGGCTGGTACACCGCTTGGCGTAAAGAGCGCAACATCATGGTCTGTATGACGGAGGCGTCTTCCCGCTGTTGTATCTGTTGCAGTAAATCCCGGTAGTGCTCAGGTGTGGGCTTTTCGCCGCCGCGCAAATCAAGCCCCAACTCGCCGAGGAAACCGCGTAAGTTTTCCAGCTTTTCCTCGCCAGGCCCCTCGTGCACGCGGTACAAAATGGGCAGCTTGCTGGCCTCAAAAAACTTGGCTGCAGCGACATTCGCGCACAGCATGCACTCTTCTATTAGTTTATGGGCGTCGTTGCGCACCACGGGCACGATGGCCTCAATTTTGCGCTGCTCGTCGAAGATAATACGGGTTTCCACGGTTTCAAAATCGATTGCCCCGCGTTTATCCCGCGCTGCGCGCAGCACTTTGTACAGCTTGTGCAGACGCTGCAGATCGGGCACACGCTGTGTATCGACGTCCTCATGAGCGCCTTTCTCAAGCACCTCACCCACTTGCGTATAGGTGAGACGAGCATAGGAATGGATAATGCTCTCATGGAAACGATAATGGACAAGAGCCCCCTGGGCGCTCAGCTCCATTTCGCAGACCATAGCAAGACGGTCTACATTGGGCTTGAGCGAGCACAGGCCATTTGACAGTGCCTCAGGCAACATGGGCACAACCCGCTCCGGGAAGTACACCGAGTTACCGCGCATTGCAGCCTCCTCATCTAACGCAGACCCCGGCCGCACATAATGGGAAACATCGGCAATAGCCACCCACAGCTGCCAGCCACCATCGCTGCGCTGCTCACAATATACGGCATCATCGAAGTCGCGGGCGTCCTCACCATCTATGGTGACAAAAGCCAGCTTGCGCAAATCGATGCGGTGCTTTTTGTCTTCCTCGAGGGGCTCGGCTTCCAGGTGTCCTGCTTCATCCAGCACAGCATCTGGCCACTCCCAGGGAATGCCATGGGAACGGATGGCCACATCAATTTCCAGCCCGGGGTCCAAATGATCCCCCAGCACTTCAATCACCTTGCCCCGCGTCTGAAAATTGCGCACTGGATAATCGGTGATCTGCACGGTCACAATTTGGCCCGAGCGCGCCTCGCCCTTCTCTTTGGGCGGAATAAGAATCTGCTGATTAATACGGTTGTTATCGGGGATGACAGAACCAATACCGCTCTCTTCCTGGTAACGGCCCACAATATTTTCGCGGCCCCGGCTCAGAACCTCTACCACTTTGCCCTCCTGCCTACCACGCCTGTCGACACCGGTTATCAGCACCAGAACCTCATCGCCATCAAACACAAATTGCATCTGGCGGGCGCCCAGGTAGACATCGCCCGGCTTCTCTTGCGGTTTTCCCTCGACAGGCTCGACCTGTGGAATGGCGAAACCATAGCCGTCGCGATGCCCCTGCACCTTGCAACGTAACAGGTTCATTTTATCGACAAGACCGTAGGCGTCTCTGCGATTAACCATTAGCTGGCCATCACGCTCCATCGCTCTCAGACGCTTTCGCAGCGCTTCAGCTTGATCGTAATCTTCCAGCGAGAGTTGTTCACAGATCTGTTTGTGATTGAGGGGCCCGTCAGCTTCGCGCAGCAGCAACAAAATAGCTTCGCGGCTGGGAATAGGGTTTTCGTAACGCTGTGCTTCGCGCTCAGCGTGTGGGTCGCCAATTTTACCTTTTTTGGCCATAGGAATGGGGCCTTTAAGTTTTAGTTTTAGTTAAGCTTGGGAATACCGTATTTGATAAACATGCGCAGTTTATGGGGTATCCAGCGATAAACCGAGAAGTATTTTCTCATACTTATAACGCGCTTGGACTGAATTACTCGCCGGCGCCGCACTAGATTAGGGAAGTTGAGGAAAAATGACCATAGCGCATGGCCATAAATTCGACTGAAGACGCTGAAGTCCAGCTTGATCAGTGCCAATACCAGGCCCTCGAGCAGCAGCCCAAGTAAATGTATGGGCAGTACCAGGACCACGGCCAACAGAGGGTAAAACAAGAACATAACATAGAGCTTATTGCGCTCACTAAGGCGCCTTCGCTTGATAGTTGTGGCAAGACCTGTGGCGACAACCTTACCCCCACCAAAGGAGTGACCCACCCGATGGTAATACTCAGAGCCGGGCAAGGTAGTAACTTCATGCCCTAAAATACGGGCGTAGTGACAAAGGTACATGTCCTCAGCCATAGAACCAAACCACTGCGGGAATCCGCCGCATTGGCACCACAAATTTTTCGAGACCCAAAGGCAGGCGCCCATCACCATAGCAACGGGTTGCTTCACTCTAGCTGTGCCGGCAACCGGGTTGGCAAAAATATCCATGAACATACCGCAATCGAGCAACTCGCGGCTATCTGCGTGATATTGCGGCAGCGTATAGATGCAGTCACCTGCACTCTCCTGGGAGGCGCCCTGCACAAAAGTATCGATCGCGTTGTCAGCCAACCAGGCATCATTGTTCAATAACAACACATAATCGCCGCGGGCACGCGACACCATACGGTTGTTCGCAATGCAAAAGCCCACGTTTTCTTCACTGACGATCAGTTCTACTTGCGGAAACTGATTTTGGATAAGCTCAACAGAAGCATCACTGGACCCATCATCATGAACCAGCACTTCCACCGAACTCGTTGTTTGCTGTGCGTAGATAGACTCCAGACACTGCACAATGACATCGGCGCCATTGTAGTTTGCAACGCACACACTGATTAAACGATTGGAGTAATCCACGCTCAGGCCGCTGTCATCCATTGCCAGGTCTGGCGCAAGCCGTCCTCCAGTGAAACTTCTGCCCGCCAGTTAAACATCTCGCTGGCCTTGGAAGAATCGAGCACAATTGCGCGTACATCCACTTTTCTGGAAGAAATTCGCTCCAGGGCCGCATCCCCGGAGGTGACACGCTCTGCCATCGCCACCACCGTATTTAACGACACGCCCATGCCACTGCCTGCGTTGAACGTGCTACACAGCGGTATTTCTGCCGAGGACTGCGTGTCTAGCAACACCCGACACAGGCGGACAAAATCCTCGATAAAAAGAAAATCACGTATGTTTTCACCATCGCCCATCAGTCGAAACTCTGCACCGTTGCGAATGGCATCCAGTAACGTAGGAACAAACCCAAACTGCTGTTTTGCCAATTGGCCGGGACCATAGATATTTGCGGGCCTGAGAATAACAACCTGATTTTGAGTCTGTCGTGAATAGGCGTGCAAAAACAGCTCCAAGGCACCCTTACTCGCACCATAATAGGAAATTGGGTCTGCATTCACTTGCTCTGAACACGGCCCGTCGCCGGTGTCTCCGTATATCGCACCCCCGGAGCTGACATAGATAAGACGTGCTTTACAGTGATGTTCCAGGTATTCCAGCAAGCGCAGCGACGGCAGTAAATTAGCGGTTACCTCCAGTGACGACTGTTGTGAAGACGTGGCAGGGGTGGTGTCGCAGGCCAGATGAAAAATAGCATCTGCCTTTTGATAGAGTTCGCCAAGCTGATAGACATTATCAAAGTTACAATCAATGTAGTTCACCAGCGGGTTGCGCAAAACCACGGGGGAACGAGAAATGCTGAACACCTGATAGCCGGCATCTGCCAGTGCGGGGCACAGCCTGCGCCCCACAAAGCCGCTCCCACCCAATACAACCACTGTTTTCATCGCAACATCCCATATAATTCCAGATACCTGTGGAGGCAATCACGCCAGGTGCCATACTCACTCAAACTGGTCTCGCGGCACTTCCCGGACAGGCGCTCATAATTGTCCGGAACACAAACCTGGCTCATTGCCTGTTGAAACTCTTCTGCGCTAGCCACCAGATAGCCGTGCTCTCCCTGAGCAACAGCTTCTTCATGCGCAGGAATTTTTGACGCTATCACAGGCATCCCGGCGGCCATGGTCTCCAATAGCACCTGGGGCTTTCCCTCGCTGTGTTCGCTCAAGGTAATAAACCCTGTGCACATTGGGTACCACTTATCTACCAGATCAGCCGCTGTTGTCGGCCCATGATAATTTACCCAGGAAGGAATTTTCAAGTTGCCCTGGTTAGGACCAATCAGGTGAAGCTGCGTGTGTTGGTTAAATACATCGCCCCCCCAATCGAACAGCTTACCTATTTTATCCTGGGTCACACGCAGAACGCACAGCCAATGCGTGGTTTCGGCTGGCGGACAACTCGCCACTTGGTACCAGGTATCATCAATTCCAAAGTTAACGGGCACAACCCTGGCCACATCGCCAAACCAGTTCTCTAGCGGCTGTTTCATCCATTTGGCGTTGGGAGCCAGAATACATTGATTGGTTTTCATTACCTGGCGCAACATGGCAACCATTCCTGGAAGTTTCAGCAACTTGAAATCTGTACCCAGAACGGTAATAACGGCTTTAGCGTTGAGCCCGTAAAGCGGCAAGGCATTTTGCAGCCAGTTGATGTGAAAGATGTCAGTAAGGTCTTCGCGCTGCTTGTAAAGCCTGCGCAGGCGCCGCAATAGATTAAGCCCAAGGCCCACTGCTAATATTGGACTGGCGCGCAATAAATGCGCGATGCCACCGCGCTGGGCTAGATCTGCCAACCACTGCGCGTCTTCGGAACCACAGGCATATTCCACCGAAGAATGCCGGGGCCCATCGGGTGCCCACAGCGACACATTGACCGATGAACTTTCACCCATTGCATCGGCGATCTTACGAATGAACAGCCCCTGCCAATCATCTTCATTTAGAGGGTAACTGGTAGCCGTCATCAGCACCCGGTATTTTTGCGCCACACCTTTTCTCGCCAAAAAGCTAATGTGGCATCTTAGCATGTAGCAGACAATAATCTGAGGAAGCAATTGTGCTCATCTCATGAAAGCGGGGTATTGACAAAAAAATGACAGATGGGTAAAGTCCGCGCCCTCACATGTTGCCTAGCGCATCCTGTGATATGCCCAAGTGGTGTTGTGGTAGACACTGGACGCAGTTCAGTATTTATCGACAAGGGCAATGTATTAGAAATCCACTTAGTTTTATGCCCAGGTGGTGAAATTGGTAGACACGCTAGCTTCAGGTGCTAGTACTCGTAAGGGTGTGGAGGTTCAAGTCCTCTTCTGGGCACCATTTCTTAAGTAAGTCTTTGTTTCTTATAACATTTTTAATCTTGCAGAACATTATTCAGCCAAGGTGATACACCTAGGTGATACACCGTGCGTTTTATCGCGCATCT
>JBLHNQ010000013.1:0-51512 GCA_047650635.1 Halioglobus sp.
TCCAGTGCCTGTGCAAAGTCCCCGGTGTAGGCTCGAAACTCATCGAGTATGTCCTGTGCTTGGTAGCCATCCGGCATTCTTGGAATATCGGCCAACTCGGCTCTAGTGGCTTGCGCCTGTGAAGCATTGTTTAGAGTGGCTTGCAGAAATTCGTTCCATACTTGAGTTCGCGGCGTGTTATCGCCCAATTTAGCGGTCAAATCCTTTATTTTGGAGTTTTGTGACTCCGCCACTTCGGCACGATAACGGGTTAGAAGGCCTTGGTCGGAGGTTTCACTGAGTTCCCTCAGCAGTTGGCATAGACCAAGCAGTCTGGTTTCGGCTGAAATGCCGGTTTCATACCGAGTATGGTCGGTAATGTATTTACTCATGTTAATGGCGCCCTTCCCGGATGGTGGCGTGCTGTCAGCGTTGCCGCTGCGCGGCTCAATGGGAAAGTGCGGCACGCACCAGTCATATTCCAGCACGGTGCTTTGTGGATGCAAATATTCCACCATGGCACCAAACAGATAATCTTCCCCCCGAAATACCGGGAAGTAGGGTGGCAGTAGCTTGGAGTTATCCATACCTGTCATTTGGGAAATCACCGCCATTTTGGTAAACAGTGGTTTGGGTTGTCCCATCCAGTAATGCCGGTTGGTCAGCGCACCTTCCAGGCCGTCGGGCGATGCCAGTAAACGCTGAGCCGACGCGGGGTCGACAGAATAAACCCAATCAGTAAGGGGCGTACCAGGGTCTCCCATGGTGCCACTTTGGGTCATTATCACTTGGGATTCAGCATCCCATTGACTCAGGAATGCGCCGTTAGCGCCTTGCAAGTCGGCGGGTTTCAAATCGCCAGCGCCCAGCTTTTCCAGTGCCTGTGCCAGATTCAGCCCCAGACATTGGGCGTGGCCGGTTAAGGGCTCCATATCCATCTTTTCGGTACGAGACAGAATGTCCTGCTCGGAGGCATAAAACTCGACTTCGCGGGCAGTGTCGCCAAAGCCCACGCCATCGGCTTTGTAAGGCGAATCTACGGCGGCGCAAATGACATCGTCGTCCATAACAATGGCGCGGCTATCCACCGACAATAAAAGGCACAGGGTGCGCGCCAGACCGTAGCTCTTTTTGTCTGCCCAGCGTTTTCTGTCGATTAAAAAGCGTATGCCAGCTTCATGCTCCGGTAGCTCTTGTATCAGGGCATTGAGCAGCTGTTGTTGCGCGCTGGCGCCTACGTAGCGCATATCGCGGGGGCTGGTGAGGTTGAACTGCTCTACCAGTTGTCGGTTTAGCTCGGCGTTCTCAGGGCTGCGCGAGTCGTCAATTAAAAACAGTTCTTCGTGGCGGCTGAGGTTGCCGGCGAACAACATTGATTGCACTAATCGCTGTACTGCCTCAGGTCGATCGCAGGTAATGACAAACACACGAGTTCGGGGAAGGTCTGCGGCGGTAGTTGCTGAGCTGATGCGTTTACACATGTCTTCTGCGCTGGTGAACAAGCCAGCATCGCGCACCATTTCAAGCACTTTGGTTACATCGGCTTGTTGCCCGGCGAGTTGGGGGATGGTGCTAGTGAGCACATCTACATGTTTTGCCAGTGTCTGAAAGGTGCTGCAAGAAGCCAGCGCAATGGACACTTCTGGTGCGATGATCATCTGCGCATCGCTGAGTTTGTGTAGCAGCAGTACGCCACCATTTTGCAGGACTACCCGCTCGCAATTGATAAAGGCGTACAGCGGCGCGTTATTATCAACCGGCTGTGGTGCCGGTGAGCCGCTTTGGTAGGAATATGAAATGCTGTTGTCGTCTGCCATGGAGCGCTCGTGCCGGGTGAAAGTGGCGGCTATTTTAGGCGGCGGCGCTTGGGGTGTAAACCCGTAATAGGCTTATGTGGTTTGCGTGTGAGCGAAGTCGTTACTCTTATGTACCAGCTCGACCGCCACCTCTATGGCTCTGAGCAAACTTCCCGCACTCGCCTTCCCGGTGCCCGCCAGATCCAATGCCGTGCCATGGTCGACCGAGGTACGGATTAAGGGTAGCCCCAGCGTAATGTTAACAGCCTCGCCAAAGCCACTGTATTTCAGTACGGGCAGGCCCTGGTCGTGATACATGGCCAGTACGGCGTCTACCTGATTCAGAACTTTGGGATTGAAGGCAGTGTCTGCGGGCAGAGGTCCTAACAGGTCCATGCCTCGAGCACTCAGCTTTTCAAGCGTGGGGATAATGGTGTCTATCTCCTCGCGGCCCATGTGACCACCCTCTCCGGCATGGGGGTTTAAGCCCAGCACCGCGATTCGGGGCTTGAGCAGGCCGAACTTTTTGTGCAGGTCGTTATGCAAAATGTTCAGGGTTTGTTCGAGTAAATTCTCGGTAATCGCTTTTGCAACCGCGCTTAAGGGCAGGTGAGTGGTGGCCAGCGCGACGCGCAGTTCCCGCGTAGCCAGCATCATCACGACTCTTTCAGTCGCAGTTGCTTCGGCCAGAAATTCGGTGTGGCCCGAGAAAGGGATGCCCGCATCGTTAATAATAGATTTTTGCACGGGTGCGGTGACCATTGCCGCGAAACCGTAATTTGGGGGTGCCACATCGACAGAATGTTTGTCGTGGGCAGTGCCTGTGTCTGCTGTGGCACCTCTGCAGCCATCCACCGCAGCTTGCAAGGTGGCTAGCACATAGTTCGCATTTGCAGGATTAAGCTCGCCCGGTTTGCTGGGCGTGGCGAGCGCTACGGGCTGTATTTTGAGGTGGCCCGCGCGATGCGCGATGGCAGGTTGCAGTAGGTCTACTTCTTCCAGTTGAACCGACAGACCCAGTAATTTAGCTCGTTCCCGCAATAACTGCGGATCTGCAATAGCCACCAGTTCAGCCGAAACAGGCAACTCGGCAGCGGCCAGCATCAGCAGAATATCCGGGCCAATGCCCGCCGGCTCTCCGGCGGTTATGGCAATGCGAGGAATTATCGCTTCGTTGATCACGGCGAACGTTGCTTACTTGATATCCACGAAGGCTTCATCGCGGATCTTACGCAGCCAGGCATCCAGCTCTTCCTGGTATTTGCGGCTGTGCAGGTATTCCCGCGCTTTGGCTCTAATGGCTAGCTCGGTCATGTCCTGGTCACGTCTACCGGTCACTTCCAGGATATGCCAGCCAAACTGGCTGTGGATGGGGTCGCTTATTTCGCCGATTTCGCCGCGCGCCATCGCCGCATCAAATTCAGGCACCATTTGTCCTTTCATGGTCCAGCCCAAATCTCCGCCCTCCTGGCCGGAACCGATGTCTTCGGAGTATTCTTTTGCTAGCTCCCCAAACTCTTCGCCCCCTTCAATACGTACTTTCAAGTCGATAACCAACTGCTCGGCCTGTGCGTCGGTGAGAATTTCGGAAGATTTTACCAGGATGTGGCGCACCTCGGTCTGGGAGACCATTTGCTCTCCTCCGCGCAGGTCGGCCATGTACACAAGGTGAAAACCACTGTCGCTGCGAATAGGGTCGGAAGCTTCACCTTTTTTCAGTGTGAGGCATGCCTTACTGAACATCGAGGGCACGTCATCGGCCTTGCGCCAGCCCAGATCGCCACCGCTAAAGGTATATTTACCATTACTGGCGCTGATAACGCTGTCAAATGACTGTCCGGATCGGATTTTTGTGATCATTCCGCCTACATATTGTTGCGCCGCGGCTACGTCAGAGTCAGAGGCATCGGGTGTCAGGGGCAGCAGGGCGTGAACCAGACGGTATTCCGGTTGAGTGAGCTGTTGCCCTTCTTCTGTTTGCAGGAAGTTATTTATTTCCTGGTCGGTAATTTGAATGCGCTGATTGACATTGCCGGACTGCACGCGCTGCAGCATCATTTCGCGGCGAATGTCTTCGCGCACGGCATTATAAGATTGGCCTTCCGACTCGAGTCGAGTCCTGAACTGCTCAAGGTTCATGTCGTTTTGCCCGGCCATGCGTCCCAATGCGGCATTGAGCTGGGCATCGCTGATGCGCACACCTACGCGAGCTGCCAATTGTAATTGGATGTTCTCCAGAATTAAGCGGTCGAGAGTTTCTCTTACCAGTTCATCTTCCGGCGGCATTTCAATGCCCCGGGCTTTTAGGTTCTGGGTGACCGAGGCAAGCCTCGCGCGCAGTTCGCTGGCCATGATGACGTCTTCATCAACGATAGCCACCACCTGGTCCAATATCTCGGTGGCGCTGCGTGCGGCGGGCGCGACGATGCTCAGTGCCAAGCATGCTGCTATTACTAGTGCTTTAATACTCACGTTCTTCATAACCTCTAATCATTTCTTTTAGAATACCAGAAATGCGGCTGCCAACGCCGCCCATACCTTTTAGTACAAATTGGACCTGCGTAGACTTCTCCCGTTCCAGATTGGGGTTGGAAAAGTCGGAAATTTCTCCGGCAATATTATCGAAGTACTGTAGATGCAATATGCGCACTGTCCAGCAGCAGTTGTCATATTCCAGGCCAAACATATCTTCTATGTCTGTTTTGGCCTCAAGACTATAGCTGATACTGGCAAAGGCGCTCCACTTTGACCACACGGGTAAATACGTAGAGAAAGTCACTTGTTCGGTGTCGGGCTGTGTCTCCGCAAGTGTACCCACTGAGCGGCGGAACGTATAGCCGGCATTAAATAGTGCGCCGTTACTCGTCTTAAAATTGGCCTGTAGGCTGCCGCTATTGGCGCGGTTTTTATAAGGGTCCCAGATGACGTTGCCACGGATGTCTAGAAAGTCGCTGGGGCTATAGTTGAGTTCAGCCGCCAGTTCTGAGCGTATTGTGTCCAGCACCGGGTCTGTGGCATTCAGGCGTACTTTGCGGTCTTTGAAGTAATAGATCTGACCAATGCTGGCACTGCCGTATTCATGGCCGTCATCCTCGCCGATAAATCGTGTGGTGAGTCCCGCTGCCACCTGATTGGCGTCATCGAGACGATCGCGACCGCTGAAACGGGTTTCACGAAACAGCTGGTTGTAGGTAAAGGTGAGCTCAGCACTGTCAAAGTCTGGCTGATTCAGCTGCTCGTCAAATTCACTGTAGAGGTAGAACAGCCGAGGTTCCAGGGTCTGCAGATACCCTTTGCCAGCGAAGTTGGTTGAGCGTTCAAAAAACAGGCCGCCATCCAGGCTCGCCAGGGCAGACTTGGAGGAGGGGCTATCGTCCAGTAGCGAAAGCGCGCCCTGCTCCAACTGATACTCCAGTGCGCGGTATTTAACCCGTGGAGTAAGAAACCCCTGCTGCCATTGCATGGGGTATTCAGCGCCAGCCTCGGCATAAAAGCGCTCGCCTGTAACACGGTTCAGGTCGGTGTCAAAATGCGAGTACTGAGCAAGCAGTATCGGGTTGATGCTGAATCGCTCGCTGCGGCCCCGGTATTGTGCGTCGATCTGGGGCAGCTTTTTGTAATCATCATTGATGTCGTCTGCCAGTGTCTGGAACTCCTGTACTTCCATTTGCAGCAGCCAGTCGTCTCCCAGATAGTCGACGGCGCCACGTTGCAATAGAGCGGTTTGGCGCTTATTGTCCAGGCTGGAACTGTTCAGATCCTTGATATAATTGACATCGCTGGCTTTGCTGTAGTCAACGCTGGAGCGCCAGCGCTGATTGATAATACCGTTGTGTTTTACGATGCCAATCCAGCGGTCATAGCTGCCAGCATCGGCAAATTCGTCCTCGAAGCGCTTGTCGGAAGCCATGTAGGCACCACTGACGGCCCACTCTCCAATGATCTCACCCAGATAACGCGTTTTCAGCTCATGGTTCAGACCGCGCTCTGCAATAAAACGCGGTATATACAGAGCGTCATAATTGGGCGCGAGGTTGAGGTAAATAGGGGTAGAGATATCCAATCCGCCCTTGGTGTCGTTACCGGCATTGGGCCACAGAAAGCCCGACTTGCGTCGGTCATCCAAGGGGAAACTTATCCATGGCGTGTAGATAATTGGCACACCGCCAATCCTGAGCTTTGCCCCCCGGGCCGTTCCCACACCCTTGTCTAAATCGAGCACCATGTTGTCAGCGGTGATGGCCCAGTCATTGTCATCGGGGGCGCAGTAGCTAACGCCGCCTTGCTCAATGTGTATGAGTCCGCTCTTGTCGCGTACCAGTGTATCTGCACGACCGCGCAGGTGTCGCGAATGGAGTACAAACTGGCTGTCTTGGACGCTGGCTCTGTCGTTTTGTGCAGAAAAATCGGCCCTCTCACCGCGCAGAAGCAAGCCTGGCTCGCGGATAGTAATATTGCCAGTGAGGGTGCCAGACTCGGCTTCGCGGTCAATAGTGGCGGTGTCGCCCTTCAGTGTCCTGTATCCCTGTTGAAGAACCACGCCGCCAGACAAGGTGATATTATTGCCCAGCATTTCGGTGCTCAGTGCTGTGCCGTGTATTTCTTGCTGTTCCGGGGGGATGCTGGTGTCTGCACCCGCCAATGGGTCGATATATCGGCCCTTACATTGCTCGCACTGGACGTCGCGCAGAGCCTCGGGCACAGTCTCGATTGGAGACCAGTCCAATTGATTGCTATCCTGTGCCTGCGAAGGCAGAGGCAGCGCAAGACATAGCGATAGAACCGTCAAGCGCATTAAAATTCTGGCGGAATGAACTGTCATTGAGTTGAGGATTAACGTGGTGTCAGAGAAGTTTGTGTTCGGAGCACGCATAGTAATGCATCCTCGGGTTTTTGTCCGCCAATATAGCTAATTACAGCAAAGGTATAAAAAGTATATGGCTCAACGCCCTGTTCCGCTCGACCTGCTCCCCTGGGCGATGGCCTCTGTGCCATCTTCATCAGCCAGCGATGCTAGTTGTGAGACTTTTAGTATGGTGGCCGGAGATGCCAGCAATCGCCGGTATTTTCGTTTGGAAACCGGTGGTGGTAACTATATTGTGGCTGAAGCGCCGCCTGCCACGGAGAACAATGCAGCCTTTGTCGCGGTAGGAGAACTGTTGGCCAAGGCCCATATCGCGGTGCCTCGTGTGCTTGCGGTTGATTACGCGCGAGGTTACCTGTTGTTGCAGGACCTTGGCGATCGGACGTTGTTGCCGGAACTCAATGCAGACACCGTTGATGGCTATTATGCGCAGGCGTTTGATTTGTTGCACAAAATGGCGACGGTGGATGTTAGTAATCTGCATTTGCCCGACTACAGCATAGCGCTGCTTACTGAAGAGTTAGGGCGTTTCCCTGTTTGGTTTGCCCAGGCCTTGCTGGGCTTGTCGTTAAGTGCCGCGGAGCAGAATTTACTGCACCGGTTTAACCAACTCCTATTGAACTCAGCGTTGGAGCAACCGCGTGTTGTGGTACATCGTGATTTTCACAGTCGCAACATAATGTTACTGGCCAGCGAAGAAATGGCACTTATCGATTTTCAGGATGCTGTGGTGGGGCCAATTACCTATGATCCGGTGTCACTATTACGCGATTGCTACGTTCGATGGCCCAGTGAGCAGGTGCAGGAATGGGCGCTGGCTTACCGGGAGCAACTGTGTGCTCAGGGACAATGGGCGGGCGACGATGGAAGTCAGTTTGTGCGCTGGTTTGATTGGATGGGCTTGCAGCGCCACATAAAGGTTCTGGGTACCTTTGCTCGCCTACACCTGCGCGACGGCAAGCCCGGCTATCTGGACGACCTACCTATGGTTATCGCTTACGTTGAAGAAATGCTGGATAAATATGCGCCACAGCAACCCGTGTTTGCGGAGTTTAAAGCCTGGTTTGAACATACAATAGCGCCACTGGTTGCGCAACAAACCAGGAGCGGGAACCTATGAAAGTCATGCTGCTGGCCGCCGGTGTTGGAGAGCGTATGCGACCCCTCACCAATCACACTCCCAAGCCTTTATTAGAGGTTGGAGAAATACCGCTCATCGAACACCATATTCGCCGCCTGGCTGCGTTTGGATTGCATGAACTAGTGATAAACGTCTCCCATCTTGGGCAGCAAATAATGGATTACTGCGGCGATGGGCAGCGCTGGGGCGTGTCTATTTCCTATTCGCCAGAGCCCTGTCCGCTGGAAACAGCGGGAGGAATCATCAAGGCCCTGAAATTGCTTGGCGACAGCCCGTTTATGGTCGTTAACGGAGATGTCTGGACCGATTATCCCTTTGAACGATTGCTGCATCAAGAGGTGGACGCTAATACGAACTACGCTCACCTGGTGTTCGTGGATAATCCGGCGCAGCACCCATTGGGAGACTATGCTATGGATGCCAGCGGCGCTGTTAGTTTGAAGGATCCCAATGCGAAGGGTTACACCTACGCAGGGTTTGGGGTGTATAGCCCGCGTTTCTTTTCAGCAGAACCACAGAGGAAGCTGGCTCTGCGTCCTTTACTGGACAGGGCGATTCAAGCAGGCCGTGTCAGCGGGGAGTATTACGCGGGCGAATGGGTAGATGTCGGCACGCCGCGGCGTCTGAAAATACTGGATCAGAAGATTAAAAATACTGCCACCGAATAGAATGACCGCTGTAATGTCAGGATGGGTCACACGCTACAAGATTTTACGCTAGAATAGCCCGCGCGAAACCCACAACCCTTTTCAGCGGAGCCCCAAACAATGCGCGACTTCCTTATAGCACCTTCTATCCTCTCTGCCGACTTTGCCCGTCTGGGAGAAGAAGTCGACAATGTGCTGGCTGCCGGTGCCGACGTGGTGCATTTTGATGTGATGGACAATCATTATGTGCCTAACTTGACCATAGGCCCTATGGTCTGCAAAGCGCTGCGCAATCACGGCATCACCGCCGATATTGACGTCCATCTTATGGTCAGTCCGGTAGATGGCCTGATAAGCGACTTTGCCAGTGCCGGCGCCAGCTATATCACCTTCCACCCCGATGCTTCGACGCATGTTGACCGCTCACTACAAATGATTCGCGAAGCGGGTTGTAAATCGGGTTTGGTGCTCAATCCACACGTGGGACTGGATGTCCTCAAATATGTGATGGATAAAGTGGACATGATTTTACTGATGTCGGTTAACCCGGGCTTCGGTGGCCAATCGTTTATTCCGTCCACGTTAGATAAGTTACGTGAAGCTCGCACGCTCATCGACAATTCTGGCTACAACATCCGCCTCGAAGTGGACGGTGGGGTGACGGTGACTAATATCGCCGAGATCGCCGCGGCGGGCGCTGACACTTTTGTGGCCGGCTCAGCCATTTTCAAAGCTCCAGATTACGCTGAAGTGATCACTGAAATGCGAGCGCAGTTAAGCACTGTGTAACATTACTCAAATTAAAAAACCCATGTACAATAGGGGTTCTTACAACCTTGGAGAGAGCTGTGCAAACAGCAACGCGTAAATCACTCGGCGCCCCGTCGATGAGAGAGGTCACCTGCTGGCGATGGTAGCCACGGCTTCAACGCGCCCGCAAAGGCACACGCTAGAAAAACCTCCAAGGAACAGATCATGAACTCGCAAGACTTTGTCGCCCTGGCACAACAGGGTTTTAACCGTATACCCGTGAGCACAGAAGTGCTCGCCGACCTGGACACGCCCCTGAGCGTTTACCGCAAACTCGCTGAAGGTCCTTATTCCTACTTTTTTGAATCTGTGCAGGGGGGTGAAAAGTGGGGTCGCTATTCCATCATCGGATTACCCTGTCGCAGACTGTTAAAGATATTTGATCACCGCGCAGAGCTGTGGCTGGACGGAAAGCTTGTGGAGAGTGAAGAAGTTGCTGATCCACTGGCCTACGCCGAGGCATTTCAGTCCCGTTATCAGGCAGCGCCGCAAAAAGACCTGCCTGTGTTTCACGGCGGTTTAGTGGGCTATTTTGGTTATGATACGGTGCGGTATGTTGAACCCCGTTTGCGTGCCAGTACACCGCCAGACCAGTTGGGAACGCCAGATATTCTGTTAATGGTGTCAGACGAAGTGCTGGTATTCGACAACCTTGCCGGTACCATTCGTCTTGTTGTGAATGCCGATCCGGCGGAAGAAAATGCGTTTGAATGGGCCAACTCGCGGTTGTCACAGCTGTGTGCAAGGCTTCCTGCCCCCATGCCCATACTTCCCGATGTGGTGTTAAATCCATCATCCGGCTCTGCCCTTGAGTCCTTGGCCGACTCCAATTTCACTCAGGCCGAATACGAAATCGCGGTGGAGCGTGTAAAGGAGTATGTGCTGGCTGGGGATGTCATGCAGGTGGTGCCCTCCCAGCGAATGGCGCTGCCCTTTAACGCGCCACCACTAAATCTGTATCGCGCACTGCGCAACCTAAATCCATCGCCCTACATGTTCTACCTTGATTTGGATGATTTCCATATTGTGGGTTCATCACCGGAAATTTTGGCGCGGGTTGAACGTGGGGTTGTTACTGTAAGACCTATCGCGGGTACACGCCGTCGCGGCAGCAGCGAAGCCGAAGACGAAGCGCTGGAAGCCGAGCTGCTGGCCGATCCCAAGGAGCTGGCCGAGCACCTCATGTTGATAGATCTGGGGCGCAACGACGTGGGCCGTATCGCTGAGATTGGCTCGGTAGAACTCACTGATAAAATGACGATTGAGCGCTACTCTCACGTGATGCACATAGTGTCCAACGTAACGGGCAAACTGAAGCAGGGTAAATCTGCTATCGATGTGTTGCGCGCAACTCTGCCGGCGGGAACTCTCAGCGGCGCGCCGAAGATCAGGGCCATGGAAATCATAGATGAGCTGGAGCCGGTAAAACGCGGCGTGTATGGCGGCGCAGTGGGCTATATTTCCTGGGCGGGTGACATGGATACTGCTATTGCCATTCGCACAGCCGTTATTAAAGATGACGTGCTGTACGTGCAGGCCGGCGGCGGTGTGGTGGCCGACTCGGAGCCTACGCTGGAATGGGAAGAGACTCTGAACAAAGCGCGCGTCATGTTTCGGGCCGCGGCTATGGTGTTGGCGGGGGAGGGCTGAGCAATGCTACTAATGATAGATAATTACGATTCCTTTACTTACAACGTTGTGCAGTATCTGGGTGAACTGGGCGCGGATGTGCATGTGGTTCGCAATGATGAAATTACAGTCGATGACATAGAAGCACTAGCCCCCGAAAGAATCGTGCTGTCTCCCGGCCCCTGTACACCCAATGAGGCGGGAATATCAATGGAGGTGGTGCGCCGGTGGGCGGGTAAATTGCCGATACTGGGAATTTGTTTGGGCCATCAAAGTATTGGCCAGGTTTTTGGTGGAGAAGTGGTGCGTGCAAGAAAAGTGATGCACGGCAAAACATCGCCCATATACCATCGAGGGCAGGGCGTTTTCCATGGGCTAAGCCAGCCGTTTGAAGCGACTCGTTACCACAGCCTGGTGGTTGCGAAGGAAAGCCTGCCCGACGTGCTTGAAATAACCGCCTGGACCGAAACAGAGTCGGGGGACATCGATGAAATTATGGGTTTGCGACACCGCGAACTCCCCATCGAGGGCGTGCAGTTTCACCCTGAGTCTATCCTCACTGCACACGGGCATGACCTGTTACAGAATTTTTTACAACAATGATCCGGGCAAAGAAATACAAAACCACTGGGAGGAGGTGTGATGAAAATTCAACAAGCGCTTGAGCAGCTCACTGAAGGTAAAGATCTGTCGCAGAAAGATATGGCAGCTGTGATGGCGCAACTCATGTCTGGCGAGTGCACCGATGCACAAATAGGTGGTTTGCTGGTGGCCTTGCGGGTCAAGGGTGAAACAACACAGGAAATAGCCGGCGCGGCGCAGGTGATGCGAGACCTGGCAGCGCCCGTACACATTTCCGATGAATGTTCCGAGCACCTGGTCGATATTGTCGGCACCGGGGGCGATGGCGCGGGCCTGTTTAATATCTCCACTGCTGCGACGTTTGTCGTAGCCGCGGCCGGCGCGCATGTGGCGAAACACGGCAATCGTTCTGTCTCCAGCACCAGCGGCAGTTCTGACGTGTTGGAAGAGTTGGGCGTGCCACTGGACTTAAGCCCCGAGCAGGTTGCCCGAGCAGTGGAAGAAGTGGGTATGGGTTTTATGTTTGCGCCCAGCCACCACAGTGCAATGCGCTATGCGGTCGGTCCGCGTCGTGAGCTGGGCATGCGTACCCTGTTCAATATTCTGGGTCCGTTAACCAATCCCGCCAGCGTAAAGCGGCACCTGATTGGCGTCTATTCTGCAGATCTGTGCTTGCCTATGGCCCAAGTGTTGAAGATGCTTGGTAGCGAACAAGTGATAGTGGTGCATTCAGAAGATGGCTTGGATGAAATATCGATCGCAGCCGACACCCACGTGGCCGAGCTGCTCGATGGGAATATCTCAGAGTATGTGCTTTCCCCCTCCGATTTCGCTATCGAAAAAGAGTCTCTGGAAGGGTTGTCAGTCAAAAGCGCAAAAGAATCGGCCCAGTTAATTCGCGCAGCTCTATCCGGGGCGGACGCCAATGACGATCGCGCGCGCAAGGCGGCAGTCATTATTGCCCTGAACGCCGGTATCTGTATCTATGTTAGCGGCCTGGTCGCGACCCAGGCCGATGGTGTTGCGCTGGCAGAAGACCTGATTTCTACTGGGCAGGCGTTGGAGAAGCTCAAGCGATTTGTGGAGTTTACCCAGCTTATGAGCACAGGGAGTCAATAGGGCAATGGCAGTGAATACACCTACAATTTTGCGAAAAATTCTGGCGCGCAAGATAGAAGAAGTACGCGAGCGTCAGTCTCGCTATTCGTTAGGCGAGCTCGAGAGCCGAATGAGCGAGCAAAGCGCTGTGCGTGGTTTTGCCCGGGCTCTGCAGCAACAAGTGATGCAGGCGCAGCCCGCCGTTATCGCAGAAGTCAAAAAAGCCTCCCCCAGTAAAGGCGTTATCCGTGAGAACTTTCTCCCCGCAGAGATCGCTTCGAGTTACAGCGGCGGCGGCGCCACTTGCTTGTCGGTGCTGACAGATATCGACTTTTTCCAGGGTGGTGACGCCTATTTAGTTCAGGCCCGGGCGGCGTGTGAGCTACCGGTGCTGCGCAAAGACTTTACGGTTGACCCCTACCAGGTAGTAGAGGCCAGAGCGATAGGTGCCGACGCCATTTTACTTATTGTCGCCGCACTCGAAGATGACCAGATGCACGAATTGGCGGGTGTGGCCGTGGAGCACGGTTTGGATATTCTGGTAGAAGTGCACGATAGGGGTGAGTTGGAGCGCGCACTGGAGTTACCCACACCTCTAATAGGCGTCAACAACCGCGACTTACACACCTTTGAGACCCGCTTGGATACCACGCTGGAATTATTGCCCTACATGCCAGCAGACCGGGTGGTTGTTACCGAGAGTGGCATTCATACTGCTGAGGATATAGCGGCCATGCGAGACCGTGGCGTGCATGCATTTTTGGTAGGGGAGGCATTTATGTGCTGTGCTGACCCGGGCGAAAAGCTGCGAGAGTTATTCTACTGAAGTGCCCAGTGGTGGGCAGTTCGGCTAACGTGTGCCGAACACCACCATTGTCTTTCCGGAGACTGAAACCAGGCCTTCTTCACTCAGCGTCTTCAGTACGCGGCCCGCCATTTCACGGGAACAGCCTACAATTTTGCCCAGCTCCTGCCGTGTAATCTTGATTTGCATGCCGTCAGGGTGCGTCATGGCGTCGGGTTCTTTACACAGGTCTAGTAAGGTGTGCGCTATGCGTCCGGCCACATCCACAAAGGCGAGGTCTTTGAGCTTGAGTGTAGTCCTGCGCAAACGCTCACTTACCTGGTCTGCAATGGCGAACAAAATGTCGGGAAACTGACTGCGAACCTGATGAAACTTCTCGTAAGATATTTCTGCGACTTCGCACTGGGTTTTGGCCACAATCATGGCGCTGCGCCCGCCATCATCACTGGTGAATAATCCCATCTCGCCGAAAAAGTCTGCTGGATTCAGATAGGCAACGACCATTTTATGGTCTTTGTCGGCCTCGTCCTCAACCATTACGGACACCGAGCCATCGAGAATCAGGTAAAGATAATCGCTGTCTTCGCCCTCACGTAAGATGACTGCCTTGGACTTGTAGTCCCGCCGCTGGCAGTGCCGCAAAAAGCTTTCAACGTTGGGTAGAGCTAGTGTGACCTGAGGTTTTATCACCATATGTTCCCTCTATTTTTGGGCGTAATTAAGGATAATAATAACCCAGATTAATGACCGGAAACAGCTCAGAAAAGGGTTTGTGGCTATGCTAAGCTGCTGCGCCTGAACTAAGGAGTGACGCCATTATGAAAGCGACAGTTAAATGGACAGATGGAGCGATGTTTGTGGGCGAGTCTGGCAGTGGACACGCCGTGGTCATGGACGGCTCTGAAGACCTCGGTGGACGCAATATGGGCGCCAGACCGATGGAAATGTTGCTCATGGGTATGGGGGGGTGCGCCACTTACGATGTGATGAGCATGCTGAAAAAGTCGCGCCAGGATGTGGTGCACTGCCGGGTTGAGTTGGATGCGACGCGGGCCGACACGGTACCTGCTGTGTTTACCCGTATTAATCTGCATTTTGTAGTGAGCGGCGTAAAGCTTAAAGAAAATCAGGTGAAACGAGCGGTGGAATTATCGGCAGAGAAATACTGTTCAGCCAGCATTATGTTGGCTGCTGGTGGCGTGGATGTCAGCCACAGTTACGAAGTGCTGCAATTTGGCGGCGAATAGAAATATGGCAACGCTACGACTTCGAGCAAAGCGCTATAGGCGATAACTACTGCGGGTCATAAGGTGTGAAACAGCTGTCATGGCATCCTTCAGCGGCCTTGGAAAATCTTTGCCACCGGCATTCAGGGCGTTCTCGCCGTGGCGTTGCTCATCTTCCAGCATTTTCTGTAATATCAGGCGTGAACGTCGATCATCTTCGGGCAGTTGCTTGAGGTGGTCTCGCAGGTGATTGCACACACGCTCTTCGGTAGCGGCGACAAACCCCAGGCTCCACTTGTCACCAACGGCTCCCGCGGCAGCGCCCATGGCAAATGACAGACCATACCAAATCGGGTTGAGCCGGCTGGTATGGCTATCCAGCTCTTTCAATCGTTCTTCACACCATACCAAATGGTCAATTTCTTCATTACAGGCGGTTTGCATTTCTTCTCGAATTTCGGGCAGCTTGGCCGTTAATGCCTGTCCCTGATACAGCGCTTGCGCACACACTTCACCAGTGTGATTGACCCGCATAAGCCCGGCTACATGCTGGCGTTGTTGCGCGCTGAATTCGGTTTCCTTGTGTCCTTCGGAGGGCGAGGGACGGGTGGCTCTGTGGCCGGTATTGCTGAGGGTGCGCAATACACTGTCTGCTTCGGTGATGAAGCGGTCGATCAGAGAAAGATTGCGTTTGCGCATGATGCTTTAATCCTCGAGGCGCTTAATGGCGCGCCAGGCGATATCCCGTCGCAGGGTTACGCCGTCCCAGTTGATTTTATCTGCGGCCTGGTAACACTCGGTTTGGGCAATGGCGATACTGTCGGCCAGCGCAGTGACACATAATACGCGCCCCCCGTTGGTGACAATATCATCACCTTTAATGGCGGTGCCCGCGTGGAATACTTTGATGTTATCGTCCTGTGGCGCATCCAGTCCTTCAATCACAACGCCTTTGCCATAATCTCCCGGATAGCCGCCGGCGGCTAATACTACACCGATGGCTACGCGGTCGTCCCAATGAGTTTCCTGCTTGTTCAACGTGCCATCCAATGCACTGTTACACAGGTCGTACAGGTCAGACTGCAGGCGCACCATGATAGGTTGTGTTTCAGGGTCACCAAAGCGGCAGTTGTACTCGATAACCTTCACCTCACCACTGTCTGAGATCATCAGTCCGGCATAGAGGAAGCCGGTGTAGCTGTTGCCCTCTGCCGCCATGCCGCGCACAGTGGGCAGAATGACTTCGTCCATAACACGCTGGTGCACACCCGCATCGACCACCGGTGCGGGTGAGTAGGCACCCATGCCACCTGTATTGGGGCCGGTGTCGCCTTCGCCAATGCGTTTATGGTCCTGGCTGGTGGCCATGGGTAACACGTTTTCACCGTCTACAATGACGATAAAACTGGCTTCCTCGCCCGGCAAAAACTCTTCGATCACCACGCGACAACCCGCCTCACCGAAAGCGTTACCAGAGAGCATGTCGGTGACAGCCTCTTCCGCCTGTTGCAATGTTTCGGCGACGATCACGCCTTTGCCTGCGGCCAAGCCATCGGCCTTGATGACAATGGGGGCTCCGTGTTTGCGCAAGTAGGCCAGTGCGGGTTCCAGCTCGGTGAAGTTGCCGTAGTCAGCCGTGGGAATGTTGTGGCGCGCCAGAAAATCTTTGGTGAACGCTTTGGATCCCTCCAGCTGGGCTGCCCCTTTGCGTGGGCCGAAGCAGCGCAGTTCGCGGGTTTCAAAGTAATCGACGATGCCTTCTACCAGCGGGGCTTCCGGGCCGACTATGGTCAAGCCTACACCGTTGTTTTGTGCAAAGTCGGCCAGGCCGGCAAAATCCATTGTGTCCAGCTGAACATTTTTAATGCCGGGTTCGCCGGCTGTGCCTGCATTGCCCGGGGCAACGTACACTGTGTCGACGTTGCCTGACTGAGCTGCTTTCCACGCCAGTGCATGCTCGCGTCCCCCGCTGCCAATAATCAATACGTTCATGTTAACCCCCGGTCTTGCATTAGTGGCGGAAGTGGCGCATGCCGGTGAATACCATAGCCATGCCGTATTCATCGGCTGCAGCGATAACTTCGTCATCACGAATGGAACCGCCGGGCTGGATAACGGCTGCAATGCCTGACAGACCTGCGTTGTCTATGCCGTCACGGAAGGGGAAGAAAGCATCAGATGCCATCACCGACCCTTTGACTTCCAGACCTGCATGTTCCGCCTTGATACCGGCGATGCGTGCAGAATTAATGCGGCTCATCTGGCCCGCGCCTACACCCACGGTCTGCCCGTTCGCGGCGTAGACGATGGCATTGGATTTAACAAACTTGGCAATTTTCCACGCGAACAGCATGTCGCTTAGCTGTTGCTCTGTGGGCTGTACCTTACTCACGATTTTAATGTCCTGCATGTCGATCATACCCAGATCCCGGTCTTGTACCAGCAGGCCACCGTTAACCCTTTTGTAGTCCAGAGAGTTGTTTGGGGTGTTGTCCCCCCATTCGCCACAGGCCAGCAAGCGTACGTTTTTCTTTGCAGCAACCACTGCTACCGCCTCATCACTAACGGAGGGAGCAATAATCACTTCTACAAACTGGCGCTCGGTTATGGCACTGGCGGTTGCTGCATCCAGTTCGCGATTAAAGGCGATAATGCCACCAAAGGCAGACTCTGTGTCGGTGGCAAAGGCCAGGTCGTAAGCCTCGCTTATGCTTGCCGCCACGGCCACACCGCAGGGGTTGGCGTGTTTGACGATAACGCAGGCCGGCTCAGAAAAACTTTTCACGCACTCAAGCGCGGCATCGGTATCTGCCACATTATTATAAGACAACTCTTTGCCCTGCAATTGGCTCGCGGTGGCAATACAGCCCGGTGCAGCTTGGTCTTCGACATAAAATGCAGCGCTCTGGTGAGGATTTTCACCGTAGCGCATTTCCTGCACCTTGTGGAACTGGGTATTGAAGGTGCGCGGGAAGTTGTCGCTGCCGCCAGGCACGCTTTTGCCGAAGTAGTTGGCAATGGCACCATCATAGGCAGCGGTATGCTCGTAGGCTTTTATGGCCAGATTGAAGCGTGTATCTATGGAGGTTGCGCCAGCGTTGGCGCGCATTTCAGCGAGAATGTCTTCGTAGTCGGTGGCGTTGACAACAATATTTACAAAGCGGTGGTTTTTGGCCGCTGCACGCACCATGGTGGGGCCGCCAATGTCGATATTTTCAATTGCGTCTTCGCGCGTGCAGTCGGGGTTGGCGACGGTTGCTTCAAAGGGGTAGAGGTTGACGACGACCATATCAATGGCATCGATGCCGTGATCTGCCATAACGGCATCGTCCAGCCCGCGACGAGCTAAAATTCCACCGTGAACCTTGGGGTGCAGGGTTTTCACTCGTCCGTCCATCATCTCCGGAAAGCCGGTATAATCGGCCACCTCGGTTACTTCCAGGCCATTTTCCTGCAGCAGGCGATAGGTGCCACCGGTGGAGAGCAGGGCCACGCCTTGTTCACGCAGTGCAGCGGCAAATTCTACGATGCCGGATTTATCGGAAACGCTTATCAGCGCCCGGTTAACTGTAACGAGATTTGTGTCTGCCATGGTGTGGGGGTTAGTCCTTGCTTGAAATGAGCTTGTATTGCTTTAATTTTTTGCGCAGGGTGCCGCGGTTGAGTCCTAGCATGATTGACGCTTTGGTCTGGTTGTTGCGTGTGTAGGCCATAATTTCTTCCAATAAAGGCGCTTCCACTTCGGCAAGAACCATGTCGTAGACATCGGTGGCCAGTTGGCCGTCCAGCTCTTTCAGGTAGTGGCTTACGGCGATGGTCACTGACTCGCGAAGGCTTCGCCCGTGGGCAAATGGCTCAGATGTGTTGTCGTATGCAGTGGCCGGGTGGTCGGTGATTCCGGACGCATCCAGGGATTCAGCCCTTGTCATGCTGCTAGTACCTCGTTCTCAGTAAATTGGTTTTGTGTAAGTCGTGAAAGGGTGTCGATGGCGTACAACTGCTCCCGCTGGGTCTGCAAGGCATTAAAGGCTTTGCGCAAATCAGGGTTGTCGTTGATGTGCTGCAAATACCAGCCCACATGTTTTCTGGCAATTCGAACGCCTAGAATATCGCCGTAAAACGCGTGTAGCGCCCTGATGTGGCGCAGTAAAATGGAGAATTTTTCGTCCACAGTGGGCGTGGGTGATACAAGTTTGGGGTCCAGTCGGGCGGCTATTTGGCCGCAAAGCCAGGGTCTGCCCTGGGCCGCTCGGCCAATCATAACAGCGGCCGCACCGGTGTGGCTCATTACCGCGTAGGCTTGCTCTGCGCTGGCTATGTCGCCGTTGGCAAACACCGGTATTTTAACGGCTTGCACAATTTCTGCGATGGTGTCGTACTCGGCCCGACCTCTGAAAGCGCAGCTGCGTGTGCGTCCATGTACGGCCAGCGCACTAATGCCACTATCTTGTGCAATGTGGGCGATGGCGAGTCCATTTCTGGCCTGGGGACTTGAGCCGGTGCGAATTTTAAGGGTGACCGGCACGTCTACCGCGTCGACAACGGCTTTTAGTATTGAAGCCACCAGGGCCTCGTCTTGCAGCAGCGCCGACCCTGCGGCCTTGCGGCACACTTTTTTTGCCGGACAGCCCATATTGATGTCGATAATTTGTGCACCGCGCTCAACGTTATATTGTGCTGCAGCGGCCATCTGGGCAGGGTCGCTTCCGGCGATTTGTACGGAACGTGCCCCGGCCTCTTCGTCGTGCCTGCTTCGCATCATGGTCTTACGCGTGTTGCGCAGCTGCGGGTTGGCGCTAATCATTTCACCTACGGCAAGGCCCGCGCCGAACTCCATACATAAGCGGCGAAATGGCAGGTCGCTAACGCCGGCCATGGGGGCCAAAATCACGCGGCTGTTTAGTTGGTAGGGGCCAATTTTTAGCATGGAGTGCGGCTTATAAGAATGCTTAAAAAAAGAGGCGACATGATACTCGACAGGCATATTTTGGGGAAGCGAAACTGTGCAAAAAAGCATCAATTATTTGCGTGGTTCAGCTTAGTGAGACATGCACCCCAACAGACAAACCCAACCGTCCTTCTCTCCGGCGATTGTGAGCTCTATCCGGGGTAGGTAGTGCTCGCGCAATTCGCTCGCTTGTTTTTCCAATAAACCGGACAGCAGTAAGCTGCCTCCGGGCTTCAGTAAAGACAACAATGTATCTGATAAACTGATTAACGGTCTCGCCAGAATATTAGCAATGACAACATCTGCTTTTCCCGTGTGATGTTTGATGTCCACTTCCTCCGGCAGAAATACCGCCAGCGAGGCCGGCTCAATGCCGTTGCGTTCACTGTTGTCTACAGTCGCAACAAGTGCCTGTGGATCTTTGTCGATAGCCAGTACGTGAACGGCGCCTAGCAGTAGTGCTGCTACTCCGAGGATTCCCGAACCACAGCCATAATCGACAACTTGCTGTTTAAGCAGTGTCATTTTGGCCAGCTCGGTCAGGCACAGCGCTGTGGTGGGATGGGTGCCAGTACCGAAGGCCAGACCGGGGTCAAGCAACAGCGTGGTGGCGTCGGGATCGGGGGGGGCCAGCCAGCTTGGGCAAACCCAGAACGATTGTCCAAATTGCATGGGCTGGTAGTGCGTCATCCACTCGCGTTCCCAGTCTTTGTCTTCAAGGATTTCTACGCGGGCGTTGGCGAACTGCATCAGTTTGGCCGGGAACCTGGCCAATACAGCATCCATGTCGGCATCGGCAGGGTAAAGGCCAGTGACCCGAGTTTGCATCCATAAAGGCGTTTGGCCCACGCCGGGTTCGAGCACGTCATTGTCAGCGTTGTCTTCCATGGTAACCGCCACGGAGCCGGTGGCGAGCATGAGGCCTTCGAGCTTCTCGAGTTCGTCAGGCCTGGTGTCGAGGCGTAATTGCAGCCAGCTCATCTGAGTGCGTTACAATACACTAACGTTCTTCCAGCTTGCTTTCCAGGTAGTGAATGCTCACACCGCCCGCCTTGAAGGCCAGGTCGCGCACCAAATCGCGATGTAACGGTGTATTGGTGCGAATGCCCTCAATGATCAGTTCGTCCAGTGCCAGTTCCATGCGCTTGAGCGCTACGTCGCGGTTTTCACCGTAACTGATTATTTTGGCGATAAGGGAGTCGTAGAACGGTGGCACGGTGTAATCGTCGTACAGGTGGGAGTCGACCCGAATACCTGGGCCTCCCGGGGCATGGTAGAACTTAATTTTACCCGGTGAGGGGTAAAATGTTCGGGGATCTTCAGCATTGATACGACACTCGAAGGAATGCCCCCTGATGGTGATGTCCTTTTGCGAAAAAGAGAGTGGCATGCCGCTGGCAATCCGCAATTGCTCCTTGACGATGTCCACGCCGGTAACCATTTCGGAAACTGGATGTTCCACCTGCACGCGGGTGTTCATCTCAATAAAATAGAAGCCGCCGTCCTCGTACAGAAATTCGAAGGTACCTGCGCCGCGATAGCCAATATCGATGCAGGCGTCGACGCAACTTTTGGCCACGGCATTACGTATGTCGTCTGGAATTCCCGGAGCGGGGGCCTCTTCTAGAACTTTCTGGTGACGGCGCTGCAGTGAACAGTCCCGATCGCCCAGATGAATGGCGTTTCCCTGGCCGTCTGCGAGAACCTGCACTTCAACGTGGCGGGGTTTCTGTAGGAATTTTTCAAGGTATACAACGCCGCTGCCAAAGAAGGAGGCTGCCTCAGTCTGGGTAACCTGCACGGAGTTGAGCAGGGCCGCTTCGTTGTGCACGACACGCATGCCTCGCCCGCCGCCGCCTGCAGCCGCTTTGATGATAATGGGGTAGCCAATATCGCGGGCAATTTTCAAAGTGCGTTCAGTGTCGTCGGTCAGTGCTCCATCAGAGCCCGGTACGGTTGGTACCCCGGCTTTTTTCATTGCTTGGATCGCCGAGACCTTGTCGCCCATGAGTCGTATGGTGTCAGCGCGGGGGCCAACGAACACGAAGCCGCTTTTTTCGACCTGATCGGCAAAGTCGGCATTCTCAGCAAGGAAGCCATAGCCCGGATGAATAGCGCTGGCGTTGGTTACCTCTGCGGCACTGATAATGGCTGGAACGTTCAGATAGCTTTCAGTCGATGAGGGTGGGCCGATACAGACGGCCTCGTCAGCCAGGCGTACGTGCATTAGCTCAGCGTCTGCAGTGGAATGCACCGCAACTGTGCCGATATCGAGCTCCTTACAGGCGCGCAAAATGCGCAGGGCTATTTCCCCGCGGTTTGCAATAAGGACCTTTTCCAGTTTGGCCATGGTGAGCTCCTCTTTAAACGATGCTGACCAGGGGTTGGTCGAATTCTACCGGCTCTCCGTTTTCCGCCAGAATGGCTTCAACAGTTCCGGCCTTATCGGATTCGATCTGGTTCATCATTTTCATGGCTTCAACAATGCATATGACATCGCCAACCTTGACCGACTGGCCGACTTCGATAAATACGGCGGAAGTAGGCGAGGGGGATGCGTAAAAAGTACCCACCATCGGCGACTTTACGACATGGCCTCTGGTGGTAGCTGCCTGCTCAGCTGCCGGTGCCATCTCCACGGGTGCTGCGGGAGCTGGAGCCTGAGCGGGCGCGCTAGGATAAGAGGGCATCATCATGTTCTGCGCGCCGCTATTGCGGGTGATGCGCACAGATTCCTCGCCTTCCTTTATTTCGATTTCGTCAATATTGGACTCTTCCAGCAATTCAATCAGTTTTTTTACCTTGCGAATGTCCATAACGCTCTCCCTTGCCTTTCGAGTGTTTTACTAATTAGTTTATTGATGCTCAAGCATTTTAAATGCGGCTTGCAATCCCAGCTGATAACCCTGGGCACCCAGAC
Organism: Halioglobus sp.; assembly: GCA_047650635.1. Lineage (GTDB taxonomy): Bacteria > Pseudomonadota > Gammaproteobacteria > Pseudomonadales > Halieaceae > JBALVT01. The sequence continues at coordinate 22,446 of JBLHNQ010000013.1, forward strand.
CGCATATCACGCCCTGGGCAATGTCAGAAAAATAAGATTGTTGGCGAAATGCTTCTCTGGCATGAACATTAGAAAGATGAATTTCAATAAAGGGAATGTCGACCGCCGTCAGAGCGTCCCTTATAGCGACACTGGTATGGGTAAATGCCGCCGGATTGATCAAAATAAAGTTGACCCCTTCGTGCCTGGCGTCCTGGATTCGCTCTACCAGTTCATATTCTGCGTTGCTTTGCATGCTGAGTAAGTGGTGACCCTGCTCCTGGGCAGTTTGCTCCAATGAGCGGTTGATGTCCCCAAGAGTGGTGCTGCCGTACACGTCCGGTTCGCGCTCACCGAGAAGGTTCAGGTTGGGGCCGTGTAGTACCAATATAGTTGCCATGGCCGCCATACTGCCGCAATTTGATTGCCGTGTCTATGAGTTTGCATATTTTGTGGATTTTATCGGCATCTTTGCGCTAATTTGAAGAAGTTAGCCGTTTTTGTGCGTCATGCCAGAGGGTAATTACTGCGCCATGGAGCTGCCACTTGCACTGGCGAGGGCTTTGAGAACCACGGATGTTGTGAGTATCTGGGGCAAAATGATCGGGTTTCGACTCTGGTCTGCGGGGTAGACAATGTAAAACGGAATGCCGTTGCGGCCATATTTTTGCAGATATTCTCCAATTTTGGGGTTGTAGTGGGTCCAGTCTGCGACCATATAAGCCACGCCGTGTTTCTTAAATGCTGCGCTTACTTCATCATTGTGCAGTGCAGCGCGTTCATTCACTATGCAGGTGATACACCAGTCCGCCGTTACATTCACAAACACAGCCTGGTTAGAGCCGCGTGCGTCATTCAGTTGCTCTTCTGCCCACGGCTTACTTGCTTTTGCCTGCGAGTTCTCCAAGGGGAGGCCTGTACCAACAAATACCGCCCCTATGACACAGACAATAGCGACTCCTCTACGCCAGCCCTCGAAGCGCCACAGCCATAAACCCAGTGCCAGTAGCAGCGCACCGCAAAGCGCAATAGCCATGGTATTGACTCCAGTTTGTCGCCCCGCCACCCACAGCAACCAGATGGCAGTTACATAAAGTGGAAACGCGAGCAGTTGTTTCAATGTTTCCATCCAGGGCCCAGGCTTGGGCATTAATCTGCGGGCACCTGGGCTATGACTGAGGAGAAGCAGGGGGGCTGCCATTCCGGCTCCCAGTGTGGCAAATATGGTCAGGGCTACGTAGGGTGGCTGGGTAAAGGCAAAGCCAAGGGCGGTACCCATAAACGGCGCAGTGCAGGGGCTAGCCACCACAACAGCAAGTACCCCGGTGAAGAAGCTGCCACTGAGCCCCTTGCGGTCGGCCAGACCACTACCCACGCCCATGGCACCCTGGCCCAGTTCGATGAGCCCTGACAGTGATAAACCCATGGCGACAAATAAATAGGCCAGTCCGATGACAAAGGCAGGCGACTGTAACTGAAAGCCCCATCCCAATGCGTTTCCGGCCTGTTGCAGTGAGATTAGTATCGCTGCTACTACGACAAAGCTGAACACTACGCCCCCTGCGTACACCCAGCCGTGAATATGACGGTCGCTGTCATTACTGCGGGCGAAACTGAGTAGTTTTAAAGACAAAATAGGGAACACACAGGGCATCAAGTTGAGAATGACTCCACCCATAAATGCGAGAAGCATCATGTACATAAGTGAATCACCGCCCTCCTGTGCCAGGTTGGAGGCCTTTTGTTGGCCACTTCTCGAAGAGGGCGCCGCTTCCTCAATAACACTGCCGTTAGCGAAATCTAGCTTAAAGTGCTGTTTTTGTGGTGGGTAGCACAGGCCCGCATCGGCACAACCCTGGGACGTCAGCGTTAGGGTGGCCGGGTTAGAAAGGTCTATGTCGCGCTGCAGGTCAAGCGAAATATCGGCGTTGTGGTAGTAAATGTTAACTTCGCCAAAGTATTCATCATGGTGAGTGATGGCTTCGGGGAAATTGATACTAAGATCAACGGGTCCACTGGCATCGCCGAGTTGGAACTTGAAGCGATGTTGATATAGGTAATAGGCTTCTTCTATTTGCCAGTACACTCGTATATGGCGTTGGTCTTCAATTTCGACCGCCAGTTGGTAGGCTTCTTCTACGGGTAAAAAGTCAGGTGTGGAAGCGCCGGGTACAGCCATATTGGCCGTGGATAGTCGGCCATTGCTCTGGTTGGCCCAGATCTGGTCTGATTGTGCATAACACAAGCTTGTCGTTAGTAGCAGTATGCCAGCGAGCAATGCGCGCATGTTAATCCTTTTGTTTTCCTGGGGGGCCTGGCCACGCAACTCCCAGGTTGAGGCCGTAAATGATTGTACCAGCCTCGGGGCCCTGTCCCAATTTTATTGGGGTGCACTTATGATGCTATAGTGAGGCAAGTTCATAGTTTCACGGCTGGTTGGTGAGCAATAAGACGTCTGGATTCAACGATAGTTTCATAATTGGGAGCAAGCTTGAGCAATATTTGGAATAAAAAATGGCTGTCGCTGCTGGCGCTCACTACCCTCAATGCTGCGGCAGCGGGGAATGCGGTTCCCATGCCGGGGGATAAAACGCATGCAGCGTCGGCTTCTATCGAGAATGCCTGGGTGCGAGCGATGCCTCCCTCGCAGGCGAATACCGCCGCATACCTTACACTTGAGAATACGGGCCAGCGCGCTCTCAAAATAGTAGGAGCACACTCACACTCGGAAGCAGTGGTAGAAATTCACAGTAGCGGCATCGTCGATGGCTTGATGACCATGCAAGCTGTGGACGTGGTTGAGGTCGCTGCGGGCAACAGCGTCGAGTTTGGCCCCGGCGGAATGCATTTGATGATAATGGGGCTTGAGAAGATGCCCGCGCCGGGAGAACAGGTTAAGCTATGTCTGGAATTTGAGTCTGCATCTCCACTTTGTGTGGATGCAGCAGTGCGAAAGGTAGCGCCAGCAGCTGATGACGATGCAGCCAGCAATCAACACCACCACTAGGTAATCTTATGAATGCAGTAACCGAGAAATTTGCCAACTGGCGCGAACGCGTGGCAGATTTTCTGCCCGAAGGCAGATGGGTGAAGTGGGCAGTCAGTCTTCTCGCGCTCTATTTTGTATCCATGATTCTTTTGGGTATGTACTGGAGTTGGGCACCGTCGCAATTTAATGTGCAAGACAAGGCGGCCAGTTACGCAGCAGAAGATAACATCACGCCTGTGACCGGCTCTGCTACCGCCGCTGCGTTGATGGGGGCGGTCGAAACCCTGCTTGAAAAGCCCGGTGGCTATCTTCACAACGACAAATTTCCCCCGGGAATTTGGCTTGACAACATTCCCAACTGGGAGTTTGGCGTATTGGTGCAGGTGCGCGACCTGTCCCGGGCTCTGCGTGAAGTGCACAGTCGCTCCCAATCTCAATCTACCGAAGACGAAGACCTGGCTCTGGCCGAGCCGCGCTTCAACTTCAATTCAGATAGCTGGATTTTACCTTCATCCGAGTCGCAATATAAGCAGGGCCTAACGCTGACTCGCAGCTATTTTCGACGCCTGTCAGATGAGCAGGCGCGCAACGCCCAGTTCTACGCCAGGGTAGATAACCTGCGCTACTGGTTGGCCACGGTAAATACGCGTCTGGGTAGTTTGTCCCAGCGCTTGAGCGCCAGCGTAGGCCAGCGACGCATTAACACCGATCTGGCGGGTGGCGGTGATGCCACCCAATCCACCCGCACGGCGACCGAAATGTATGTAAAAACGCCGTGGGCTGAGATTGATGATGTCTTCTACGAGTCACGAGGAGCAGCCTGGGCTCTTATTCATTTCCTGAAGGCGGCGGAGATCGATTTCGCCGATGTGCTTAGTGATAAAAACGCTCAGGTTAGCTTGTTGCAGATTATTCGTGAGCTGGAGGGCACGCAGGATAGTGTGTGGACCCCCATGATTGTAAACGGCAGTGGTTTTGGCTTGCTGGCCAATCACTCACTGGTGATGGCGTCCTATATCAGTCGCGCCAACGCGTCAATTATCGATCTGATGGATTTATTGTCGCAGGGTTAACCGGCCTTGAGACAATCCCCGGGTGCACTATTTGTTGTAGCGCAAACGAATTCCGGTATCTCTGGAAAGACGGATTTCTTCCGGGTTGAGTTCACTGGGAAAATAGACGCCGGATAATTTTGAGTCCAACAGACTGGCGCCCTCTAGATTGGTATTGCGAAAGTCAATACCGCTCAAGTCGCTGTTGCGAAAGTAGGCATTGCTGAAATCCAGGCCGTCGGCGTTCATCTTACGCAAGTCACGCCCCCGATAGTCGCCGCTTTGCAGTTCTGATGTGTCGAGTTTGTCGCGCTGTGCATTGAATTCGTCGATGTCTTCGTTGCGCAGTAGCTGATATAAGGGGTCTTGCTTGATGACAGGTTTGTTCATGAGCTTACCTTTTGTGTTGCCCCCCGCATAGTGCGAAACCGGGAGGTTAGATGAGATAATCAGTGGCGATAGCTTAAGCCAGAGTGTCGTCTGTGCAAAGCTCAATACTACCAGCACAGCCAACAGATTGAGAAAAAGTTTGGCAATACAGACTTATACCGGTTTTATCCTTACCCGCAACTGGCGAGATACTCAGGCGGGAATTGAGCTCGAGTTCTGGTTTTCGACCGATGAGGGCCCGCTCTGTGCGCTGGTTCGTGGGGAGCGTAGTACTTTTTTTCTGAGCGAACCTGAAGCGGCGCCAGCAAGGGAGTTGCTGCAACGTCAAAGCGGAGTGGAGTTCAAACCACTAGAACTCAGAGACTTTCAGCTGCGACCGGTTGTCGCTGTGTATTTTCAAAGTCACCGCCACGCCAGGCGCGCCGCAGACATTCTGCGTGAAAATGGGCTGGATCCGTTGGAGTCTGACATTAACCCGGCGGAGCGCTTTTTGATGGAGCGTTTTATTACAGGCTCCGCTGTGCTGGCCGGGGAGCCGCGCCATAGAGGACAGCACATTGTTCTCAACAACCCCAAAATAAAATCAGCGTATTATAAGCCAGCGCTGCGGGTGGTTTCTTACGACATTGAGACCAGTATGGCGGGCCTGCAGCTGTACTCCATAGCAGTACATGGCCAATATATGGGAGAGACAGTCAGCAGGGTGTTTATGTGTGGCGAAGGTGCGCGGGGGGATAACGTTGAGACCTGTGACAGCCAAACCCAACTATTGCAGGCCTTTCTGGACTGGATAACGGAGTACGACCCCGATGTATTAATCGGCTGGAACGTCGTGAACTTTGATACCTGGTATTTACAGCGAGTCGCTGAGCATGCGAGAAAACGCCTCACCCTCGGTCGTGATGGACGTGAAGTTCACTGGCGCGACCTTGATGATGACGGTCAGCGCAAGGCCGCACAGCTTCCCGGGCGAGTTATTCTCGATGGCATAGAGCTACTGCGAGCAGCTTTTTACCGCTTTGAAAGCTTTTCTCTTGAGAACGTATCGAGGGAGCTGTTGCACGAGGGTAAGCTGTTGCACGGCAGCGATAGGGGAGGGGAAATTGGCCAGCTTTATCAGCACGATAAAAGCGCCTTGGCACACTACAACCTAAAGGACTGTACCCTGGTAAGCGATATCTTCGCCAAGACAGCGCTGCTTGATTTTGCTATTGCCCGCAGTCACATGACCGGGCTCAATATTGACCGCATGGGCGGTTCAGTGGCCTCCTTTGACAATCTTTATTTACCGCGTCTGCACCGCAGTGGTTTTGTCGCTCCTACTGCCAGTGAGAATCATATGGCAAGTCCAGGAGGCTTTGTTCTGGATTCACTGCCCGGGATGTATGAGCATGTGCTGGTGTTGGATTTTAAAAGCTTGTACCCCAGCATTATTCGCACCTTCTTTATCGACCCTCTTGGGCTTGCGCTGGGCGTCAATCGCGGGGATGGTGAACGCGAGGAAGCACGGACGGTGCCGGGATATCTGGAGGCGCGGTATGCCCGGGAAGGGCATATTCTGCCAGACCTTATTCAGCAGTTGTGGCACAAACGGGATGAAGCTAAAAGCCTTGGTGACTCACCTCTGTCTCAAGCCATTAAAATTATTATGAATTCTTTTTATGGTGTTTTGGGTAGCCCGGGCTGCCGTTTTTTCGATGCGCGACTTGCCAGCTCTATAACCCTGCGAGGTCACGATATTCTGTCTCGCAGCCGCGACTATATTGAGCGGCAGGGGCAGAGCGTGATCTACGGGGATACCGACTCGGTGTTTGTATGGATTAAAGATGCCCGCGATGATGAAGCTGCCATGGCAGCAGGGAATGCGCTGGCACAAGGCCTGAATGAATTTTGGCAAGAGCAACTCAAGCTCGAGTTCAATCTTGACAGTGTGCTCGAAGTTGAGTTGGAGACCCATTATCAACGCTTTCTTATGCCCACGGTGCGCGGCTCCGATAAGGGCAGCAAGAAGCGTTACGCCGGTGTGGTTGGTGGTAACAAGCTGGTATTCAAAGGGCTGGAGAATGTGCGCACCGACTGGACTCGTTTGGCCCGAAGTTTTCAGGAGGAGCTATATCGCCGGATCTTTATGGGTGAACCCTTCGAGGATTATGTAAAAAGCCTCACGCGAGAAGTTCTGGCCGGACACCATGACGAATTATTGGTATACCGGAAACGCCTGCGCCGTAAGTTGGGTGACTATCAGCGCAATGTGCCGCCTCATGTGCAGGCCGCGCGGTTGTGTGAAGGTCGGGATTTGCCTATACCCAGCCGCGGTAGCTGGGTGGAATACGTCATTACAACCAGCGGTGCAGAGCCGCTGGAAAAACGCCTGGCTGCGTTGGATTATCAGCACTATGTTGACCGCCAACTGGAGCCTGTTGCCGATGGCATCCTGGGTTTTGTCGGCACCTCATTTCGCACCCTGGTGGATAAGCAAATCACCCTGTTTTAGTCACCAAAAAACGCTCTGCGCAAGGCCGCATGATCTGCAGCGGGAAGGCGCGGACCAAATTTGGCTACCACATTTCCGGCCGCAAGGCTGGCGAAGCGGCCAGCCGTGGCGTAGTCCTCCCCCCGGGTGATCGCATACATAAATGCACCAGCGAACATGTCGCCCGCACCGTTGGTATCTACGGCTTCTACTTTGTGGGGCGGTATTTTCACCAGTTCACTGCCGTCATAGGTTAGCGCGCCTTCGGCGCCAAGAGTGATGGCGAAACTCTTTGCTACCAACTTGAGTTTCTCAACGGCCTCGTCAAGATCTTCGGTTTGGGCCCAGACTTTGGCCTCGGCCTCGTTGGCAAAAATGAGATCCAATTGATCGCCAATAATGGCCGCCATTCCCTCGCGAAAGAACTCGACCATACCGGGGTCGGAAAAGCTCAGAGCAGTTTTTACACCGTTTGATTGGGCGATTTCCCGAGTTTTTATCGCAGCTTGGAGGCCCGTCGGCGATGTCACAAGGTAGCCCTCCAGATACACAAACTCAGAATCAGCAATGGCTGGCGCATCCACCTGTTCAACCGACAGCGTTTCGCTGATACTCAAAAAAGTATTCATGCTGCGCTCGGCATCCGGGGAGATCATAACCAGACACTTTCCGGTAGTGCCGACATCACGCACTCCAGTCAGGCCGTGGGTAACACCAGCGGCCTCAAGATCGGCCAGATAAATATCGCCGTCCGTGTCATCGGCAACCTTGCAGGACATAAATGTAGGCCCGCCAAAATAGGCTATGGCTATCATCGAGTTGCCGCCGCTGCCGCCGCTGGCGTGCTTGGCGGTTACAAGGTGGCCTTGAAGGTGCGCCAATAATTCGTTTTGTCGATTCTCGTCCACGAGAGTCATCAACCCTTTTTCGACGCCCATGGTGTCCAGGTCAGAATCCTCCACCTTGATCTCGGTATCCACCAGCGCTGCACCAACGCCATAAACTTTGTATTTTTTCATCTCTAAATCAATCTCCGTAGAATCTGACGGCTATTATCCCTATCCGCAGGGCAATTGAAAGCGCGAGTGTTGTACACTCCCCGCTATGACCAAAAAGCGCTCTAGAGCGAAAAAGAAAAAGACTCCTTTTATTGCAAAACTGATGCTGAAACTGTGTGCGGTTGCACTGATTGCAGCTGCAATCGCCGTGATTTACCTCGACGCAAAAGTCACCGCCACGTTTACCGATAAAATGTGGGAGCTGCCTGCCAAGGTGTATGCGAGGCCGCTCGAACTATATGTTGGTGCCGATATTGATGAGTCGGAGTTGGCCCTTGAGCTAAAATCTCTGGGGTATCGCTCCAAGACCCAGGTTCGAAATCCTGGCGATGTTTCCCAGTATAAAGGCAGTTTCTACGTCTACACGCGGGGCTTTGATTTTCCCAATGAGCGGGAACCTGCGAGGAATGTGCGAGTAAAAGTTGCAGACGGACGGGTTGCGTCGCTCACCAGTGGGGCCCGAGATATCGATCTGATGCGTCTGGATCCGCTGCAAATTGGCGGCATCTATCCCTCGCATGGAGAAGACCGGGTATTGGCGCGCTTGAGTGACGTTCCCGAAACATTGCGAGAAGGTCTACTGGCTGTAGAAGACCGTAATTTTTTTCACCACTGGGGTTTTTCAATTAGAGGTATAGCGCGCGCCGCATTCAGCAATTTGCGTTCGGGGCATGTGGTTTCCGGCGGCAGCACCATCACCCAGCAGCTGGTCAAAAATTATTATCTAACGCCTGAGCGCACACTCGCTCGCAAACTAACCGAAGTCGTGATGGCGGTGCTTCTTGAAATTCATTACAGCAAGGAGCAGATTCTTGAAAGTTACATTAATGAGATATATCTGGGGCAGGAAGGGCCGCGAGCGATCCACGGCTTTGCTCTAGCCGCCAGACATTATTTCGATACGCCTCTCGATCAACTGGGTTTGCACCAGCAAGCCCTGCTGATAGGAATGATAAAGGGGCCCTCGCTGTATAACCCGAAACGCAACCCCGAGCGAGCCAGAGCTCGCCGCGAAGTGGTTTTGGCTTTGATGGTTGAGCAGGGAGTTATCTCGCAACAGCATGCAATGATTGCCCATGCTATGCCTCTGGGGCTAAATCCGCGCGATCGAGCCAGAGATTCGTATCCGGCTTATCTCGATCTGGTGCGCAGGCAACTGCGCCTGGAGTATCGTGAGGAAGACCTGAACAGCCTCGGCCTGAGTATTTTTACCGGTTTTGACCCGCTCCTGCAAAACCAGTTGGAGAAGAGCAGTAAAACGGTAATGCAGCAGCTGGACCCCGCGGGCAATTTGCAGACCGCTACCGTAGTAACGCGCTTTGACACGGGGGAGGTGGCGGCTTTGGTTGGCGGCAGAAAAGCCAGCTACGCCGGATTCAACCGCGCGCTGGATGCTCGGCGCCCGGCAGGCTCTCTGTTAAAACCGGCAGTTTATTTGGCGGCATTGGAGCAACCCAAAAAATACACGCTGGCGACTCCCATTAGCGACAGTCCAGTTCATGTTACCGACTCCGGCGGGCAGTCGTGGCAGCCGCGAAACTTCGACCGGGTATCGCATGGCTCCGTGTTACTGCACAAAGCGCTGGCCAAGTCCTACAACCTGGCTACGGCTAGACTGGGGATGGAGCTGGGTCTGGATGTCATCGTAGATATGTTGCATCGACTGGGTATCAAGGCTGACATTCCCCGGGTTCCAGCTGTCACGCTGGGAGCGGGAGAGTACTCTCCTATGGATATGACCGCCATGTACCAGACGATTGCCGCCGGAGGCTTCGAAATTCCCCTGCGCAGTATCCGCGATATAGTGGATGCCCACGGAGAGCCCCTGCGGCGCTATCCGCTCGAATATGATCGCACCGTTAGCCTACAGGCCGTTCACTTGCTGCACTATGCCATGCGCGAAGTGGTGCGCGAAGGCACAGGGCGTGGCGTGTATGGAGAATTAGATAAGTCATTTGATGTGGCAGGTAAAACCGGCACGACTAACGATGGCCGCGATTCCTGGTTTGCCGGGTTCAGTGGCGATCTACTGGCAGTTTCGTGGATTGGATACGACAATAACGATAGCACACACCTCACTGGTAGCAGCGGTGCGCTCAAAGTGTGGGCGCACTTCATGGCTAGATCGAGTAAACGTTCCCTGAGTTATCGCATGCCCGACGGTATCGAGACCTCATGGATCAACAACGGTACAGGTCGGCTCACTGGTGAGGGCTGCCCGAATGCGCGCATGCTGCCGTTTATTGCAGGTTCTCAGCCACGCGAGAGCACCGGCTGTACTGCCAGGAAATCCGCTGGTATTGTTGATTGGTTTCAGTCGTTGTTCGGTCGAGAATAATAAAAAAAGTTTTAAAAGATAAGAGGCTCGCGATATATGTTGCACACTATTGGAAAAGGCGTCGGCCTGTGTATGACCCTGTTGTTGGGAGCCTGTGGCACCCTTCCCGATAGTGGCCCGACGCCAGTGGAAAGAAGACAGGAGGGTGCCCCAGAGACTGCGGCGCCCACTTCCGCCCAACCGTTCTCTTTGGAGCGGCGTGCGGTCAATAGTGCCGCTCAAAACTTGATGGACAAGGCCGGCGCGCAATTAGATTCAGGAAATTACGAGCAAGCCCTTGCGCTGCTTGAGCGCGCCCTGCGAATTGACTCGGATAGCGGCGAAATCTATCTGGCCCTGGTGAAAACATATTCATTAAAAGGCGATACTGCGATGGCGAATGCTGCTGCGCAGCGCGGCATGCTTTACTGTAGCGATAAGGCGCAGTGTGATGCACTGAGGGCTTATACACCCTGAGCTGCGAGCTAGGGTTCGTTGCCATAGTCTACACTTTGATTGATCAAACACAGTTAAAAAACAGTTCAGGGGGTGGTTATGAAAAAAACTATAGGGTCAGCCAGAGTCGCGGTTCTACTTGCGTTAGCCATTTTTTTTACAGCGTGCAGCGGCAATAACAACAATAATAATCCGCCGGAAGTGACCCCCGTAGATCCTGAGCCAGCTGCTTTTGCAATCATTGCCAGTAATAATGATGACTTGCTGGGTGGGCCGCTGGCGCGAGGACGTAACGGAGACTTTGTTCTGGAAAATGATTTGATCCGTGTCGTTGTGCAACGCCCGGGCCGTCGCTGGCTGGGCATAGGCACTTATGGCGGCAATATTATCGACGCGAGTGCGAAGAATTCTGACGGCAGCTTCAACCCCGACCACCTTGAAGAGTTTGTTCTTGGCGTCAATATTGAGAATACGCCGAATTATACAGAAGTTGAGATAAGCAACGATGGAAGTGATGGCGAACCCGCCGTAGTTTGTGCACGTGGTCCTGACGATTTGCTGGATTTTATTAATGCTAGCTCCAGTATTCGCGGACTTGGTTTCCAGTTCCCCGACAGCGCGGACGACCGGGATCTGCCTGTGGAGATCGAAACCTGTTACAGCCTTGCCGAGGGTGATTCTTACGTCACGATAGATACTGTTTTGAGTAACTCGAGTGTCGAACCCCTGGTATTGTATTTGACCGAATACCTTAACGGGTCGGGCCAGGTTGAGGCATTTCAACCTATGGTCGGGTTTGGGGAACCGCAAATTACGCCGGCTTGTCCAGCCGAAAAAACAGTGTCATGCGACAGTGCGGAAAATGGTCAGTGCGATCAATGCAACTATCTGGCTTTTGCTGGCGTCGACGGTGCACAGGGTGTGTCCTATGGCTTGATTCATGAGGTGTCAGGCACTACCAGTTTCAGTACAAGTGGTGTGAATGTACTCATTTTGGGTCAGAGTGTCTTCGATCTGCTGTTGGGTAATGGTGAGCCAAACTTCGATATCCCCGCGAAAGGTGAGCTAGCAATACGAACTTACTTTGCAGTAGGTGATGGCTCTGTTTCCAGCATAGCCGACATCCGGAATCAAATATTTGGAATTGAGACAGGCGTTTTGTCAGGAACTGTCACTAGTGGTGGTGAACCCCTTTTAGGAGCACAGGTAGCGGTGTATCAGATAATCAATGCCACGACGAGTCCTCCAACTTTGTTTATGGCCGGACACAGCCCAAGTAATGCAGCGGGCGAGTTTCGTATGAGCCTTCCTCCCGGCGACTATACTGTTAGGGCAAATAAGGAGGGTTATCTTTTTCCCGCCGCGCAACCCGGTGAAATTACTGTGGCTGTTAATGAGACGAGCAGCGTTGATATTGATTTCTCCCAGACTGGGAAATTGCAGGTAACGGTAGTGGACGAAACTGGCCCCGGTGCTGCCAAACTGCAGTTAGTGGGTTTTGATCCCAGCCCGCAACCGTCTAACAACGTCCAGTTTGGGCAGGCGGGTATTTTCGGTGACACCGGGGCTGACCGTTTGCCCTTCGGTGTCGCAATGGCTGAATTTATAGATCGGCAAGGGGACAGTGGCACGATTAATATTGAGCCCGGTGACTACCAGTTGGTTTTATCTAGAGGGCCGCGCTATTCCGTATTCAAAAAGAGGATAACTATTGTCGGTGGAAAAACCACCACCGTTCAGGGTGAAATAGTACGAATTGTAGAGAGTGAAGGTTTTGTTCATGGAGATTTTCACGTTCACTCGATCGACAGTCCAGATGCCGAAGTCACTCGTGAGGAGCGTGTTGCAGTTTACCTTGCTGAGGGTATGGACTTTTTTACACCATCTGATCATGGCGTGCGGGTAGACTTTACCGGCACCCTGAGCGCTATGGGCGTAGGCGATTTAATCGGTACCGCTTCGAGCAGTGAAACCACCACTTTCGACTACGGTCATTTTAACAGTTGGCCGGTGACTGTCGATCCCGAGCAGTTGGGGGGAGGTTCGCTGGATTGGGGGCGCCGCGCAGAGCCAGGTATGGATTTTCCAGAATATAGTAGTTATGTTCTCTCACCCGAGGAAATTATCGATGGTTTGCATGCCGATCCAAAAGACAATCTGGTACAGATTAACCATATTGCCTCCCATTTTGGTAGTGAGGGGTTATCCATTGATACGGGGCTGACGCCTCCGCAATCGATGGCAGACCCTGTGTCCCGCCGCCTCGATCCGCAATTGAACAATTTATTTTCTGATCACTTTGATGCTCTGGAAGTGTGGATAGGCACCAATGGCCGGGATGGTATTTTCAAGGAATTTTTGCAACAAAACGCTGGCGATTGGTTCAACCTGATTAATCAGGGAATCGTTCGTGTCGGCATTGCCAATTCTGACTCTCACGACAGGCGTTTTACGCGTATATCGGCGCGTAATCTTATCGCCAGCGATATTAAGGGCGGCCTGGAATTGTCGCAAGGTGCAGAGCAGTTAGCCACAAGTGTGCGCAATGGTAAGACTATTGGCACTAATGCTCCCTTTTTGCTGCTTGATGCCCAGGGCAGTTTTGAAGGGCAATTGAGGCATGCGGGGCTGCGTTTTATCGATAGTACCTCCCTGCCTGTCGACGTTGGAAGTGATGTCCAGTTGCGCGTTTCGGTGCAAACGCCGAGCTGGGCCCAGGTCGATACAATTGAGTTTTACATTAACAATCAACCTGAAAAGACCACCGCGCAGACCGAGGCAGCGCGTTACTCAATTTGCCCCAGCGTCAGTATTCGCATGGGTGATGATGGATGGAGTAGTGTGGAAGTAGTCGTCGATGAAGCGGTTATGGGTGCCTCACGCTATGAGATCAGCGCCACGTTAACATTGCCAGAATTGACCGCCGATACCTGGATAGTGGCTATCGCCCGTGGCAGTGATGGCGTCTCTGAGCCATTGTTTCCAGTTTTGCCTGCCAGTTTGAACAGGGCGGGTAACACCACTGTTGATGAACTTATCGATGGCAATATTGGCGAAAGCGGCACACCGGCCTTTGCCTTTACTAACCCACTATTTGTCGACGTGGGAGGTGATGGCTGGGTTGCGCCAGGTGTAGCCAATGCCGCGTGTGAGTGAGCTTTTTTTTGCAGCTCACGATTCTTGTACGGTAATTGAAAACCCTCGCTCCGCAGGCTCAAAACTCAGGCGTTGGTTGATGCAGGCGGGCATGTCCGCCGCGCAGTGGCTGACGAAAATAATCTGGGTGTCCGACTCGGCCGCTATATGGTCTATGGCGCGCAAGATTAATTTTCGGTGGTGCCCATCCAGTCCCAGGGTGGGTTCGTCCAACAGCAGGATGATGGGTGACTTCACCATCGCCCTGGCTAGTAAGACCATGCGTTGAATGCCGAAGCTCAGGCCATCGAAACTGTCCATCGTGTACGGTGCCAAGCCCAGTGCTGCCAGCCACTGCTCCGCGATGGCGCGCTGCGCATCTCCCCAGTCGTCATACAAGCCGATTGTGTCAAAGAACCCTGACACGACTACTTCGACTACGCGCATGCCGCGCACATAGTTCAGGTGCAATTGCGTGTCTAGTTGGCCGTATTTTTGTTTTATGTCCCAGACGCTTTCGCCGCTGCCCCGCCGGATGCCAAACAGTGTAATGTCCTGGCCATAGGCTTTATGGTTGTCTCCGGTTATCAGGTTAAGCAGAGTGGTCTTTCCGCAGCCGTTTGGCCCCGAAACGCAGCAGTGCTGTGTGCGCGAAAAAGTCCAGTCCACTTCATTTAAAACCTGTATGTCGTCGTAACTTACCGATACATTGCACAGCATGATAAGCGGCACTTGCTGCTCGGGAAGTTGGTAGGTTCTGGGTGCGCGAGGGGGTAGATCCGCGAACTCCGCCAAGGGTGGGTTCATCAGTGCCTGAACGTGCTCATTATTCAAGATGTCCTGCCTAGCCCCCATGGCAAGCGCCTTCCCTTGATCGAGAACCAGAATATTGCTCACTGCTACGGGGATGTCTTCTATTTGTCGACACAATAATAATAGTGAAATTTCAGAGTGTAGTAATTCATCGATGATTTCCCTGAGCTCGACTTGACTGGAGATGTCCAGTCCATCCAGTGGGTTGTCTAGTATCAGGAGTGCGGGGTTACTGAGAATGGCTTTAATTAAGAGAGTTTTACGCATTTCTCCGGTTGAAACGAAGCGCAGTCCCCGCTGTAGAATATGCCCGATATTTAATCGTTCTACCCAGTGATCAAATAGCGCTGTGGGAGTTTTTCCCTCTAGTATTACATCGACGATGCGCGTTCCCGGGTCAGAGGCATCGGCTCGAAATTCCGAGTCATCCCGTTTTTTGTCGCGATCGCAAAGGGCCTTCTGTTGTTCGAAACATACGTAGGCCACGCCTTGATCTGCTAGATGACCTGCGCGAACAATCTCTCCCGATGCGTGACTGGCCTGCCCGGTAATTACATTGGCCAGGCTAGTTTTTCCCGCTCCATTGGGGCCCAGGCAAGCCCATTGCTGTCCCGAGCGGATCGACCAATTTATGTTCTGTAATACAGGCATTGCTCGATAACTGAGGTTGACCTGCTGCAGTGTGAGTAGGGCTGAGCTGTTGGTTGATTGTTTGTCGGTTTCTGGCACGGTGTAGTTCAATCCTGTATTTTGTTTTCGGTTACACTGTACTTCGTGTCGATATCACTACTACAGCTCATTCAATCCAAACTTTCTTCCCATCGTCCGGGCAAAAAGTTATTGCGCCCGTTGATGAAGCGTTCGGCCGTCGCCCTGATACTTCAGGTGCGCGATGGAGAGCTGCACATTCTAATGATCAAACGCGCTGAGCGCGAGGGCGATCCCTGGTCCGGTCACATGGCTTTTCCGGGGGGTCGAAAAGACCCCGTAGATGCTAATGGTTTTGCCTGCGCCCTGCGCGAGACAGAGGAAGAAATCGGTTTAAGCCTTCTCCCGGAAGATACATGCATCGGCCGACTATCCGAAATTAATGCCATGAGCCGGATTAGAGGGCTCGGAATGGCTGTGACCCCTTTTGTTTTTCGGCTGAACAGAGACGTGGTTTTTACGCCTAACTATGAGGTTGCAGAAGTTGTCTGGATACCTCTGGAGTTTTTGCTAGAAAGCTCTAACCGCGAACAGATGGAGTGGCGCCTCAAGGGTATAAATCTTTCTTTGCCCTGCTACTTCTATGAGGGCAGGAGAATCTGGGGTTTGTCTTTGAATATGCTGGATGAACTATTAGGTCTCGTAGAGAAATGAACCCAGTAACCAGGATCTGGTTTACCGGTCCCTGATTACTTCCGCTGGGTTTATATCAAACATACCTTGCTGCTGCTTATTCCCGCAAAAATGCCTTGGTATCGTTCATCAATTCACGCAGCCCCGGGTCTATCTTACTAGCTTCTACCAGAGCGTCAGCGCTCACTTCACCACGCACAAAAGCTGAGACTACCTCGACTAACACCGGAGTCATCTTCGGTTCGCGCACCCACCGTGGCGCGTTGACTAAATTTCCGCTTACCCATTGTTCGCTGCGTTGTAACCAGTATCCACCGCAGCTTGACAGGCTATAGTCTCCCTTGCGGCCATAGCTGATATTCGGTGTGCCGGGATTAAACCCGCCGGGAACTTGATCTTCTATGCGATGTAATGCCATAACCCAATGGCTGTTGTTGGGAAATAGTAAGGCCTCGGGTCGGCAGTAATCCCCGTCTTTTAACCATACTCTTATTGCGGGTAAGCCCTCTGTCCCTCGCATTAGTTCGTCTACGTGCAGGTCGATTGAGTTGCCTTTGCCGGCTATGACTGTGCCGCTAAGCACAATGCTGGCGCCAGCGTGTACTTCACTGAAAGAACCCTCCCACAGACACCCGCACTCGGCCCGAGCTGGGTTGCCAAACAATAATGCGGCAATTAAAACACTGTGGACAATGGCCGGTATGTTGGGCATCTACCGCGCCTATTGCAGCGCTTTGGCGGCCGACACGGCGAAATAGGTGAGAATACCGTCGCAACCCGCACGCTTAAACGCCAGCAGTGACTCTAGCATTACCGAGTCGTGGTCTAGCCAGCCCTGCTGAAACGCTGCCATGTGCATAGCGTATTCACCACTTACCTGGTAGGCGAAGGTAGGGGCTTTGAGTTCGTCCTTTACCCTGCGCACAATATCGAGGTAGGGCATGCCGGGCTTGACCATGATCATATCTGCGCCTTCTGAGAGGTCCAGGGCGCATTCATGCAATGCTTCGTCGCTATTGGCCGGGTCCATTTGATAGCTGAACTTATTTCCACCCTTGATATTTCCCGAGGAGCCTACAGCGTCGCGGAACGGGCCGTAGTAGGCCGAGGCGTACTTGGCAGAGTAGGCCATAATTAGAGTGTTGTGAAAGCTGCCAGCTTCCAATTCTGTGCGAATAGCGCCAATACGGCCGTCCATCATATCGGAGGGGGCCACCACGTCGGCGCCGGCCTTGGCGTGGGAGAGTGCCTGCTTAACCAGAACCCGGGAGGTGACATCATTGAGGACGTAACCGCTGCTGTCGATAATGCCATCTTGCCCGTGGGTTGTGTAAGGGTCCAGGGCCACGTCGGTGACGACGCCAAGCTCTGGTATGGCATCCTTGAGTTCGCGTACTGCGCGTTGTACAAGTCCGTCTTTATTCCAGGCTTCATCGGCACCGAGACTTTTCAAGGTAGCGTCTACCACAGGGAACAGCGCAATCGCGGGAATACCCAGCGAAAATATTTCTTTTGCCTGGTCGATCAGTAAGTCGACGCTCAGTCGCTCGATACCCGGCATCGATGGAATTGACTCTCGCTGACCGCTGCCTGGCAGAATGAAAACCGGGTAAATAAAATCTGACGGTGACAGCGAAGACTCTCTTACCATGCGTCGAGAAAAGTCATTAGCTCGCAATCTGCGCATGCGCGTCTGTGGAAAAGGGCTGCGCTGTGAAGTAAATCCCATAGTGATGTTCCCCTCTAGAGTTTGGCAAACGCAGCTGCTGCCGCAGCGACGGTCTGTTCAATGTCATCATCGGAGTGTGCGCTGGACATAAACCCTGCTTCATAGGCGGCTGGAGCGAGATAGATGCCCGCTTCCAGCATGGCGTGGAAAAAGTGATTAAAGCGCTCTGTGTCGCAAGCCATGACCTGCTCGTAATTGCTGACGCTTGAGGCCTCGGTGAAAAAGCCACCGAACATAGTGCCGGTGTGATTGGTGGTAAAGGCGATTCCCGCCCCCGCTGCGGCTTTACGCAAGCCAGCGCATAACGCAGCGGTGCGAGCGAACAGGGGCTCATAGAAACCGGGCTGGGATATAATATCCAGAGTGGCGAGGCCCGCACTCATGGCAATGGGGTTGCCCGACAGAGTTCCCGCCTGGTAGACCGGCCCAATTGGCGCTATCTGCTGCATGATTTCACGCTTGCCGCCAAAGGCTCCCACCGGCATACCGCCGCCTATGACTTTACCCAGTGTCGTGAGGTCTGCTTCTATATTGTAGTGCCCCTGAGCTCCTGCCAAGCCAAAGCGAAACCCCGTCATTACTTCATCCAGTATCAACACTGCACCGCTTTGGTTACAAACCTCTCGCAGGGTCTCCAGAAAACCGGGGGCAGGTGGGATGCAATTCATGTTACCCGCGACGGGTTCCACGATGATGCAGGCGATGCTGTCACCGTATTCAGCGAAGGCTCTGCGCACACCCTCAGGGTCATTATAGGTCAGGGTCATGGTGTGCTTGGCCAAGGCTTCGGGCACTCCGGGCGAACTTGGAACCCCCATTGTTAATGCACCAGAACCGGCTTTAATGAGCAGTGAGTCAGAGTGTCCGTGGTAGCAACCTTCAAACTTTACAATGGTATCGCGGCCGGTGTAACCGCGCGCGAGCCTAATCGCGCTCATGGTGGCCTCTGTGCCGGAGTTAACCATGCGCACCATGTCCATGCCGGGCATTATCCCGCAAATGCGCTCCGCCAGTTGTGTCTCAAGTTCTGTGGGTGCTCCAAAGCTAAGGCCCTTTTCGCTCGCCTTGATAACAGCTTCTCGTACAGTGGGGTGATTGTGCCCCATTATCATGGGCCCCCAGGACAGTACATAATCTATATAACGCTTGCCGTGCGTATCGAACAAGTAGGCGCCGTCTGCGTGATCGACGAAAACGGGCGTTCCCCCGACAGCTTTAAAAGCGCGAACCGGAGAGTTTACGCCACCGGGAATAGTCTTATTGGCGCGGTCAAATAATTCTTTAGAACTGGGCATTAATGTCTGCTCATTACAAGTCGGGAGGTAGTATGGAATCGTCAAAAAGGCTTTAGTACTGCCAGAATAACAATGAGAAATAGGAATATTACTGGTACTTCGTTAAAAAAACGGTAAAACACGTGACTGTGTGAGTCCTGGTGATTGTTAATACGTGTGACATATCGCCCGCACTGAAAATGATAAACCACTAAAAATGCCACACCGGCCAGCTTTACCCACAGCCATCTCGCCTGAAGATAATAGTCCCAATTGGTGCTCATCATGGCTAGGCCCAAGGCAATAGCGATAAACATAAAGGGCGTGACAAAACGGTAGAGCCGTCTTGCCATGATGGCCAATTGTTCGCGGGACTGGGGGTGCTCATTGGCCGCGTAGTACACAAAAATGCGCGGCAGGTAAAATAAACCGGCAAACCAACATACGACAAAAATAATATGGAAGGCTTTAAGCCAGAGCATGTAGTGTTCCTGAAAAGTAACCCATGGTGCTAGTTGTGAAGTCCAGCCAGTGAAAATGTTTCGATGGTTTCTCGGGTTACTATACCTTGCAAAACCCGTTTACCCTCGGAATTTCTACCGTAAATGCAGGCCGCTTCTGCTGTACTGGAGCGCATGCTGTCCATGGTCTGACGGAGTGTGGCCTGAATTGGCACGTCGGAAATGGACCAGCGCCGTATGTTGGCCTCGGTGAGATCTGCAACTTCGTCGTCGCCGGCTGGGTTGTCGTTTAGCCACTGAACCAATTCCCGGCCTCTGATGAGATAGAGCGGGTCGGTATCTCGCTCAATCAGGCACCATGTCGGTGTGGCCATCAAAAGGGGCTGGGCGGTGGAGCGTAAGAGAAGTAGTGGGATTTTCACCACGCTGATTTCCATATTGGAACTTACGTCTGTTCGATGCAAGAGTTGGTTTACTGGATCGTTAGGCACTAGGCGCTGCAGTTGTTTGAGCACTGTTTGGTGAGCTGAGCGTTGATGGAATATGCCGGTATTGGTCAAGGTGGCGGCTACAATCGCCAGAAGGGCTGGCATGGCGATATTGACAGATTGTGTCAGTTCAATTACTGCCAAAATGGCGGCAAGGGGCGCATTGAGAATTGCGCCCATCGCTGCCGCCATACCCAGTACGATATAGAGCGTGTAATCCGAGGCTAAATCCGGCACGATCAATTGGCCCAATAGACCGAGTATGCCGCCCACACACGCGCCGATAATTAAGCTTGGGCCTATCACTCCAATAGGCATGCCAACGCCGGAGCTAAAGCTGGTTGCCACGATTTTGCAGACCGCAATGGTTAGCAGCAGGCCAATAGCCAGTTCTTCGTGCAATACAAGGTTTAAAGTATCGTAACCAATACCCAGAATTTCCGGAGCCAGCACGCCCAGTCCTCCAGTTAGAGCTCCAGCGAGGCTAAAACGAATAGCAATTGGCCAGTGAAGCACTCTAGCCGACAGTTTGCTGATAGTGATAAAAGCGGTTATTGCAAAACCGCAGCAAATTCCCAGTAAAATAATGAAAGGAATTTCCCATAGGGAATTGAGTGCCACATCGGGGATCATGAACAACATTGAACCGCTGGATAGAGTCCGACTGACTGCTGAAGCTGATACTGCTGCGAGGATAATCGGGATAAAACCTACCACGGTGTACTCGGCAATGATGACCTCCATGGCAAATATGACACCGGCTAATGGCGTGTTGAAGGCGGCTGCAATTCCTCCGGCCGTGCCGCAGGCGATCAATACCCGCAGACTGTTGTTGGGCAAACCCAGCCACTGTCCTAATTT
Organism: Halioglobus sp.; assembly: GCA_047650635.1. Lineage (GTDB taxonomy): Bacteria > Pseudomonadota > Gammaproteobacteria > Pseudomonadales > Halieaceae > JBALVT01. Next base: position 43,262 of record JBLHNQ010000013.1, read on the forward strand.
GCTGTTAATGGCGGCGCCCAGATGTACGCCGGGACCTTCCCGACCTCCGGACTGCCCTGTGGCCAGCGCAAAGGCGCCGCCTATAAATTGTACGAGTGCGTTTTTGAGAGATAACACGCCATAGTGGGAATCCATACGACTGATCACGTGGATAATTCCAGTTTCTCGATCCTCTGGTTTTATCGCTGACAGAACCAGGCCTAAAATTAGAGCGCCACCAGCAGGCAGCGCAAATATCGCCCACATGGGCAGGGCTTCGAAGCTCTCGCCGTTGCCGCCTACTCCCCACACCGCTGCGAGCTCGCGGATAGCTCTTTCAAATGCGAGCACAATGAGGCCCGAGGCCACGCCACCCACGATACCCAAAATCGCATAGGATAAAATGGACCCTTGGTTTGTCAGGGTGCGGCGATATTTGTCCAACAAGCGTTGCAAATTGTATCCACAAGGATGCCTAAAAGGACAATATTAACAGTTTCTCGCCGTCTATTGCTTTTATACTATGCGGCCGCCGTAGTTTTCACGTATTTTTGCGGTGGGAATCGATTTACTGTAATGGGAATGAGTAATGGTTAAGGTTGGTATTGTTGGTGGCACCGGATATACGGGCGTAGAGCTCCTGCGCCTGTTGGCTCTGCACGAGAAAACAGACGTAATTCTTATCACCTCCCGCGCGGAGTGTGGACGTCGCGTGGACGAGATGTTTCCAAGTCTGCGCGGACACTACGACTTGGCTTTCAGTGCCCCGGATGTCAAGCAACTGGAGGCTTGCGATGTCGTTTTCTTTGCCACACCGCACAATGTCGCCATGCATCTTGTGCCTGAACTACTAAGCGGGGGAACTCGGATTATCGACCTATCTGCAGATTATCGAATTCGCGACGCTCAGCTCTGGTCCCAGTGGTATGGCGAGCCGCATGCGAGTCCGGACCTGTTATCTTCAGCCGTGTACGGTTTGCCCGAGATAAATCGGCAGCAGATAGCCGGTGCACAGTTGATCGCATGTCCGGGATGTTATCCTACTTCAGTCCAGCTGGGTTTTATTCCGCTGTTGGCCAGCGGTCTTATCGATCCCTCTCAATTAATAGCCAGTTCAGCTTCGGGTGCCAGTGGCGCTGGCCGACAGGCCAAAATTGATAATTTACACAGTGAGGTTTCTGACAGCTTCAAGGCTTATGCGGTTGCAGGGCACAGGCATTTGCCAGAGATAGAGCAGGGACTGTCAGATGTTGCAGGCACAGCGGTTAAGCTCACTTTTGTTCCGCACCTTCTGCCAATTGTGCGTGGCATACACTCCACCTTATTTGCGCAATTGTCTGCGCCGATGGATGACTTGCAGGGCCTTTTCGAATCATTTTACGCCGATGAGCCATTTGTAGATGTTTTACCCGCTGGCGTATTTCCTCAAACGCGGTCTGTAAAAGGCTCCAATCGATGCCAGTTGTCGGTTGTGCGTCCGCAAAATCGTGACACAGTTGTGGTTACCGTAGTGGAAGACAATCTGGTGAAAGGCGCTTCCGGTCAGGCAATTCAGAACATGAATATCATGCTGGGTTTACCCGAGGGGATGGGGCTGGCCAATATCGGGCTTTCGCCCTGAGTAAGAAAAGTCATGACGAGTGATAAGTACCGCACTATTGTTAAGCGCCAGCACGTGAGGCATGGTGAAGCTCGGTTGTTGCTCGGTATAGTGGCCACCGCTTTAGCGCTGGGCCTGGGTTATTTCCTCGGCCATCGGGACTTTCCGAGCGAATTATCGCAGACCTCAATACCCCGTGTAGAGAGGGAACTAGCCGTACTGCGAGATAATTTTGAAGTTCAGCGAGTGCAGCACCGATTGGATATCGCCACGCTGGAAATTGTGCGCAAAGAAATCGCCGTACAAAAAGACCAGATTTCTCAGCTCGAAGAGGGCCTACAATTTTACCAGAGCTTGATGGCTCCGGAAGCCATCGCGAAGGGACTGAGTCTGAGGAATTTGGAGCTGGTCGCAACCGACGAACCGGATCGCTTCGCCTTTCGCCTTGTTGCACAGCAGGAGGCATTGAAGCATCCGCTTCTAAAGGGCACTTTATCAATAGAACTCTTTGGTCAGTTGGATGGTGACGAGATATCCTATCCTTTGGCAGAGCTCAGTGATGATTTCGAAGAGGGTGCGGTGGCGTTGCGCTTTCGTTATTTTCAGGCTGTCGAGGGCGAGTTGCAGATTCCGCCAGGCTTCGAACCACGGGGCTTCAAGGTGGTAGCTAAGGCCAGTTCACCGCACACAGCCGAACTCAGGGAGGAATATCCCTGGGAGGTTCATCAGAGGTTCACATATGTTGGGAAATAAGAAGTTGGGTTTTGGTGCATCGGGGCACACTACCCTTGTGTCGCGGGATACTGTAATTATGGGGGATATCCATTTTAGCGGGAACCTCGATATTGAAGGGCTGGTTCAGGGGAATATTATTGCCCTGCCAGACAAGGAAGCCTTTTTAAGGGTGGTTCATGGTGGACAAGTCGAGGGTGAAATCCGCGTGCCATCGGTTGTCATCAACGGTACGGTAGAGGGCACCGTTTTTTCGAGTAATCGTCTCGAATTGGCTACTCACGGACGGGTCAATGGTGATGTTTTTTATTCAGAGGTAGAAATGGCGGCAGGTTCCGAGGTGAACGGCGTGCTAAAGCACGTGATGGAACCCGACTCTTCGATTAATAAAAACGGTAGCGAAGTTTCATCACCAGATGCCGGTCTGGAGCAGTCGACGGGCGGAAGTACATCCCGTACAGCTGGGAAGGAGCAAAGCGATATACTTGACTAAAATAGTCGGATTTACGATAATTGATAAGCTACCCTTGGTGGCGAAAGTACTTATACCCAAAGAGTGGCCTTAAGAGGCCCCAGCGAGTAACCATGTCTGCAGTCGAGTCTTTTAATCCGTCCAATATCAATCTTTCCGCCCGAGCGGTGCAGAAAGTTCGCGAATTGGTAACCGAAGAAGAAAACGAAGAGTTGAAACTGAGGGTATTCATCACCGGTGGCGGTTGCTCCGGGTTTCAATACGGTTTCACTTTTGATGAACTTGTGGCGGACGATGACACCAGCATAGAAAAAGACGGCGTTACGGTGCTGGTTGATCCGATGAGCTTTCCCTATCTAGCAGGATCGGAAGTTGATTATACCGAGGGCCTTGAGGGTTCACGATTTATGGTGAATAACCCCAATGCGACCGCTACCTGTGGCTGTGGTTCATCGTTTTCCATATGACCTGCCGCTCGTCCTGGTTTAGCCTGCTTTTGCGGTTGCCTTCAGCAGTAGTTTGCCTTTTTTTTACATTTTCGATTCAGGCGCAAGAGGCCCCGGGTGAAATTTCTAACGAAATTCCAGACTATTATGTCGCTGCAATAGAACTCCACACAACGGCAGAGCTACATACTGTGTTGGAACGGGCAAATCAGCTGCTAGCTGATGGGGTGGCACTACAAAGTGAGCCCGCGTCCATCACATTTGTTTTACATGGCCCGGAAGCCAAGAGCTTACTCCGGCAGAATTATCTGCAAAATAAAGCCACCGTTGATTTAGCGGCGCGCCTGTCGGCACTCGGTGTGGTTGATATCAAAGCCTGTGAGACCTGGATGGGTGGTAATGGCGTTAATCCAGACAATCTACAGCCCTTTGTTGGCACCGTAAATTATGGGCCTAGGGAGATTCGCCGTTTGGTTGAAGACGAAGGTTATCTTTTATTCTAGGCAGGGAATATCCCACCTAATACGCGTGCCCCTGCCGCACCTGTCACCACAGGTGAATTGCCCGCCAATCCATGCAGGGTCTGCTGAGCCAGCCAGGCAAATGCGGTCGCTTCAACCCAGTCGGGGCTTATTCCCAAAGCAATCGTTGTATCCAGTTTTTCTATCCCCAGGCTGCGTGCCAGACGGTGCATTAAGTCCGTGTTGTGCGCTCCTCCCCCGCAGACATAGGCTTCGGTAATGTTTACTGGGCTGCTTTTTAGGCCCAGGGCAATAGTAGCTGCGGTAAATTCAGATAAGGTCGCCTGCACATTTTGTGGATTTAAACAGCCCACCTCTGGGCAGTGACTGCAGAGCCAGCTCAGGTTAAAGCTTTCTTTGCCCGTACTACGAGGGCCGGAAACTCCTAGATAGGGATGTTGGAGTAGCTTTTGCAATAGTTGGCGATCTACCTCTCCCCCAGCTGCCCAGTTTCCGCCAGCATCGTAGTGCTTTCCTTTTTCTTGTTCTATCCAGTGGTCCATCAGTGTATTGCCGGGACCTGTGTCAAACCCCATTAGCAGTTCTCGCCCTGCTAGTAGGGATGCGTTGGCAATGCCTCCTATATTTATAATGGCACGATCGGTACCTGCTTTTGCAAATGCAGCCGCATGAAACGCCGGCGCCAGTGGAGCCCCTTCACCACCTGCGGCTATGTCTCGGCGTCGAAAGTCGGCAACAGTAGTAATGCCGGTGATTTCGGCGATGGTATTCGGGTCGCCAATTTGGAGCGTAAAGCTTTGCTCTGCGCTATGCCCGGCTGAGCGCGGGCGGTGTCTAATGGTTTGTCCGTGACTACCAATTGCCGTTACGTCTCGTGCAGATACTCCGGCTTGCTCGAGTAGCTTCAGGGTGGCATCGGCGAAGAGCTGTCCAAGTTCGCGATCCAGTCGGCCCATTAGTTCAATTTCGTCCAGACCCTGGACGCTGAGAGCGATAATTCTCTGACGCATTTTGATGGGGATTGGATGCTCTCGACATTCGACTATGGAGAATTCACCGTTTTGGTAGTGCATAAGAGCTGCATCGACCGCGTCAATACTGGTGCCCGACATGAGTCCGACATACAGTAATTTGGTCATCGTTATTGTGAGCTAGTGTTGGCGTTATCAGAACGGTGCATCGCCAGTTGATAACCCGTTTGCAATGAAGCCAGCTGTGTAAATGCGCCGCTGGTAGCCTGTTTGAATAACGGCATTTCGGCGGCTGCGAGGGTTTCTGCCTTGGGAAGCTTTTTGTGGATGGTACGCGGGTTGCGGTGTACACCGTTCATCAAAAACTCGTAGTGTAGGTGCACGCCTGTCGCCGCACCTGTTGCTCCTACAGTGCCTATTACCTGGCTCTGGCTGACCCGTTGGCCTGCTCTAACTTTGCGCTTATTCAGATGAAGATATTTTGTAACGTACTGTTCTCCATGTTGAATAAATACATAGTTGCCATTTGCCTTGCTATATCCCGCTTTGTGTACTCGACCGTCGCCGGTAGAAAATACAGGTGTTCCCCTTGGAGCAACATAGTCAGTGCCACGGTGCGGGCGCGTGGTTTTGTAAATGGGGTGCAAGCGCTTCATATTGAAATTGGAACTGATTCGGGTGAAGTCGACCGGGGCCAGTAGAAAGGCCTTACGCATGCTCACTCCCTCTTCGTTGTAATAGCCCACATCTCCGCTAGCGTTTTTATAGCGATACGCACTAAATGTGTTTCCCTGGTTAGTAAAAGATGCGGCAATTATTTCACCATCTTTGTATTTTGTTCCATCTAAATACAGGTCTTCATACAGCAGATGAATAGTATCGCCGACACGTGGATCTAGAGCGAAGTCGATAACACCGCCAAAAATATTGGCCAATTCCATAATCATATTTTGGGAGAGGCCGGCATCCTGGCCTGCCAGAAAAAGTGAAGAACTGATCTCTGCGCTGGCCCAGGCTTGTTTTATCTCCGGGGTCCTCAGCTGTTTTTGGCTGTCAAATCCGGACTCGGTGTTTTTGTACGTGACGCTCTCAACCGGAGACATTATATGGCGGACTGCTTGCAGTCCATGCGTCTCATCGGCTTGAAACGCTATGGTCTGGCCTGGGAAAATGTTTGTGAGTGATTTTCCAAGGTCCGCTTTCTTGGTGATTCGATAGATATCCCTGTCACTGAAACCAGCACGTTTAAAAATCAGCGAAAGGTTATCCCCTGGCCTAACCGTGATTTCGCTCCAGGGCGCTGATTCGGGCTGCGCTGCAACAGTCGCCATTTGAGTGAGGGCGGCGATGTCATCTACTGCGCTGGTTATCGGAGGATTTGATGCTACTGCTGAGGGCGCCGCAGTAGTGGAGACCTCCACAATTTCATGTTGATCTTGTTTGGTTGCTTCCACATCGTCGCTGAAGGGTAGCCCCAATGTTGCTAGCACGATGCACGCAGTGATAACGCCAGCCGCGAGTAATCTAGCGCGTGGAAGAGGTTTCTCACTGCGAATTGCGGTGGCTCCCCGCAGTTTATTGGTTGCTAACATATCCAAGAGTGGTTCCCATTATCTATATATGGGCCCTATTGTATATAAAAAACGACTTGGCGTCAGAGCGTCGAATTATGGAAATATTGTGAATCTTTTCTCAAGTTGTCAGGCATGCTGTCCGTCTCTCATCAGGTTCCCCTTGCTACCAATGTCCGCCCGTATCCGGTATCGTTGGCGCCTTTTTAAGACCATGCCATCCTTACAGCGAGAGCAGTCAAATGAGCAGCGCATTGTTAGCCGATCTCCGTGCACGGGGATTGATATTCCAAATAGCCGGGGAAGATGCCCTTCCTGAATGGTTGGATGGCGGTCCGCGCACGCTATATTGTGGCTTCGATCCTACTGCTGACAGTCTGCATATTGGCTCGTTGGTCCCTCTTCTTATGTTGCGCCGGTTCCAGCTGGCCGGGCACAAGCCTTTGGCGCTAGTAGGGGGTGCCACGGGCATGATTGGTGATCCAAGTTTTAAGGCGCAAGAACGCAAACTTAATACCGAAGACATAATCCAGGATTGGGTTGAGAAATTAGAAGTTCAGATCGCACAATACATAGATTTTGACGCTGGGGATTGTTCCGCGGAAGTTGTTAATAATCTGGATTGGACTGCGGGAGTCAATGTACTGACCTTTTTGCGTGATGTGGGTAAGCACTTCTCTGTCAATGCCATGATTGCGAAGGAATCAGTAAAGCAACGGCTTGATAGGGAAGGTAGCGGTATCAGCTTTACCGAATTTGCTTACATGATCCTCCAGTCCTTCGACTTCGCTGAGCTGAGTCATCGTTACGACTGTAGCTTGCAGATCGGTGGTTCTGACCAGTGGGGGAATATTACCAGTGGTATCGACCTGGCTAGGCGGATGTACGGTAAACAGGTGTTTGGCTTGACAATGCCGCTGATTACAAAGTCCGACGGTAGCAAATTTGGGAAGACAGAGTCGGGAACAATTTGGTTGGACCCTGCTCGCACGTCACCCTATGCGTTCTACCAGTTCTGGTTGGGGGCGGGTGATGACGATGTCTACGCGTTTTTGAAGTACTTCACCTTCCTCGACGTTGCTGAAATAGATGCTCTTGAGGCTGCAGATACACAGAGGCAGGGTCGCCCGGAAGCGCAGACTGTTTTGGCCTCTGAAGTGACCCGTCTTGTGCACGGCGAGAGTGGCTTGCTGGCGGCGATGAGAATAAGCGAAGCCCTTTTCAGCGGTTCCTTGGAAGCGTTATCCGAGCCCGATGTGTTGCAGTTGCGTCAGGATGGCCTCCCTGCAAGTTCCGTGGCACGCAATAGCCTGCCGGATACACTGACGCAATTGTTAACTGAAGCGGGGATGGCTGCATCCGGCAAGCAGGTTAAAGACGCTTTGGGGCGTGGTGCAGTTCTGGTGAATAACCGGGTGATAGATTGGAGCAATAACGGCGATGTTCCAGTCGTTTTTACGCTGGAGGCCGCGCTCTACGGGCGATTTTACTTGGTAAAGCTGGGCAAGAAAAAATATCATTTGTTTGAGGTGAGTTAGGCTTATTCAGCGCTGCGGCAGTCGCTGTTTGGTCAGCTGCGGCCGCTGTTGTCCGCTGGTATTTCAGGGTCGGACTCTGGAACAAGTTGGCAAATTAAAAGATTCTTCGAAAAGTACTTGCCCTCTAAAATTCTGATGCGTATAGTTCGCCTCCTTCAAGGTCGGCGGGCTCTTGTAAGGGCGCTCTAAACCCTAATCATTTCAAATGGTTAGAGCGGAAAAGCGAACTAATATGGATGCTGAAATTATTCGAGGTATTATATAAATACCACTTGTAATATAAGCAAAGATCATTATAATACGCTCCCTCGGTTGGGGTGAACCCCAGTCGTCCTCACGCCCTAGCGGTGTTGAGAGTTGTTTAACAAGTAGATGAAGACAGATGTGTGGGCACTTGTTGGAGTAGTTGTCACAACTATTCAGACACAACAAGTGTTCATAAATTCATTACGAATTATGA
>JBLHNQ010000014.1:0-50395 GCA_047650635.1 Halioglobus sp.
TGGTGACAACGTTCAAATGGTAACGACATTGATTGCCCCGATTGCGATGGAAGACGGTCTGCGTTTTGCTATTCGTGAAGGTGGCCGTACTGTTGGTGCTGGCGTCGTCGCTAAAATTATCGAGTAAGGAGTTTCGTTCAGCTGGGGTATCCCCTTGGCTGAGCGGAGCATCGACTTGGCCGAACCGTCCCAGAAGGGCAGTTCGGCTTCGTCGTCTGAATTAGGCCAGTAGCTCAATTGGCAGAGCAGCGGTCTCCAAAACCGCAGGTTGGGGGTTCGATTCCCTCCTGGCCTGCCATTTATGGCAGGGGGTTCTTCCGCGAGAGGGGCCTGATGTGAAGGAAATAAGTGAATGAGTGAAGAAGCGACCGTAAGTCGGTTTGATTCAGCCAAATGGGTTGTTGTTGTCGCCTTGGTGGCGGTAGCTGTGGTGGGTAACAGCTACTTTTCAGATCAATCTCTGCTTTATCGTGTGCTGGGTATTGTCGCTGTTTCGGCAATTGCCGCAATGTTCGCCCTGCGAACAGCCAAAGGTGTAGCTTTTTGGAGCCTGGTGAAAGGTTCGCGCACTGAAATACGTAAGGTTGTTTGGCCAACACGACAGGAAACGGTGCAAACCACACTGATCGTGCTGGCATTTGTAGTGGTGGTAGCGTTGATGCTCTGGGGGCTTGACTCCCTGTTAGGCTGGCTTGTTTCAATGGTAATTGGCTAAAAAGTAAAGGATTCACTGATGGCAATGCGCTGGTATGTAGTTCACGCTTACTCAGGTTACGAGAAGAAGGTAGCAGTCTCATTGAAAGAGCGTATTGAGCTGCACGGTTTGAGCGATCGCTTTGGCGAGGTGCTGGTTCCTACTGAAGAAGTTGTAGAAATGCGCGGCGGCCAGAAGCGTCGCAGCGAACGTAAATTTTTCCCGGGTTATGTGTTGGTGCAGATGGAGTTGGACGACGACACCTGGCACATGGTTAAAGACACCCCCAGGGTCATGGGCTTTATTGGCGGTAAGGCCGATGCTCCCGCTGCAATAACCGAGGCCGAGGCGCAAACCATTTTACAGCGTATCGAAGACGGCGTGGAAGCTCCCAAGCCGAAGACTCTGTTCGAGCCCGGCGAAATGGTGCGCGTAGTAGATGGTCCATTCAATGACTTCAACGGTGTTGTTGAAGAGGTGAACTATCAGAAGAGTCGCTTGAATGTGGCTGTATTGATATTTGGTCGTTCAACTCCGGTAGAACTGGAGTTTGGCCAGGTCGAAAAGGCCTGATAGACCACAGCGCGGCCTTTTCCTTTTTCAGGGATAGGTTGCGATTATTAACGATGACTCAGGTCATCACAATGGGGAGCTCGATGGCCGCAAGGCGTGACAGCGTTAGAACCCGGGAGTACTAAACATGGCTAAGAAAGTCCAAGCTTATATTAAGCTGCAGGTGCCTGCTGGTCAGGCCAATCCCAGTCCACCGGTTGGTCCCGCTTTGGGTCAGCACGGCGTCAACATTATGGAGTTTTGCAAGGCATTTAATGCCGAGACTCAGGGCACAGAGCCTGGTTTGCCAATTCCTGTTGTCATTACTGTCTACGCAGACCGCTCTTTCACCTTTATTAAGAAAACCCCACCTGCATCAGTGTTACTGCGCAAGGCTGCCAAGATCAAAAAAGGTTCTGGCACACCTAACACTAACAAGGTCGGCAAGGTAAGCCGCGAGCAACTCGAAGACGTTGCTACGCAGAAATGGCCCGACCTTACTGCGTCAGATATGGACGCTGCAGTACGCACCATTGCGGGTAGTGCTCGATCCGCCGGCATCGAAGTAGAGGGAGTTAAGTAATGGCCAAGTTATCAAAGCGCGTTAAGGCGTTTAAAGAAAAAGTTGAGCCAGGTAAGGCTTACCCTCTGACTGAAGCTGTCGAGATGCTGAAGGGTTTTGCCACAGTGAAGTTCAATGAGACAGTTGAACTGGCTGTAAACCTCGGTATTGATGCGCGTAAATCAGATCAGGCCGTTCGCGGCGCGACTACCTTGCCTCACGGTACCGGCAGTGATGTGCGTGTTGCCGTATTTACGCAGGGTGAAGCTGCTGAGAAAGCGAAAGCTGCCGGCGCTGACATGGTTGGCATGGAAGATCTTGCTGAACTCGTAAAGGGCGGCATGATGGACTTTGACGTGGTTATTGCCTCTCCGGACGCCATGCGCGTTGTTGGCCAGTTGGGTCAGATTTTAGGCCCCCGAGGCCTGATGCCCAACCCCAAAACCGGCACCGTAACACCCGATGTCGAGACAGCGGTAAACAATGCCAAAGCGGGTCAAATTCGCTATCGCACAGACAAGAACGGCATTGTTCACGGCGGCATTGGTAAAATCAGTTTTGATCTGGATGCGATCAAGGGCAACCTTGAAGCCGTACTTGCCGATTTGCAAAAAGCCAAGCCGGCCGCCGCAAAAGGTATCTATTTGAAGAAGGTGACCCTGTCTACTACGATGGGTCCCGGTGTCATTATCGACCAGGGGTCGATAGAAGGTTGATTAGTTAGCCCTCACAAGGGGCTTACTCTCAAGGCTCTTCAGGGATGGGGAGTGTTGTAGATCGAAGGTGGGCAGAAACTGCCTGCTTCGGTCCACTTTGAGGTCTTTAGATAAAGCTGGGCTCAAAACCCTTTTAGCTGAGAACTGAAGACCATCAAAGACCGTAGGTGCCAAGGCTGATGAACGTTATTAGTCGTGGCTTAATGGATGCCTACGCAGATGGTGGAATGTTCACCACGCAAACCGGTACAGCGATAGAGTTCGCTGTACTTAATGTATTAATCCAGGAGTAATTCCAGTGGCAATTGGACTCGAAGACAAAAAAGCGATCGTAGCTGAAGTTAACGAGACTGCCATCAGTGCTCTTTCTCTGGTTATCGCCGATGCACGTGGCGTAACTGTGGATGGGATGACAGCTCTGCGTAAAGATGCGCGCGAAAACAGTGTGACCCTCCGTGTAGTGCGGAACACTCTGGCCAAGCGGGCGTTAGAAGGAACTGAATACGAGTGTGTAACTGACTCGTTAATTGGTCCTTCATTGTTCGGTTTTTCTATGGAAGACCCGGGCGCAGCCGCTAGACTCTTTAAAGAATTCGCCAAAGGAGAGAAACACTTCGAGGTGAAAGCACTGGCGGTAAGCGGCCAAATGCTGGGTGCAGAACAATTGGATGTTCTGGCTACGTTGCCTACACGTGATCAGGCACTCGCTATGTTGATGAGTGTTATGAAAGCGCCGGTAACCAAGTTGGTACAAACAATGAACGAAGTACCTGGAAAATTGGTTCGCACAGTCGCGGCAGTACGCGATCAAAAAGAAGCAGCGGCTTAACAGCCTCTGTTATTGGATTTTAATCAGCTAAATAGGAGATAAGAGTCATGGCTCTATCTAAAGACGATATTTTAAATGCAATTGCTGATATGAGCGTTATGGAGATTGTAGGGCTCATCGAAGCAATGGAAGAGAAGTTCGGTGTAACCGCTGCTGTAGCTGTAGCTGCTGCTCCCGCTGCTGGCGGTGATGCTGGTGGTGCCGAGGCTGAAGAGCAGACTGAATTTGACGTGATGCTGACCGCTATTGGCGAGAAGAAAGTCAACGTCATTAAGGCTGTTCGTGCAGCAACAGGTCTGGGCTTGAAAGAAGCTAAGGGACTTGTTGATGGCGCACCTTCTGCTATCAAAGAAGGCGTTTCTAAAGACGACGCAGAAGAAGTCAAGAAAGCTTTGGAAGAAGCTGGCGCGACTGCTGAACTCAAGTAAGTTCAGCGCTGGGTCCAGCTTCGGCTGGACAAAGGACGAGGCTGGTGAGCAATATTGCTTGCCGGCCTTTTCCCGCTTGAGAAAAAGAGATTTTATGGCCGTGCGAAAATATTCGACACGGCCAGTAAACCACCGCTTTGGTGGCTGACCCGTAATTGAGCTGGGGAGTACTGATGCCATACTCGTACACTGAGAAAAAACGTATTCGCAAAGACTTCGGCGTATTGCCTGAGGTTATGGATGTTCCATATCTACTTGCGATCCAAATGGATTCCTACAGGAAATTCACCCAGCAGGGTGTTCCACTTGAAGACCGCGGCCATTACGGTTTACACGCGGCATTTAAATCGGTGTTTCCAATTGTCAGTTATAGTGGCAATGCGGCACTCGAGTATGTTGATTACAGGTTGGGCACGCCTATTTTTGATGTCAAGGAGTGCCAGATGCGCGGCATCACATACTCCTGTGCCCTGAGAGTTAAAGTCCGCCTCATCATTTATGATAAAGACAACTCCAACAAGACCATCAAGGACATTAAAGAGCAAGAAGTCTACATGGGCGAAATTCCGCTTATGACGGACAACGGTACCTTTGTTATCAATGGTACGGAGCGAGTGATCGTTTCTCAGCTTCACCGTTCTCCGGGCGTATTTTTTGATCATGATAAGGGCAAAACCCACTCATCGGGCAAGCTGCTCTATTCTGCTCGTGTTATCCCTTACCGTGGTTCATGGCTGGATTTTGAATTTGATCCCAAGGACCAGGTATTTGTTCGTATTGATAGACGTCGCAAGCTGCCAGCGACTGTACTTTTGCGCGCACTCGATTACGAAGCAGAAGAAATTCTCGACATGTTCTATTCCGTGAACACGTTTCATGTCGAAAAAAATGGTGGGTTTAAAATTGAGTTGATTCCAGAGCGTCTGCGCGGTGATGTCGCTTCGTTTGATATCAAAGTTGGGCGCAAGGTTATCGTTGAAGAGGGCCGCCGCATAACAGCACGCCATATTCGGGAACTCGAGAAGGCAGAAATCAAGGAGCTGCAAGTTTCTGCCGAGTATCTGTACGGCCGGGCTTTGTGCAAAAATGTTATCGATGAAAAAACCGGTGAAGTACTCATAGAGTGCAACACCGAATTGGACGAAGAAACACTCGCGATTTTGGTTGAGACTGGCGTCAAGAAAATTGACACTATCTACACCAACGAATTGGATTGTGGACCATTCATATCGGATACATTGCGTCAAGACTCCACCCGCAACCGGCTCGAAGCATTGGTCGAAATTTATCGCATGATGCGTCCGGGAGAGCCACCCACAAAAGAATCTGCAGAAAATCTGTTTCAGAACCTGTTCTTTTCATCGGATCGCTATGACTTGTCTGCAGTGGGTCGAATGAAGTTCAATCGTCGCCTGGATCGTGAAGAGACTGAAGGTAACGGTATTCTGGACCGTGAAGATATCGTTGAGGTATTGAAAACCCTGGTCAATATTCGTAATGGCAAGGGCATTGTTGACGATATCGATCACTTGGGTAACCGCCGTGTGCGCTCGGTTGGCGAAATGGCGGAAAACCAATTTCGCGTGGGCGTTGTGCGCGTTGAACGTGCTGTTAAAGACCGCTTGTCCATGGCAGAGAGCGAGGGCTTGATGCCTCAGGATCTGATCAATGCCAAACCGGTATCTGCGGCCGTAAAAGAATTCTTTGGTTCCAGCCAGTTGTCCCAGTTTATGGACCAGAACAACCCACTATCCGAGGTGACTCACAAGCGTCGTGTTTCGGCTCTTGGCCCCGGTGGTTTGACTCGAGAGCGTGCAGGTTTTGAAGTTCGGGATGTGCACCCCACTCACTACGGGCGTGTATGCCCCATTGAGACTCCGGAAGGGCCGAATATTGGCTTGATTAACTCGCTGGCGACCTATGCTCGCACCAATTCTTATGGATTCCTTGAAACCCCTTATAGAAAGGTAGTGCAAGGTAAAGTTACCAATGAGATAGAGTTTCTGTCAGCGATCGATGAAGCTAAGCACGTGATAGCCCAGGCTTCAGCGAATCTGGACAAAAACAATCAGTTTACGGAAGCACTGGTAGCGGTTCGTCACATTAGTGAATTCGCCTTGATGTCCTCGGATCGCATTGATTACATGGACGTGTCACCCAAGCAGGTTGTTTCTGTGGCTGCGGCTCTGATTCCCTTCCTGGAACACGATGACGCGAACCGCGCGTTGATGGGTTCAAACATGCAGCGTCAAGCCGTTCCTACGCTGAAGGCCGACAAGCCTTTGGTAGGTACTGGTATGGAGCGCTATGTTGCCCGTGATTCGGGTGTGTGTGTGACTGCCCGACGCGCTGGCGTGATCGACTCTGTTGATGCAAGCCGCATTGTTGTGCGAGTCAGTGCAGATGATATCGAAGCGTCCGAAGGACCCGTCGACATCTACAACCTTACAAAATACACGCGATCCAATCAGAATACCTGTATTAACCAACGGCCCTTAGTGCGCGAGGGAGATGCAGTCGTTCGTGGCGACATTATGGCGGATGGCCCTTCTATCGACATGGGTGAATTGGCTCTCGGGCAGAATATGCGCATCGCGTTTATGCCCTGGAATGGTTACAACTTTGAGGACTCCATTTTGGTGTCCGAGCGTGTTGTAAAAGAAGATCGTTTCACCACCATTCATATTCAGGAACTCACTTGTATCGCACGCGATACCAAGCTTGGCTCTGAGGAAATTTCTGGTGACATCCCCAATGTGGGTGAGAGCGCTCTTGCTAAACTGGACGAATCGGGAATTGTATACATCGGTGCGGAAGTTGATGCAGGCGATATTCTGGTTGGTAAAGTAACCCCTAAAGGTGAAACCCAGCTTACGCCGGAAGAAAAGCTTCTCCGTGCTATTTTCGGCGAGAAAGCGTCCGATGTTAAGGACACTTCTCTGCGGGTTCCCACCAGTGCTAAAGGCACGGTGATTGACGTGCAGGTTTTTACTCGCGATGGTCTTGAAAAAGATGCACGTGCGCTGCAAATCGAAAAACACCAGCTTGACGATTACCGCAAGGACCTGAAAGAAGAGTTTCGCATCTACGAAGAAGCGACCTACGCGCGTCTTACAAGCCTGTTGACTGGCGAGAAGACAGTTAGTGGCGGCGGTTTGAGCAAAGGCACTGTGTTAACGGCAGAAGTTCTTGCAGACCTTGATCGCGATATCTGGTTAAAACTCAAGCTTTCCAATGCGGACTTGAATGAAGCCTTGGCCAATGCTGCGCGCCAGATGGAAGAGCAGACCACACTGCTGGAAGAACGCTTTGAAGATAAGAAGCGGAAACTCCAAAGTGGTGATGATCTGGCTCCCGGTGTGCTGAAAATCGTCAAAGTATACCTGGCTATCAAGCGACGCATTCAGCCCGGTGACAAGATGGCTGGTCGTCATGGTAACAAGGGTGTTATCTCGGTGATTATGCCCGTTGAAGATATGCCCTACGATGAAAATGGCGAACCCGTTGACGTCGTGCTGAACCCTCTGGGTGTACCGTCACGCATGAACGTGGGACAGATTCTTGAAACGCACCTGGGTATGGCAGCCAAAGGTCTTGGAGACAAGATTGATGAGATGATTAAAGCTCATAAGAAAGTGGCTGAAATACGCAAGTTCCTCGACAAGATATATAACAACGGCGTTGGCAGGCCTGAAGACTTGAAATCCTTCAGTGACAACGAAATTATGGATCTGGCGCGCAACCTGGTTGGCGGCGTACCAATGGCTACACCGGTATTTGATGGTGCAGCAGAAGAGTCCATCAAAGAGTTATTAACCCTTGCCGATATGCCAGACAGCGGTCAGTTCACTTTGTATGACGGCCGTACCGGGCGACAATTTGATCGTCCAGTCACCGTTGGCTATATGTATATGCTGAAGTTGAACCACTTGGTAGACGATAAGATGCACGCGCGTTCTACAGGTTCATACAGTCTTGTTACACAGCAGCCGCTGGGTGGTAAAGCTCAGTTTGGTGGTCAGCGCTTCGGAGAGATGGAAGTGTGGGCACTGGAAGCCTATGGCGCAGCTTATACCCTGCAGGAAATGCTCACGGTTAAGTCTGATGACGTGGCCGGTAGAACACAGATGTACAAAAACATTGTTGATGGTGATCATCGAATGGAACCGGGAATGCCCGAGTCCTTCAATGTGTTGGTTAAGGAAATTCGTTCTCTTGGCATCGATATGGAGCTTGAGAGCGACTAACAAACGTATTTGGATTCGTGGCGGGTGCGGTGTGCTCACAGTGGTGAGCCCCACACCTACCGGTAAAATTTACCTCGTGGAGGAAAGGACTTGAAAGACTTACTCAATTTATTGAAGTCCCAGGGAAAGACAAAAGAATTCGATTCTATTCGGATCGGTCTCGCATCACCTGAGATGATTCGCAGCTGGTCTTTTGGTGAAGTTAAAAAGCCAGAAACTATTAACTACCGTACTTTTAAGCCCGAGCGCGATGGTCTGTTCTGTGCCAAGATTTTTGGCCCGGTTAAAGACTACGAATGCCTGTGCGGAAAGTACAAACGTCTCAAGCATCGCGGTGTAATTTGCGAGAAATGTGGTGTCGAAGTGGCATTGGCCAAAGTTCGTCGAGAACGTATGGCGCACATTGAGCTGGCAAGTCCAGTTGCTCATATCTGGTTTTTGAAATCACTGCCTTCGCGCATCGGTCTGTTGTTGGACATGACCCTGCGTGACATCGAGCGGGTACTGTATTTTGAATCATATGTTGTTACCGAGCCCGGTATGACTACACTGGAGCATGGGCAGCTGCTAACTGACGAAGGTTACTACGAGGCAATGGAAGAGTTCGGTGACGAATTTTCTGCCAAAATGGGTGCCGAAGCTGTTCAGGATTTGATGAAACAGTTGGATCTGGATCAGGAGATTGCGACGCTGCGTGAAGAAATTCCCGCTACCAATTCCGAAACCAAGATCAAGAAGTTGTCCAAACGCCTCAAGTTGATGGAAGCTTTTAACAAGTCCGGCAATAAACCTGAGTGGATGGTGCTCAACGCTCTGCCGGTTCTGCCGCCCGATTTACGTCCACTGGTTCCATTGGACGGTGGTCGTTTCGCAACTTCTGATCTGAACGATCTTTATCGCCGTGTTATTAACCGCAACAATCGTTTGAAGCGATTGTTGGATCTGAATGCTCCCGACATCATCGTGCGTAATGAAAAGCGTATGTTGCAAGAGTCTGTTGATGCACTTCTGGATAACGGACGCCGCGGCCGGGCCATCACTGGTTCTAATAAGCGGCCACTGAAATCACTTGCCGACATGATCAAAGGTAAGCAGGGCCGATTCCGCCAGAACCTGTTGGGTAAGCGTGTTGATTACTCTGGACGTTCTGTCATTGTGGTTGGCCCCGCTCTGCGCTTGCATCAGTGTGGTCTGCCCAAGAAGATGGCTCTTGAATTGTTCAAACCCTTTATCTTTGGAAAGCTTGAAGCACGTGGTCTTGCCACCACGATTAAAGCGGCCAAAAAGATGGTTGAGCGCGAGCCGGCAGAAGTTTGGGATATTCTCGCTGAGGTCATTCGCGAGCATCCTGTTCTATTGAACCGTGCTCCCACGCTTCACCGTCTTGGCATTCAGGCTTTTGAGCCAGTGCTAATCGAAGGTAAAGCGATTCAATTGCACCCGCTGGTTTGTGCTGCCTACAACGCCGACTTTGACGGTGACCAGATGGCTGTGCACGTTCCATTGACAATTGAGGCACAGCTGGAAGCACGTGCTCTGATGATGTCGACCAACAATATTCTATCTCCAGCCAGTGGCGAGCCGATTATTGTTCCTTCTCAAGACGTAATTTTGGGTCTTTACTACATGACCCGTAGTCGGGTTAACGCCAAGGGTGAGGGTACAGTATTTGCCAATGTTTCTGAGGTTCATCGCGCTTATGTAAGTGGTAACGTGCACCTTCAGGCGCGGGTTAAGGTTCGTATCCACGAGGTGATTGTGCACGAAGACGGTGAAAGTACTGCTCGCACCTTTATTGCGGACACTACTGTTGGACGTGCACTGTTGTGGGAGATTGTACCCGAGGGCATCGCTTACGAAATGGTTAACCAGTCCATGAGCAAGAAGGAAGTGTCTCGTATTATCAACCAGTGTTACCGCGCAGTGGGATTGAAGCCCACAGTGATTTTTGCGGACCAGTTGATGTATACCGGCTATGAATATTCCACTCGATCAGGTTCCTCAATTGGTATCAACGATTTTGTGATTCCAAAAGAGAAAAAGCACCTTATCGATATGGCTGAAGCCGAGGTTAAGGAAATTGAGGAGCAGTATTCTGCCGGTCTGGTAACCCAGGGTGAGAAGTACAATAAGGTTATTGATATTTGGTCTCGCGCCAATGATCTGGTGTCCAAAGCTATGATGGACGGCCTTTCAACTGAGCCGGTTATAAACCGCGATGGTAAAGAGGAACGACAGGAGTCGTTTAACTCTGTCTACATTTACGCGGATTCTGGAGCGCGGGGCTCCCCAGCACAGATTCGCCAACTGGCGGGTATGCGTGGTCTTATGGCCAAGCCGGATGGCTCTATTATCGAGACGCCCATTACTGCAAACTTCCGCGAAGGTTTGAGTGTACTGCAGTACTTTATCTCCACTCACGGTGCTCGTAAGGGTCTGGCTGATACCGCTTTGAAGACAGCGAACTCAGGTTACTTGACTCGTCGTTTGGTTGACGTTGCCCAGGATCTGGTAGTGACTGAAGCCGACTGTGGTACAGATCATGGTCTGCTGATGACGCCGGTTATCGATGGTGGTGACATCATCGAAACCTTGGGTGATCGAGTTTTGGGTCGTATCGTCTCGAAGGATGTGATGAAGCCCGGTACTGATGATGAGATTGCGCTTACAGCCGGTACTATGCTGGATGAGTTGTGGATTAAGCATCTGGAAGAAATGGGTATTGATGAGATTGAAGTTCGCTCTCCCATCACTTGTGAAACTCGTCATGGTATTTGCCACAATTGCTACGGCCGCGACTTGGCCCGTGGTCATCGTGTCAATTTGGGTGAGGCTGTTGGTGTTGTTGCTGCCCAGTCCATTGGTGAGCCGGGAACTCAGTTAACGATGCGGACTTTCCACATTGGTGGTGCCGCCTCCAGAGCAACCGCCAAGGACAGCATTCAGGTACTTAACGAAGGAACAGTGCGTTTGCATAACCTCAAGGTTGTCGAGCGTGGTGACGCAACTCTGGTGGCAGTCTCCCGCTCCGGTGAATTGTCGGTGCTGGATGTAAGAGGTCGCGAGCGCGAGCGCTACAAGCTTCCCTATGGTGCTGTGATTAAAGTCGGTGACCACGCTAAAATTAGCGCCGGTGATATCGTCGCAACCTGGGATCCGCATACACACCCAATCGTGACAGAAGTGGCTGGTATCGTTAAATTCGGCGGTATGGAAGAAGGTATTACGGTTAAGCGTCAAACGGATGAATTGACCGGTCTGACCAGTATCTCAATCATGGATGCCTCCGAGAGGCCTACTGCTGGTAAGGATGTGCGCCCTGCGATAACTCTGGTCGATGAAAATGGTGAGGAGCTGTGTCTGGCGGGCACCAATGTACCTGCGCACTATTTCCTACCTGCCAACTCAATGGTCAGTCTGGAAGATGGAGCACAGATCCAAGCGGGTGAAGTTATAGCTCGTATACCGCAGGAAGGCTCCAAGACTCGTGATATTACGGGTGGTCTGCCACGTGTGGCCGATTTGTTCGAAGCGCGTAGGCCGAAAGAAGCAGCGATTCTCGCTGAAATCTCAGGCACGGTGAGCTTTGGTAAGGAGACAAAGGGCAAGCGTCGTCTGGTCATTACGCCTACCGATAGCAAACTGTTACCGGACGGTTCCGATCACTACGAAGCACTGATTCCCAAGTGGCGTCATCTGTCAGTGTTTGAAGGTGAGCATGTTGACAAAGGTGAAGTCGTCTCTGAAGGACCTCCAATTCCTCACGATATCTTGCGCTTGAAGGGTGTAGCGGAACTTGCCAAGTACATCGTTACTGAAATTCAGGAAGTGTATCGCTTGCAGGGTGTGAAGATTAACGATAAGCATATTGAGGTGATTGTTCGCCAGATGCTGCGCAAAGTTATTGTCACATCTTCCGGCGACTCGAATCTCATCAAAGGTGAGCAGGTTGAATACACTGCCTTCCTCGTAGAGAACGAGCGTCTGCAGGCCGAGGGTCTGGTTTCAGCGACTGCTGAGCGTGAACTTCTTGGAATCACCAAGGCATCTCTGGCGACAGAAAGTTTCATCTCTGCCGCGTCCTTCCAGGAGACTACGCGTGTTCTCACCGAGGCCGCTGTAACGGGTAAGCGCGATTATTTGCGTGGCCTCAAAGAGAACGTTGTTGTGGGTCGCCTTATTCCTGCTGGTACCGGTTTGACTTATCACGCGGAGCGCAAGAAGAAGCGCGAAGCAGATAAAGAAGTCACAGTGAGCGCTCAGGATATCGAAGCGGCACTTACTGAGGCGCTGCAGGCCGACGGCTAGGTAAGCTCCTTAAAGAAACCCCAAGCGGCCGGTGGCAACACCCGCCGCTTTTTTTCTGCCTTACATTTGCGAGTCGAGACGACGGCGCAATAAGCGAAAGCTGCTACACTCATATTTTGGTTTTAACACATAATGGGAATCAACTACGCCATGCTCAACATTATCGCCGATTTTCGCAGCGACACTGTCACTCGACCCTGCCAGAAAATGCGCCATGTGATGGCTTCAGCATCGGTGGGCGACGACGTATTCGGGGATGACCCCTCGGTGAATCATCTAGAGGCTTACCTGGCAGAACGCTCAGGAAAGGAATCGGCTTTATTTTGTTCCTCAGGCACACAGAGTAATCTTGTGGCTTTGTTGGCTCACTGCCAGCGAGGTGATGAATATATCGTAGGTCAGGAAGGCCACACTTATAAATATGAAGCGGGAGGCGCCGCTGTATTGGGTAGCATACAACCACAGCCACTAGATTTCGAAGCTGACTCGACTCTGGATCTTAAAAAGGTGAAAGCCAAGCTGAAAGCTGATGATTTTCATTTTGCCCGCAGCCGGTTACTTTGCATTGAAAATACACGCTCGGGAGATGTACTGCCGCTGAACTATCATGGTGAAGCATCCAGTTTTTGTAAACTAGAGGGTTTGGCACTACACCTGGACGGTGCCCGTTTATTCAACGCCATGGTAAAGCAGGGAGCGGAGCTAGCAGATTACACCAAGCACTATGATTCTATTTCCTTATGTATATCTAAAGGTCTGGGTGCACCCATCGGTTCGTTGTTGGTAGGAGATAAGGCCTTTATCGCTGAAGCACGCAGGTGGAGGAAAATGTTAGGCGGGGGAATGCGTCAAGCGGGGATGCTTGCCGCGGCTTGTGAGTTTGCACTGGAAAACAATGTGGCCAGGCTTGCGGATGATCATGACAATGCACTGTGCTTGGCAGAAGGCCTCGCTGAAATCCCGGGTATCAACTGTGAAGTCTCGAGGGTTCAGACTAATATGGTTTTTATGACGTTAGAAGAAGAGAGCAAAGTACTGCAGTTTCAAAATTATATGGCGGAGCAGGGAGTGGTCATCACTGGAGGCCAGGTAATGCGACTGGTCACTCACCTTGATATTGATGCTGCTGCTATCGAGAAAAGCATAGCCTTGTCCCGCGCATTTTTTGAGTAGAGTGTAGTATCTGCTAGCTGTAATTTGTTATTGTGAATAACAGATTTGAAGATTGAAACTGTGGAGCGGGCCATCCGCGCGATAAAAAGATATTCACTGACCGCCGTACTGGCCGTTCTGCTTTGTGGCGGTGTATGGGCAGAGGTGCCTCGCCTCACCGTAGAAAACATGTATGAAACCTACTCTCTCAAGGGTAATTGGCAGTTTCTTCCCGGTGACAATTTGGCTTGGGCTTCGCCAAGCTATTCTGACAGGAGCTGGGGCAGCAAGCTTTTACCGGGGCGCTGGGAAAAAGAGGGATACCCTGAATCAAATCATGTTGCCTGGTACCGACTCACACTTAAATTTGATGAAAGTCTTATCGTTGACCGTGGAAACCTCTCTCATCTTGGTGTACGCATAGGAAAGGTAATGAATGCCTATGAGCTGTATGCTGGTGGCAAACTGGTGGGTGGCGTAGGTAAGTTGCCGCCACTGAGCGAAGTTGACTACGATAAAACACGTGTGTATGCGATACCTTCGTCCGCTGTTGCAGATGACGGTAAGTTGGTGTTGGCGCTGCGGATTTGGGGCGGGAACGACGTGGCGCTGTCTCACTGGGGAGCTGGCCCCCATGAAGGCGATTTTCGTATAGGGGATTACGACCTGCTGCTGGAAGCAAGTTTTCTTGCCGAATTACCCGGTCTAATGGCCTGTGTTTTATTCCTGGGTTTCGGCTGTTACCACATCTATCTCTACCAGCGTAATCCACAGATAAAGGTGTATCTGTGGTATGGCTTACTGGCGTTGGATATTGGTATTTACAGCCTGATGTCTAATCAATGGCGCTATAGCACTAATTTGTCTTTTATTGCCTTAGAGAAAATTGAATTCGGAGCCATCTATTTGTTTCCCGCTCTGGTTATTCAAATGATCTGGTCTCTGCTCGACTTGCAGATAAGCAAGCTTCTGCGGGTTTATCAAAGTAGTTTCGTAGTAGCTGCAGTTGTTATTGTTTTGGTGCCAGGTCTTGATATCCACTATCAGACACTGCAACCCTGGCAGTTTTGGACTATTCCTTTGTTGTTTTTAGTCCCGTGGTTTATTGTTCGCGAGGCTTATAGGGGCCATCCGGAAGCGCGTACGACAATGGCTGGCGTGATGATATTCCTGGCGGCTTGCATAAATGACCTAATGATTAGCCTCGCCGGCTGGAACACTGCCCATTTGATACCATTAGGCTTCCTGGCGATTATGGTTTCTATGGCAATTTCATTGGCCAATAAGCTTACGACAGTTCTGAATAATCTCGAGGGGCAGGTAGCCGAGCGAACGTCTGACCTTCGTCGCGCTAATCGGTTGTTGGCTGAAGTGGCGCGCAGGGATCCTCTGACAAGTTTGCTGAATCGGCGGGGGTTCAGCGATGTGGCTCAAGCGGAGCTTCAGCGTTTTGTGCGCATGGGTCGGGAACCTTCGCTCATTTTAGCCGATCTGGATAATTTCAAAGAATTTAATGACCAGAATGGACATGCTTGCGGTGACTATGTGTTGCAGAAGGTTGCTGGCCTGTTAGGTGATCGAGTTCGCAACATGGATGAGTTGGCGCGTTGGGGCGGAGAAGAGTTTATGCTTCTACTACCCGAGACGTCATCCGAAGGCGCCGTGCAGCTTGCCGAGAAACTACGTGTTGTTATCCAGAATCACGGGTTTGAGTATAATGGCCAGCAGCTCAGTGTCACCATGACATTTGGGATCTCAACGGTACACAGCGGAGAAACACTGGAAGCGGCTATTGCCCGCGCGGATGTGGCCCTTTACAAGGGTAAAGAGGCAGGTCGCAACCAGGTTTCTCCCAATATTTATTCGGGATCGACGCCAATCAGTTAACGCCATGTAGAACCCCTAGCTGTGTTGTAGCTTATATTGACTGTAACTTAGGCCGTTCCAGCGCCTGAATGCCCGGTAAAAGCTGTTTACTTCCAGATAGCCGAGTCGGTCCGCAACACATTTTCCCGGCATCCAGGTCTCACGGATAAGCTGTTCACAGCGATACTGCCTGGTTCGGTCCAGCAAAAATTGATACGTCGTGTGATCATCTTTCAGTCGCCGCCTCAGAGTTGTGCCGCTCATGCCGAGTTGCTGGGCTACGCTATCTGCGCGTACACGGGCTAGATCCCCACAGAGCAGGATCTTCAAGACTCTGTCGGTGGTGTTTGAGAGTGAAAAAAACCGGGGCTTTGCTGGAGGTGGTGTGCAGTGCCGCCTGCGGGGCAGCTGTGTCATTAAATTATTCATAGCTCAACATCCTTGTTGAAGAGTGTGGGTTAGGCCTTTTACCGGGCTGTAATCCATTACTGGCCTGGCTTGTTCCCCGCTGATGAGTACTTGATACCAGCCGTACATTAAGCCTAGCACAGCATTCCAAAAGTGCTACTTTAGGGGTTTGGTTTTGAAGAACTTTGGCTGTTTTGGATGCCGCACATTTTCATCTGCCTTTCTCGCCATATTTGACGTGGGTGGGTACACTGCACTGGCGCGTAATTAAAATACCTGAAATAAATGGCGAGGGCGTGAACATGGACATTTCTACTATCGTTTTTTGGTTGGCACTATTGGGGCTGATCATTTATATCATCAGTATTTACAATACTCTGGTAACACTGAAAAATCGTTTTGAAAATGCGTTTGCGCAAATTGAAGTGCAGTTGAAGCGCCGTTACGATTTGATTCCAAATTTAGTTGAAACAGCCAAAGGTTACATGAGCCACGAGCGAGAGACGCTGGAAGCGGTAATTACAGCGCGTAATAATGCCGCGGGGATTCTCGCAGAGCTGGGAAAAGCGGGCTTGGGAGGCGGTACCGGTATCTCCGACCTGGCTGGCGCAGAGTCAACCCTGCAAGGTGCTCTGGGGAAATTGAATGTGACCATGGAAGCCTACCCCGATCTGAAGGCCAGCGAAAACATGCAACAATTGTCCGAAGAGCTGACCACCACTGAAAACAGGGTCGCATTTGCTCGACAGGGTTATAACGACGCAGTCATGGGGTTTAATACTTACCGACAGAGTTTTCCTCCCGTATTCTTCGCCAGGAAATTTGGTCACCCCGATGACGCTGAGCTATTGGAAATGGAGGATTCTGCACAAATTCAGGACGCCCCAAAGGTGTCCTTTTAGACCAGCTGGGGTGAAAAAATAACGATGACATCCATGCTTTCCCTTCATTTGCGATGGTAGGCGGCCAGTGAATTTTTTTGAACATCAGGATAAGGCACGGCGTAATGCCAAGCTGTTAACGCTGCTGTTTCTCATTGCCTTATGCGCACTGATTGTTATTACCAATCTGCTAGTGGCGGCTTTTCTATGGATAGGTGAGGACTACAATCTATATTCCGGCGGCACTCATCAGGGCTTGTCAGGATTTTTGTCCTACTTCACCTGGACTCGCTTTGGGGGCATTGGAATGGCTATCTCTGCCACGGTTGGCTTAGTGGTGACGGCGAAGTGGCTTCAACTTTCAAAGGGGGGTAAAACGGTCGCTGAAAGTATGGGCGGCTCGCGTATTTTGGCGCAGGGGAACGATCCCGGCGAGCGCCGCGTGCTAAATGTGGTGCAGGAATTGGCCCTGGCGGCGAATATGCCAGTTCCGTCAGTTTACGTACTTAACGAGGAGCGCGGCATAAACGCCTTCGCCGCGGGCATAACGCCGGCGGATGCGGTTGTCGCCGTCACTCGAGGAACTATACAACAGCTCAAACGCGATGAATTGCAGGGCGTTATTGCACATGAGTTCAGTCACATCCTCAATGGCGATATGCGCCTTAATATCCGTCTCGCGGCGATGTTGAAGGGCATCACGTTTGTGGGTGATGTGGGACATTTTTTATTGCGCAGCTCACACCGCCGCCGTGGAACCGACACTAAAGGTCAGGCTGCCTTGCCACTACTGGGGCTTGGGTTGTTGTCTGTGGGCTGGTTGGGTGGCATCGCTGCAGGCTTTATCAAAGCGGCCATTAGCCGCCAGAAGGAGTACTTGGCGGACGCCAGTGCCGTACAATTTACACGTAATCCTGACGGCATTGCAGACGCATTGAAAGTTATAGGTGGCTATGTACCGGGCACACTGGTGCACGCCGCCCGGGCGAGCGAGTTATCCCATATTTTTTTCGGCCAGATTGAGCACAGGTTGTGGCAAGTGTTCGCAACCCACCCTCCTTTGGAAGATAGGATACGCAGGCTGGACCCGCGGTGGGACGGTGTTGTTATCAAGCGCGAAATTAAGCATTTTGGCCCCAGCACGCAGTCGAATGGAGGGGGCCGGGCAGCGCTTGTAGCGGCGGCCATCCTCGCTTCAGCTGCCATTGAGGGAGAATTGATCGATGCAGATTTTGGGCCTGCCCCTGAAGAACTGGACAATCAAAGTGCACAAAAGCTTGAATTACCATTGGCCTTTATCCAGCAAAGTCATCAGCCTCAGGGTGCCAACGCACTTATCTATGCCTTGCTTCTCAGTCGCGATACTGCTGTGAGCAAGAAACAGTTATCGATGATTTCACAAGATGATATTCCAGGTCTGGCTGACTTGGTGTTCACTCTGGCCCCTGGGGTGCATAAACTCACTGCTCCTTTGCGCCTGCCCTTGCTGGAAATATGTATTCCGGTACTGAAATCAATTTCCGCGCCGCAGTATCAAACTTTTAAAGACACTTTGCTGAAAATAGTCCGTGCTGACGGGCGCACTGACTTGTACGAGTGGTGTATGTTTCAGTTGGTGCGCCACTATCTAGATCCGGAATTCATTAAGGTTAAACACAGTAGGCCGCGTTATGGTGATTTGCGCAAAGTGCTCTACCACATTCGCGTTGTGTTGAGTGTGTTGGCACATGAGGGCAGCGGGGAGACTGATGCAGTGTTTCGCCTGGCAGCCGACGAACTGGATTTCACCACCTTGCAGTTACTACCCCGGGAACAATGTAGTATCGAAGCTTTCAGCAAAGCGGTGAGTGAGTTGGCTGATTGCTACCCATTGCTTAAGCCTCGCCTGCTAAAGGCGATGGCCTTTGCGGCGGGCTCAGATGGGCAGATCAACGGTGCCGAGCAGGAGATTTTAGCCAGTATGGCCGCAGTGATGGATTGCCCCATGCCTCTGCAGGCCTAGTGTGGCTATGTTGCGTTTTGCATAGCATTGACGCTTACTGGCACGCCATTTACAGCAGCATTTCCTGACAGCTCATCCAGTGCCAATTCATCGGTCAGGTCGTTACAGCTGACGCCCGCGTGTTCTTCGGCAATTTTCATTTGAATGCCGGGCCGATTATGGCCGTAACCATGGGGTAGACTTACCACGCCTTGCATCATTGCCTGCGTCGCCTGAACGGGAACCGAAATCGTTCCAACCCGCGAGCTGACAGAAACAATGCTGCCATCGGTTAGATTGCGCTGCGCCATGTCCATCGGATGCATCATCAGGGTGCAGCGGTTCTTGCCCTTAACCAGCCGATGGTGGTTGTGCATCCATGAGTTGTTATCACGCACATGACGACGACCAATCAACTGTAGTGGCTTGGATTCATCTTCGCTTGGCGAGGGTGAGATGAACTGCTCGCGCAAGCGGCCCAGGTCAGCAATAGGTTGTGGTGTGGCACAGTCAATGGTTTTGCCCGCAGTGCGAAGCCGGTGTGGCAGCTGCGGCTTTAGCGGCCCCAGGTCTATACCGGAGGGGCTGGCCCTCACTACGTCCATTGTTAGCTTGAACTCGCTCCCTTGAGACTCACTGTAGGGCCCCATTTGCAGGCCCATGTCCATGATTTGGTCGGGTGGAATAGAAGGGGCGGTGTCTGTACCGAGAATGGTTGCTACCCTGTTGCCAAGTTCAGTGAATATCTCCCAGTCGTGTAAGCTATCTTGGGGCTTTTCGAACACTGCTTCACTATGACGTACCGTGTTGCGAATGGCATTGGCGTGAAACGCCACGTCGTAGTGGTCGTGCTCCAACGGCGAAGTCGGCGGCAAAATAATATCTGCATGGCGAGTGGTTTCGTTGATGTAGGGGTCCAGGGAGACCATAAACTCAAGCCCCTCCATCGCCCTGTCCAGGTTTGCGCCATTGGGTGTGGACAAAACAGGATTGCCAGCGCCGGTAAACAGGGCTCTGATCTGGCCTTCACCCTCGGTAGAAATTTCCTCTGCGAGTGCAGCAGCAGGTAGTTCGCGATCAAACTCAGGCAGATTTCTTACTCTGCTGCGGTGCCGCGCGAAGCCTCCAGGGCCGCTGGTGCTGACACCGTCGACAGCGGGCAGGGTAAACAGCGAGCCACCGGGTTTATCTAAATTGCCAGTGGCAATATTAATGATCTGAATAAGCCACTGGTTAAGTGCGCCATAGGCTTGCACTGATACGCCCATGCGTCCGTAACAAATACCGGACTCGGCCGCGGCAAGGTCGCGGGCAATGCCCCTGATAGCCTCAGCTGCAATCCCCGTATGACGCTCAGCCAGCTCCGGCGTAAAATCTGTAATGGCCACCGCCACTTCCTCCAGCCCGGTGGTGTAGGGTGTGAGGTGTGCTGGGTTTGCAAGCTGCTCTGCAAATAGTGTGTTCAGTACTCCCAGCAGGAACAAGGCGTCGGTTCCCGGCCTGATGAAATGGTGCTCACTGGCAAGTTCTGCGGTTTCCGTCACTCTGGGGTCTATCACCACGAGTTTTCCGCCGCGTTGCTTGAGATCCTTGATGCGTTTTTTTACATCCGGCACGGTCCAGATACTGCCGTTGGAAGCGATGGGGTTTGCACCCAACATCAGGAAGTAATCGGTGCGGTCGATATCGGGAATGGGAAACAGGTTTTTGTGGCCGTATAACCACAGGCATGTCAGATGGTGTGGCAACTGGTCTACCGACGTGGCAGAGAAACGATTATTGGTGCGAAAGTGCCGGAACAGATTGTTCTGATGGGTCATCATGCCGTAATTGTGCACGGAAGGGTTGCCCAGATAGACGCCAAGAGCATTTACCCCATCGCGTTGAACGATGTCCATCAGGCGACGGGCGGTAGTATCCAGAGCTTCTTCCCAGCTGATTTTTTGCCATTCGATTTCACCTTTTTCGGTGGTGATGCGCTTTACGGGATGGCGCAGGCGGTCGGGGTCCTGGTGAATATCTCTCAGCGCCACTGCCTTCGGACAGATGTGGCCGCGACTCAAAGGATCGTTCTTGTCGCCCTTGATAGAAATGATTTCAGCGCCCTCAGTTTCTATCAACAGCCCGCAAATCGCTTCGCAGAGGTGGCATGCGCGGTGGTGGATCTGGCTACTCATACTGTTTCTCCCGAAACAGTGAGGCCCTGGCCTTCAATTTCTGTGACCGCGGTAGTGAGGTCTTGCTGCAGGTTTAGAGTCTGATTCATGGACACCTCCTATAATCTGGAGAGCCAGTATACCTATTTATTCGCCGTTTACTTGCGCCCTGTCCTCCTGGTCAAAAATTGTAGCGACTGGCACCATCGCCGAGTATTGGCCGCAGCCTTTCATCAGTCTAACGATGAAGCGCATATTAAGCTCAACAGCCGGATTATAGGGTTTGCCCAGCGTTTCACCGATGACTGCGGCTATCAGCGAGCTGGCCGGACAACCGGGAGTCGACTTGATTATTATCGATTATGTCATACGGGGAGCGGGTCGGATTGAGCAGCCATCGATCGGTGCCTGCTATGTAAGCCGGCTATTAACTGATCCTCGAGAACGAACCTGCTCTCCAGCATTTCACCCAGTGCTGACAGGTCACGCTCCAGGGTTTCGGGATATTCTTGGCCGGCACCATATTTTTCCTCATAGGCGAGGATAACCTCGGTAGTGTCGCTAATTTGTGGGATTAAGCGGGCGGCAAGTTTGCGTCCGCCATCACCGTACAGCTGCGCCTCGTTGATGAGTTCGTCAAATACTTCGAAGTGACCGGCTGATATGTAGTCTACAATCAGCCCTCCCAAGGCCTCCTGCATGGCTTTTAATTCTGAATCGGATAGGCTTGCCTCAGTGGCCACTGCGAGCTCGGTGTACTTGCTCAGCAGGGTGTTTCTTCCTTTAAGCCAGCGTCCAAGAAGTTCATCCACGGCTGAAAATTGTTGCTTTGGATCTTTGCTACGATGTGGCATTAACGACTCCGCACGGTTTGCCAGAGGCAAATTATTATTAGGACACTAAAGAGTGCCAGAGTTTGCTCTGGGATACTGAGGCCCAGGAAAGTCCAGACGGTGTCGGCGCAATTGCCGTCGCCCATCATTACGATGTTCAGGGTCTCCGAGAAGGGTAGGGTGTCCAGCATATACTCGAGACTTGGCCCGCAGGCTGGCACCTGATCTGCTGGCAAGTGTTGCAGCCAGACATGGCGTGCAGCTACGGCGCCACCTGCCACAGCAGAAATCGTGCATAAACCGCCGTACACGCGTCGCCCCCATCCTGAGGGGTTATGCAGGCCACCAATGAGGGCGAAAAGTCCAACAAGGACAATAAACAGGCGCTGCGTCATACACAGGGGGCAAGGAGCGAGGCCCAAATGTTCCTCTAGAAAAATCATGGCGAAGGCCATTGAAATAATGACTATGGCCGTCAGGCCGAAGTAAACGATTCTGGGTGACAAGATTTGCAGCATGTAAGCACGTTCCAAGAAGTTAAAACCGAGTATATATTACAATTTATGGTGTTTGCGCGATGAGTGCAACGCAACAAATATCTGGGCGCATGATTGACGTCTCACTTGTTGTTGTTTTGCTTGGATCACTCAGACGAATTAGTCAGGCAAAAGTTCTGTAACTGGGGATAAAAATTTAAAAATGCCTGCTCCAATTGAGGGCGCAGGGGTGCAATCGCATCGTGCACTGCATGAAGTGGATTGCCGCGCTTGAACCGCTCTCCAACCCGGCTAGCCGTCGCGGGAACTGCATCCCATGCATGGTAGGCGTTGAGTATATCGTAATCCACCAGACGCTTGATCATTTTTCGAGAACCTGGACCGAGAAGTGCCTCCTGTTTGCTTAGCGAGTGATAGATAGACTGATTGAAATCTTGCAAAGACTGGGAGTCGAACTGTGTCCAATAGATTGTGAGATAGTGATCGAAGGAAATATCGATCACTATGCCAGCATAGCGACGCAAATGATCCGGAAACTGTGTGCGCAAATCAACAATAATGGGGTGAGAGTCTGTGTAGGCATCAATTGCGCGATGAAGTTTAATCCCTTTTTCAATGTCGGTGGGGAGTTCACCCCGCAGAGGTCCCTTGTAATAGTCTCCCTCCAAAGCTCCTGCAATCAAACCATCATCTGGCCATGCGAGGTGAAAGTGGGCCAGAAAATTCATTCGGACACAGCGCGCCTAGAGTGCCTCGTACTGAGCGTAAAAATCTGCCAGATAGTGGCTGAAATCAATGCTGTCTGCCCGCTCGATTTCTGCCTGATCTATTCGAGACTGGCGGGACTCCTCGTCCAGTTTTTCCTGAGTTTGAGTACTGAGACTGGACTCTCGAAAATGCTCAGCCCAACGTTTACTGTATTCCATCTCGAGACGGAAAAAAGGAAGGTCTGTCTCGCGCATTTCCCGCAACACACGGGCGGAAGGTGTTAACTCAGGGTTCAGTGCTTTGGCTTTCTGGTCTTTTAATGTGTCGCGATAGTCGCTGCCATCAAAGGACTCATCTAACAATTCAGCGATACCGTCGAGCGAGCCGAGCAGAGTGCTGGCGAGGTCTTTAAAGGGTTGTTCACCCGAGGAGCAGGTCTTCAACATGAGCCCTGGTTCTCTACCCCGATTGACCACGGCAGACAGGTTGTAGTCCATAATTTCCTGTTCTTGCTCAGTGCATGGCGGGCTGTCCTGCAATAAACAGAATAATAAAAATGTGTCCATGAACCGGATTTGCTGCGCGTCCAGCCCCACCGCTGTGAAGGGGCTTACATCGACACAGCGCACCTCAATATACTCGATACCATCGCGGCACAGGGCCGCTAGCGGGGTCTCTCCTGAATAGGCTACTCGCTTAGGTCTTATGGGGCTGTAAAACTCATTCTCAATTTGTAGCAGAGCGTCGTTGAGCTGCCGGTAATTACCATCTTGTCCGCAGGGAATTGAGGCGTATTGCGGGTGCGGCTGTCGTATCGCTGTGCTCAATGTTTGAATATAGTTATCCAGCGAGTTGTAGCAAATATTCAGGCCTTTTTGCGCGTTGCTGTTGTATCCAAGGTCGCCCATCCTCAAAGAGGTGGCGTAGGGGCCATGAAGGCTACGTCCCTTCGTATCAAACGGCACCAGCCCGTGTTTGTCGTTGCCGCGAAGAAAACTGGCACAGACGGCCGGAGATGCGCCGTAAAGATAGACCAGTAGCCAGGAGTAGCGCTGGAAATTACGAATCAAACCCAGATATCGAGCACTGATGTAGCCGGACAATGTGTCGGGCTTGCCGTGCGTCTCCCAGGCTTTTTGCCAAAATTCCTGCGGCATGGAAAAATTGTAATGAATGCCGGCAATTGTTTGCATGAGGCGGCCATAGCGGTGACCCAGCCCCAGTCGATAGACTGTTTTCATGCGGGCAACGTTTGCACTGCCATAAAGTGCCACAGGAATGTCGTCGTCCCCAGTCATAATACATGGCATGCTGGCCGACCAGAGGATTTCTTCGTCCAGATGCTGATAGACAAAAGAGTGTATGTCCTCCAGAGTCTGCAGGCTTTTATTGATGCTTGTTTCTACTGGCGTGATAAATTCCATCAACGCTTCTGAATAATCGGTGGTGATTGAGGGGTGCGTGAGCGCTGACCCCAGACCCATAGGGTGAGAGGTTTGAGCCAGCTTGCCATCAATAGTGATGCGCAGGCTTTCTTTCTCAATACCACGTTGAATTCGGGTGAGGCTGCGCCTGCCCTCTGGCTTGTTCAACGATTGTAATTGATCACTTAATGTAAAAGACAACGCCGAGCTCCTTTTATGCTGGGAGGCAAGTGTATATTTCTAACGAGGGTGAGTACAGAGGGCAAAGTGCAGGTATATAAAGGTAGTTGGCTGTGCGAAGCTGAATGTATCTTCATCCTGGGCGGTAGTTACTCGCCACAAATGAATTTTCAGGTCTATAATGGTCGCTCACATGGCAAGTGTGAGTAACTAATCAGTTAAATGAGGAGCGAAGCGTGCGAATTACAGAGTGGCTGAAGACACTTTCGAGCAAGGGTGGCTCTGACCTCTACCTGACCACGGGTGCGCCTCCCTGTGCCAAGTTTGAAGGCAAACTCAAGCCGATTGGCAACGAGACCCTGAAGCCGGGGGAAGTGAAGGATATAGCGTACGAAGTGATGGACCCCATACAGCAAGCAACGTTTGAGCAAGAGCTGGAGATGAATCTGGCCATGTCCATCTCGGGCTATAGTCGTTTCCGAGTAAACATTTTCAAGCAGCGCAACGAAGTGAGCATTGTGGTGCGAAACATTGTCGCAGAAATTCCCAACTGGAAAGATTTGGGCCTCCCACCTATTCTCACTGAAACCGTTATGAAGAAACGGGGCCTGATGTTGCTTGTAGGGGCCACAGGGTCAGGTAAGTCAACCTCACTCGCCGCTCTTATAGATTATCGAAACAGCAATAGCAGTGGGCATATTATCACCATTGAAGATCCCGTCGAATACGTACACTCTCACAAGAAGAGCCTGGTAAACCAGCGTGAGGTAGGCGTCGATACGCGTAATTGGCACAGCGCGCTGAAAAATGCGCTGCGCCAGGCTCCAGACGTTATTCTTGTGGGAGAGATTCGCGATCGGGAGACTATGGAGCATGCTCTGGCCTTTGCTGAAACCGGGCACTTATGCATTTCCACCTTGCATGCCAATAACGCCAACCAGGCTCTCGATCGTATTATCAACTTTTTCCCGGACGACCGACGGACTCAGCTACTGATGGATCTGTCTAACAATATTCAGGCATTTGTTTCGCAGCGCCTGATGCCCTCCACCGATGGTAAACGCTGTGCCGCTATTGAGGTTATGCTGGGCACGCCCATGATTGCAGAATTGATACTCAGGGGGGAATTTGATGGCATTAAGGAAATCATGGAAAAGTCGCAGAATATCGGTATGAAAACCTTCGATAACGCACTATTTGATCTCTATCAGGAAGGTATGATTTCAGAGGAGGAGGCCCTTAAGAATTCCGATTCTCCCAATAATGTTCGCCTAAAAATTAAGTTCGCCGGGGAGGGTGTAAAAGGGGAGGCGCAAACTGCAGCGGGCTTGAGCCTCGAAAGCCTGCAATCAGATGGAGAAGGCGGTACGTTTTATTAGAGTAGCGGTTCAGGTGTCAGCTTCGCCGGCCCTGTCAGGGATTGCTTTGACAGCCTGGCGCCAGAATTCAAGGTCTGTGTCAGTAGCGTTCAATAGTTCAAATCCGGCCAGCCATACGGTCTCGCCCTTGTCGTCGCGGCAACACCACTTAACCTCTCCAGCCAAGTAAAAGATGTCTTCCGCTTCGGATAGGTCCACGCCTACCTGTAGGATGGCCCCCACCTCCAATGCCCGGTTGATGCCGACGCGTAAACCACTGAGAGAAACGTCCAGTGTTGTGCACTGAATGATCTCACCGGGTTGATTGTTTTCTATGTCGGAGGCCAGCAGCTCGATGAAAATCTTACCTTCGAAAGCATGTCGCGGATGGGCTCTGTTGAGTTCTGACATGTATACGCCTCGCTAATTAGTTTCTACTTTTATTATGCTCGCGGTAAACATCTTCCCTGAACGTGGAACGAATTTGGAGGAGTTCCACTAGTGACTGCCCCATTAGATTGCGCATTTCTTCGCCACAGGCCTCGCGTAGCTTTTTCCCCTCGCGATCTACAAATAGGTAGTTGTCCTGCTCAGCGTCGTAGGTGCCTAGCTTTGCCATCAGCGGCGAGTCGCCATCATGAAATCTAATCCATGCTCCAATGGGTAACTTAAATTCATTGGTGGCCTCTGGTGTGGGTGTATCTTCAAACAGGCTTCGATTTCGCGCGCGTTCTCGTTCTCGTTTGCGCTGCAGGTACTCTTCCTGTCGAAATTGTTCGGCGGCTTCCCTTTCTCGCTGCAGCCGATTCGCCTCTGCCTGCTCACGCAGTTTGCGCTGTGTTTCGGCCTGCTCACGCAGAAATTTCTCGTCGCGTTCCCGCTGCAATTGACGCTGGATCTGTTCTACACGTTTCCGCTCCTGCCCCTGCTCTTCCTCTTCCTCTTCCTCCTGCAGTATCTGTCTATCTTGTATTGCTTTGCTCACTTGCTCCGTGGGTAGTTCCTCTACTTCATCTGAAATAACTTCGATGGGGCTCCAGGTGTCTTCTTCTGTGCTGCCCTCAACTACATGGAGCAGGGAGCGACTGAAACTGTTTTCGTAAAATAGTGGAATTGATGTTCTGCTCAATAGCATGGCTGCAAAATCAATATAATTTTCCTTTCTCTCTCGCAGCCCCGCGTGATTAGTGAACAACAATTGTTTATGATCATCGATTTTAAGGGATAATTGCACTCGCAGAGCACCGTCATCGGTACCTTTGAGTAAAAACCATTGGCCTATTTCAAGCGTGGAAATAATGTTTTTGGTTTCGGTATCCACAGACTCGGTCGTTCTCAAGTCTTCCGCTAAGGGATCAACTGTCACCAATTTAAGCTCCGTTCGGCGGAGCACGGACCTATGCACGAGCTCAATCACTCCCAGCGCCTCACTGACGGCACCCTCGTCGTGTTGCAGACTCAGAAGGTATCGTTTGATTTCTTTGGGCAGACTGGCTATCGCTTGAAAAATCAGTTGACGATAAGAATGATGTGCATCGATTTCAGATTCTGTAAAGGCATTGGGCTGGAATGAATTCAGCAGATCTTCCGTGGTTTTCTTCATGCCGGCCCATTGCGTCGAGTTGGCACCATAGCGCAATAACACTAGCTGGCTACTTTCAAACCAGGGGCCCTTGAGGAAGGTTCCTATATCGACTGGCATTTTATATCGCTGCAGCGCAGCGTTGATCATCTTCGCGGCGTGATCTTTCGCGTGAATGGTTTTGAGGTGTCCCAGTTCTGATTCTACAATTCGTAATGACATGCGGTGAGCTCTGCCGCGGTCTTTTGCTATTGTAGACGCAACACCCTCATACATAGATTGCAGTTCGTTTACATCGCCATCGAGTAAGGCAACAGACTTTGCTGTTGCATCGCGGGCCATGCGTTCCATGTTTTGACCGGCTCTGCCAAGGCGTGACTGCCACCCCACCAAACTCAGGCCGATGCTGTCCATGATTAAATGGAAGCGGTGGGCGCCAGGTGTCGTAAATGTAGGGTCGGTGATGGCCAGTGCAATCGCAACAGGACGCATTTTTTTTAATACTGATGTCAGGGGCTCTTCAGTGGGGAAGTGCTTTTCCCAATGGGAGAATGCGGCGTCCAGCCAATTTACAAGTGCTATTTGTTCGCGGCTGGGAAGGCCCGGGTCGCCGATGGATTCTGTTTGCTCCAGAATGGCCGCCAACGTGGGTAGCTCGAAATTATCGATTTTCCTCAGGTAGTCGAAAATTTCGTCCAACGCCAGTCCCACTTCGTCTGCCCTGTGGGCGGGCGCATATCTTTCCAACACTGCGCTACGCAATGACCGGGAAAGGGGAAATTGTTC
Source organism: Halioglobus sp. (assembly GCA_047650635.1). GTDB lineage: Bacteria > Pseudomonadota > Gammaproteobacteria > Pseudomonadales > Halieaceae > JBALVT01. The sequence continues at coordinate 28,149 of JBLHNQ010000014.1, forward strand.
TTGATTTGATTTCAGCTGTTTAGCTTCCGAACTATAACGGTGATTAAAAAGACCCACAGAACAACAAGAATAATCAGTCTAATAGTTCCAGTGGAATGTTTCTCTTCTACCTTGAGCCTGCCCTTTCCAATGTTAAAGGAACCACAAGCTGCGCACTCTCCTAACCGACCACTTTTGTTTCCGCGGTAGCTACATTGTCTGCAGTAAAATTTCATGGGGGTTTCTACGCTGTGCCTGTACTCTTTAGTAGCTGGTCTACAACTCGTTCCAATTGTTTAAGGTTATTGCATTCTGCAGTAAAATGACAGGCACTTTGGTAGCGAAGCATGTCGGAGTCTCCGGTGCCCCAGGCCCTGCGTGATTCGGGGTTTAGCCAGATTACCTGTTTGGCGCGTTGATAAATACTCTGCATAATCTCAAGTTTGGGGTCGCCGTTGTTATTTCGAGCATCGCCGAGAATAATAACCGTAGTATTACTATTGATGTCGTTGAGGGCCAGATTTGCAAAATCCAGCAAACTGCTGCCGTAGTCGGTAGCGCCGCCATATTTCCAGTTGATAAGTTCAATGGCCTTTTCCACGGGATAATCCACAAAATAATCGCTGACTTCACCCAGGTGACTGGAAAATGCGAAGCTGCGTACTTTAGGTAAAACATCCTGCAAACTGTAAAGAAACAGCAGTAAAAATTTGGCATAGGCGGCAACTGATCCGCTGACATCACAAACAGCCAAAATTTGAGGTTTGTCCTTACGGACCTTCTTCCAGTAGGTCTTGAACATCACGCCGTCGTTGGCGATTCCCCCGCGTATTGTTTTAGACATGTTAAGCTGTCCACGCTTACTAACCTTGCGCTTGTGGGAGTGCCGGGCAGCCAGCTTCCGGGCCATTTTTCTGACAAGGTCGAGTACTTTGTGCAGATAGTGATGCTCGAGATTATTCAGCCTTGTTTGACTCAGGATCTCGTCCATGAACTGCTGGTTTTTGCCCTTTGCGTGAAGCAGGTATTCACGTTCGACGTAGTCGCGCACTTGCTCTCGCAATATATCCCTGTAACGCTGAACTTGGGGTAGAGCGGGGTTGTTATCATTCTCCAGCGAAATGACTGCTCGACGAATATGTTCTTCTCCCAGTTCATCGAGAATTTTGCGGGTGTACTGCCCCTTTTGAGTAAACATCTGAATCTGGCTAAGTCCAACGCGTTCACCGGCTTGATTGATGGCCAGGCTGAGCTCATTGCGATTATTTTGAAGCAAATTTTGCATCAGGGGACGCTCGAGTAGTGCTTGTAGCTGCGGCATGTCCTCGGCGGCAGATTGCAGCGCTGACTCCGGTGTGAGGGAATCTTCACTGGGTCGCTGCGGCGACTCATCAGAGACCTCGGCATTTGAATCGGGTTCAGTGTGAGCGGTTTCCGGCTCCGAAAAATCTAGCAGGTCTTGGCTAAAGAACTGATCAAAGCACTGGCTAAAAATGGCCTTCTCCGGTGGTGTCTTAGCCAATGCCATAGCGAGCCCATCGTGTAGATAGCTGCGTCGGCTAAAACCCAGAGTATTGGCTATATCCATCGCATCGAGAGTTTCTGCCGGCGATATTCTCACGTCCCTGCTACGCAATACCTGGATAAAGCTGAGGAGATTTGATTTCATGGTAGCCCGATATGTACTTTACGGTCATTGGGCAATTGCTTCACCTATCAGGTTTTGCAATTCCGGCTCTGTAGCATTGATATCATCTTCAAATTTCAATAGCACGTTGAGGCTTGTGCGCACCAGGTCTTCATTGAGCTGGTCCGCGTTCAACAACAACAGACTTCTCGCCCAATCGATCGTTTCGGAGATTGCCGGGTTCTTTTTTAGGTCTAGCTGGCGTAGGGAATGTACAAACTGTACTAGTTGATGGCGTAAGAGGTCGTCGATGTCCGGGACTCGACTTTGAATAATTCGCTCTTCGAGTTCAACAGTGGGAAAAGGAATATACAAATGCAGACAGCGCCGTTTTAGTGCATCGCTCAAATCCCGAGTGTTGTTGCTGGTGAGAAATACCATGGGGGTTGTTGTGGCCTTTACCGTACCGATCTCGGGGATTGATATCTGGTAGTCAGAAAGCAGCTCCAACAACAATGACTCAAACTCATAGTCAGATTTGTCGACTTCATCAATCAGCAGGATGGCGCCTTTTTCCTGTTGCATGGCTTTTAGCAGGGGCCGGGGCTCTAGAAATTCAGGTGAATAGAAAATGTCACCAAACTGATGTAGGCGCTCTACCGACTCTGCAAGACCCTGGGCCCCCTGTAGCAGGTCGCCCAGCTTTTCTTTTAGCACTTGGGTGTATAGCAACTGCTTGCCGTATTTCCACTCATATAGCGCCTTCGCTTCGTCCAGGCCTTCATAGCACTGTAGGCGTATTAGCGGCAGGTCTAGCAACTGGGAGGTTGTCTTTGCCAATTCGGTTTTGCCTACACCTGGAGGGCCTTCAACCAAAATTGGTTTGCGCAGTGCCGCGGCTAGAAACACTGCAGTGGCAATCTGCGTGCTGCAAATATAGCCGAAAGATTCGAAACCCTGTTCGATTTTTTCGATAGAGGCCAGTTGTGGAAAGTCCAAGGTGTTCAAACGTTTAAAGCTCCTGCTGGTTAGTTTATCCGCCGGTCATATTCATGAAGCGCAAAATTTCGGGTTGCCCGTTGTTGTCGAAGAAGTGCTTCTCGGGCTTGAGGTCCATCGCATCTACAATGGCTTGCTTAAGTTTATAGAGCGAATAGTCAGGATTGCGCAGAATGCGGCGCAGATCTACTGAATGCTCGTTGCCCAGACATAATAGCAATTTGCCTTCCACCGTCACGCGCACGCGATTACACAGGTGGCAAAAGTTATTGCTATGAGGGGAAATAAACCCAACTCTTGATTGGCTGTCGGTCATAGTGAAATATCGGGAAGGGCCCGCGCTACCTGAGGGATCACCCATTGATGTGAGCGAATGCTGTGTTTCAATAGCGCTGCGCAGTTCATCGCTACTGCAGAAACTCAGTGCTCTGTCGTGATCATCGATTAAGCCTAAAGGCATTTCTTCGATGAATGAAAGGTCTATTTTCCGGTCTCTGGCAAAGTTAACCAAGTCCAGCGCTTCATCTTCATTGCGGCCCTTTAGAATAACTGCATTGAGCTTTATGCCTTCAAAACCGGCCGCGATTGCAGCGTCGATACCGGCGATAACCTGATCGAGATTGCCGTGACGGGTGAGGCTGCGGAATTTGCGCGGTTGTAGCGTATCGAGGCTTATGTTCAGGCGCTTTACGCCAGCTTCGCGCAAGGGCGTTGCCAAGCGTTGTAACTGAGAGCCGTTAGTTGTGATAACCAGTTCGGTCAGACCTTGCAATTGCCCCAACTTTTCAACCAGAGACATGACGTTATTGCGAATCAGGGGCTCTCCACCCGTCAGGCGAATTTTGCCGACACCCAGTTCCGTGAAAGCCAAGCCTACCTGATAGAGCTCTTCAAGAGTTAGCACATCGGGCTTGGGGATAAAGGTCATTTCCTCCGCCATGCAGTAAACACAGCGAAAATCACAGCGGTCCGTGACCGATAGTCGGACATAGTCTACGCGGCGTTGAAACTTGTCGACAAGAGTGGAGGGGAGGTCGGTCATCGCTATTATTGTAGTCGTTCTGCTCGCTATACTCTATCTCAATGTATAAGGGACTTTACAGCGAGAACGGGGTGTTACACGATGTCATCCGGAGAAGTATGTATAAATCAGCCGGAATGTAATATGACTAGCTCAACCAGTAGAGTAAGGCGCGCCCTTGCATTTTGTCTAGGCGGGGCTGTGATTAGCAGTTTGGCACTTGGGGGTGACACCGCCCCCACCCCGAGTTGCGATGTTATTGATGGCATTGTTTCAATTTGTGGTCTGCAAAAGCCGGAAGACCTGACTGTCGCTCCGAATCGCAGGGATATCATTTTCGGACAGATTGCAGAAAATGGCAGTCTGGCTGCACTGGATACTGCTAATAGCAGCATTCACAAACTTTATCCGGGTTCCGACTCCCGCATCGCGAAGAAAGAATTATGGGGTGCACCGTCTTGTGTAAATCCCAGCGAAATATTTCAGCCACATGGCATTGATCTTAGCCAGCGCGTCGATGGTCGCTGGCAATTACTGGCGGTTAACCACGGTGGCAGAGAATCGGTAGAGTTTTTTGAGGTTCTGTTTACCGAGCAGGATCGACCTCGGCTTGTTTGGCGCGGCTGCGCTGTAGCGCCAGAACAGGGATCTTTTAACGACGTCGCAGCTCTGGCCGATGACGGTTTTTTGGTGACCCACATGGCGGATATAGACCATCAGATGTGGCAGCTATTTTTGTCTTTGTTTGGCGCGGATACCGGGTTTGTTTATCGCTGGGATCAGGCGAAGGGTTACTACCGCGTTGCAGGAACGGAGGGAAAGATGCCCAACGGTATTATCGTTAGCCCAGACAAAACGACTTTTTTTGTTAACTACTATTTTGACAATGAAATGCGCAAGTACGATCTCGCTACTGGCGAAATGTTGGGGGCTGTCAGTGTAGATAAACCTGACAACCTGAGTTGGAATCCGCGAGGAGGGCTGTATGTCGCCTCGCTGCATGCCTCATTGTTTGCATTGTTCAAAAGCGTCAACACGAAATCTTCCAATCCCAGTCTTTTACCTTTCTCCATTTATGAAGTTGACCCCCAAACCTTACAAAAAAAGCTTGTCGTTGAGCGCAATGGGAGGCCTATGGGAGCCGGTACGGTAGCGGTTGAAGTTGATGGGTATCTCTATATAGGCTCTTACGCAGGCGATAGAATAATTAAAATGGTGATCGAATAGTATGGGGAATATACAATTTTGGGCCCGCTGGCTCGGGCCTGTAGCGGCGGCGTTGGCAGCCTATGCCATTGGCGTATCCGGGTACGACAGAGAAATGGCAATTGTCACGTTCGTGGCTGTGCTTTGTATCGTCTGGTGGGTTTTTGAGCCCATTCCTATACCGGTGACTTCGCTGTTACCCCTGGCGATATTACCGTTGCTTGGGGTTTTGAGCCCCGCTGAAGTCGGTCAGGCCTATGGCTCCCCCTTGATTCTGCTGTTGTTAGGTGGGTTCCTTTTATCAAAATCAATGGAACATTCCGGTGCGCACCGGCGCATTGCCATAGGTATGGTAAACATTTTCGGAGCCACTAGCGGGCGGCGGCTGGTAATGGGCTTTATGGCCGCCTCTGCCGTCTTGAGCATGTGGATATCCAACACTGCGACCACTCTTATGCTGCTGCCTGTAGCAGTGGCGATACTGGATGGCACAGATCAGAGAGAGAAGCTTGCAGTACCCCTGCTGCTGGGTATCGCGTATGCGGCGAGTGTGGGTGGCATAGGCACACCAATCGGGACGCCGCCCAATCTGATTTTTATGCAAATTTATGAGCAGACCACCGGGGTTTCGATCAGTTTTACCCAGTGGATGGGCTGGGCGGTTCCTGTTGTGGTCATTTTAGTGCCAGTGATAGCGGTCATACTAACCCGAAAGCTGCGCGGTCCGCTGTCTGTCGAGTTACCCGTAATTGGAGCCTGGAGAACCGAAGAGAAACGTGTGATGTTTGTCTTTGGGATGACGGCCCTGGCGTGGATTACCCGCAGTGAACCGTTTGGAGGTTGGAAGACCTGGTTAGATATTCCCCAGGCTAACGATGCCTCTGTAGCCCTATTGGCGGTAGTAGCCATTTTCCTCATGCCCAACGGCAAAGGTGGGAGACTGTTGGACTGGAAACACGCCAGTACCATTCCCTGGGGTGTGTTGCTGTTGTTTTCAGGGGGTATCTGCCTGGCCAAGGGGTTTGTGAGCTCGGGTCTGAGTGATGTGCTGGGAGAGTGGCTGGCTTCGATGTCGCAAATGCACTTGTTTACACTTATTGTGATGATTTGTACTGTTGTGACCTTTATGACGGAGGCCACTTCAAATACTGCAAGTACAACCCTTTTAATGCCGGTACTGGCTGCGGCCGCACTGGCAGCGGGAATAGCCCCTGAAGTGATGATGGTTCCGGCAGCTATGAGTGCCAGTTGCGCGTTCATGCTACCCGTGGCAACAGCCCCAAATTCGGTTGTGTTTGGAACCGGGCTGATCAGCACGCAGCGCATGGCTCGCGAGGGTGTTGCACTTAATTTCGCAGGTATCGCAGTCATCAGTTCGGTGTGCTACATACTGTTTAAATAACACCCCTTATGCTGTCGAGGCTACCTCTCAGCACAGGGTTTAACATGGCTACTGCGCTGTATCATGCCTGTTCAATTTTTGGAGAGCATCAATGACCAAGGCAAGAAAAATTTTCACCCTCGCGTTTATCTGTATCGCTCTGGGGCTTCTTTACCCAGGGGTGACCCAGCCCGTTTTGACGCTCAGCGGCACCATAGAAAAGGCGGAGTTGGCGCAACTGGGCATTGAAATGATAGCGGGTGATGACGCTGATACGCAGGCTAAACAGGTGCTCACGATGTTCTCAAGTTTCCTGGGGCTGGACCAGATTGAGGGGAAGGTTCAGGCTTATAGCAGCACCCGATCTATGTGGGGAACTGTGGAAGAGTTAGCCAGGTCGGGTAATGTACCCGTGGCTCTGCTGATTGTATTTTTCAGTCTTGTGATTCCGGTATTCAAGCTGCTCCTGCAACTGGCGTCACTGTTTATTTCAGCTGATGCGAGTCGCAAGCCTGTATTATGGCTCAATGCCGTTTTGAGTAAATGGTCGATGTCTGATGTGTTTGTGATGGGGCTGCTTGTCGCCTTTATGGCGGGCCGGGCATCTGATCAAGTAGGTGACTTACTGACTATGAATGCTGCACTTGAGCCCGGCTTTTATTACTTTTTGGCCTATTGCCTGTTCTCCATCGCTGCTTCAATCATTATGCAGGGCAAGAGTCAGGCAATCACCAACGTCTAGTGTCCGTAATAAATAGGCTAAAGTAGCGCCATGATGGCTTCGGCAGAGCTCACTTCCACTCCGGGGCCGGCTTCGATATTCAAGTGGCTGACAACACCGTCGTCCACAATCATGGCAAAGCGCTGGCTGCGAGTGCCCAAACCGAAGCCGCTGCCATCAAAGCCCAGCCCCAGCAACGCTGTAAAGTCACCATTGCCATCTGCTAGCATAAGTAATTCGTCAGCGTTTTGTGATTGGCCCCAGGCACCCATAACAAAGGCATCGTTCACTGCCATGCAGGCTATTGTGTCCACGCCCATGGCTTTTATTTTGTCGGCGTTGACGACAAAACCTGGTAAATGAGTGATCGAGCAGCCGGGGGTGAAAGCCCCTGGAACTGCGAACAAAACGACCTTCTTTCCGCTGAATATTTCTTCTGTAGAAATATCAGCAGGGCCTTTTTCGCCCATGGTTTTCAGGGCGCTTTCTGGGATACGTTCTCCAACTTGAATAGCCATGCTACTCTCCTTTTCATTTCATGAATGTTTTACGATGACAGATAGTACACATTGTCCCCTGTGCAACGCTACAAGAAGCTGGGCTTTTTTCGCTGATACGCGCAGGACGTATTTACGCTGCAGCACTTGCGCGTTGGTTTATGTGCCGCCGGAATTTCACTTGAGTGCAGCTGACGAGCGCGCCGAGTATGACAAGCATGAAAACGACGTAGCAGATGAAGGCTACCGAAAATTCTTGTCCCGCTTGTTTATTCCGCTGAACGAAACCCTGGGCAAAGCGTCTCAAGGGCTGGATTTTGGCTGTGGACCGGGGCCGGCGCTGGCGAGTATGTTTCGCGAATCGGGTCATAGTATGGCGCTTTATGACCCTTTTTATGCTGCAGATTCATCTGTGTTGGGCGGTAGGTATGATTTTATTTCTGCCACAGAGGTCGTCGAGCACTTATATTTTCCCGGGGATGAACTGTCCCGTTTGTGGAGCATTCTCGCTGCGAGTGGCACCTTGGGTGTCATGACAAAACTCGTACTGGATAGGCAGGCCTTCAGCCGTTGGCATTACAAAAATGACCCCACACATGTGTGTTTCTTCAGTCGACAAACCTGGCAGTGGTGGGCGCGAAAATATGGTGCGCGGCTGAGCTTTGCTGCAGCTGACGTTATCTTGCTGGGGAAGTGAGCGGTATTTAATTTGCCTGTTTAAGCATGTTGCTGTAGATGGACTCGCAGTCGCGGTAAAAACTTAGCTGGTCATCGCCCAAATAGGGGGCCACCATGGTTAACAGTTGTAGCACCCCCTGGTGGATTGTTATTTGTGACGGCCGTTCATCGTGGAGTAACTGGTCATAGTTAAACCAGAAGGTCAGGGATAAGGTCATATTGTCTACCAGTCCCAGTAGTTGTTGGTCCTGTGCGTCGATAATTGATTGTTTTAACAGGGATTGGCAAATGGCATACAGTGCGGCTCGCTTTAGCTGCATCAAGCGCCGAAAGCGTTTTCTGATGGTGGGGTAGCGGTACAGAATGTCATCGAGGTTGTGATAGAGAAACCGGTATTGGTACATTTCTTCCATCACCACATAGAGATAATACCAATTATCCTCTACATTACTTTCTCGATCGCTTAAAGGCTGTTCTATTGGCGCTGTTAAGGTCCCACTGAGAGCCAGTTCGTACTGCGCAAACAGCTCGCTGATAATCTCGTCTTTTCCCTTGAAATGGTAGTACAGATTTCCCGGGCTGATATCCAGCTCGTTGGCTATATCAATGGTTGTTGTATTGGCTTCACCCTCCTCATTGAACAATGTGAGGCTTGTGACCAAAATACGATCTCTAGTTTTCATCTCCTGCTGGATTAAGCCTTGGTCTTTCGGCCGACCGACCTCGCTTTTGCAGCTGGATTTTTCTTCGCGGTCGGTTTACGGGGGGCGGCCTTAGCGGCTTTTTTGGCCGGCGACTTTTTCTTTGCCGAGGCTTTAGTGACTTTCCTGGGTACGGAAATAACGCCTGAATCGGTCAGTGCTGTGGCGAGTAAATCCAGCTTTTTGGAGATGAGGTCAACCTTGCGTTGCAGTTCGGCGATTTCATCGCCGCGGCCGGAGCGTTGGAAGTTGAAGTTTTCCCGAACTTTATTGATTCGCTCTTCTACAGAACTTTTACTGGCGAGTTTGCCAGATTTCAGGCCTTCCCGTGCTCCCTCTTCCAAGGCTGTTCCCGCTTTAACCAGGTCGCGAAATAGCTTAGGTGTTTCGATGCCAGCTTTCTCGATCCGTTCGTGGGCTTCATCGGCAGCCTTACCGTAGGCGCCAACCCCGGCTAACCAAATATTTTTGGCAATTTCACTGGCCTTGTCACTGACGTTACTTTTCTTGTTGCTCATCTTGCACCCCCTTTTTTCAGCAAATATGGCTTAAACATCCACGATAGCGAATGAGCCATTAAACCAGATTATGAGACAAAAAAAAGGGGCCACATTGTGGCCCCCAAAAAACCTCATTTAATGAGGATAAGTGATCCTGAATGGGATCCCGCTTAGGCAGCGGTTTTAAAGCTTACAGATTCTTTCAAATCGCTGAAACGAGCCTTGGCTTTTTTCAGTTGAGCTTCCAGTTTTTTACGATCGGTCAGGCTCTCAAGCTTGAACTCAGGCAACTCGATATCGTCGATGCGGCTTTTGGTTGCCTTCTCGACTTTCTCGCCACGCTTTACAAGGTCGCTATATGCCTTGTTGGCTTTCTTGCGACGAGCTTCTAGTTGATTCTGCAGGTCATTGAACTGGTCTTGTGCCTGGTCGAATGCCTTGCCGTAAAAACCGAGGCTTGCCAGAAATGCTTTGCGGCCAGTTTCCTGTGCGCGAGCAGTGAAATCGTTAGTAGACTTCTTAGCAGCCTTCTTGGGTGCCGCTTTGCGAGCAGCAGGCTTCTTTGCAGTTACTTTACGGGCAGCGGGCTTACGCTTTGCAGCGGGCTTGCTCTTTACAGCAGCTTTAGGGGCGGCAGCTTTTACTTGGTTTGTTTCAGTAGCCATGTTGAACTCCATTTGTTTCACAGTTTGGTGAGTCTCCTCACTTGATTGATGAGTAGATTAGGTGAAAAAAATAGAATAAACATACTAAAGACGCAGTTATTTTTTGGCGTAAGCTATTTATTGTAAAAATGGGAGACGGGGGGGTTGATAACGTGAACATGAGTATAAGAAGGGGCACTCAAGGTAAATTGAGTACCCTTTTGACCGTGTAGTCTGCCTAGCTGGCTTTTGGGCCCGCTGCAACGATGGCGTCCGAGACATCAAAGTTGCTGATGTTATGGCCGAAAAGAGTCGCTAATTTGGCTGCTTGTTCGTCGTAAGCTGCCTCGTCGCCCCAGTGCTTTCGAGGATTAGTGTATTTTTCGTCTACGCCGGGGATAGATTTTGGAATATCCAGGTTCAATATACCCAGGTGTTCTGTCTCTATATCCAGTAGGGCACCGCTTTGGGCTGCGGCTACCACTGCACGGGTTACTGGAATGGGGAAGCGCGAACCGCTGCCACCGGGAGAACCGGAACCGCCGCTCCAGCCAGTGTTTACCAGGTAAACCTGACTGCCAAAATCTTCTATGCGTTTCATCAGCAGCTCGGCATAGTCGCTCGCGGGCCGTGGCATAAAGGGTGACCCAAAACAGGCAGAAAATGTGGGATTGATGCCAGCTTCTGAGCCCAGCTCGGTGGAGCCAACTTTGGCCGTGTAGCCGCTTAGGAAGTGGTAGGCCGCCGCTTCTTTAGACAGTATGGAAATCGGGGGAACCACGCCAGAGACATCACAGGTGAGGAAGATGACACATTTTGGCTCGCCACCTGAATTAGTTTCAGTGCGTTTTTCAACATGTTCCAAAGGATAGCAGCAGCGACCGTTTTCGGTCAGGCTGGTGTCGTAGTAGTCCGCGTGACGGTCTTTATCCACAACCACGTTTTCAACAATGGCCCCGAAGCGGATGGCGTCCCAGATAACCGGTTCGTTTTTCTGGCTCAGGTCGATAGTTTTGGCATAACAGCCACCTTCGATATTGAATACGGAGCCTTTTGCCCAGCCGTGCTCGTCATCGCCTATCAAATAACGCTCTGGATCAGCTGAGAGAGTCGTTTTGCCGGTGCCCGACAAGCCGAAGAACAGAGTTGTGTCTCCCGTTTCGCCGACATTAGCTGAGCAGTGCATGGACATAACGTCTTTTTCAGGCAGCAGGAAGTTTTGCACTGAGAACATGGCCTTTTTCATTTCGCCGGCATAGCCCATACCCGCAATGAGTACTTTTCGTTGGGCAAAATTAATAATGACAACGCCGTCTGAATTAGTACCGTCTCGCTCGGGGACGCAGACAAAGTTAAGCGCGTTGATGATTTTCCATTCAGGTTTGCGGCCGCTGTTGTATGTCTCGGGGCGGATGAACATGTTTTGCCCAAATAAATTCTGCCAGGCTGCTTCGGTGGTTACCTGCAGAGGGAGGTAGTGATCGCTATGCTCGCCAACGTGCAGATTAGCCACAAAGCGGTCTCTCCCGGCTAAGTAGGCTTCAACCCGCTCCCACAGGGCGTCAAACTTGTCGCCTTCAATGGGGCGGTTAACTCCACCCCATTCAATGCTGTCCTCGGTGCTGGGTTCTTTTACGATGAATCGGTCGGGCGGAGAGCGGCCTGTGCGATGTCCTGTAGTGACCAGCAGGGCTCCTGTGTCGGTGAGCTTGCTTTCGCCTCGCTTCAGGGATTCTTCGACGAGTATGGAAGTGGCTAGATTTGTGTACGTCTGAGGAGCTTGAGTGTCAGCGCTCATTATGTGTCCTGTGAATGATAGTGTTTCGGAGATTACAAGGGGCCGTCATTATGTCAGAAGAGTTGAAATTTGCGAACCCATATAGGGAAAAAGTAGTAGCAGTACAGATTATTTTTTGACCTAGTGCAACGTTCTGTGTTCCAGGTCTTCTTTTTGCGGGGCATGCAGGGCGGAAATGTCGTCTTGGTCATATTGATATTGTTGGTTACAGAACTCGCAATCCATGGTGATTTTACCTTGCTCGTGGAGAATACTCTCCAGTTCGGCCCGGTCGATTGTCGCTAGAGCCCCCAGTGTTCGCTCGCGAGAGCACGTACATCGGAATATTACCTCGCTGGGGTCAAACATCCGTACCGGGTTTTCATGGTAGAGGCGGTGCAGAAGTTGCCCGGCACTTAGGTTGAGCAATTCTCCGGCAGTAGTGGTGGCGGCCAAAGAGCAGGCATGCTGCCATTGTTCCTCGCGGTGCGATAGTTCGGAGGTGGCACGCTTCGGCAATTGCTGTAACAGCATGCCCGCGGCCTTTTCGCCATCGCAGGTCAACCAAAACTGAGTCGCCAGTTGCTCTGATTGCTCAAAGTAGGCGTTAAGGCTGTGGGCCAGCGACTCCAACTCCAGAGGCACAATGCTCTGGTAGCGCTGACCGTTCTTCGGGTCAACGGTTATTGCAAGCTGCCCATTACTTAGCAGGGTGTCAAACTCAGTGCTGGTGGCTTGTTCTGCCCCTCTGACGATTGCGCGCACCTGCTGTAGATTGCTGCACTCCACCATAATGAGGGGAATCTGGCCATCGCTGCGAGCCTGCAAAATCAATTTGCCCTCATATTTGAGAGTGCTACTTAATAGCACCGCTGCAGCTAAAAATTCTCCCAGAAGCTGGCTAACGCCCGGTGGATATTTATGTACGGCGAAAATTTCGTGCAATGTTGTGTGCAGGTGCACGATCTCACCGCGGATGTCGGCATCATCGAAAATAAAGCGCTGAGAAGCGTCTTCACCGAGGGCTTGTGCGCTCTGGTCGGGGGTGTCTTTCATGGCTACTAGTGTACTGCATTGAGGGTTATGGTCACGTCCGGGTTTAGTATTTGAGGCCAGATGGGTAAATTTCAAGGTTTCTATGACCCTAATGGTAATAACCGTTACAGTTGCTAGCCTGCATGATTAGGCAGGCGATAACCACCCATAAAAAGGAGAGACTAGATGCGATTTAGTTACCAGGTTGGAATGTGCGAGGCTGACCATTATCTGCCTCTGGCTAAAGCGGCGGAGCAGGCGGGATATGATGGCATTACCATTCCCGACAGCATTTGTTACCCCCAACAGGCTTCCTCCAAGTACCCTTATAACAAGGATGGCAGTAGGGAATTTCTCGAAAGCGTGCCCTTTCTGGAGAGCTTAATTGCGGTAGCCGCGATGGTTGCCGTTACGGACAAAATTCGGTTTGCTACTTTTGTCTATAAATTGGCCGTACGGCAGGCTGCAGTAGTGGCCAAGCAGGTGCAGAGCATTCAGCAATTGTCAGGTAACCGGTTCGATTTTGGCGTTGGTATTAGCCCCTGGGAGGAGGATTTTGCTGTTTGTCAGGTGCCGTGGGAAAAACGCGGCAAGCGCCTGGATGAGCAGATCGATATTCTACGCGGCCTGGAAACGGGCGACTACTTCGGCTACGAGGGTGACATTCATCACATGCCTGCGAATAAAATGTGTCCAGCGCCCACTGCGCTTACGCCAATTTTAATTGGAGGACACACGGATATTGCGCTGAAGCGGGCTGCCCGGGCGGACGGGTGGATGTGTGCGGGTTTGGGCATTGACCAATTGGCCGCTCACATCACTCGCATCAATGAACTGCGCGATGAGTACGGCAACGCCGATAGGCCCTACAGTGTATTCACCACCGGTGCGGATGCGTTTTCGAAAGAGGGCATAGAAAAGTTGGCGCACATTGGGGTTACTGACGTGGTCATTGGCTTTCGCAATGTCTATGAAATGGAAGCCGATAAGCCCCTGGATGAGAAGATTAGCATGTTGAACTGGTATGCGAGCGAATTTATCAATGGCTGATAACGCCGTGTATACATCCGTGCTGGCTCAGGCAGAGTGAGCAATTCGGCGCTCTATGTGTTCACGGTGCTTATTTGGGGCACGACCTGGATCGCTATTAAATTTCAGCTGGGCGAGGTGGCTTCTCTGGTCTCAATTGCCCATCGGTTTTTTTTGGCGGCGCTGCTAATATTTTTCTACCTGATCGTACGTAGGCAGTTGGTGACAATTTCTCGCCGGGATCACTGCTTCGTGTTTTTGCAGGGTATGAGCTTGTTTTGCATCAACTACGTATTCATTTATACCGCCACGGCAACTCTGGCCAGTGGCCTGGTTGCGGTGGTTTTTTCCACGATGTTGATTTTGAATATGGTAAATGGTGCGATTTTTTTTGGTGCGCCGATTCAGCGTACGGTGGTCCTCGGAGCGTTGATAGGTCTGCTTGGAATGGTGGGCGTGTTTCTCCCTGAACTGCAGGCACTGAGCTTGACGGACGATAATTTTCGGGCCTTGCTCATGTGCTTGGGGGGTACGGTCTTTGCCTCTTTTGGCAATATGTTCTCCCTGCGTAATCTGCGCCGTGGCTTACCTGTTTTAACCTGTAATGCCTGGGGGATGGCCTATGGGGCGGTCACTTTGTATGTGGTGGCGATAGTCTCCGGGCAGGCCATTACGATTGAAATGACAGCCCCCTATCTGTTGTCATTGTTTTATCTGGCCCTGTTTGGCTCTGTGCTGGCGTTTTGGGCCTATTTAACCCTGATCGGAAACATCGGTATGGACAAGGCAGCCTATACATCTCTGGTGTTCCCCGTGGTGGCACTGCTCATTTCAACCGTACTGGAAGGTTATAGCTGGAGCGTATCTGCCATCTTCGGCATGTCATTGGTGGTATTGGGTAACTGGCTCGTCATGCATCGCGCAAAAGCGTAGACTGAGTTTTCAAAAGTTATTCAAGAGAGCGTCATGGCTGGATTCAGACTGACAAAGCCCTACACCATGTCGAAGGAAGATGTCCGCGAGGCGGCCCAGGGGCTGGCTTCCAGTTTGCAGCGCGAACACGGTGTGCGCTCGCGCTGGGATGGCGACACCGTAAAAATTAAAGGTGCCGGTGTTGACGGGAAACTGTCATTTCACGACGGGCTCATCGATGTGAATGTGCGTCTAGGCATGTTGGCCGGGCTGTTTCAGGATGCACTCAAGGGTGAAGTGCAACGCTATCTCGACGAAAATATTAGCTGAGTTAATCCCCTTGGCGGACGTCTCTAGGGCTCTTACCTGTCCAGCGTGTGTAAGCCCGGCGAAAGTTTGACGCGTCGTTAAAACCGACAATATAAGCAATGGTTGACAGCGGAAGGTCGGTGTTTTTGAGATAGCGCGTGGCATGCTCTGCGCGTACCTGGTCTAGTAGCTCCTGATATGATTGCTGTTCCTGTTCCAGCTTCCGTCTATAAGTCCTGGCGCTGAAATTCAGCATTTGTGCGAGTTGCGGCATCTGCGGATACTGTCCTTCGAGTTTGCGCAACAGCTGTAAACTTTGCTCAGCCACAGAATTCTTCTCCAGGTCAGCCAGCATTCGAGCGCACTCTTGTTCATACAGATTGCGCAAAGCCGGATTGGAAGAGGGTAACTCAGTCGACATCAGGGACTGATTAAAGGAAATGCGCTGGCGGGGACAATTAAAATGAATATCGTTGCCAAATATCGCGGTATAGAGGTCGGCGTGGGCAGGCCGCGGGTAAGGCAGTTCCAGTCGCATTTCTAAATTTGGCTTGTTGAGCAGGCCCTGCAATGTATTGATAATAGCGCCATACATCAGCTCGCAGCTGAATTGTAGACCCAGCTCGTCTGGTCTGCTGAGAGTGGTGATAAAGCAGCGCTCGTCACTGGTTTCGAACTCAATCTCAAGCGCGGGAGACAGCACGTGATAGTAGTTGAGAAAAACATCCATGACTTCGGTAAGGTTGCGGCAGGTCATGAAGGTTTGGCCCAGTACTGCATGTGCACTCAAATTAAGGCGCAGTCCCAGCTTCAATCCCAGTGCCGGGTCCCGGGTCAGTGAAAACGCATTGTTCACAAGTTGAGTGAAGTCGCTGTCACCTACCCTTGCACCAATTGCCATGACGCCTGTTTTCGCGAGGGTGGTTCCGTGCAGCAATTTGTTCCGATCGTGCCCCTGGCGCTCTACCAGGTCGATCAGAATTAATGCATATTGCGCGGGTGTGCTGTTATTAAGAGGCATACCGTCATTTGGCCATAAATGACCCTATTTTGACAAGACATTACCTTGTCGCTAAAAAAATAATCGCCCATAGTGACTTCCGTACCTAACATCAACGGAGATTTCTCGATGAAAATACAGTGGACAGACAGCTCTCCCCGCAAAATTCAGACGTTTGCGGGCGCAGACTACCCTAAGGAAAACCCCGATTTGGAAGATGTTCTTACATCCGAACAGGTCGATCATGTGGCGGAGATTTTCCAGACACCCCTCACTGGGTCCTATAACTGGAACTACACCATCCAGGATGACCGTATCAAGAAGCTGTACGATTTGGGTAAACAACTGAATTGGGATCCCGAGATGGACATCGATTGGGATCGCCCTTGGCCGACAGAAAAGCGTCAGCCAGAAATGATGAATCTGCATGAGTATGAGCCCTACCTGGCGATGGACGATAAAACCAAGGACGAGTTCTGGTTGCATATGAATGCGTGGAGTCTGTCGCAGTTTCTGCACGGTGAGCAGGGCGCGCTATTGGTTGCTTCTCAGCTGGTGTCCTGCGCCCCAACCTACAATGCCAAGCTGTATGCAGCTTCCCAGACGTTTGATGAGGCTCGCCACGTTGAGGTGTTCAACAAATATCTGCAGCAGCGCATTGGCATGATGTACCCGGTTAACACAAGCCTGAAAAGCCTGCTTGACAAAATTCTCACCGATGAGCGGTGGGACATGAAATTTATCGGAATGCAGATAGTCATTGAAGGTCTGGCTCTGTCAGCCTTTAATACAACCCGCGAAACTACGCCCGATCCCGTCCTCAAAGATATTGTCTATCTGGTGATTCGCGATGAAGCACGCCACGTAACCTTTGGCGTGAATTATCTCCAGGAGTTTGTAAAAACCCTCACCGAAGAGGAGCGCGATGAGCGTGCGCTGTTTGCTTACGAGGCTTGTGTTGTCGCTCGCGAACGGCTGGTGGCGACTGATGTGTTCCGCCATTTTGGCTGGGATGTGGAAGCGGCACGTAAGCAAGTGCTGGATGGCTTTGTGATGACCCATTTTCGCAACTTGCTGTTTCAACGTGTTATTCCTAATCTCGCCCGTATCGGTCTTCTGACTGACAAAATCCGCCCCAAATTCGAGGAGCTGGGCATTCTGGAGTATGAGAATCTTGCGACCGATGGCGATATCGATTGGAGCGCCCTGGAGCGCCCTCTAGATACAACTGAGGCGCAGGCTTATGAGCAGGACATGCTGGGTGAATTTCAGAAGAAAATAGAACAGGACGCAGAAGAGCAGCAACGTCTCGCCAGCTGAGACATCAATGCAAATAAACTGAGGCGGATTCATCTCCGCCTTTTTTTCGCCTGAAAATCAGCATAGCTGAGCGTGGATGTCAGTAAACAATTACAATGGGCGCCGCATGTGAAATAATCAAGCCCCACATTTTGACTATCAAGCAGGACTCATGACAGCTTCCCCCACGGCACTTCTCGTCGCCTACTGCGCGGCTATTGCCTTATTTTCGCTGGTGGGTGGTTTTCTGCCCAATTGGGTGCGCATGACGCACACTCGCATGCAGGTGGCCATGAGCTTTGTCTCAGGCCTGATGCTAGGCGTCGCCTTTTACCACTTGTTGCCCCACAGTATTACCTGGGTGGGTGGTGCCGAGGCAGCTGATGTGTCGACCTGGTGGCTGATGATCGGGTTGATTGTGATGTTGCTGCTATTGCGAATGTTCCATTTTCACCAACATGATTTCAGCGATGATGATCACGCTGAGCAGTGTGATCATCATCCGGCACAGGAAGTGTCAGCGCATCGCCTCAGTTGGGTGGGAATTGCATTGGGTTTGGGTATGCATACCATTATTGATGGCGTGGCGCTGGGAGCCGTCATACAGGGGGAGTCAGTTGATGGCGAGGTGGCTGGATTGTTGGGCATAGGCGTTTTTCTTGCCATCTTGCTGCACAAGCCACTGGATGCGTTGTCTATTACAGCCATTATGAACGCGGGCGGTTGGAGTGCATCCTCCCGCACTTTGGCCAATGTAACGTTTGCCTTTATGTGCCCTCTGGGTGCGTTGCTTTTCTATTTCGGCGTCGATCAATTGAGCCACTCAAGAGACTATGTTGTTGGCGCCGCATTGGCATTTTCAGCAGGCGCATTCATCTGTATCGCGCTGAGCGACCTGTTGCCGGAAGTTCAATTTCACTCCCACGACCGCATGAAGCTCACTGTGGCATTTTTGCTGGGTATAGGCTTGGCCTATGCCATCGGGGGCGTTGAGCCTGAGGGCGCCCATGTATCAGATAGTACTCTAGTGGAGAATGTTTCATGGTTAAACGCATAATTTACCCGCCAATTTGGTTGGTGCTCAGCCTCATCACCATATTTGCGCTCAATGAGTTAATGCCCGGTATTCGGTTCACCAGTTCCTTGGGGCAAATTATGGGTGGGCTTATTATCTTAATCGGTCTGGTGCTGTTGCTTTTGGCAGGAGGGTTGTTCAAACGGGCGGGAACGGATTTGGTTCCGTTTAAAAATGTCTCCGCCCTGGTGACCACCGGGATTTACCGCTACACCCGCAACCCGATGTATCTCGGCATGACGGCTATACTGCTGGGGTGCGGTATAACCGTGGGCGCTGCTCTGTCGCTGTTGGTCGCTCCGGTGTTCATGGTGATTATTGAATGGCGCTTTATTCGCCTGGAAGAAGAAATGTTACGGGGTTTGTTCCCTGAAGACTTCCCTCCATATTGTGCCCGCGTGCGGCGTTGGCTGTAAGGCTTTACCCAGGCCCTTTTAGCAAATTTCTCGCGTCTTTCAGGCTGCCCACATTGACCACGTTGGTATAGTGTTGTGTCTCCAGGGCGTCTTTTGCGAGGCCTGCGCGGTGGCCAGAGCCGCAATACAAATAAATGGGTGTATCTTTTGCCAAGCCTTTTGCAGCCACGCCCGCAACGATAGCGTCATGGTCAATGTTGCTGGCTTCATCGACGTGCCCACTGGCATATTCTTCAGAGCTGCGCACATCTATCCAGACCGCGTCAGCAGGCGAGGGTGCAAGCGCTTCGGGCGCATTTTCTGAGGAGCAGCCATAGTTGAACAGCAGCGTGAGCGTTATCAGCGCGATTCCATAACATTTGAATTGATGCATATTTATTCTTCTAGGTTTTTATCTGTTATCAAAAAAACAATACATCCACGGCTAGCCCCAGCAGGAACAACCCGGTAAATCTGCGGGTATGACGAAAAGCCAGCGCGGAAAACCATAGAGGCCAAATTTCTGTTGGGTACTGTACCGGCCTCTCGGTGGGCTTGGCGTGTAGAAACTCTTTACAGGTTTGCCATAGATTCGCAAGGTTGAGCAACACCAGCAACAAAGGCCAGCTAAACTTCCCACTGGCCACCAGCAAGGCGGTCAACAAATATTGGCTCACTAGCAGTGTAATGACAACCTGTCGGGAAAGTTTTTCGCCGAGCAACACAGGCATGCTGAATACCCGTTTGGCTTTGTCATCGTCGAGTTTGTCGGTGTGCTTGCCGAATAATACCGTGGTGGGCCCCAGGGCAAATACCAGGCTGAGCCAACAAACATCCCAGCTCCAGTGTCCGGTCACCACGTAATAAGTGCCGCCGACCATGAGAGGCCCCCATACCAGCAGTACTGCGGGTTCTCCCATGCCGTAGTACTTTAGCGGCCAGGTGTAAAACAGCACGAAAAAAGCGCCCGCCAGCATGAGGTTGAGCGTCTGGCCACTGTATTGCCACACCAGCCATGCACCCAGAAGCGAAGCTATTGCGCCGGTGATACCGAGGAAACCCCAGAATTGCCTGGTGTTGACCAGGCCATCTTCCAGAATATGCATTGCGTATTGATTTCGATAGTAGTTGTTTTTGTCGATACCGCGGCGGGAGTCGATAAAGTCGTTGAGCAAATTATTGGTGGCATGGGCAAACAGCAATCCCAGCGTGCATAACAGCCAGGGCTGCCATTGGAACAAGCCGTCGCGCCATGCCAGTAGTCCGCCCATACCGGCAGCCGTGAACGTCATGAAAAGCACAGAAGCGCGTATGGCGATTAGCCATTTTGCGATGGGATCGAGCGTCTGCCATTTGACGGTATCTACCCGGGGCATTTTAGTGAGCGCCAGGCCCCACATTTTCAGGTGAATCATTAGGGTGCGAGTGCCCAGTACTGAGGACCGAAGAAATGATCGCGCAGCATAGCAGGATTTGTCGTAATCGAGATGATAAGGTGGCCTATTTTTGTTCGAAACTTAAGAGAAATCAAAGGAGAGCGGCGTGTCTATTTTTGAGAAGTTCAGTCTGGATGGCAAGGTGGCGGTAGTAACCGGCGCAGGAAAAGGGATCGGTGCGGGCATTGCAAAGGCCTTTGCCGAGGCGGGGGCTAACGTGGTGTTGGCTTCCCGTACGGAGTCTGACCTGAATCAAGTGGCTGCCGCTGTGGCCAGCGCGGGCCGTAAGGCACTGGTGGTGCCCACGGATGTAATGGAGCGTGATCAGCTGGGTAATCTTGTCGATAGGGCGATGGCGGAATTTGGCCGTATTGATATTCTGGTGAACAATGCGGGAGGATTTCCCCCAAAGCCTGTTTCGCATACCTCTATGGAGCAGCTCGAGGAAGCCTTCCGCTTCAATGTGAGCACTGCATTTGAGTTGTCGCGTCTTTGTGCGCCGCTAATGGTCGATAGCGCGAGTGGAGGAGCAATTCTCAATATTTCCTCGGTTGCCGGGCAGTATCCTGCGCCGTGTTTTGC
This sequence comes from Halioglobus sp., assembly GCA_047650635.1. Classification (GTDB taxonomy): domain Bacteria; phylum Pseudomonadota; class Gammaproteobacteria; order Pseudomonadales; family Halieaceae; genus JBALVT01. The sequence goes on from JBLHNQ010000014.1 coordinate 48,952, forward strand.
TGCCTACGGCACTGCCAAGGGCGCCCTGTCATTTCTTACACGGGAATTGGCTCAGGAATTTGCCCCGAAAGTGCGGGTTAATGCTATTGCGGTTGGGTCGACCCGAACCGATGCGCTAAAAACGATATTGAATGAAGACATTGAACAGGCGATGGTTGAGTTGACGCCCATGGCACGATTGGGGGAAGTCGAAGACATTGCCATGGGCGCGCTGTACTTGTGCTCGCCAGCGGCCAGCTATGTTACAGGCGACATATTGGGTATTAATGGCGGTCTGGAACGTCTCAATATGCAGATGCCCAGGGCGTGGGGTGGAATGGGTTAACCCGGTTTGCCATCAACTCTTGGGCGCGTCAGCACCGGGTAGTAGTGGAAAACAAACACGGCGAACGCCACAATCCAGAGCGCTGCCGATATGCGCCACGACCAGTGGGTTAGGGATGGGTCTAGCACCGGTAGCAGAGCACGCGTCACGGCGGCGATGAAGATAAGGCCAAAAGCACTGGCCATACCGCGCGACAACTCCATCTTGCGCGCCGTATGCCCCAACGAGACTCGCGACATCATGGACAGTATCATGCCGCCTATCGTGCCCACCGCCAGTAAATGCATAATGTTTTTTATTGCGATAGGGTTGCTGCCCACAAAAGCAAAACCCAGCAGCGCTAGCGGGATGCACAGATAGCTCAAATGCATGGACCATAGCAGCGGTACTCCGGCAGTCTTCCAGCCTTGCCAGTGGGACAGTCTATAAAGGTGTAGGGCACCGGCGAGTAAACATAGCATTTGAAACGGCACCGCGATTTTCTCCAGAGGCCACACGGCGAGCAGCGCGGCCACCAGGGCTACAGAGCCTATGGCGCTATATTCCAGCCAATTGGGCAGGGGAGCTATTTTTAAACCCAACCGATTGGCTGTGAATATCGGTATAACCCTACCACCAATTATCACCACCAAAATGGCCATCAGCGACACCGCGCTATAGTGCAGTCGTGTACTCATTATGATGTCGTCAGCAGTGATGTAGCTAATCGTGTTGAGCGTGGCCAGGCCCAGCAGTACGGGAATAAACAGCATGTTGCGCCACTGCCTGCGGGCCCAAACTCGCGACCCCAATTCAAATATAAGCAGCGCGATAAAAACCATTTCGGCTGTCCAGGCCAACAGCACGGCAGTGGGTATCAGCCAGAGGGTCAGGCGGGCAAGCAGCCAGGCGCCGAACAGCAGCTGTAGACGCGGGCCCTTGGTTCCCGCAATGCCCGTCCAGACGGCCACTGCACTGAGTAAAAAGCCCGCCACCACGGGCAGGGCAAAGCCAAAAATCATCTCGTGGGCATGCCACCACTGTGGGTTAATGTTGGCAGTCCAGCTCGTGGGCGCTTCGATCCAGAATAGCCAGCGGGCCATGGCAGCCACTGCAAAAACCCCCGCACCCAAAAAGCCG
>JBLHNQ010000015.1:0-50006 GCA_047650635.1 Halioglobus sp.
TGGGTGTGGCCGTTGAGGAAAAATCTTATCGCCAGCACGCGCTTATCACCAATATTGCATCTGCTAAAAAGCATGATAATTGCGCCTTCGAGCGCTTTAGTGATCAGGGGCCAATAGCGCTTCTACCTCTGCTGCCTGCGCCGGGGGGAGAGGCTAGAAGCGCACTGGTTTGGACACTTGCGCCGCACAGGGCGAAAGAGCTCCTGGTGTGTCCGGAGCAGGAATTTCTACAGGCACTGCAGGAGCGTTTTGGCTATCGTCTGGGGCGATTGGAACATGTAGGCGAACGACATGCCTACCCACTTTCTCTGGTGCAATCTACCGAGCAAGCGAGAAGGGGTGTGGTGGTAATGGGTAATGCTGCTCATGCGCTACACCCGGTAGCGGGGCAAGGTTACAACTTGGCATTGCGCGATGTTGCTGCACTGGGGCGCGAATTGGCCTCGGCCGAAGCCGAGGGAATTTCACTGGGAGATCTATCTGTGTTGCAGCGCTATGGCGACAAACAACGTGCCGATCAGGAGCGAACGGTGAGTGCCAGCGATATATTACCGTCGCTATTTATGCACCCCGATCCAGTGCTGGGTCTGGCCCGGGACATTGGTCTGTCTGGTCTGGACATTCTTCCTGCGGTAAAGCGGGAGCTGGTGCGCTACGCCACCGGCGTAGGTGAAATGGAAGTTGTTCCTCATGGATAATATACGCCATTTTGATGTAGTTATTGTAGGGTCAGGTATCGCAGGCAGCGCTCTGGCAAGTGCTCTGAGTGGCAGTGGTTTGTCTATTGCGCTGATTGAAGCACAGCCTCTGAATAAAGCCCCGTTGCCATCTCAGGTCGATATCAATCATTTCGATGCTCGGGTTAGCGCACTTACGCCCCGCTCACAGATGTTTTTACAGAAAATTGACGCATGGGAAGGAATCGCGTCACGCCGGCTGCGCCCCTATTCTCATATGACAGTGTGGGATGCGGAAGGTACCGGTGTTATCGACTTTGATTGCGCAGAAGTAGGCGTTCCCGCCCTTGGGCACATCGTGGAAAACCGGGTGATTGTCGCCTCCTTGTTACAGCGTGTGCAAAGCGCTACCGATATAGTACTGTTAAACCCTGTAAAACTTGAATCCTGTGACGTTTCGGCTTCTGGCGGGGCTTTCTTGGCGTTGGATAGCGGCGAGACAATTCACGGTGATTTGTTAGTTGCTGCGGACGGCGCCATGTCCCGCATTCGGACTCTTTTGGGTTTTCAAACGCGCGAATGGGGTTATGGTCACAGCGCCATCGTCGCCACCGTAGAGCTGGAGCGGTGTCACCAAAATACGGCGTGGCAGCGGTTTTTGCCCACGGGCCCATTGGCCTTTTTACCACTGCCGGGAGAGGGTGGGCGACATTACTGCTCTATTGTCTGGTCAGTGAGTGACAGCTTGGTGGAAGGTTTGCTGGCACTGGAGCCGCAAGATTTTTGCGCTGATCTGGAGCGGGCTTTTGAACATCGACTGGGCAAAGTACTCGCTTGTTCTGCCCGGTTCGGTTTCCCGCTGCGCCAACGCCACGCGGTGGACTATGTTCAAGCCGGGGTGGCTCTGGTGGCTGACGCTGCCCATACAATTCACCCGCTGGCGGGGCAGGGCATCAATCTCGGTTTGGCAGACGTAGCGGTGTTGGCAGAAGAGATTTTGTCCGGCTATGAACGTGGAGCATCACCGGGGCAGTTGCAACTGCTCAAGCGTTATCAGCGCAGGAGAAAGAGCGAGAATTTAACCATGATGGCGGCCATGGATGGGTTTAAGGCACTGTTTGAGCAGTCCTCTCTGCCAATCCGGCTTTTGCGTAATGCAGGCATGCGCACCGTGGGCCGACTTGGCCCTCTGAAGGCGCAACTAATGCATCGGGCTATGGGCTTATAACTGCTTGGCGGTTAGAATGTCGTTCCTTGATGTTTAATATGCCGCTGTAGAGGAAGCACAATGAGTAATGTTCCAAGCGAATTGAAAATGGCCAGTAGCCACGAGTGGGCCCGTCTGGAAGAGGATGGCACAGTGACGGTGGGTATTACCGATCACGCACAGGAGGCGCTGGGCGATGTGGTTTTTGTGGAGCTGCCCGAAATGGGTGAGATGGTTTCCGCCGGCGTTGAGGCAGGCGTTGTCGAGTCCGTTAAAGCCGCTTCTGATATCTATGCACCTGTCGGCGGTGAGGTTATCGCCGTCAACGAACAGCTTGAAGACGAGCCGGAAACGGTAAATTCTGATCCCTATAATAAAGGCTGGTTCTACAAGTTGCAGCCCTCCGATCTCACCGAACTGGAGGCTCTGCTATCGCCAGATGACTACCAGGCCAAGTGCGCCGAAGAGGAATAAGCTCGCCAGTTAAGGGCTAAATATGCCCCTCCTCCAGCCCACCACCGACCTATATTTACGCAAAGGCGCCGACAGGCGACTGCGCGGAGGGCATCTATGGGTGTATTCCAACGAAGTAGATACCAAGAAGTCTCCCCTGGGACAGTTTTCATCGGGAGATATGGTGTGCGTGCGAGGGGTAGACGGTACTATCCTCGGTTCTGCCTATATGGAGCCCCACTCCTTGATTTGCGCGCGCGTTTACGCGTTGCGCGAGCGCATTTCTCTAGACGAAAAGTATATCCAGTTTCTGCTTGGCAGGGCTTTGGCTTGCCGCAACGCTGCTTTTGAAAAACCCTATTATCGGCTCGCCTATGGCGACAGCGACTACCTTCCGGGCTTAATCGTGGATCGCTTTGGTGACTATTTGGTTGTGCAGTTGAATAATGCGGGCATAGAGCGTTTTGAGCACATTATTTTTACAGCACTGATTCAGCTACTGCAGCCCAAGGGTATATTGCTGCGTGCAGACAGCCGTGGCCGTCGGGAGTTGGGCCTACCCGACAGGAAAGAGGTGGTGCACGGCGATGTTCCCCATGAAGTAGCGTTTGAAGAGAATGGCGTGCGTTTTAACGCCCCCGTTTGGGATGGGCAAAAAACCGGTTGGTTCTACGATCATCGAATGTCTCGCGCGAGATTGGCAGCATATGTGACGGGGAAGTCGGTGTTGGATGTTTATAGTTATATCGGGGGTTGGGGTATTCAGGCCGCCGCCTTTGGTGCGTCATCAGTTTGCGCGCTCGACAGTTCTGCATCGGCACTGGATGGCGTATTGGCCAATGCCGGCCTTAATGGCATGGCAAGCATAGTGACCACGCGGCAAGGTTCCGCCCCTGAAACGATGGCGGCCATGCAAGTCGATGGCGATAAATTTGATGTGGTTATTCTCGACCCTCCCGCCTTCGTGCAGAGGCGCAAGGATTTGAAAAAAGGCATTGCCGCCTACCGACGCATTAACGAGCTGGGGTTGCGCTTGCTAAACCCGGCCGGCGTGCTGGTGTCGGCTTCGTGCTCCATGCATTTGGGTCGCGCCGACCTGATGCTTGCAATGCAGGGCGCGGCAACCCGTGCGGGCGCGCAGCTTCAAATTATTGAGCAGGGCGCACAGGGACCAGACCATCCAATTCATCCCGCGATACCTGAAACCGAGTATTTGAAAGCAGTTTTTGCGCGTAAAATATAGAGAGCTGTATTCAGGGTTTTTCTACCTTGTCTCAAGCTTAAGATGCAACTTTCACCGCAGTGATATGACTGGCCAGCCAGCCTCGAGCGCACGCGTTCGCAGCCTGTCATCCGGGTCGACAGCCACGGGGTAAGCGACCTTTTCCAGCAGAGCCAAGTCGTGATGGGAATCGCTATAGAAAGAAGCGCCCTCCATGCTCTCGCCCGTTTCGCGTAGCCAAGCCTTCAGGCGTGTAACTTTGCCCTCTCTATAGGTGGGCACCCCTGTTGGTTCGCCGGTATACAGGCCGTCGACAATTTCAGCCTCACAGCCCAGAAGGGTTTCTATGCCCAGAGCTTCGGCGATGGGCCGTGTGATAAAGACATTGGTCGCGGTGATGATAAGGAGTGTATGGCCCTGCGCTTTGTGATCTGCGATTAACGCTGTTGCCTTGGGAAGCATAATGGGCTGGATAATAGTGCGCATAAAATCTTTGTGCCAGGCGTCAAGCACTGTGCGTGGCTGCCCTTTCAGCGGACCCAGAGCAAAGCGAAGATACGCGTAGATATCCAATGAACCAGTTTTATAGTCTTCATAAAACTGGTTGTTTCTTTCGGCGAAATCTGCGGTATCAATCAGCCCTCTGTCAAAAAGGTACTGCCCCCAAAGGTTGTCGCTGTCACCGCTTATCAGGGTGTTGTCCAGGTCAAAAATGGCCAAGGTCATACTGTAACTCTCGGTAGGTTTGATACGCTCGCTACTATACGGGGAGAAATCGGCTCATGGAAAGTAATATGACTGCTATTTAAAAGTGTGGAACAATAGCCGGTTCATAATAAATGGCGCCTTAAAGTGATCGATTCAGACGGCTTTCGGCCGAATGTGGGAATAGTCGTGGCCAACAGCCATGGTGAAGTACTATGGGCGCGTCGCGTCGGTGGGCGCAATGCGTGGCAGTTTCCGCAAGGCGGCATAAATAAAGGGGAGTCCCCCGAACAGGCCTTGTTTCGTGAACTGGAAGAAGAAGTAGGTCTTACTGCAGACGATGTAGAAATTCTTGGTTGCACCCGCGGTTGGTTGCGCTATCGCCTTCCCAGGCAATTTATTCGAACAGGGCAAAAACCCATGTGTATTGGCCAGAAACAGAAATGGTTTTTGTTGCGGATTCTGTCTGACGACGATTCGGTGCGCCTCAATCTCAATAAAAAACCTGAGTTTGATCACTGGCAGTGGGTGAGCTATTGGTATCCGCTCAACCAAGTTGTTTCCTTTAAGCGAGAAGTTTATCGCAAGGCCATGAAGGAGTTGGCAGTGCCTTTGGGCCGCTATACAGAGCAAACGGAGGTGGCAGCGCCATGATGCTGGAGATGCTGCGCAATATCGTGCAGAAGGTGAACGCCGCGGAGGGCTTGAACGAGGCCCTGGAGATTATCGTTGAGCGCGTCCGGGAGGCTATGGAGACCGAAGTCTGTAGCGTTTACATGCGCGACCCTGATACAAATCGTCTTGTGTTCCGCGCAACGCGTGGGCTGAACAATAGCCTGATTGGGAAGGTTAGCCTGGCTGAAGGCGAAGGCCTCGTGGGCCTGGTGGCGGAGCGGGAGGAGCCGGTCAATCTGGAAAATGCAGAATCCCATAGCCGCTTCCACAAACTGCCTGGCATCGGTGAAGAAAAGTACAACGCGTTTCTTGGTGTGCCCATTATTCACCAGCGTGAAGTTCTTGGGGTGTTGGTAATACAGCAGACTAAGCATAGGCGTTTTGACGAGAGTGAGGAGGCGTTTCTCGTAACGCTTTCGGCTCAGTTGGCCGGCGTAATCGTTCATGCTCAGGTTACCGGTACGCTGCAGGAAGAGACTCCTCTAGGAGCAGCCCTCCCAACTAAAATCAAGGGTATCGCTGGAGCGCCGGGGATAGCAATTGGTACTGTTGTTGTGGTCTCGCCAGGAGCCGACCTGTTTTCTGTGCCCCAGCGAATCGTTAAAAACCGACGGGCTGAGCTGCGTGCCTTCAAAGAGGCACTGGCGCTGGTGCGCCTGGATGTCCGCTCTGTAGCCGATAATTTAAGTGACCAGCTCAGCAGTGAAGACCACGCTCTGTTTGATGTTTATCTGGGCATTCTCGACGACTCAACCATTGGTGCAGAGGTTGCCAGCCTGATTAAGAAGGGTAATTGGGCTCAGGGTGCATTGAGCAAGGTGATGATTCAACATATTCGTCATTTTGAGCGTATGGAGCACAGTTATCTTCGTGAAAGAGCTGTGGATGTTAAAGATCTGGGTACGCGAGTGCTTACATACCTTCAGTCTGAAGATCGAGAACAGCGCCACTATCCGGCCAGAACCATACTGGTTGGAGAGGAGTTGACCGCTACCGCTCTTGGGGAAATCCCCAGAGAGAATCTGGCGGGGATTATCTCCGTGCGCGGCTCTGGCAACTCTCATGTGGCTATTTTGGCGCGGGCGATGGACGTGCCCACCGTGATGGGCGCTGTCGATCTGCCCTATACCAAGCTGCAGGACCGCGAACTCATCATTGATGGTTTTTACGGTGTGGTCGAGCTGAATCCTACCGCGGAACTCAAGCTGCGATACCAGGCCTTGCTAGAGCAGGAGCAAGCCCTTTCCAGGGACCTCGAAGGCTTGCGTGACCTGCCTTGCGAGACGCTTGATGGCAAGCGCTTACCTCTGTATGTCAATACGGGCCTCATGGCAGATGTAACCCGGTCATTGGAACAGGGCGCTGAAGGTGTGGGTCTGTATCGCACAGAAGTGCCCTTCTTGTTGCAAGAGCGCTTCCCCAGTGAAGAAGAGCAACGCCAGTTCTATCGCGAGCAACTGGAGGCGTTTTCTCCCAGGCCGGTGACGATGCGTACCCTGGACATTGGTGGCGACAAGTCATTACCTTATTTTCCCATTGAAGAAGAAAATCCCTTTCTGGGCTGGCGCGGTATCCGGGTAACTCTGGATCACCCTGAAATTTTTCTCGCTCAGGTCAGGGCCATGATGAAAGCCAATGAAGGCCTGGGGAACCTGCGCATCATGTTACCTATGATCAGTAATGTTGCTGAGGTCGATGAAGCCCTTAAGTTGATTCGCCGCAGCCACAGAGAGCTATTGCAGGAAGGTTATGTGGGAAACTTACCTCCAGTCGGGGTTATGGTAGAAGTGCCCGCCGCCGTCTACCAGGCAGGTGTTCTCGCCAGAAGGGTGGACTTCCTCTCTGTTGGCAGCAACGACCTCACACAGTACCTGCTGGCTGTCGATCGCAATAATGCCCGGGTAGCAGATCTGTATCACGCTTTTCACCCTGCCGTATTGCAAGCGCTGAAATCGGTGGCTGACGCAGCGATAGCCGAGGCTACGCCGGTCACTATTTGTGGTGAACTCGCGGGAGATCCCTTGGCCGCAGTGTTGCTGTTTGCAATGGGCTTTGATGGCCTTTCAATGAATGCCACCAGTCTGCCTAAGGTGAAGCAAGCGGTGCGTAGCATGAAGATGTGTCATGCTGCTAAAGTATTGGAAGAAGTGCTTGTTATGGACAGTGCCTCGCAGGTGCGTGAGCGTTTGCAGGAGTCCCTGTCTGAGAGGGGGCTGGGTCAATTTATCCACAGCCCGGTGGCAGATTCCTAGTTAGTCTCGTCTAGTGGGTTTTGGCGAAGTCTGGAAATTGAGAGTTCGAAATCTTCTTTGCTAGTTTCACGAAGCCCACCTTGCCGAGTGAACCCCAGTTCACGCCAGCTGACATTTCTCTGGTCGTCAATCCACATTGTGGTGCTAGAGCGCGTGCCATAGTCGCCGGCCAATATGAATTGTGCTGACAAGAGCTGTTCCATTTCGCTCTCTATGCCTTGTAAATTGAGTGCTTCAACACTCGCCTGCTCCCTGTTGCTCACGACGGATAAAAGGTCGTCGTGATTCCAGGGACCTTTGTCGAGAATCTCGTTCAACTTCTGTTTTCCCAGCTCGACTTTGGGCCAGGGAGTATCGAGGCTTGCGTTGCTCAGCCCGTATAATCCGGGTTGAAGTTTCAGTGGGGCTGGTGGTGTTTGTCCCGGAGCGTATGGGCGGTTGCTGTAGTACCACAAGTTGTTAGTATCACCCAATAGCAAATTGAAACCGGCGTATTCTTGTGCACGTGTGGCGACGTTGTCCAGATAAGCCTGCGCGCTCGAGTCGCCAATTAAAAAGTCCAGTGGTAGCTCTCCGCGGGAGCGAGGCGCGTTGAAACGGGTGGATGGGTCGCGATAATTGGTAATTGCAGCAAAACGTCCGGTTCGTGTCATGCCCATCCAGGTACCACCAGCCTTTAAGTCGCGGCCAGCCAGAATCTCGGGATGCTCTGCCCAAAAACTGGAGCCGTCGGTTTCACGAGCGTGGAATTCATCGCGATTTGCGGCCAATACCAATGGGTAGCCGGGGCAAGTCTGATGGGCAAAAATAACTAAACACATGCAGGCGTTCTCTAAATACGGGGAAACAATTGTGAATCCTCTGCGCCTGAATGATAATACCACCCGCCGGGCCCTACTGCGCTATGCGGCTCAACGTCACTAGTAAAAATGAGTATCTATGCTGCCATATCCTGAAATTGACCCTATTGCCGTTGCACTGGGGCCGGTACAAATACACTGGTATGGTTTGACCTATCTCGCGGGGCTGGCTTTCGCATGGTGGTTGGCGGTGCGCCGAACTGCGCGCCCCAGCTGCGCGTTACAGCGCGCTCAGGTCGATGACCTCATATTTTATGCTGCACTGGGCGTCGTGCTGGGTGGACGGCTGGGGTATACGGTGTTCTACGGCTGGGACAAAGTGATGCAAGACCCCATCTGGTTGCTTCGTGTTTGGCAAGGTGGCATGTCGTTCCATGGTGGACTGCTGGGTGTAATTGTGGCCATGTATTTTTTCTCCCGCTCACGAAAAATCGCGTTCGGTGATGTGTTGGATTTTGTCGTACCTCTTGCACCGGTGGGTCTGGCGCTCGGCAGGTTGGGTAATTTCATTGGCCAGGAACTGTGGGGCCGTCCGTCTGACGTGCCATGGGCGATGATATTTCCTCGCGACCCGCTGCAGTTGGCGCGCCATCCCTCCCAGTTATATCAGTTTGCGTTGGAGGGGATGTTGTTGTTTGCGATACTGATGTGGTTTTCTTCCAAGCCTCGACCCAGGTGGGCAGTTGGCGGTCTGTTTTGTGTAGGTTATGGCTGCCTCAGGTTTACAGCAGAATTCTTCCGCGAGCCCGATCAGCACCTTGGCTTCCAGGCTCTGGGTTGGGTCACTCGTGGGCAGGTTCTGTCCCTGCCTATGGTAGTGGTCGGCCTGGTTCTTTTGGTCGTGGCATATAGAAAGCTTGGAAATGGCCTGACAGGAGGCGCTACACAGTGAAGCAATATCTTAATTTATTGCAGGATATTCTCGATAATGGCGTTAGTAAGGACGATAGAACCGGCACAGGGACACTGTCGGTCTTTGGGCGTCAATACCGCCATAACTTGGCCGATGGCTTCCCTCTTCTCACTACTAAAAAGTTGCACTTCAAAAGCATTGCTAATGAATTGATATGGTTTTTAAGTGGCGACACCAATACCGGTTGGCTGAATGATAACGGCGTTAAGATATGGGATAAATGGGCCACTGAGGAGGGCGATTTAGGCCCCATTTATGGGGCTCAGTGGACCGCTTGGCCAACCAGGGGCGGTGGCACAATAAATCAAATAGATTACGTGATAGATTGCCTGCGCAATAACCCCGATAGCCGTAGAATATTGTTTCATGCATGGAATGTTGAATTTTTGCCTGATGAAAGCAAAAGCCCTCAGCAGAATGTTGAAGAGGGCCGGATGGCGTTACCTCCTTGCCACCTTCTGTACCAATTTTATGTTGCCGATGGAAAACTTTCTGCGCAATTGATGATTCGTTCCAGTGACTCATTTCTGGGTTTGCCATATAACACCGCTAGCCTGGCACTGCTGACGATGATGCTGGCCCAGCAGTGTGACCTCGGCTTGGGGGAAATTATTGTTTGCACGGGGGACTCGCATATCTATAGAAATCACCTCAAACAAGTTGATCTACAGCTAAGTCGGGAGCCGCTAGCGCTTCCGCGACTGAATATACTCCGCAAGCCAGAGAGTATTTACGACTACCGATTCGAAGATTTCCAATTGCTTAATTATACCGCTCATGCCCACATTCCCGCGCCGGTTGCAGTGTGATGCACATACAATACTGCCCCTTTCAAAGCAGGTCTATTTCGTGCCGATGAAACTTTCCGTAATCGTCGCCGTGGCAGAGAATGGTGTTGTGGGGAAAAACAATGCGCTGCCGTGGCAGATACCTGCTGACCTGCAATATTTTAAGCGAACGACCCTCGGCAAGCCTATTGTTATGGGTCGCAAGACTTTTGAGTCGATAGGTCGGCCACTGCCGGGGCGGACTAACATTGTTATTTCCTCAAACCCCGCTTATGCAGCGGAAGGCGTGAGTGTAGTTTCCTCGCTGTCAGATGCCTTGGCGCTAGCACGGAAGGTCGCTTTGATCGATGGCTCAGACGAGTTAATGGTTATCGGTGGGGCCGCTATCTATGAGTCAGCGGTCCCGTTGGCTGATCGATTATACGTTACTGAGATACATGCCAGCGTCGCAGGGGACGCCTACTTGTCTCCGCTCGATTGGGATAATTGGGTCGAGTGCAGTCGAGAGTGGCACGCCGCTATCGAGCCCAATACTTACGACTTCAGTTTTGTGGTTTATGACCGAACTAACGGCTTGCCTTGAGCTTTTCGGTGTTACCCGGCGGTATCAATAAAACGAAAATGTAACCATTCTTCCCGCTGCACTTGATTGGGTACATTGATAGCGGGCAGAAGATTGATAAAAGTTAATTATTGGGTTTAAATTCTCAGCCTCGGTTTACCTACCCAGAAATTTTTACGAAAATTAAGTAAGACCGAGTCAAATTTATTAGATCTGAATCAATTTTTTGGATACAGGAAACGCAATTCCCATGACAATGCATCGATTGAAAACCGTGTTGATCGCAACGCTGATATCTGCAGGCGCCTTTACAGGGACTGTAGCTGCTGTGCAAGCAAGTACACTGGACTCTATTCTTGAAGTTGGAGAATCCAAAACTCAAGCCGCGAAGAAGTCGCAGGTCAAAATTGACCGTTTGGCCGATGAAACTCGAGACCTACTGGGCGATTATAAAACAGTCGTCAAGCAGGTTGACGGCCTCAAGGTCTATAACGGCCGTTTGCAACGCCAGATCGCCAATCAGAAGAAGCGCGTTTTAGATATCGACAACTCGATTTCTCAGGTGACGATCATCCAGCGCCAAATGACGCCGCTTGTGATACGCATGATCGACGGTCTTGAACAGTTTGTTGAGCTCGACGTGCCGTTCAATAAAGAAGAAAGAGTGCGGCGAATTGGATTTCTGCGGGCTAACCTCGATCGCGCGGATGTGAGCGTGGCAGAGAAATTTCGCGGCGTCTTAGAGGCCTACAACATAGAGCTGCAGTATGGCCGAGGCATGGATACCTATCGGGGAAACATTGACCTGGGAGGGAGTCAGCGTGAAGTTGACTTTCTGCGTATAGGTCGTGTTGCATTGGTTTACCAGACGATTGATGGTGACATTTCTGGCGTTTGGGACAAAAGTGCTGGTGATTGGTTAGATCTGCCCTCAGGTGATTATGACGGTGCTATTCGCAAAGGTATTCGTATCGCGAAGAAGCAAGCAACTATTGAATTGTTGAATATGCCAATTTCAGCGCCGGAGGCGATCTAATGAGCTTTAAAACTGTGAAAGCCGCTGCTCTTGTCATGTGCAGCATGTGCGCGTTTTCGGCTAGCTCTGCCTTTGCGCAGGAAGCCCAGTCTCTGGACCAACTGCTTGACTTTGTTAAGAAGGGACAAGTTGCCGAGTCCAAGGAAAACCGCGCACGCGAAGCAAAGTTTACCAAAGAAAAGTCTAACCAAGCTACAGCGCTTAAGGAAGCTGAGGCGGAACGTACACGCCAGGAACGGCTAAGTACCCAGCTGGAAAAAACGTTTGAAGACAACGATTTGCTGATTGCGGACAAGCAACAGCAATTGAAGGAGAGGCTCGGTACCCTAACCGAACTGTTTGGACACCTGACTTCGGCGTCAGGCGATCTGGCTTCTAATGTTGAGGTCTCGCTCGCATCTGCCCAATTCCCAGGGCGCGAAGTGTTCCTCAAGGAGTTCATTGCCAAAATGACTAATTCCGATTCTCTGCCCAGCATCGAAGAGATCGAGCGGGTGTGGTTTGAGTTACTGCGAGAAATTCGTGAGACCGGTGTGGTTACCAAGTTTTCGGCAGAGGTTGCGTCACCCGATGGTGAGCGAGCCGAGCGTGAAGTCATTCGTATTGGCGCTTTCAACATCGTCGACACGGATGGTAACTACCTCAGTTTCAATAACGGCAGGCTTAGCGAGCTACCCCGACAGCCGAGCGGCCCCTATACGGGCTGGGCGGCAGACTTAGCGTCGGCCTCCGGCGGTGTGCACAGCTTTGGTATTGATCCAACGGGTCCGACTGGCGGCTCCTTCCTGTCGGCTATTATCGATACGCCCACGCTCGAAGAGCGGTGGCACCAAGGTGGCTATGTAGGCTATGCGATCACGGCGGTGGGTATCTTCGCCTTTATATTGGCCATCTACCGAATGATTGTACTGGGTCTTGTCAGCAGCAGGGTCAGCGCTCAATTGAAGAGTGAGAAGGCCAACGACAATAACCCATTGGGTCGTGTCCTGAAGATTCACGAGGACAATCCCTCCATGGATACCGAGACGCTCGAACTCAAGCTGTCTGAGGGTGTATTGAAGGAAACTCCCAAACTGGAAAGTGGTCTAACTCTTTTGAAGATCATTGCAGCGGTAGCTCCTCTAATGGGTCTACTGGGTACGGTGACTGGTATGATTATCACCTTCCAGGCCATCACCATATTTGGTGCGGGTGATCCGAAGGCAATGGCCGGTGGTATTTCCGGTGCATTGATTACTACAGTGCTGGGTCTTCTAGTGGCAATCCCGACAGTACTTCTGCACACCGTAGTTAATGGCCGTGCCCAACGGGTCATTCACATACTCGACGAGCAGACAACTGGCATGATTGCAGAGCATACCGAAGCCAACCTGAGTTCTTGATATGGGCGATATGACCGAAGTTCTGCTAGGCTTCATGACCAAGGGCGGAGACGTCCTGTGGCTGATAGCCGCCCTCCTCTTCGTGATGTGGGTGCTGATTTTTGAGCGGGTGTGGTATCTCAAATTTGGTTGGAAGGGTGATGTTGCCGGGGTGATTGCCAAATGGGAGGCCCGCCCCGAGCGGAAGTCCTGGGAGGCGCACCAAATCCGCTCGATGCTGATATCCAGGTCGCGTATGGAAATTAACCGCTATTTGCCTGAAATCAAGACGATGGTAGCGTTGTGCCCGCTGTTGGGGCTCCTGGGTACGGTGACCGGGATGATCGAGGTATTCAACATCATGGCGGTAACCGGCGGTGGCGATGCGAAGTCCATGGCCGGGGGTGTCCAGATGGCCACGATTCCAACCATGGCCGGCATGGTGGCCGCCCTCTCTGGCGTTTTTGCCAATACTTATGTCACTCAGATTGCCCAGCGGGAAAGTTTATTCCTGCAGGATAACCTGACCACAGACCACTGATAGAGCCAGTTTAATGCGCAAGAAAAACCGAGAATCAGATGCAGATGAGGCGGAGATTGATCTAACGCCTATGCTGGACGTGGTCTTTATCATGCTGATCTTCTTTATCGTGGTAGCCTCCTTTCTTAAGGAGGCCGGTATCGAAGTCAACCGTCCTGACGCTAACAACAGCCCTCCTAATCCAGATGCGACCAGTATTTCTGTGACTATAACGGGCGACGATCAGATATGGATGGAAAACCGCCGTATTGATATTCGCGCTGCGAGAGCGAACATCGCGCGCTTGCTGGCGTCGGATCCCGAACAAGCCTTTAGCGTCAAAACGGAACCCGGTGCCAGTGCGGGAGTCCTTATTGAGGTTGCCGATGCCGCCCGTGAAGCAGGTGTAAAACAGGTGAATTGGCCAGCGGAGGAGAAAAAGTGAGCAGGCGTGGGCGCGGTATGACGGCACAACGTGGTGCGACGGGCGGCGGCGAGGGTGAAATCGACCTGACCCCCATGCTGGACGTGGTGTTCATCATGCTGATCTTCTTTATTGTGACCTCATCCTTCGTAAAGGAACCTGGCGTCGATATTACCAAGGCCGAGGCCTTCACCACCGCTTCTTGTGTCCGCGGTACGATCATTTTTGCCATCAATGCGTCAGGTGAGATCTATTACGATAAGAAACAGTTACCCATTGGACGCGCTTTTCGCCTGGCCGAAGCGGCCAAGAAAGAGGCGCCGAAAGCGAATGTCGTGATTCAGGCAGACGTCGATGCACCGACGTCAGTACTGAGCGAATTGACGGGTGTCCTTAAGCCCCTGATGGACGCCCCACTGTGCGTGTCCACGAATGAAGCGGGGTAAGCACAAAAGTGAATAGTTCAGTGAGAATGATTTTTGCAATACTACTGTCCGTCCCTGTTGTGGTGGGACTGTTTATGATCATGCACAGTTTGATCGCAGTGGATTTCGTTAACCCGGAAGTCTCAAATACCAAGGTTGCCGAACTGGTTCAGCCGGATGAAGAAATCAAATTGGATAAGACGACCAAGAAACCTGAAAAGGTTGAGGAGCCCGAAGAGCCACCGCCTGAGTTGGAAATGGCTCAGATCAGTCTCGATTTGGATATGGATATCGCGAACCTTGCGCCGGCAGCCAACATTAGTATCGAGATTTCATCTAGCGGTATGTCAACCGGAGACGGTGAGTACCTGCCTATTGTCAAGGTAGCTCCTATTTATCCCAGGCGCGCACAAACTCGGGGAATTTCTGGCTATTGTATCGTTGAATATACCGTGACCAAGACCGGTGCCATTCGAGATCCGGTGGCAGTGGACTGCGACCCCTCTGGCGTATTTGAACGCGCATCGGTAAAAGCCGCCACGAAGTTCAAGTACAAGCCCAGAGTTGTTGACGGTGAACCTATTGAAGTAGCGGGTGTGCTAAACAAGTTCACCTACGAACTGGAAAACTAGACGGTTAATGCATTATGACATTGTTTAAGTCCCAAACATGGATTCGTGCATCATTGCTGGCAGTACCGGTGGTTGCAGTGCAGTTGGCTGTTTCCCAGGTACAGTCAGATTTTGACATGAATCCTTTTTCCTCCGCATTTGGCCAGGAGGAAAAAGCAAAGAAACAGCAGGAAACAAGACGTACCCCGGCACTGCGTAATAAGGTTTATGAAAAACTTGCGGAAGCTCAAGTCGCAGCGGAAGCAAAAGACTGGAAGACCGCGCGAGGTGTTCTGGACAACATGATTGAAGCAGGCGGTAAGAAAGCACTCAATAGCTATGAGCTGGCCAACGTTTACAACTTGTATGCGTTTATTTATTACTCTGCTGAAGATTACCCCAACGCATTGAAGTCCTACGAGGAAGTTGTTTCTCAACCTGACATTCCACTTGCGATGGAAATCAACACCAAATACACCATAGCTCAACTTTATTTCGTACTGGAAGATTGGAATAAGGGTATCGCAGCGTTAAAGGTGTGGTTTGATGTAACAGAGAACCCGCCGGCTAGTGCCTACGTGATGCTTGCTCAGGGTTACTATCAGGTAAAAGACTACAAGCAAGCATTGGTCAATGTTCAAACCGCGATTAACATGTACAAAGAGAAGGACAAAGTGCCAAAGGAGCAGTGGTTTAACCTAGCGCGCTTCCTGTACTTCGAAAGTAACGATGTTAATAGCGCAGTGGGGGTTCTTGAAGAACTTCTTAAGTATTACCCCAAAAAACAATATTGGGTTCAGTTGTCTCACATGTATGGTGAACAGAAAAAAGAGAGTAGGCAGCTAGCCACTATGGATACGGCCTATGTGCAGGGAATGCTCGACAAGGGCACTGAGCAGATCAACATGGCTTACCTCTATCTTAACGGGGAAGTACCCTATCGAGCTGCCGTTGTGATGGACAGGGGTATAAAGGATGAGTCCATAGAGCCCAAGTCCAAGAACTATGAGCTCTTGGGTAATGCTTGGCGTCAAGCGCAGGAGATCGGCAAAGCAATTCCAGCGATGGAGCTGGCAGCTGCCAAATCTGATTCAGGCGAGCTGTATGCGCGACTGGGCAATGTCTATCTGGATGGTGACCAGTTTAAGAAGGCGATTACTGCTATCAACAAGGGCTTGTCTCGCGGTGGTGTAAAGCGCCCGGATACGGCCAGGTTGGTTCTTGGGATGGCCTATTTTAATGACAACCAGTTCAACAATGCCCGTAAAGCGTTTGGTGCAGCTAAGAAGGACGAGCGCTCGGAAAAATATGCTACTCAGTGGTTGAAATACTTGAATGCTGAATTGGAGCGACAGGAGAAACTGAAAATAGATATCTAGGTCAGTTAACCAGGCGTTTAGCTTGGAAACAAAAAAGGAGCACATTATGTGCTCCTTTTTTGTTGTTAAGACAACACTTTCCCTTACTTCTTTATAAAGGTACTACGTCGTCTGCCTGGGGGCCTTTTTGTCCGTCTGAAACGGTGAATTCAACTTTCTGTCCGTCTGACAAAGTTTTAAAGCCATCGCCTTTGATTGCGCTGAAGTGTACAAACACATCAGGGCCGCCTTCGCGCTCGATGAATCCAAATCCCTTGCTTTCGTTAAACCATTTTACTGTGCCGGTTATAGTAGACATATATTTTTACCTGTATCGCGAGAGGCTCCCCAAGGGGTGCCACGTTAGTCATTATTATTTATGGTTTACGTACCGAGGATCTATGTTGAACTTCGACCGCGTGCATAAAACTTTGCTGAAAATTCAGCACCACAGAGCTTATCACTCATTGCCTATATTAAACGCATAAAATGGGAATATGCACACTTTTTATTTGGGTCTATCTAGCTCTTTAACCGTGTTGGCCTCGCATATACCTGAGTGTGGGTCTTGTCAGCTAACGGATATGATTTTCATGATATTCGTTGCACCTGGTTGACCCATTACTGCTCCCTTGGTCAACAATATGGAATCTCCAGGCGTTAGGAAGGCGCCGTCCCGCAGAAGTTCAATTGCGTTAGGTTCTACACTGTCCTGGTCAAAAACACTGGCGTCAAAATACAGGGGAATGACGCCGCGGCACATAGAAAGCTTCTGCAGAGTCTCGCTGTGCTGGCTGAGAGCAAATATGGGCAACCCCGAGCTCAACCGTGACATTAAAAGTGGCGTAGTGCCTGACTCTGTCAGGCATGCAATACCGCGCACATTTGCGTAGTGATTGGCCGCGTACATAGCTGACATGGCTATTGCTTCCTGAGCGTCGGAAAATTGCTTTTCCATGCGGTACTGGGAGTTGCGGGAAACAGGGTGACGCTCTGCGCCCATTGCGGTTTCCGACATGGCGGATACAACTTCAACGGGGTACTTACCAACTGCTGTCTCGGCGGACAACATCACCGCGTCGGTCCCGTCTAACACGGCATTGGCTACGTCAAAGACTTCAGCCCGGGTTGGCATTGAGCTACTGATCATAGACTCCATCATCTGGGTGGCGGTGATGACAA
Organism: Halioglobus sp.; assembly: GCA_047650635.1. Classification (GTDB taxonomy): domain Bacteria; phylum Pseudomonadota; class Gammaproteobacteria; order Pseudomonadales; family Halieaceae; genus JBALVT01. Next base: position 17,232 of record JBLHNQ010000015.1, read on the forward strand.
CCCTGTCCATCTTACGAGCGCGAGCAATGAGGTCTTTCTGGATTCCGATTAACTGTGCGTCGCCAACTTCTACACCGAGATCACCTCTGGCAACCATGATGCCAAACGACGCTGAAAGTATGCTGTTGAGCGTATCGTTGTCGGCGACCACTTCAGCGCGTTCAATTTTGGCAATAATCGCCGGTTCCAGCTGGTGCTGTTTTAAAAGTTCACGGGTTTGGAAAATGTCATCAGCGCTTGAAACAAACGACACGGCTACAAAATCAGGTCGCACTTGAGCCAGACTGTCGATGTCGGCCATATCTTTAGTCGTTAGCGCTGGTGCTGCGAGACCGCCTCCCATGCGATTGATACCCTTGCGTGAACTTAGAGTACCGCCGACGGTTACGGTGCAGTTCACAGCGGCTGCCTCAACATCATCGACGCGTAACCGAATTCTCCCGTCATCGAGCAAAAGAGTGTCACCGCGAAAAACTGAGGAACAAAGCTCATCATAGTTCAAGCCGACGCCATTCTTGTCACCAGCGTTCTCTCCAAGGTTCAAATCGAGCCGAAACCGGTCGCCGGCATCCAGTTCTACAGAATCATTCAAAAACTGGCCGATGCGGATTTTTGGGCCTTGCAAATCGGCGAGAATACCAACGTATTTTCCTGCAATAGCCGCCTGTTTCCGAATTCTCGCAGCGACTTTTGCGTGGTTCTGCGCAGTTCCGTGACTGAAATTCAGGCGGAATACATCCACACCAGCGCGAATAAGTCGTGCCAGGTTATCGGCAGATTCACTGGCCGGACCGACGGTGGCGACTATTTTGGTTCTGCGATTAACTATTGGTATCACATTGGGTTCCCATCTATTTGTGTGTGTGAGAAATTAAGGCCTCAAAAATGCGTATACAGCGTCGGGAAAATCGGTGAACAAACCGTCGATGCCAACGTCATTCACGAAAATATCCAGTAGCTCTTCAAAAGTTTGGATACCGTCAGGCAGTTCGTCACGACGGAAGGTATAAGGATGCACTTGAAGGCCGCGGTCATGCGCGTCAGCAACCAGTCTACTGATTATAGGTTCTCCTGAGGTATTTTTACCACCGTAGATTTGTTTAATCCAGGGGCCAATGCCGCTGGCATAATCTGCTACAGCGTCCAGGCCCGCAGGTGTCATCAGATGACTATAATTTACGCCGCCATCTTCACCCCAAGTATTATCAGCTATCAGCTGTATAAGGGGGAGCTGTGTTCTTAGCGTATTGCGTAGATATTTCAGCGTTTTATCGTGGAAACACTGCAGGAACACTTGATCTCGCCGTTGTGAATAACCCGTTTGTTCGAGGACATCTAAGACTGCCTCAGCTATGTTATAGCCCTGGACCAGATGCCAGTCGGGAGCTTTAAGCTCGACGTACAATCCGGTGCGCTTACTTCGGCTGCGGTCCAGCCCTGCGATAAAATCGATTTCTTCGCGCAGGGTGGGGATGCTGCAAGTACCCGGCCCAAGTGGAAACCTGTTTGGATACACCGCAACCTCAAGCCCCGCCTCGGTATATTTGCTGCGCTCGTGTAAACGTAACTCCCGAATTTCTTCCAAGGTGAAATCGAGAGCGTAGAACCGACCGTCTTCCCGGCAGCGCTTCGGGAAGCGAAGTTGCACGTCGGTAGTGGTTTCAAGATAGATGTCATGCAACACGATAGCGAAGCCGTCTTTGGTTAGAACCACATCCTGCTCGAGGAAGTCTGCACCCATTGCGTGTGCAAGTGCTTTTGCCGCGAGGCTGTGTTCTGGTAGGTATCCGCTGGCGCCGCGGTGGGCGATTATAATGGGCGTCGTGTGTCGCTTCATTTGTCGGTTATACCTTTTATAAGCAAGGTATGCAGGTTAAAACAATACCATGGCAACCAGAACAGACTGTGGGCAACCGAGCTTTGAGCTGACGTTGCTTCCGCAACGCTAACTCTTCCGTCATCGCAGAAAGAGACAGGGAACATTGCTCGGTCTTATCTCCGTCTCCGCAGGGCCAGTGAAATGACGCTATGGGAGCTCTGCAATCCAGCTTTTGTCCTCTAACCACTTTTTGCGCAGTTTGGTTAAGACGCCCATTTTTTCGTAGGAATTCAGATAATTTTCTACCAGATTGAGGAACTGTGGGTCGTCTTTGCTAATTGCGATACCGATGGGCTCAATGGTTATAGGGCGGCTCAGTGTTCTTAAACCTGCGTCTGGGTGTTGCATCACAGCTAATACGCAGGCGAGCATATCCGCGACCATGCCGTCTACTTCTCCTGAGATGACCATGGCTACGCCTGTCTTGTAGTCTTCGACCTCAATGAGAGTGGACTCCGGTGTGACTGATCTAATGAAGGATGAACTGGTGGAGTTCTCCAGCGCAACCAGTTTCAGGTCTTTACGGTTAAACTGGGCGCTGTCTTCGGCGTTTGCTAGCACCGAGTCTTTGGTGAGCAGGGACTTGCCTGACAGCATATAGGGGCCGACAAATGATGCTCGTTCGGTGCGTTCCGGCGTGATGCCCATTCCGGAAATTATCATATCTATTTTTTCATTCTGGAGAGCGTCTTCCAATTCCCCGAAAGGCATTATCTTGATCTCAAGTTTTACTTTCATGGCAGTTGCCAGAGCCCGAGCCAGATCGACATCGAAGCCCATGAGTTGGCCGTCTTTGTTCACGACGTTCATGGGGGGTTGTTTGCCCGACATGCCCACATTCAGAACTTTAAAGTCAACAACTCGCTGAAGCGTATCACCGGCCACACTAACCGGCGAAAATAGTGTTGTAAGAGCCAGTGTGCCGAGGAACAGTATCCGCGTTATACGTTTGGACATTTATTTGCTTTCCTATAGTTTATTTATTTGCCCTTCAACCAAAAGAGCGTGACGATTTTGTGTTATGGAGTCTAACTACGCGCTACGAGTGTATGCTTGAATACTATATTAGCCAAAGTATTTATTACCCTGATAAGGAGCGAAACAAGTCATGGATAATACAGCAGATGAGTGGAAGCTGGATGATTAGCGCATTTGATAGAATAGTGATTGCAGTGCCAGATCTGTCTGCAGCTGTAGCAGACTACGGAGTTGTATTAGGTGGGACTTTCTGGCCGGTGCCGGATGATTCCGGTATGCGTAGAGCTTGGCTGGGACTAAAAAATGTGGTCATTGAACTACGCGAATTGCAGGTAGCTCAGTCGATGATTGTCGGAGTTGTATTTATCGACGAATCTGCCGCTGCAGAAGAACGCGAAGTTAGTAATACGAGACTGCTGTCGCTGCAACTATGCAATGGGCAGAGAACGGAAAGCTTTCGCCAGGCACAGCCGCACAGCCAGAATCTCGACACAGGTGTAGATCATCTGGTTTTACGTACTTCAGACGCCCAGGCCTGCATTCAATTATTTGCTATAGGGTTGGGGCTGCGATTAGCGTTGGACAAAAGTGAGCCAGACTGGGGAGGGCGCATGTTGTTTTTCAGAGTGGGGAAACTCACTCTTGAAGTCATTGAATCTTCTGATGCCGAAACTGGGCCCGACCGTTTTTGGGGGATTGCGTACCGCTGTTCCGACCTTTCTGCAACTGCGGCTCGATTAAAAGCGGAAGGTGTTGCACTGTCCGCTGTGCGCCATGGAAGAAAGCCCGGGACGAATGTAGCGACGCTTAAAAGTCATGCGTTTGAACTACCAACGTTGTTAATTGGCGTTAAGCCAACTTAATATTAAATGCGCGGTTTGAAGCTAGCGATAAGATGTGCAGCGGCAACCAGCTCCAGTTGAAGAGCCGAGCGTCTACACATCAAACCGGTGGTTCAAATCAGGTGACCGCCCTTATCTCTTCATCTGCATTTTGATCGTGCTTTCAGTTGCTTTATTATAGGGCGGTAGCATGCCGCCCAGCTTTCCGACATTCAGTTTGGTCTGGCGGTAGATGGATTTTGTGTGGCTGAAAGTTTTGAATCCTTCGTGGCCGTGAATGGCTCCCATACCGCTGGGACCTACGCCTCCAAAGGGGAGCTCTTCCTGCATGATATGCATTATTACATCATTAACACACACGCCGCCTGACGTTGTGCGCTCAACAACAGCTTTTTCTTCGGCAGAGTCTTCACCAAAGTAATACGCGGCGAGAGGGCGTGGTTTGGCGTTAACGTAAGCGATGGTTTCCTCAAAGTCCTTGTAGGTGCGGATAGGAAGGAGGGGGCCAAAGAGTTCTTCCTCCATCACCTTCATGTCATCAGCGGGCTCTGGAATCAGTGTAGGTGGGATTTTGAGTGTGCCATTTTGTGCGCTGAAATCTTCATTGGCCGGATTCAGCGGTATCGTTTTAATGCCGCGCTCTTCGGCTTCAGCCAGATAGCTATTTAAACGATCGAAGTGGCGCTGGTTAATAACGGAGGTGTACTCTTCATTGTCCAGCAGCTTGGGGTACATTTCAGACACCGCTTTTTGCGCGGCGGCGATCACTTCATGCAGCTTTTCTTCCGGGACCAACAGGTAGTCCGGGGCCAGACAGATTTGCCCGGCGTTAAGTGTTTTACCCAGCATAATTCGGCCAATACTTTTCTGGATGTCGGCACTGCGTGAGATGATAACGGGCGATTTTCCACCGAGCTCCAAAGTGACAGGTACTAAATTGCGCGAAGCAGCCGCCATAATATGCCGTGCAATGGAGGTTGCACCAGTGAACAGGAGGTGGTCAAAGGGCAGGCTGGAAAACGCCTGTCCAACCTCGGGGCCGCCATCGAAGATAGCAACTTCGTTCTCGCTCCAGGTGTCAGCGACCATCTCAGCCATTACCGCGGAAGTGGCAGGGGTGAACTCGGAGGGCTTAACCATGGCGCGGTTGCCCGCGGCCAGAACACCAGCAAGCGGGCCAAAAGCGAGATAAATAGGGAAATTCCAGGGGGCGATTACGCCAACCACACCCAGCGGCTGATATTCAATGCGGGATCGACCGCCCAGCAGGTTAATGGGAAACATTGTGGGACGCTTTTCACCTTTCATCCACTTGCGCAGGTGTTTTATTGCATGCTTCATGCCGGTAATCGACGCGGCAACATCGGTGATTAGGGTGACTTGACGGGGGCGGCAGGTGAAATCGATGTTCATAGCCTCGACAAACTTGTCCTGATATTTGATCAGGCCGTCTATGCCGCGTTGCAGCCTGTCGATACGAGTTTCTGCGGAAACAGCGCCCTCTTTCAGGTAATCAGCGCGCTGTGCTTCGAGCACAGCAATCATTTTTGCTTCAATGTCTTCTAACGGTGGGATGCTTTGGGGTGCGTTCATGGCGTTGGTCCTCGGGGTTGTTAGCCGATGAGTATAGCGCCGATGTGGTCAATTATTAACCTTAAGAGCAGGTTAATTGTGGCCAGCATAAAGGTAAAGGCAGCTCAAAACGGGCGCTAACCATTTAACATGCGTTGGCCCGGGTTCTAGCGGTTGCCAGACACCTGGGGCGCACTGGAGCGCTGGTTGCCGCTTTTGTTGGCGGGGCGCTTGCGACCGCCGGGGCGATTGTGGCCATCGCTGCCGCGTCCCTTTGATGTGTGCTCACCGCCGTGTGTTTTGTGATGACGGCCTTTGCCAGCGTTGGCGGCGCGTTTGGCCTTGTGACTTTTTGTCAGAGGGCCACTGGGCGGAACATCGTGGTCGGGCTCAAAGCCGTCTATATACTCGCGGGTGAGGTGCTTTTGTATCAGTTGCTCTATGCCCTTGAGCTGTTTAATCTCGTCGGCACTCACCAGTGAGTAGGCCTTTCCGCTTGACCCGGCTCGCCCTGTGCGGCCAATACGGTGAACGTAATCTTCGGCAACATTGGGCAGGTCGAAGTTCACCACCTGGGGCAATTGGACAATATCCAGGCCTCGTGCCGCGATGTCTGTGGCAACCAGAACCCGGATTTTGCCCGCTTTGAACCCGGCTAACGCTTTTGTGCGAGCGCCCTGGCTTTTGTTGCCGTGGATAGCGCAGGCATTGATGCCCGCTTTTTCCAAGGTCTGAGCTAGGCGATTGGCGCCGTGCTTGGTGCGACTGAAAACCAGCACCTGTTGCCAGTCATTGTTTTTCACCAGGTCGCGCAGCAATGCCGATTTTCGGCTTTTATCGACCGGGTAAACCCACTGTTCAACGTTGTCGGCCGTGGCGTTTGCTGTTGCGACTGCAACTTCTATGGGCTGGTGCAGTATGCCTTTGGTAAGCGTTCTGATTTCATCGGCAAAAGTTGCAGAGAACATCAGGTTCTGTCGTTTGGCCGGAAGTACGGCCAGTATTTTGCGGATATCGTGAATGAAGCCCATGTCTAACATGCGGTCGGCTTCATCCAGTACCAAAATTTCCAAATCGTCAAAACGGACGGCATTTTGTTGATGTAAATCCAGCAAGCGACCTGGAGTGGCCACAAGAATATCGACCCCACGACGCAGTTTTTGCATTTGCGGGTTAATCTTGACGCCACCAAATACCACGGTGGAGCTTATGGACATATACCGCCCGTAGGTTTCAACGCTTTCGCCAATTTGTGCGGCGAGTTCACGGGTGGGCGTGATAATGAGTACCCGGGCGCGGTTGGGTTTGGCCTGTGGCCCGTCTTTTAGAATCTCCAGAATAGGCAAAACAAAGCCGGCAGTTTTTCCCGTCCCGGTTTGTGCCGCGGCCATAACATCCTTTCCGGTCAATACGGCGGGGATAGCTTCAACCTGTACGTGGGAGGGCGTTGTGTAGCCTTTCTCGCTGACAGCTCGCAGCAGTGGTTCAGACAAGCCGAATTCGTCAAATGTCATTGGTTACTCTATAGATTGAGGTGCAGCGCATTCGAAATTCGCCCTGCGGTGCGAGGGGGCGCGCATCTTACCCTAAGTAAGTGATTAAGGGAAAAGTGGAAATAGTGCTAAACAATGCGATGTGGGCTTGGCATTTCGTGAGTCATGCTGCTAAATAGCAACAATGAAATCAAATCAGCTTACAAGCGACAGCCGCACTCCATCGCCACCCTATGGTTATTCGCGGGAGTGCACTCATGACCGCGAGGGGCAAATTCACATTGTTGCCGAGTTTCACGCACACAAAATACAGCCAGCACGTATTGCCTATCGTGTAGGTATTGATATCGCCTTTATCGAAGAGTTGATAGCCGGAGAGACCGAAACAGGGCGCTTCGACCGGCTGGTCACCCACTATCGCAAGAAACGTTTTGCTAGCCGCATGAAAAATTCCAAGGCCAAGAAGGGAGGGATTCAGTATGAGTTGCAGCAAAAAATTTCGCGGGAGTTTGAGCAGGAAGTAGATTTGTAGCTCCGGGCGAGCCTAGTCTGCGTTCTTTTGCTGCTCCACTTGTTCCGCGTACCAGACTTCGCGCTTTTCGAGGCGCTCAATATTTCGCTGCATTGCAGCTTTGGCGTCATCGCTGGACGTTTTTAGTTTTGAGCGAATTTGTTTCAGCTCTGCGTGAGTCTCCGCCTGTTTGAGCTTCAGTTCTTCGATACTAGCGGCTTCTTCGGCTTTATCAAAAATCATGCCCTCGGGTGCCGTGCTCGCTTGCCGGGGTTTGTCGGTGTCGTACAGGACAGGCTTTGGGGGTATCACTTTCCTTTCGGGGTCCAGAGCGCGCTGGTTCATAAAAGACGGCGATACGATCTCTATGGCATTGCCGTGCATTTGTTCCAGCACTTTTTTGCGCAGATTTGAACGGGAGCTTAACAGGTGGTTCATCTCGGGAAGAAATCCGCAAATTCGATAGGCCACGGCGTGATCGAGTAACTCGTGTACCAACACAAAAGGCTCTCTTAGTCCGGCGTCTGCTCCGGCCTTTAGAAGGAGCTCTTCAACGCGTAAATAAGTTACATCGTAGCCAATGGAAATCTCTGCGTGAATGATGGTGCCATCACGGTGCATCACGGTGACCGGGTTATTGACCAACATTAGATTTGGCAAATTGGTTAAATCTCGCCATTCAGTTTGAATCTGTGTGTGAAACAGCGAGCTTTTGGTGACTCGCCCAAATTGGTCATTTACCCTTACATAGTCTCCCGGGCGGAAGGGGCGGCTGGCCTGCAGCATAACGCCTGCAATCATATTGGTCACAAAGGTGGTCGCCGCCAGTGCGAGTAATGCGGTAAGCACAACGCCCAGTAAACTGAGCACCTGCCCTCTGGTTTCGCCGCTCAGAGGTAACAACACCACGATGGTGATGACAGCGAAGGAGGCGAGCAGCCAATTGGACAGCTGATATAAAATTCCCGACGTGCCTCTTTGGCTCCGTTTTGCTATCCAGTGCCCTAACCAACCCAGCAACAGCGCTATTATCACTACGAGGGCGGGGGGCCAATAAGCGGCGAGTATATTTTCTGCCAGCGGCATGATTACATAGTCCTCTTACTTTTGCTTTTCGAGGGGCGCTGCCTACATACTTCGCCAAACCCTGCGGTGTCCTGTGTCATTTCCAGCGGGCGTAGAAATAGTTCAATAATTTGCTCTACAGAAGGCCCTTTCTTCCCCGCCTTTGATTGGCTGTCCCGTAAGGTCTGGCGGCGGGATTCATTCAATAAAGCCGCTCGTCGTTCGAACACTGCATTAAATAAATCCAGTTTCCCCCCAAAGTGATAATTAGCTAAGGCCACATCTACAACTGCGCCGGTGGCTATCTTGCGCAGGCTCACTCCATCGTAGCGGTGCAAGGCGAACAATTCTTCTGCTGTATCAAGAATTCTATCCCGCTTGGAATTTTTACATGTGGTCATACAACTCGTATGTCATTGCTATAAGTGGAAGTTGAAGATATCATATTTACTAATTCAACGCGTGTTGAAATAATAATATTGAGCCTCTTCATTACACGACTGAGTGAATCGGATCATTAATTTTTCAAGGGCATGAACCATGACGCCAGAAATTTTCAAATACACGATTACCTTCATCTATGTCGCTTTAGTGTATTACCTGTCGTGGGTCGGCATGCGCCGTACCAAAGATGTAAAGGGTTTTGCCATTGGTAATAAAGATATGAGCCCCTATCTGGTAGGAATTACCCTGGCGGCCTCAATTTCTTCCACGGCAACCTTCGTCATCAATCCCGGTTTTGTCTACACGCACGGCTTGTCGGCATATATACACTATGGCGTGGCGGGTTCGTTGGGGATTCTTACTGCGTTCGTCGTTTTAACAAGAGGGTTTCTGCGTCTGGGTGAGAGCAATAATGCGCTGACTATTCCGCAGTGGATTTACTACCGATATAACCATAGGGGTTTTAGTCTTTTCTTTGCCTTTATTAACCTCTTGTCCATCACGTTCGTTGTTTTGATTTTGGTGGGTTGCAGTCTCCTGATGACAGGGCTTTTCCCAATCGAACAAAAAACCGGCCTGATTCTGGTTTTACTTTTTGTATTTTCCTATGTGCTTATGGGTGGTACCTATGCTCATGCCTACACCAATACGCTTCAAGGAGTGATGATGTTATTCATTACAGTGGCTCTGTTTATTCAGGGTTGGAAGTATTTTGGTGACGATTTCTTTGGCTCGTTAAAGCGTATCGGAGAGGAATACTCTTCAGCCTATAATGCCACAAGCGACCTCTACTATGATTTCTTTTCTGTTTTCGTGAGCGGCTTTATCGTTACATTTGCTCTGATGTTGCAACCCCATATTCTTACCAAGGTTCTGTATTTGCGCAGTGAAAAAGACGTCGGAAAATTTATCGCGACTACGGCAATTGTAGGTTCTATTTTTACCCTGATGCTGATGATCGGTTTTTACGCACGCCTCGCGGGCTTGGAATTACCCGCACAGGACACCGTTGTAAGGGAGTATCTGCTGTTTGAATTCAGTAGTTCTATATGGGGAGAGTACGCCCTCGTGTTTATTTTTATAACCTTATTGGCTGCAGGTATGAGCACCCTTGACGGTATTTTGGTGTCGCTATCTGCCATGGTGGTGAATGACCTTGTTGAGCCTCTGTTTGGGTCAAAAGTGAATGCACTGGGCCTGTCCCGCTGGGTCTTGGTGGTGGTTGGAGTGGTGGGTGTATGGCTGGCATGGAACCCGCCATCTCTTATAGGCTTGTTTGCCCAGAAGGGGGTTTACGGCCTGGCAGCGGCATCGCTGGTGCCTGTGTTGTTCGGGGTGCTTGTCCCGCGTCATATTCCTCTGTGGGTTGTAGCAATTTCTGCTGCCATCGGATTGTTCGTTCATCTTTGGCTAAGCTTCTATTTTGGTATTAAGAATCCCGCTATATCAGCGACTTATGCAATTCTCGCATCATCTGCTTTTGGTCTTTTGGGCCTGTTTTTGACGCGGGCAGAGCGTAGATGAACAGTGGTCGGAGTTTACCTATACTGGCCATTAGAGGGGAGCTATCTGATATTTTGTCGCACGGTTGATCAATTTTTAACGACAGTCGCTCTGCATCCAGGCCAAAACTAATCGAGTGAGGTGTACACGACTCCAGGAATAGGAGTGGTCGCCCGTTATTGTGTGATGTTGCAACTTGATCTTGTCGTCCTTTGAGTAGGCTGCCACTACCGGGTCGAGCATTAGAGGCCCCGGTGTTACTGTATCCTGCTTGCCTACTACCATAAATACGGATTTGCCCCGCAGGCCGGGGCCAAAAAGTGTTGTATCTACGTCTTCCAGCCAGGCACTCTTTATTTGCCTGCGTATCTCATCGCTACTAAAGCCCTTCAGCATAAAAAGAGTGTCGGAGTAATGGACAATGCGGTCCAGTGCAGGATCGTTAGTATTAATGCCCTTTGCCCACACACCCATATTGACGGGAGACATGGCGCCAACACAAACCAGGCCCATATCGCGGCGACCGGTTGCCAATGACACATAACCCCCAAGAGAATGGCCCAGTACAGACATCTTGTCGGTATTCACGCGGTATTTGCGTGCACTGCCCGGTTCGCGCAGGAAACTCAGGGCGGCCAGAGCATCTTCGTAGCCCTTTAACACCTGATAGTCACCCTCACTGCCCCATGCGCCGCGGTAGTGGAAGAACATCACGTTAAAGCCGCTCCGTCGCAGCACCTGGGCAATGTCCAGGTTTTTTTCATTGCCGGGAAAACCATGTAGAAGCAGCACAGTGGGGTGCGGCCCCGGGCCGTTGGCTATATAAATGAAGCCGGTGAGTCGGTGCCCCTCGCTGTTGAACGTAAGTTCTTCAATCAGCGGCGGAAACGCACTGTTGCGCTCCGACTCCATACTGAGTGGGTCGAAGGCGAGTTGAGCCGCGATAACCGTGTGGCTGCACAGCCACAGTAGCGTTAAAAGCAGCAGTTGGCGCATGCCCTACGGTTTCACAAACTTAAGTGTCCAGCGGTCGGTATTACCCGTCACTGACTTGCGACCCACTTCATAGCGCAATTCGTCATCCGCCCTGTAGTGAAGGCTCGAGTAATCCACAAACACAAAGCCCGCCGCTTCAATTTCTTTAATGGCCAGCACTGGATCCATCCTGCGCCTGTTTTCATTGTTGAGTTCCTGCATGTGGCGACGGGTGTGGTCTACCACGCCATAGATACCTCCCGATTTTAGCGCCTTGTAAGCAGATGCGTTCATCGCTGCTCGACCTTCAGGTCCAAAGTTGTGGTAATTGCGGAAGGTGAGAATCATGTCTATGTTTTTCACCCCGAGATCGGTATTGCTTGCCGTGTAGAACCTGGAGCCTTCCGGGCGGCCCATTTTTGTGTCTTTGGCAATGATGCTAATTTTATCGAAACCCGGGGCATCCTTGAGCCGTTTCTCGGCAGTGCTGGTGCCGTAAGCAATGGACAGCTGCCCTTTATCCGCCAGTACCGGTGCGAGCAATTTGGTGTACCAGGCACCACCCGGCAGCAATTCGACCACCTTCATGTCATCGCGCAGACCGAAGAATTCTAGGGTTTCGATGGGTTTGCGGTTTTTGTCCCTATCCATCTCGGCCTCGGTGCGAATGTCGGCTGACATGGCAGTGCTGAGCTTTTCTTTAACAGCGTCGAAGTTGTCCGCCAATACCGGCGCACAGAATAGTCCGGCGGTCATGGTGGCGGTGAATGTAGCGGCTAGCAGTGTATTGTTTTTGATCATGGGTTATCCGAGCTCCAAAGAAGTTGTCTGTGGTGTTGATTGAGTCTACCAAGTTTTCTCAAATTGTCATGCGGCTCGTATTCACTTTTCGCCCGTTCGATAGCCATCCGATGAGCTCGCGTTATGAGGTAGTATTAGCTGTACTTCCAAGAGTCTCACCAATACCATACGGGATGTAAACAAATATAATAGAAACAATAAGTTAATTCACTGGACGTCTAAATACGATGAGATATTTCGTGCTGGCAGCGCTATCCCTCACTCTGGCGGGATGCCAAACCTCACCGCCTTTGGTCGTACCCGATTGCCCCGTCATTGAGAGCGTTTCCTGCCCGGCCTGTGAAGTACAGCAATGCCCCACGCCCGCAGTCGTAGATAAGGTCATCACTGCGTGCGAGCCGGTGCCGCCAGTACAATGTGAAACTGCGTCTGCAGAACAAAAATACGAAACCATCGGCGAGGTCGAGTGGGCTTTTGTGGAGCCGGGTGAGCTGACGCTGGAAGCGCGCATTGACACCGGTGCCGAGACCTCTTCAATCCATGCGGAAGACATTCGACTATTAGAAAAAGACGGCAAACGATGGGTACAGTTTGCGCTGACCGATCCCACAACCAAAGCCAAAATTTCGCTCGAAAGGCGCCTGCACCGACGTATTCTTGTCAAACAGAAAGCTTCAGATGTTCAGGATCGGCGCTATGTGGTCCGGATGTGGGTCACTCTGGGTAACAATAGAACCTGGTTAGACGTGAGCCTGTCTGATCGCGACGATTTCGAATTCCCACTATTGCTGGGTCGCAACGTCCTCATGGATAACTTTGTCGTGGATGTCAGCAAGCACCATACGATACCCAAACCCAAACCCAAACCCAAAGCTGAGGGAGATTGAGTGTGGTGGCTTCCAGGATACAAATAGGAATTATTGCCGGAGGCCTGATCGTATTCGGGCTCGGCCTTACGCTTTATAAGTCTATTTCACTTGGCCTGCCACTTGTTCCAGGACAGTATAGGGATGTTTGGACCATCGAGTCGAAAGTCAGCTTTAACCCGGCAGAAGGTCCAGTGGAAGTGTTACTCACTCTTCCTGAGGACCACAATGGCTGGGTCATTCTCAACGAGAATTACTCTTCATCAGGGTTCGGTTTCACTATTCTAGAAGACGACTTTGGTAGCCATGCGCGATGGACCAAAAAAACCGTAACTGAGCCGACCTCGATGTACTACAAGGCACAGGTTTATCAAGAAACCCGCAGGCTGATTCCATCAGGGCTGTCGACAAAACTGCCTGAGCTGAAAAAACTGACAAGCTCTGAAGAAAAAGCCTTCGAGCTACTGGTTAATCAACTACGTGAAACATCTACCGACGATGAAACTTTCGTCATCCTGTTGTTACAGGCGTTCCTGACTGCCAAGGATAATCAGGATATCCAGTTTATTCTCCGCAGTGCTCACGAGGGCAAGATCGGAACCATACAGCAATTACTGACTTTTGCCGGTATTCCCGCCCACCCTGTCAGGGGTATTCAACTGGAAGATGGACGCAGAAGGCAGAGCCTGAGCGTTTTACTTGAGGCCTACACCGACGGCAAGTGGGTGATTTTCAATCCCGATGACGCAAGTTCCGGGTTGCCCGATGACTTCTATATCTGGCGGCGCGGCGACAATGCCGTGTTAACGGTAATAGGCGGAGAAAAATCCAACCTGGAATTTGCTCTGGTAAACAATCGTCTGCCACTGCGAACTCTGGTAAGCATGGAGCAGAAATCCAATAAATTCGCACTCCTCGACTTTTCTATTTATGCCCTACCCATTGAGCAGCAAGGTGTTTTCAAAGGTTTATTGTTAATCCCGGTGGCGGCACTGGTGGTCGTTCTGATGCGCATCGTTGTGGGGTTATCGACCTCTGGAACGTTCATGCCAATACTGCTCGCGCTGGCGCTGATCCAAACCACTCTGCTGGTGGGGCTCGCTCTGTTCCTACTAGTGGTTGGCGTGGGACTGTGGATACGTTCTTATCTAAGCCACATGAATTTGCTGCTGGTCTCCAGGATCGCCTCGGTAGTCATTGTGGTCATTCTATTAATGGCCGTGGTGGCCATTACCAGCTATAAACTGGGCATTGATCAGGCTCTGACAGTAACATTTTTCCCCACCATTATTCTGGCCTGGACGATAGAACGAATGTCTATCTTGTGGGAAGAAGAGGGTGGCCATGAGGTGTTGATACAAGGCGGTGGAAGTTTGATTGTTGCCGTGCTTGCCTATTTGGTGATGTCCAACCGGTATGTAGAGCACCTGACGTTTAACTTCCCGGAATTACTTATCACTCTGTTGGGCGTAATTCTGCTGCTGGGAAAATACACCGGCTACCGTCTCTCGGAGCTGTATCGCTTCAGGGAGATGAAAAAGCAGTTATGATTAATCTTATCTCACCCAAATCCCTGCATTCACTCGGGATTGTCGGTATGAACCAGCGCAATATTGGTTTCATTGGTAAGCATAACAAGCGCAGTAATTATCGCTTCGTGGATGACAAGCTACTGACAAAAAAAATCGCGCTTGAAAAGGGCGGAATTCCGGTCCCTGAGCTTTATGGCGTGGTTGAGTACTTATTCCAAATCGAAGACTTCCTGAAACAAATTCAACAGCGAGAAGGGTTTGTAATCAAGCCCGTACAGGGCAGCGGTGGCAAAGGAATTCTGGTAGTAACCGGCAGGGACGGGAAAGGTTTCATTAAGTCCAGCGGTGCGAAAATAGGCAATTCCGATTTACGTCACCATCTCACCAACACTCTTGCGGGCCTCTACAGCCTTGGGGGACGAAACGACCGAGCTATGGTCGAGGGGCTGATCGATTTCGACCCCTCGCTGAAACAGTTTAGCTTCGAAGGTGTCCCGGATATCAGAATCATTGTATTTGAGGGAGTACCGCTGATGGCGATGATGCGCTGCGCCACTCACAAATCAGATGGCAAAGCGAATTTGCACCAGGGTGCCGTGGGCGTGGGACTCGACATTGCGACTGGACGAAGCGTATGCGCTGTGCAAAATGGAGTCCTGGTAACTAAACACCCCGATACGGGCGCGGACTTTGCTAGCCTGCACATACCGCACTGGGACAATATTATTGCGCTTGCTGCCGGCTGCACAGAAATGACCGGGCTTGGTTACATCGGCGCAGACATAGTGCTGGACAAAAAATTCGGCCCGATGCTACTGGAGTTGAATGCCAGGCCCGGCTTGGCAATACAAGTCGCCAATCAGGCCGGGCTGATGCACAGGATGGCGGCCGCCAAGGAAATTATTGCGGCCACGGACGATCCGGTGCAGCGCATAGAGCTGGCAAAGAAGCGTTTCGCCACCACTCTTATTGCAGCAGTTTAGCGCCCTTAACCGGCCCATCGATGCCTAATCCTGCCGGGGCTTGTCACTCATCGGATACATCGCCGGGTTCGGCAAATTCAGTGTTATTGTTAGCTTCGCTGTCCGCCCCTTCATTGCTCTCCAGCTCATCCATTACATCCATCACCGACGCCTCGATGCCAATATGATACGCCGCGAATCCTGAGTGCATCACTTGATTCAGCGCCATGCCAATAATACGACCCCTGTAAGTGCTGCGTATTTCATGCCGTTGATTGGTGATGGGGTCTGTCACAGCACCCAGTAACTCCCCTTCATCAACACTCTGCCCCAGCTCGACCTCGCTGAATAATATCCCCCCCTCGGACGAGCGTACCCAGGTTGACTTGTAATAAACGGGCTCATCGACGCGCTGCCAGAAGCTATGACGGTCAATAAGCCCCAGCCCATCCAGTGCACTTTCAACGCTTTTTACGCCGTACTCCACAGCATCTTTTTGCAATTCATGTGGCGCACCAGCCTCTAGGGTCACCGCAGGTATCCCGCTCTCAGTGGCAGCGCGGCGCAGGGTTCTCTCACCTCCTACACTCTGCACAACCACAATGGCGCCCATTTTTCGGGACAGCTCTTTTACTGCAGGATAATTGAGGTCCGCGCGCAGCTGCGGCAAATTGGTGCGGCGAAATGAGCCAGTATGTAAATCGATGAGCATGTCACAGTGACGTACTACCTCGTTAAAAAATGAGTATGCGATACGTGAAGCCGAGCTACCTTGCGGGTGACCGGGGAAAAAGCGATTCAGGTCGCGTCTGTCCGTTAAATAGCGAGACCCCGCACGGAATCCCTGCAAATTTACGATGGGAACACCAATAATTGCGCCACTGAGCTCCTGCGGCTCAATGTTGTATAACACCCGCCGCACAATTTCGATGCCATTGAGTTCATCGCCATGGATCGCAGCTGTCAAACACAGGGTTGGACCAGGCTTCACGCCGTTTATTACCAATACGGCAGTGGGTGCCGATATCCCCATAAAGCTAACACTGGGCGTCCAGGCGAGACGTGTGGTGGTGCCAGGGAGTACCTCACTGTGCAGCAGAATAAGCGGCGGTTGCGTCAGTTCAGTCTTCAGTGTCTCTGTTTTCGGCTCAATGGTCATGGAGCTCACTGGCTCTGCTGTACTCGCGGGTATTTCTACCGGCAAAGCATCAGCGTTGCTATTTACTTCAGGTGCAACTGTAGCCGCAGGTTCAACAGCGGTTACGGAAGGCAGTAGCGGCTCGCTCACTACGTCTTTCAAATCAATATTTGCGGCGGGCTTGAGCGATTCGCTAACGCCCGGGTTCTGCTGCTCCAGGCGCTGCGCTTCCGTTGCGTTTACCGCGACAGGCATCGACGCCAAGAGGCCAAGTATTGCTAAATGTTTTCTCAACAAGTGGATATTCCCCTCGACCTGAAATTGGGCTAAGACCGTTTTTAAATTATCGCGATTGTAGGCCCTAACAGCGTGATCAAACTAGTATAAAAGGATACTCTGAGCAGCCCTCAATCTAAGACCCCCAATTTTGCCGGGGGACTCTTGCAGCGCTGAAAAGGCTTTACAGTTTTACTTTTTCACGCAGTGATTTAGTTCTTCCCTTTTTAACTTTCTTGTCCACCCGTCGCTTCTGCGAGCCCCTTGTGGGCTTAGTTGGGCGGCGATTCTTTTTTACTACAGTTGCAGCTGTGATCAAATCCTTCAGTCGAAGCAAAGCGTCTTGACGGTTTTTCTCTTGGGTTCTATGTTTTTGGGCCTTAATGATGATCACACCATCAGCCGTTATGCGCTGGTCGCTTATGCCTAGTAGTCGCTGCTTATAAAAATCAGGAAGAGAAGATCTCTTAATATCGAAGCGCAAATGAATGGCTGTTGAGACTTTATTGACGTTTTGCCCACCCGAACCCGTCGCTCTAATGGCACTGATATCAATTTCATCACCTGAGATACTGATATGGCTGGAGAGTCTAATCATATTCACTATTCGACCACAACATGATTGCTTTAGCTACACGCTGTTGCGTGATATAACAGCTGGCGCCAACTATAGGCATATGGAATTAACTATGAATACAATGCAAATTTGGCACGAAATTGTAGAAAACCAGAGCCTCGACAGGCTGGATGAAATTCTCGCTCAGGACTGTGTGTTTTACTCCCCGGTTGTGCACACACCGCAGGAGGGGCGCGAGCTCACCAAGTTATACCTCAGTGGCGCCATGATGGTATTTAACGACAGCTTTCGCTATGTCAAACAAGTGGTCACCGAGAAGCACGCTGTGCTGGAGTTCGAGTGCAAAATAGACGGCATCTTGATGAATGGTGTCGACATTATGACGTTTAACGCCGAGGGTAAAATCGAAGAGTTTAAAGTCATGGTTCGCCCGTTAAAAGCCATTAATTTACTGCACGCCAAAATGCGTGACATGTTGGAGCAAATAAAGTGAACCCAAATTCTGGCGGCATTGCAGGGCGCATTTTGGCTGTGGGTCTTTGCCTGAGTATGTTGGCTTGTGGAGGAGAGGAGATGGCTGCGGGCGACACCACCACTACCGCCAAAATTGAGGGGGTGGTTATTTACCGCGAGCGTATTGCGCTGCCACCCACTGCGGAGATTGAGATAGTATTTGAGGATGTGTCACGACCTGACGCGCTTGCTGCGGTGCTGTCGACGCTGATTATGGAAGCCAAAAACGGGCCGCCCTACGCCTTTTCAATGGATTACAATCCCGAGGAGATAGATTCTCGCAAGACCTACGCCCTGCGGGCCACAATACGGGTAGACGGCAAGATGAAATTCACCACCATGGATTACACCAACCCGTTCTCAGGCAACCCTGTTAATGTGCTTGTGCGGATGGTGCCTGGCAAAGATAGTCGGGGCTAGTCGCTCCACGAGTACAGGCAAATTTCGTCTTCATCGGGGGTGAGGCTAATCATCGACTCGCAGTGCATACCCATCTTTTCGGCCAGAGCGCGAGAGGCGGTGTTAGCCGGGTGAATAATAGCCAGCAGGCGTTGCAAGCCGAAATCCTCCCGCCCCATCTTCATAACCGCCACAGCAGCTTCCAGGGCATACCCCTTGCCCCTGAATTTTGGTAAGAAGCCGTAGCCGATATCGATATCCTCCAGGGTGTCCCGATTTACTAAGCCACACATACCAATAACTTCGCCACTATCTTTCAAGCGAACAGCCCCCATAGCGAATCCGTGCTCCTCATAACTAGCAACTACACGGTCTTGAATGTACGCCCGTGCCTGCTCCTCGGTCCTGATGCCGCGGTCGGCTACATACTTTATAAAGGTGGGGTCGTTAAGCATTTGCAGAATGAATGACGCGTCTTTTGAGGTTATTTCATCGATAATAAGTCGTGCTGTTTCTAGTGTTTTCATCAAAATATCTCTGCAATTTAGTCTTATTACGAATGTGAGCAGTTTACACCAGTTGAAACAGCGAGGCAGAGGCACCCCTGCACTGCTAAACTAGTAGCAGTGACTTAATACCAAGGCCATTGTTTACGCGCCTTTGCGCTGTATAATCGCCGCCCCGCCATGCCCGGTGGTTTCTCTCTTTCAAGGTGATGTAATGTCCACAGAAAACACGATAAAAAGCTTCTCAGAACTGGACTTGCCACCGGCGCTCCACAAAGCATTAAACGATGTGGGCTATGAAACCCCATCCGCAATTCAGGCCGAAACCATTCCGCATTTGCTTGCGGGGTCAGATTTACTGGGCCAGGCGCAAACGGGCACGGGTAAAACGGCGGCATTTGCCCTGCCGGTACTGGCGCGACTGGACCTCAAACAAAAAAAATCACCTCAGGTTATGGTGCTGGCTCCAACGCGTGAGCTGGCTATCCAGGTGGCAGAGGCCTTTCAGAAATATGCCCGCCATATGCCGGGTTTTTCGGTGTTGCCCGTCTACGGTGGCTCGGACATGCGCGGTCAGTTACGCCAACTGGAGCGCGGCGTGCACGTGGTTGTGGGCACGCCAGGCCGAGTGATGGACCATATGCGTCGCGGTTCTCTCAAGCTGGATGGGCTGAAAACACTGATTCTCGATGAAGCTGATGAGATGCTGCGCATGGGTTTCATCGATGACGTGGAGTGGATCCTGGAGAAAACCCCTTCCACGCGCCAGGTGGTTTTGTTTTCTGCCACTATGCCTGCGGCCATTCATCGCATTGCGGTCAAGTACTTGAACAATGCGCAGGAAGTACGGATCAAGGTTAAAACTGTCACCAATGCATCTATTCGCCAGCGTGTGTGGATGATGGCGGGGGGCAGTAAAATGGACGCCCTCACGCGCATTCTTGAAATTGAAGACTTCGATGCGATGATCGTGTTTGTGCGCACTCGCATTGCCACCGCAGAATTGGCGGACAAATTATCGGCCCGGGGCTATTCCTGTGCTGCAATTAATGGCGACATTGCTCAAAAGCAGCGTGAGAAGACCATCGAGAATCTCAAAAGTGGCAAACTGGATATTCTGGTTGCCACCGACGTCGCCGCCAGGGGTTTGGACGTTACCCGTATTTCTCATGTTATCAATTATGATATTCCCTACGATGTTGAAGCTTATATCCACCGCATTGGCCGCACCGGGCGTGCGGGACGTCCGGGCGATGCCATTCTGTTTGCCGCTAACAGAGAGCGCCGTTTGCTGGGTGCGATCGAAAAAGCCACCAGCCAAAAGATTGAAAAAATGGTGTTGCCCACCGCCGAGGAAGTTACCGATAAGCGGGTTGGAAAGTTCAAGCAGCGTATTACAGAAACTCTGGATTCGCGGGAGCTGGGCACTTACAGGAAAATTGTCGACGAGTATCAGCATGAATATGGTGTGCCGGTGATTGATATTGCCGCGGCGCTGGTTTGCCTGGCTCAGGGTAAGCAGCCATTGATTGGAAAAGCGCCCGTCGGGGAGAAAAAAGACAAAGAAAAATCAAGAGAGAGCAAGCCCCGGAAGGAACGCTCTGCAGATTCTCGTCCGGTAAAGAGTGGCGAGCGCGACAGCAAATCGAAGAAACCGGCTGACAAGCTATTTCCAGAGTCTAATCGCGAGGCACCCGCCCCGGGAAAAGATATGGAGCGTTATCGTATCGAAGTAGGCCACAAGCATGATGTGAAGCCGGGAAATATTGTCGGTGCCATCGCCAACGAGGGCGATTTGGACAGCGAATATATCGGGCGCATAGAGATATTTGACGATTACAGCACGGTAGATTTGCCCGAAGGTATGCCCAAGGAGCTGTTCAAGCACCTGAGCGGTGTATGGGTGGCCGGCCAGCGTTTGGGCATCACCCGGATGGAGCGCCGCGAGCGAAAGCCTCCAGCGCGAAAAGCTGAAAAGAAACGCAAACCCAGCCGGGAAAAGTCGTGAGCCCAAGCACACATTCGGGGCAATCTTCAGTAGCATTGTGCACGGCGTATATGGAAGCTGAGCTTAGTCCGCAGGTACGCTAGCATGCCTGTTTTGTTTGGCGTAATTTTGCTGGACCTGATAGGTTTTGGCATTGTTATTCCAATCCTGCCGTTTTTGTCTCCCACATTGGGTGCAGACAAAATGGACATCGCGTACATCATCGTTATCTATGCTATTTGCTCCGGGCTGTGCGCGCCCTACTGGGGTCGCTTGTCAGATCGTCTGGGGCGCAAGCCGGTTATCATGATTTGCCTTGCCGGTGCCGCGGTGTCCTACGTTATGCTGGGTTTGGCGTCGCAGTTGTGGATGGTGTTCGTGGCCAGGGGTTTTGCCGGCATGATGGCGGGAAACTTTGGAGTGGCCTCGGCCATGATGGCAGACATCACCACGCCAAAGAACCGCGCCAAGGGTATGGGTATAATAGGCGCTGCATTCGGTATGGGCCTGGTATTGGGGCCGTTGCTCGGTGGCCTGTTGTCCAGCGGTGGCAGCAGCTTTGTTTTGCCCTGTATTGTGGCTGGAGGAATGTCGGTTTTGGCGATATTCGCCGCCGCGGTTTTTTTGCCTGAGTCTGTGTCTGCAGACAAGCGCGCCGCAAACCACGCACACCAAAAGAAAGGTGGGCATGCTTCCACGCTTGCCATGCTCAAATCCACCGGTAACCGTCTGTTGGTGTTTCAGTATGTATTACACAACGCCAGCATGAGTTCGATAACGTATTTATTTCCGCTGTGGGTTGGCGACTTGCTCGGCTGGAGTGCCCATGAGGTGGGTATTGTTTTTGGTGTACAGGGGGCGCTCATAGCGATATTACAAGGTGGAGTGTTGGGGGTAGCTGTAAGAGCTCTGGGAGAAGTTCCATTCTTGAGGTTAGGGGTAACAACGTGCCTTGTGGGTGTGGGGATAGCCATATTTGCCAGTAGCATGCCCTTTATGCTGGCCGCAGCCTTTATTGCCATGTCCGGAGCTACTGTGTGTATGCCGTTGCTAAATACTATCATCACCTACAGGACACCCTCGGAACTGCGCGGCCGCATGATGGGGCTCACCGGCGCAGCCTCATCCTGGGGTAGAGTGTGCGGCCCTTTATTGGCGGGGTTAAATTTAGCAGTTTTTGGCTACAGCGGCGCCTGGATAGGTTGTTTTTTTACTGTCTTATTATATTGTTTATGGGCCTGGACCCTTAAGGAGCGCTCGATAGAGCGATTAGCATGAGTGAACTTTCTTTTTCAACATTATCCCTGCCGCCTGCGCAGCTGGACAACCTGTCCAGCCTTGGCTATAAAACCATGACCGCTATTCAGGCCGAGGCCTTGCCGCTAGCGCTGGCAGGCAAAGACCTGATCGCTCAGGCCAAGACCGGCAGCGGTAAAACGGCCGCCTTTGCTCTGTCTTTGCTGTGCCAATTAAACCCGCGTGATTTTGGCACTCAGGCGCTCATTCTCTGCCCTACTCGTGAGTTGGCCGCACAGGTTGCCGCAGAAATTCGGCGTCTCGCGCGCCATCAACAAAATATTAAAGTGGTAACGCTCACGGGCGGGCAATCTATCGGGCCGCAAATTGGCTCGCTGGAGCATGGCGCGCATATTGTCGTGGGCACCCCCGGGCGCCTGAAAGACCATCTGCGCAAGAAAACCCTCGATTTAAGTCGGGTGACTACCCTGGTTCTGGATGAGGCAGACAGGATGCTCGAAATGGGTTTTGTCGACGATATTGAAGCCATTATCGAACAGACCCCTGACGCGCGGCAGACACTGTTGTTTTCTGCCACTTACCCGGATGACATCAAGTCGCTGAGTGCCCGTTTTCAACGCGATGCCGTGCAGGTGTCGGTTGAAACGTTGCACAGTAATCAGCACATTGACCAGCAATTTTACATTTGTAAGAAGAGCGCGAAACTGGATGCGTTAGTGAAACTGCTGGAACATTTCCAACCGGAAACGTCTGTCGTATTTTGTAACACGAAGGCGTATGTGCGCGATGTTTTTGAGCGTCTGAGTGAGCGAGGTATTGCCGCCGCTGCGCTGCACGGTGACATGGAACAGCGCGACCGCGACCAGGTATTGGTGCAATTTAAACAGCGCAGTTGCCGCGTGTTGGTTGCCACGGATGTGGCGGCGCGAGGTCTGGATATCGATGACCTTTCTGCCGTTATTAACTATGAATTACCGCGTAGCGCAGACGTATACGTGCATCGTATAGGTCGAACCGGCCGCGCTGGAAAAGAGGGGCTTGCACTCACGTTATTTGCCGATTCCGAGCGCTACAAACTCGACATGATAGGCGACTACCTGAATCAATCGCTTGAGTTCGAGGCAGTAGAGACACTGCCGCACAGAACCCAGAGCCTGGCTGCACCGGCCTATGTGACGCTGTGCATCGCCGGCGGTAGAAAGCAGAAAGTTCGCCCCGGGGATATCCTCGGCGCACTCACCGGTGATGCCGGTATAGACGGCAAGTCCGTGGGGAAAATTGATGTGATGGACTTTGCTGCGTATGTCGCTATCGAGCGAGATGTCGCGGGCAGGGCGCTGGGTCAACTAATCAATGGGAAAATCAAAGGGCGAAAGTTTAAAGTACGAATGTTATGACTCGAAGCGTGCTTTTGGCTCAAACCAATCGACTATCTGTTGTTGAACATGCTCGTCGGTCAGTAGGGCAAGGTGACTTTTTTCATGGAACAGGCGGCAGTTTTCCGGCTTGACCTTCAGTGTGTGTAAGTCTTCGTCGTGAGCTCCCATGGCGCTGCCCATACGCACCAGCATATCCCCCAGGGCATGACCTAGTGGATCGTGTTCATCCTGCCCCAGGGTTGCTGCGATGAAGTAGTAATCGATTCCAGGCAGTAGAGGAACCGGCGTGCGTTTGTCCTGATTCGTACTATCATCATCGCCGGTCTGCCAGTCTTCATCGAGCAGGTCGCCATGTCGTAAATCCTTGATACCCGCGCTGCGTTTTCGCCCAAAGGCCAGTGGTTTAACATAGGGCATTGCCTCCATCGCGAGATTGAGCGCATGCCCGGCTTTTGCAACGGGAGAGCCGTGGTGGGGAGTGCCAAGACATGTTATCCGGGTCAGTTTCTGCAGCCATTCGCTTTGATCCTTGTCTGCGTACCAACAGGCACTTCGAATGAGCAGGCCTCCCATGCTGTGGCCAATCAAGGACAGCGACTCGATGGGTACCGGCCATGCGTCGACTAACTGTTCTAGTAGCTGTGTAAACTCCTTACCGTTGGTAGAGATATGTCGCCCGCTGTTATAGCGCAGATACAGTGGCGTGCAGTCTTGTTCATCGCCCAGTCGACTGCCGATGTCAGTATTGTCTTCGCGCCTCCAGCCCCGCTCCGACATGCACAGTCCGTGAACCAGAATGACTACATGGGTACTCGCCTGTGGAATGTCCTGTGTTAGTGCCGCTCTATTTATTTCCAGATCCTGGTTTGATGTCATCAGTATCATGGCTTGGGCGAGTGAGTTATTGGTAGCTTCGAGATGATCTCCAAAGGCGCCATTAATCGCAGCTATTGCGCGGATTTCTGCATCGGATTGCTCACCCTCGCTGCTGGAAGCTTTAGGCAGCAGAGAAAAAGCGCTGTCCAACCCTGTTCTCAGAGCACTGTTGGTGCCCCTGATAGTTGCGTAGACGGCTGACGCAATATAGCCGTGAGCTTTGTTGAACTCTGTTGGCCGGCTAGCCCAGGGTAGTGCGCGTTGGGCAATGGTTGCATGCATGTGCTCGACCGAGTTGGTAATGCCTTCTACGGTGTCGAATACCAGTCTACTGCCGCCGTGCAAGGCTCTACTTGACGCTTTCATTACGCTGACTCCGTATCCGATGTGTTAGAGGTGGTCTCAGTTGGGGCCAAGTCTGTCAGACAATTTGTGCACAACAAAATAGGGCGAGCCTGTATGGGCAAGCCCACCGCTGCCGGTTCGCCCTTGGTAAGGATGGTGTTGCACTGATCGCACACGCCGTTGCGGTTGAGTATGGTTTCCTGCCAGCCCACAACACTTGAAGCGTCATGGGAGTTAGCGGAATCCGGAGTGGGCGCCGAAGGACGACCCTGAATCACCCGGGCGATTTGTGCGCTGTCTGATACCACACCTTCCACCAGGTTGAAGGTGTGGAGAAGCACATTGCGAACCACGCTGGAAACCGATAGCCCCAGATTTTCAGCCCTGTCGCGCAATTGCTCGTCGAGTTGCTCGGGGATGCGGGCTTGCAGGATTCGGTCTTTTTTGGTTTTGGGGGTGTGTTTGCGTTTTGTTGCCACGGAGCCTTCCTGTCGTTCATTTTCAGTGGCATTTAATGTAGTCTATTTGTATTACATTTGTCAATATATGTAGTACAAAATTAAAGCTCCTGTTGGCCGACAGTGTGCGCTTGTGGTTGGAGATATGGATGCTGAGGACCTGAGTTGGCTTATCACAACGGTTTGCTTGGGCCTCACGAGAGGCTTTGCCAGTATAAAACTTTACATTACTGTTAGGTCTGTCCGTGACCAATGGTTCACCTTGCTAGAGTAGAACAGGCGCATGCTGTACCTCGTCACGTGCGGCGATGGTAGTGTGAAGAGCACTTTTACAGCGGAATCTAAGACACAAATTTTGTTAAAATTTCGGAGCGAGTTATGATGAAAAAGATAAAATTACTGGCGGGCCTTGTCGCTTCAGCTGCATTTTTTAGCGGCACGGCATTTGCGGCTGTTGGCGGCCGTCTTGACGACCGAAATTGTGGTACCGGGAATACTAATGGTGCCGGCGGAGATACCGCAAACAACGACATGTGGAGAGACTTCATTTTTGCACGTGACGCCAGTGCAGGAATGGACATCACGATTAGCAGCTTGTTCGCGAGTACGAATTATCTCGTACGACTTTGAGCCTTTGACGACAGTAGTAATGGTGGGCGTAACATGAGGTGGAACGGCAAGGCATTGAGCATACCTAATAGCCCAGACCCTACCTCCCTTGCTGATCAAATGAACCCCCTAACGTTGGACACTAATCCAACTGGAAGGCGCCCCATCTGAAGATTGGGGCGCCTTTGATTATACGAACTGAGTTGGCGCTAGTCGCCAGTTACTCCACCATTGCGACGTAAAACACTGTCGTACACTCTTGGCGTATTGCAAGACACCACGCCCTGGCTGGTTTCACGGGCAACTTTCCAGCCGCCGCCATTGGTGTAGTTGTTGGTATCGTTACCCAGCGATACATAGTCGGGATGCGCCATCACAATTTTGTAGTGGTAACCTTCATCCCCGCCGCCAAACATTGGGTAGAACGCCCACATGCCTGCCTTTGAACCACTTTCTGTGAGGTGCTTGGCCCAATTGCCGTGCGCAGCGATTGAGTCTTCAAGCGCCTTGCCCTCTGCCACGGTGCAATCGCTAAACACGGTCAAGCCTTTTTCAGGCCAGTCGCCCTGCTGCGGCTTGAAGTTGGCAGACGTGTAAGAAGTGTGCACAGAGCAGGTTAGCACTTTGTCGAACTCGGCTTGCATTGCACCGCCGTCGTTTTTCCATTGTTGCAGGCCTTTGCCCATAGACTCGCCATCTTGCCAGGCGCCCAGCCAACCCACGTCAAAACTGTAGTCGGGGCTTGCGAACATAGGCGTGAGAGTCCACGCATTGTAGGGTACAAAATTTGCCTTGTCGGCCCAGGCATTCCATTTGGCTACAGCACGATCGAGGTCATTCGATCCTTTTCCCTTGTTGTAGTTGCACATAAATATTTCTATGGCGCCCAGATTGGGTGCCTCCTGATCCTGTGCCGCACTGGCACCGCTCCAAAGCAGGGGCGCTAAACACAATGCTATTAGTATTCTTTTCATTGTTATCTCCATAGTTTAAAAATCCTTCAGCGGTGTAGCTCGCTGACGCTCTTATTAAGCGTAGGCCTGAAAGTTCATTTTACAAATGATGGCTAAGACTGAATCCATCTATAGCGATCTATTCTATAGAGGGATTTCGTATATCAGATTGAAGCAAGTTTATGGCTAATGAGGGTTTTCCGGGCACAAAAAAAGGCGCTCTAAGAGCGCCTGTAGTTGGACCTAGTGTTAGTGCTGAGTTTTAGTCCCAGCTGGTTCCCAGGCGCAAACCGAAGGTGCGTGGGCGTTTCGGGCCGAAGAAATGTGAGGGCACAATGCCGCCGTTGTTGTTTTCACCATCCCAGGTAAATTCGTCGGTCAGGTTTTCAACATAGGCTTCGACGTACCAGTTGTTGTCAGATTCATAACCGGCGCGCAGTGCCATTTCGGCATAGCCATCAATTTTGGTCTCGTTGAGGTTTTCCCAGCCGCCGCCACGTTCCGATTCCCAGGTGACTTCATAGGTGCCGGTAATTGCGCCGCCATCCATGGGGAACAGTGCGTCCAGCACAAAGGCGCCGGAAAAATCTGGCGACCAGAACAGGGAGCTGCCTTCACAGGCGTTGTCGCCAGTGGCGCAGATACCCTGAATTTCGGTGGCCTCACTGTCGAGGTAACCCATGGCCAGGTAAGCGTGGAAGTAGTCGCCTAAAGCCATGGTGATAGAGCCCTCCAGCCCCCAAGCTTCAACTTGGCCAGCGTTTTCCACAAGAGAAGCGCCGCCGTCGGCGATCACAACCTGTAAATCCTCATACTCATAGTAAAAGGCGGTTAAATCGATATTTGCTGTGCCATCGAACAGGGAGTCTTTGTAACCGATTTCATAAGAATCGACGGTCTCTGGCTCGAAAACGTTGTTACTGAAGCCATCTGCCCGGGTGATATCGGTTTCACCCAGGGGCGAATCACCGT
The DNA here is from genome assembly GCA_047650635.1 of Halioglobus sp. GTDB lineage: Bacteria > Pseudomonadota > Gammaproteobacteria > Pseudomonadales > Halieaceae > JBALVT01. The sequence goes on from JBLHNQ010000015.1 coordinate 44,900, forward strand.
TGGCATTGGGGTTCAGATTGAACGTACCGAAGCCACCGGCCTTGAAACCTTCGGTGTAGCTGGCGAAGAACATAACGTCGTCATTGGGACGCCATTTGCCCAGTACACGCCAGGTGTCGTCGTCCCAGGATTCGCTTCCGGTAATAGCCTCTGCTGTGGAGAAGCCATAAGCCCAGTAGGGGCCCAGCTCACTGTCGGGAGTGGGCACGTTGAGCGAGAAGTCTTTGGTGTCATCGCTGTAGCGAACACCTACTTCCATTTCAAAAGTGTCGGTGATGGCATAGCTCAGGTTGGCATAAGTGGCCCAGCCGGAATACTCGCCTTTCGCGCGGCCACTCTCGGTCAGGTTTCCATCGGCTGAGGGAGTGAAGTCGTAGCCATAGTAGGCATACAAGTCTTCACAGCCGCCGAAGCTGTAGCCAGGATAGTAATAGTTGCCGTAAAACTGACACATAGCATCTTCAGCTGCTGCGAAGATGAAGTTGGTGTCGATATTTTCTTCATAATAGGAGGCACCTGCATACCACGCCAGTGGGCCGTCACCATTTGAGGTGAGGCGCAATTCCTGCTGGAAGTAATCACCGGTCTGGTCCTGGGTGTAGTTGTTGGCGTTGAGCGGGGTGCCGTCGTAATCTTCGCTGTAGTAGTAGTCGTGATCTTTGTAGCCGGTATTGGAGGTCAGTGTGGCGAAGTCGAAGTCGTAGTCTATGCGAACACCCAGCGTAAGGATCTCCGCATTGTCAGCGTCGCCGCCTGACTGGTCTATGTCTAAGTCCTCATCGCTACCGCGCAAGGTTACGCCGCCGAAAGACTCGTCGAAGGTATCCCAGATGTCGCCTTTTTGAATCGCTCTGTAGACAGAGCCCGATTGGCTGCGGTCTTCATATTCGGCGGTGGTATAGATACCCAGGCGGTCTTGTTCGAAGGCAGTAGACCAGCGCAGGGCCCATTTGTCGTGCTCAATCAGGTCGTCGCCAGAAAACTTGTTATCGGCGAAGCCGTCTTCGGTAGAGTAGTAGCCGGCAAAGCGCATAGCAAAGCTATCACTCACGGGTACATTAATGGCGCCTTCTCCGACCAAGTGGCCGCGTTCAGCGACATCCAGATCGAGGTAGCCCGAGTTGCTGCCACCTACTTCGGCACGTTTGGTGTGTACGCTGATCGCGCCGGCGATCGAGTTGCGGCCAAACAGAAAGCCCTGTGGGCCACGCAGTACTTCGACATGGTCGATGTCATAGAGGCTGGTAACAGCGGAACCATTGCGCCCTTCATACAGGTCATTTTTGAAAAAAGCCGCCGATGGATCACCGCCAACACCAAAGTCCTGGGTACGGATGCCGCGTACGCTGATGGCGTCGATGAAGCTGTCCTGGCTATTGCCGGTGATGCCGGGGGTGAAAGACACCAGGTCTTTAACATCGTTGAGATTGACCTTGTTGACGAAGTCGCCTGACAGGGCAGTGATTGCCAGTGGCACATCCTGCACCGACTCGCCGCGCTTGGTGGCCACTACGATCACTTCTTCCAGTGTTTGTGACCATGCGGGTAGTGCTATAGCGGAGGCAATTACTGTTGCTGAGACTGCTTTTGCGAGTGATTTTTTTTGCGGTCGGTTCCAGCATGGAGGACTGCTTAAAAGCGGGCGATTGGTCATGGGTATTCCCTCAGTATATTAATCTTATTAGCGTATAGGGTAATAAATCAACACAGGGGATACTATAACCCTATGGTGTAGCTGAAAAGGAAAGTTTAGCTTAATTCAATGCCTTGCTCCTGAAGCGCTGTAGCCATAGGCTGTAGTTGTTTTTCATATTGGCGCCAACGTCCAACGGAGCGGGTGTGGGCCGGTTCGCGCACTTGTGCGGCGCTGGCGGTGGACACCGCACTGCCCTGTTGGTGAAAATCCAGGCAGGCATCTTCCCAGGGTAATTCAAGGTAATCCAGTAGTCCGCGTGCGTTGGGCTCGAGGTTGCGCGCAGTGTCTTCATAGCTGATATCAAAAAAGCGGCCGGGAAAACGCTCGCGCCAGGTCTGCATGAGCTTTCGGTAGCGCGCGTGGTGCCTGGCCATTTCGAGTTGGTCGTAGGAGTGCAGGTAGGCGTCCGCAAACAGTTGTTTGAAACTGGAAAAGCAGGCGTCCATGGGGTTGCGGGTTAAATGCACAATTTTGGCATTGGGCAGCGACTTCAAAATGATGGGAATCATCAGGTAATTCTGCGGCAGTTTGTCGACGAACCTGGGTGTAGTGCCGCGCATTTTAGCGCTGGTTTGTAGATACAAAGCGGCAATTTTGCCCGGGTCAAGCGCCTTTGCGGCTTCAAACAGTTGCGGGGAGAATCGTTTGGGGTCGTTGTAGTTGCCCAGTCTGCGCAGCGCGAGGCCCAGTTGTTGAAGTTCTCCGGCCGAGTGCACCTGGGAGTGGCTGGTGATGATACGTTCTATTAATGTAGTGCCGGTACGCGGTTGCCCCAGCACGAAGATTGGGGAGGCGTCGGGATTGCCACCTGTGCTCTCGTTTAGCCATTGTTCGGTAAAGTTCTGCGCAAGATAGTCGAACATTGCAATTTCTGTGTCTTCATCAAATTCCACGGTACTGCGCCTGGCGGCGGCGCCGGCGCTGAAAGCCTCGAAGGCTTCGCTCCATAACTGCCGGTCCTCGCACTCCTTGCCAATAGCGTAAAGATAGAATGCCTTGGCCCGATCCGTACTGTTGCCCTTGTCGAGGAGTTGTTGCATTTGTTCGATATGTGCGGCGCCTTTGGCTTTGCGGGAACCGGCCAAACCCCAGTGAGCCTGGGGACTGTTAGGCTGCAGACGTATGATGTCATCAAATACTTTGTCGGCCTTTTCGCTCTCCCCGTGAAATACCAGGTTGCTGGCCAAATTTTGCATAAAGGGTGGGTAATTTGGTTGCGCTGCGTTGGCCTGTGTATAAAAAACCTGTGCCACACCGTGCTCGCCCATTAACGACAGTGTGGTGCCGATCAAATCGAGCACAATGGGGTCGGTAGGGCGAATGCGCCGGGTTTCGCGCAAGGCCGCATCAGCCCTATTAACCTGGCCCTCGCTCATATAGAGCTTGGCCAGTTGGGCCCAGGCAGCGGCGTGGTCCTTGTCCAGCTTCACCGCGGACTGAAAAGCGCTGAAGGCGGTTCTGCGATCTTTCGCTTCCAGTGCGACCAGGCCGACGAGGAAGTGCCCCGGCACAAGATCGGGTTGAATTTTCAGAACCTGCTGGCAGCACGCTCCCGCAGCTTCAGTATTGCCTCGGCTCAGTTGCGCGAAGCCCTGTTTTAGAAGCTGCTGAAGATTGTCTGCTGGATTTTTTGTACTCATTGGGATTTATGGTATCCGGCGAGCGCGGAATAAGCCATAAACTTCAGATCTTGCGTTGTACTTGCGGCCAGCGAGCCCTTTTGATCAACAATCAACAGTGACAACGCATGTACTATTTCCAGATAAACGTTTGCCCGTCGCTCAAGTTCTTTGTTCTTGGCGTCAATACCCAGTCGGGCAAACATATGGCTGAAACGCTTGATCATGTAGGCGTCATGTTCCTCATCCAGTGCCCGTAGTTCGGGAATGGAGAACATGGCCTGTACCAGGTGTAAAATGCCTTTCTGGCGACGGTAAACCTCCAGTACTCGCTCAGTACAGTGGTCAGTAAATGTCTGTAGGTCTTCGCTGTCTTCTATAGTGGCTTCAATATCATCCAGTGCAACGGTTATCTCATCCAGCCAACGTTGTGCCAGTGCGTATAAAATGGCCATTTTGTTGGGGAAGTAATGATAAAGCGAGCCGACAGAAATGCCCAGGCTCTGTGCAATCAGAATTGTGGTTAGCTCATCCACGCCCACTTTAACCAGCAGTTCAGCCGTTATATCCAAAATTTGCTCGTGGCGCTTTTTGGCCCTTGCCTGAATGGGCATCCTGCGTGCCTCAGTGGAGGCGTTACCGCGTTCTCTGAGTTTTTTTGTCGCATCCATGATCATGGTCTCCAGTGATGGAAGAATAGCCTATAACCGGATAATTATTCAATGATACTTGAACGATTATTCGGTTTATGCTCTAGTGCACGCTACGCGAAAATTAAAACAGGGTGATGAGTTGGATAAAAAAGTCATAAGGTTGTCTGGCGCGCCAATGGGATTTGGCGAATCTGCCGATGAACTCGAGCCGGCAATGTTTGATTCTCCTATGCCAGTGCAACACACACACGCCTATTTTGAAGACGATGAACTGGGTTTGTATGTGGGAGTATGGGACACCACATCCATGACAGAGGTGGCCGGCCCGTATGCCTGTGAAGAGTTTATGTGGCTGCTGCAGGGCGACGTTGAAATTCGTAATAACAAGACTGGCGCGGTGGAAACTGTGCGGGCGGGGGAGGCCTTTGTCATTCCTATGGGCTATGACTGTCAGTGGCAGCAAAAGGGCTATTTGCGAAAATTCTTTGTTATTTATGAGCCGCCGGGTGAGTCTCACAGTGGTTTTGCTGCAGCTGACGGTATTGTTAGGCCGCAACTTTCCACAGACGTAGATTTGCAGGGCGGGCCGCATACATCGGTTTCATATCGAAATGGGGATGGCCGGTTTTGCACGGATAGCTGGCAGTCCAATGCCTTTGAGTCAGAAGCTCAGGGCAAGCCTTACCATCAGTTTGTGTACATCGTGGAAGGCTGTCTGTGTGTCAAAGATGAAGCTGCAGTCGAGCATAGTTACGAGGCCGGGGAGGCCGTATTTTTGCCACAGGGAATAGTGACCCGCTGGAGTTCACACGGTCGACTCGGCATCTTAAGCGTCAAAGTGCGACAGAAACTGAATGAATAATTTAGGGTTTTAACAATGAACATTATATTGGTGGTCAGTGGCTTACGCCCAGTTCGAGCGAAACCATTACCTCGAGACCAAAAAATCACGCCCTTTAGTAGTGAAAAAATTATGGGGCTTATATAGCAAGCCTCAAAACTCATAGAAAACAGGATATTTATGCCAACGCACCTAGACGCATTGCGCGACTCAAAATACTGCCCACTGTGGCACGATCAGGATTGCCGCCCGCAACCGTTGCCGGCTCTTGTAGGGAACACCACGTGTGAGCTATTAA
>JBLHNQ010000016.1:0-47316 GCA_047650635.1 Halioglobus sp.
GCCTTAAGTGGTGGAAGGTTTATGGTAGCGTCGATAGGCCCCGATCAGTCCGCCATTCGTTGTACCGCAGTCTCTCTGCATGCTCTTGAGTATCTTGATCGTTTAGAGCCTTGAATAGATCTGCTTCTTCGGGCGCCCAGAGGAATCGAATAACACCCTGCTTGTCTACTTTTAGTGGTTTAAGCTTCGCAAGTGGATGAATCCTCTGACACCGACCCAATATCCATCTACAGACCCCGTGGGAGCTTGGCCAAAGATATCGACCCCGGGGAGGCAAAACCTAATGCTCACACCTAACGAATCGTCCAGCCGCCATCAATAACAATTTGTTGCCCGGTTATATTCCTGGTGGTTGGTCCGACTAAATACTCAAGTGCACCTAGCAGTTCGTCCATCGCTATAAAGCTTTTTTTCGGCATGGGCTCGAGCATGATTTTGTTGACGACCTCCTCTTCACTGATAACGTTTTCCTTGGCCTGGTTGGCGATTTGCAGTTCGACCAGCGCGGTCTTTACATAGGAGGGGCAAATGGTATTAATCGTAATATCCTGGCTCGCCGTCTCCAGGGCAACCACTTTGGAAAACCCTAATAAGCCGTGTTTGGCGGCGACATAGGCGCTCTTGTGTGGCGAAGCCACGAGCGAGTGGATCGATCCAATGTTTACTATTCGCCCGTAATTCTGCCGGCGCATCAACGGCAGTAGTGCTCGGGTGAGCATGGCAGGCCCCACTAACAAGACCTCGGTTAAAAATCGCCATCGGTCAATCGGAAACTCCTCCAGTCGAGATACATATTGCACACCGGCGTTGTTCACCAGTATGTCGAGACGCCCCAGCGCAGCCTCAATAGTTTGATAGGCACTTGAGATATCGCTATCGCTTGTTACATCAAGCTCCAGGGCGAGTACATTCAGGCCCTGTTTGCTGAGCTTATCGGTAGCCGTCTTGGCCGCCGGATAATTAGAATCGCTGAGCACGACACTGTAACCCAACTCAGCCAACCGGTTGGCAATGGCCAGTCCAATGCCGCTGGCCGCCCCGGTCACCAAAGCGGATTTTCCTTCTATTGATTTACTTTTTGTCACCACATACCTCTCTGAATCCAGCGGCAACAAAAGGGATCATGCGTTCGTAGGCGGCACCGAAATCTGATGACAGGCACTTGCCTCCAGACAGACGATCAATTCGGCCAGTTTGTGCCAGAGTCAGCGCGAGGGCGCCGGAGACATAGTGATAACACCAGTGGATGTCTTCATCTTTAGCCCGGGGAAAGACCTGTTTCAGCGCGCTGATGAACTCACTGACATTGTTATCGAAGTTGTCTTTCATCAGGGCCTGGTTCCAATGCGGCGAGTTCAACACATAGGCGAGCAGGGCCATATAGCTTTTCCAGCCTGGATCACCACTCTCCTGTGCCAGCTTTAAAGGTAATAAAAAAGCCTCGATAATTTGCTCGAGAGTTTGCGGCTTATCCCCGGCTTTTTTCTTGTTGGTCAGCAACACTTCCTGCCGGGTCTTGCTTAACAGTTCAGCGCGACGATTAAATACCGCGTGAAACAAGTCGAGTTTTTTGCCGAAATGGTAGTTCGCCAGAGCCACATCTACCTCGGCGCCTCGGGATACCTGTCGCATCGTTACGCCGTCATAGCCGTGCAATGAAAAGAGTTCCTCCGCGACATCCAGAATACGTGCTCTCTTTTCACCCTTTTTATGCTTGGCCATAAACACCCCTATAACGTGTCTGCAAGAACAATAGCGGTTGACCCCATAAAAGCAAGCTGAGGGGACTTCACTGCCATTTGCGTGTTCAACATTTGTTGAATATAGTGCCGCAACCATGACCAGAACTCAACCGTGAAGTTGAAAAACTAATGACAATGGAAGTATTGGTACATTGGCTGGTGGCGCGCTATTGATTTCACGGGCTGGACCAGCGAATGGGGAAAAATAACAATTCGCGATTGACATATCAACGCTTGTTGAATATATTTATGCAGACATTCAACGTATGTTGAATTATTTATAACAAAAAATCTGACTCGAGGTCATCTATGCATAATTTAATACCGCTAAGAAAACGTCTGCCCGTCGCCATAGCGATTCTCAGTTCCTGTGCTGTGGCACCCGCAGTTACCTGGGCCGAAGAAGTCAGTAAAATCTCGTTGGAAGAAGTTATCGTTACTGCGCAAAAGCGTGAGCAGAACCTTCAGGAAGTGCCGATCTCAATTTCATCATTCAATGCGTTTGAACTGGAAAACATGGGTGTTACCAGCATTATAGACTTGGAAAAAAGTGTGCCTAACGCGCAGTTTCGTGCGAGCCGTGCTACCAACTCCACCCTGACTGCCTATATTCGTGGTGTCGGCCAGCAGGACCCTTTATGGGGCTTTGAGCCCGGAGTGGGTGTGTACGTTGACGATGTGTATTACGCACGTCCGCAAGCCGCAGTAATGGATGTATTCGATGTCGAAAGAATTGAAGTATTACGAGGCCCCCAAGGGACACTGTATGGCAAAAACACGGTTGGCGGAGCTATCAAGTACATTACCCGAACCATGACCGGTGAAGCGACCGGCCGCGCAAAGGTTACGGTTGGAGACTATGGTCAAAAGGAAATTACGCTGTCCGGGCAATTACCCGTGATTGCCAACACCTTGTACGTCGGTGCCGCCGTGTCGAAGATGGAACGCGACGGTTATGGCGATGTTTCCACCGGCTATGACATCAATACGGGCACTTTTACTGCCAGTGAGGAAAACTACAACAAGGATGTTGAAGTGGGGCGGATCAGTATTGAGTACACGCCTACAGAAAACTTGTTCTTCCGCCTTGCTGCGGACAAGACTCAGGACGAATCCAATCAGCCCTGTGGCACCCAGTCCAACCAGACATCGCTCACCCACCCGGCGACAGGCGAGCTGTTTCTGGCTTCCGGGAACCCCTATGATTCCGCTTGCGGCACAACGCACAAATCGAACGTAGAGAATAAGGGCTACTCGCTAACCGCGCGCTATGATGTAAGCGACGCTCTGTCGCTAAAGTATGTTTATGCCGATCGTGAGGGAGAAACCGAGCAGTTTATCGATTTTGAGGGCACTCCGCTAGATTCCTTTGATGTACCGGCTTCCTACGAGGATGATCAGCAGTCACATGAGTTGCAGTTGAACTATACAGCTGAGCGCTTCGCGGTCGTGGCGGGGCTCTATTACTTCACCGGAAATTCTGCCGGAGCGTTTGATGTGGTCTTAAACAACCTCGATGGCACCCCGATGGACGGAACTCATTTTGATCTGGCGATTGGCGGCGACGTGGATACTACCAGCCAGTCGGCCTACCTCAACGTGAACTTTAATGTCACCGATACGATCACCCTGACTGCCGGTGTCAGAACCACGAAAGATGAAAAAGACTCTAACATTCAACGCTTCTCGTATATCACGGGCAACTCATTTCCTTATACCACTACTCAAGGTAGCGGATTTATTTTCGGAGATCCGGCCGACGATTTCCTGCTGGCAATATCAACAGATATTAGCGATGACGAAGCCGATGACAGCTGGACCGAAACAAGCCCCACAGTGAAAGTGGACTGGCAACTCAGTGACGACATTATGGTTTACGCCAGCTATGCCGAGGGCTTTAAGTCGGGTGGATTTGACATGCGCGGTAACGCCGCTCTAAATCCGAATGTGGCTGATGGTTATGATCCTGAGACGGTAGAAACTTGGGAGGCTGGGATCAAGTCGGAATTGTTTGACAATCGCCTGCGACTTAACTTCACCGTGTTTGATATGGATTACACTGACATGCAGTTGACCGTGCAGCAAGCCCAGCCAGCCCCGATATTTTTCTCATCTGATGTGTTAAACGCGGGTACCGCCGAAATATCCGGTTTTGAACTGGAAGCTTGGGGGCAGATTACCCAAAATTTCAGCACTACACTGGTGGTGGGATATCTGGATGCCCAGTTAAATGAAGTGATCTCTGGTGGTGTGGATGTATCGGACACCTGGGAAATGCTTAATGCCCCGGAGTGGACTGGCCAGCTCGGATTCAACTACGACTGGGATCTAGGTAGTGCGGGCAGCGTGATGCTCAATACAGCTCTGGCTTACAGAGATTCAAGCCGCAATTTCAACAATGTTACCTGCAGTTGCGACCAGGACGAGTCCTACAACTTGTGGGATGCCAGCGCTAACTGGTACTCCTCGGATGATCACTGGACGGTAGGTTTGTACCTGAAGAACATCAACGATGAGGAGTACAAAACCGGCGGCTACAACCTGGGCTCGGGCGAACTGGCGTTCTACGGTGCACCACGCACCTGGATGGCGAATGTGGCTTATCAGTTCTAAGAGATAGGTAAGCCCAATTCACAATCTAACGGCGGGCTCGGTGTAGCCCGCCTTTTTTAGTCCGCTTAAAAGCATTCTCGAGTGTCATGTTATGCAACACTTTAACCACTACTGGTACAAGAGCCACGATGGCCTGGACTTGTATGCCAGGGAATATCCCTGTGAAGGCAGCCGTGGACAGAACGAAAAGACCATTGTGTGTATTCCTGGACTCACTCGGAATTCAGCTGATTTTGCCGTATTGAGCCAACATCTATGTACATGCTTTCGGGTTATTGCGGTTGATTTACGAGGCCGCGGAAGATCTGCCTATGATCAAAACCCCTCTAATTATCAGCCAGCTGTCTATGCAGAGGATATTGCTTCATTGCTCGACAGCCTCGGCCTTGCTCAGGTCACCCTGATAGGAACCTCCCTGGGTGGGCTTGTATCAATGATCCTGAATAGCATGCAGCCAGAAAGAGTTTCTGCGGTGATTCTTAATGACATTGGCCCCGAGCCCAATCAAGCAGGTGTCGAGAGAATTAAATTTTATGTGGGCAATCGGAGCACAGTAGACACTTGGGAGCAGGCCATTGAGCAGACCAGGGCCGTTCTAAGCGGCGAATATCCGAACTTCTCCGACGCCGATTGGCGATGGTTTACGGGTAATATTTACCGGGAGAACAAGAGCGGTAAGCCAGTGCTGGATTACGACCCCGCTATTTCTTTGCCAATTGAACAGGCAGCTTTCGACGGGGTGGTACATGCCAGCTTATGGCCGGTATTTGTTGCGATGAAGTGCATACCTACGTTACTGATCCGTGGCGAGCTTTCAGATATTGTGACGCAGGATGATGTTGCCCGGATGCGGGCGGTACACCCTGGTATGGAATATACTCAGGTAGATTGTTGTGGACATGCCCCGCTGCTTACTGAACCGGAGAGTCTGTTGGCGATAGACAGGTTTCTGGGCAGTAGGGCAGAGCTACTATTCTAACGATCCCACACGACCAATAAAAAACGGGAGCCGAAGCTCCCGTTTTTGTTTTACACGACTCGCTAAAAGCTTAGAAGTCGTAGACAACGCGCAAGTAGGCAAACTGGCCGTTGAATCCACCTGGAGCCCACTGGCTATACTGGTTACCTACACCAGCTGCAGCGTTGGGGTTCTTGTCTGGCGTTTCGTCCAGCAGGTTGTTGGCACCGACGATAACACTCAAACCAGCATCACTGAAGGTATAACCCACTTCGGCGTCAAGTACAGCATAGCCGTCGTAAGTCAGTGTATCTTCAGAATCGTACCAGTCATCGAAGTAGCTGTAACGGGCCAAAAAGCGCCAGTCATTCATCATGTGAACAGCTGCTATGTTGTAACGAGTCTCTGGAAGTGCTTCCTGCAGCTCCTTAATACGCGTGTCATCAATGATAGCTGAGTCAGCTTTGGTAACGTCAGTCTCGTTCTGGTTATAGGCAACACTGAAATCAGTGATACCAATACTTGAATCCAGGCTGTAAGTTGCGACTACGTCGAAGCCTTTAGTTTCGGTCTCGATACCATTGGTAAAGAAGCGGAAAGTAGAGAGGCTGTTAGCGCCGGAGACACCTGCCGCGATAAGCGCTTCGATTTCTGTATCGGTCAGCTCAAAGTTCTGCGAAACACCCAGACGATCAGTCAACTCAATGTTGTAGTAATCAACCGTTATGCTGACGTTTTCCCACTGCCAGATCGCGCCGAAAGACATGCTGGTTGACTCTTCGGGTTCGAGGTCCTGACCTCCACGCAGCTCTGCCACAGGGCTGTTTGAAGGGATTGTACCGTTGTTTTCCAGCTCATTGGTTGCCAGGTTGAATTCAGTCGATACGTTGAACGCATTGGACTGGCCTGGTGTGGGTGCGCGGAAACCAGTGCTGTATGCGCCACGCAGAGCGAAGGAATCAACAATCTGCCAATGGGAGGATATTTTTCCATTGGTAGTGGTGCCGAAATCGTCAAAGTCTTCCCAGCGAACAGCAACAGCAACCAGCAAGTTATCAGTGACATCAGCTTCGAGGTCTACGTACATGGCGATGTTGGAGCGACTCCACTCACCCTGAGACAGAGGTCCAAACCCGGGGAAACCATTGGAGGCTGCAGAGAAACCCTGATCGGCCAGAGGGCCGACCAGCCAGGACGCTTCGTCGCCAATACCAATTTCGAACTCTTCATCGCGCCACTCGAAACCACCGGCAATGTTCAAGTCTGAAGCCAGAAAGCTCACAGGCAGAGGGTAGGAAAGATCAATGTTGAAGTTCTTTTCCAACTGGGAGTACTTGCCTGGATCAAACGAAGTTGGGCTCTGTGATCCCAAAGAGGCGTTTACGGTGTCGAAGATGAAGAAATCAGCTTCGTTGTAGCCAAACCCTGCACTAACGTCCCAGTAGATACCGCCATCGGTAGTTCCGCGAGTACCACCTACAAAAGAGAAGTCTTCGGTGTCAGCACCAAAGGTCGGTGTAAAGCCGCCGGGGAACTGCCCGTTGAACACGAAGCAATTTGGATCGGCTATTACATCTGCCAGGCCTTGCGCATCGCTAACATCCAAGTCAGTTGGGCAGTTACCCGACATATCGCCTGTTTCGTCGCCTACCAGACGGTTGCCATCGCCATTGGCGAAGACGGCCGAGCGGGTGTCAGGGTTACGGAAATAGAAACCACCTTCAACCGTTTTGGAGGCGTAGTTACCAAATGCGTATGCTTCCATATTGTCGTTGAGAGACAGACCCAAATTGAAATAAGTCTTAAGGTCGTCGGCAATATCGGGGTTACCCCACACTTGGGCGGGATTGGCTACATCTGTGTTGCCACCGGCGATCAATGCTGCAGCATCATTACGTTGAGTGCTGCGGTTGGTTGCATCGGATTCGCCGTATTCAAAACTGGCGTTTATGAAGCCATTGGAAGTAAAGGGTAGGCCGATGTTACCAGCGATGGCATAAAGGCTCTCACCTTCTTCGGAGTATTCACCGTATTTGGCTTCTATGCTGCCGCCTTCAGAATCATCCTTGAGGATAAAGTTGATTACGCCTGCAATCGCGTCAGAGCCATACTGAGCAGCAGCGCCGTCGCGAAGTACTTCTACCTGTTTCAGAGCAATAGAAGGGATAACGGAGATGTCGGGGCCTTGTGCACCATCGTTAACACCGTTGCCCAGCCATGAAATAACACCGGCGCGATGGCGACGCTTGCCATTTACTAATACTAACGTGTGGTCAGACGCCAAGCCACGCATGTTCGCGGGCCGAACAACAGTTGCCGCGTCACTGATCGGCTGGCTGTTCACGTTATACGACGGCACAGCGTTGCGAATCAGGGTAGACATATCGCTGGCGCCCTGGTTGCGGAACTCGTCACCACCTATTACGTCGATGGGAACCGCAGATTCGAAGACCGAGCGTGCTGCACGGCGTGTACCGGTTATAACAACTTCTTCCAAAGCTGCGTTGTCCTGAGCGTACACGACAGAGCTAAAACCTGCGGTGAGTGCAATGTGTGTGGAAATTGCCACAGCCAGCTTCTTGAGGGTAAATGGATTCATGATTAGACCTTCTTTTCATTTTTCTACATGCAAAATGTCATGTGGACCACGTATTTTGCATACGCTTGAGGGCAATGTACCCCTGTAAAAGCGATAGAGGCATCGATTAAACTGGTAAAATTTACGTTGCGGGTAACTATCTTTGAATCGTTGTGGTAGGGGGTTATCGTCCCATTTTGTCGCGCAAACTGTAAAACAACATGCCTGCCACCAGTCCTGGCCAGCGCAGCAAGGTGCCTCCTGGGAATGGTCGAATGGGAATGTTCGCCATGATATCAAACCGCTCAGCGGAGCCTGATATAACTTCCGCTAACAATTTACCTGCCATGGTAGCCGTGGGAACGCCATGGCCGGAGTAGCCATGGGCATAGAAGACCTGTGCTGAAAGGCGGCCAAAATCAGGCATACGGTTCATTGTCACTGCCAGGGTTCCCCCCCAACCGTAATCAATTCTGGTGTCCGCCAATTCCGGGTATATCTGCAGCATACCTTTGCGCACGAAGGCTTTGATATCTTTAGGGAAACGACGCGTGTAATTTTCCCCGCCTCCAAATAGCAGTCGGTTGTCTGCGGATAACTTCCAATAGTTGATAACAAACAGGGTGTCAGACATGGATGTGTCGTCGCGGATTAAGCGTCTGGCGAGGGCCTCTGATAGAGGCTCGGTGGCTAACATAAAGTTATTGATGGGCATGATCCGCCCGGCGGTGCGAGGCTCCAGTTTCTCAAGATAGCCATTACAGGCCAGCACCACGAAGGCTGCATTCACTGTGCCTTCAGCGGTGTTAACCGTCACATTCCCGCCTTCTGAGTAAGACAATACACGGCTGTGTTCATACAGCTGGGCGCCCAAAAGCGATGCCGCTTTGGCCAGGCCCTGTGCGTATTTTAGAGGGTGTAAGTGCTTACTTCTTGCATCAAGAATGCCACCATTAAAACCTTGGCCACTGGTCATTTGGGCCACTTCTGCGGGTTCTACGTAAGATACTTCACTGTAGTTGTAGTGGCGTTGTAAGTGCTCGGCATACCCGCGCAGTTCGTCGTTCTCGTGAGCTTTGGAGGCCACGTGCAGGTTTCCCTGCTTCAACTCGCAAGCGATATTGAATCGCTCAATAAGGCTGGCAACGGTGTCGTTGGCCTCGAGGCCAATGTCCCACAGTTGCTTTGCGTGCCCCATGCCGAGCATGGTTTCCAGCCGGTCCTGGTCTACTCGCTGCCCCACACCGACATGCCCACCGTTGCGCCCGGAGGCTCCCCAGGCCAGTTTGTTTGCCTCTAGTAAAGTGACGCTGTAGCCCCGCTCGCGCAGGTGGATAGCGGCCGATAGCCCAGTGAAGCCACCGCCAATGATGCATACATCGGTGGTGTGCTCACCCTGTAGCGCAGGGAACACCATACTCTGGTCCGCCGATGCCGCATACCAGGAGTCGATATGCTCGCTATCGATCCCGGTACTCGTGTTTTGCCTGGTATGTTGGTCTGTCATAGCCCAACTATACGCGTTTGGTTCGCAGTGCAAGGATACCACTAAAGGGGTAGACCACAGGCCTGGGGCTTGAATCGGCGATCTCTGTGCTGCGATACTCAGAGCCTCCGATTAAATTGAGAAGCTTATGAGTTCCGACCGGGCCGACATAGCGCAGTGGTTAGCACAGAACCAGATAAGTGAAGTAGAGTGTCTGATCCCCGATATTTCAGGCAATGCGCGGGGAAAATTTGTTCCCGTCGAGCAGTTTCTCGGCCAAAGTGAGGCTCGACTACCTGAAGCGGTGCTTATTCAAACGGTAACGGGTGAGTATTCCGATGCACACTGGGACTTTGTCGAGCCCACTGACGCCGATATGGTGCTCCTTCCCGACCCTGACTCCCTGCGCCTTGTGCCATGGGCCAGCAAGCCAACGGCGCAGATTATCCACAATTGTTTCACCATGGACGGTGAGCCTCACCCGCTGTCCAGTCGCAATATTCTGCGCCGCATACTCAATTTATATAAGGAGGATGGGCTTCGCCCTGTCGTTGCTCCCGAAATGGAGTTTTACCTGGTGGCTAGAAATACCGATTCTGCCGATACATTGCACCCGCCTATTGGACGCTCGGGGCGGGCTGAGTCCTCTCGTCTGTCCTTCAGTATCGATGCGATGGCAGAGTTCGACGATTTTGTCACTGATATGTACCGCTATGCCCGAGCACAAAAGTTAGATATCGATACAATTAACCACGAAAACGGCGCGGCCCAAATGGAGATAAATTTTGTCCATGGCAACGCGTTGAGTTTGGCAGACCAGGTGTTTACATTTAAGCGTACGGTGCGGGAGGCGGCTCACAAACACGGTATCTACGCCACCTTTATGGCCAAGCCGATGCAAAGCGAGCCCGGTAGCGCCATGCATATCCACCAGAGCATTGTTGAGATGGACGGTGGGGCCAATATCTTTATTGATGAGAACGGTGAGCATACGCCAGCATTTTTGAGTTATATCGCGGGACTGCAGCGTTACACGCCCGAACTCATTAGCCTATACGCGTCCAATGTGAACTCATACCGGCGTCTGGCGCCGCATATTTCAGCGCCGGTTAGCATGGACTGGGGTTTTGACAATCGTACTACGGCGTTCCGGGTACCCAGCAGCCCGGGCCCCGCTACGCGAGTGGAAAATCGTTTCCCCGGGGCGGACGTAAACCCCTATCTCGCTTTTGCAGCAACCCTGGGCAGCGGCTACCTGGGTATGAAAAAACAGCTACAGGCAACCCAGCCCCACAGCGGCACCGCCAATGAGAATGAAGTGGAAGTGGCGAGAAGCCTGGAAGAGGGGGTGCGCCATCTGCGCGACAGCCCGGAAATTGAAGACATGTTCGGAGAACGGTTTCTCAGCGCTTACACCGCAGTGAAGCTTCACGAATTTGAGGCGTTCAACCAGGTTGTCAGCGCCTGGGAAAGAGAACACCTGTTGCTGCAGGTCTGAAAATTATGCAACCCGTCAATAAAAGCCTGTTTGGCAGCGCGGCTCGCTACCGGGCATTTACCTTAGTCAAATATGTTACCTACGCTCTTCTCAGTCTTAATATTTATCTCTTTTTACAAGAAGAGTTACAAGCATTGGATTTCACCTTTGCTGGGGGTATAGAGCCGGGCCAGATTATTCAGAGCTTTTCGGCAACCATCGATACAGCGGCGTGGGTTTTATTGCTTTTACTGTTCGAGTTGGAAACGTCGGTGCTGGATGACAGTAAACTGCAGGGTTGGCTGAAGTGGACCTTACACGGCCTGCGCGGCCTTTGTTATGTTGCTGTGGGTTATGCCTTTAGTGGTTACTATGCCGAGCTGACCACGCTGTATAACGTTGCCCCTTTGGCTGGGACTGATGCATGCTCGCTAGTGGGGCAGCATTTTTCAATGCTGATAGATATTGACAAGTATGTTCCGGTCGATGTGAACAGCTGCTTAAAATTGGGGTCTGATTTTTCTCGCATTAATGGCTTCGACATTATCGCCGATGCCGAAACTCTGCGTGCTGTGCAGTACCTTGCCTGGGTCGATATATTTAACTCCGCTGCGTGGATTGGCGTGGTAATTGTGCTGGAGATTGAGGTTCGATTGCAGCTGCGTGGAATTTTGTCGGGAAGAATTATGGGCATTAACAAGTTTTTCAAACTGTTGATGTACACAATTCTTCTTTTCGCCGCTGTGTATTGGGGCTTGAAGGGTGATTTTCTTGACTTCTGGGACGCCTGCTTATGGCTTTTTGCTTTTATCTTTATTGAAATGAACGTGTTTGAATGGCAGTACGAAACCACTCAGGAAGAGGAGCTCTCCAGTCTCTGACCCATGACCGATTTATGTAGCCTGCGGGTTCGCGGGGCTCCTCTCATTGGTATTACCGCCGCTCTTGGTTTGGCAACTGCACTGCCGGTCTCTGCCATTGACTGGTGTTGCCCTGCAGGCGCAGATATTCCTATTGAAGTGCGCGACACAGGGTTATATCGGTGTGCTGAGTGATGGTGCCGTATTTTCTGAAGTAGGAGGTCAGGGCTGTAGTCGTTGTGGAAGGAGCGTTAAATTGCTCCTAATCCATACTGAGCAACCAAACGGCGCGATTAAAGGGGACCGTGCACCTGCGATGATTAATGACTGAGCCGGGCAAGACTAAAAATCGTCCCATTGCAGATCGTAATCTCCCAGTTCATCCCGCAGTCGCCTTGCTTCCAGTCGCTCCTCGGCGCGCCGCCTTTTTTCGGTCAGGCTACGCATTGTCGATGATGCTGGCAGCAGCTCCATGAGATCTTCATCAATCAGTTCACTTAATGCCGGCTCGAACAGTTCGTCTAGCGGGTCTTCCATATCGGCTTCTGTACTTCGCTCTCTCATAAATCAACTCCCAATGATTTATTCCGGGCTACCTCGTGGCAAATATCTCTCATGAGTTTTACTGAGTCAATAAAAAACTTCGTAACTGTTGTTGATTAAAAAACATGACGAAAAGGTGCGACCCGCTGCCTTCCCTGGCTTTCCCACATGATTTGCAACGTCCCTGTCTTTGAAATTGCAGCGGGGCGGGTCGCATTTATCTAACTAGCAAAACTTGTGCCAAGTACAAGCCGGGAGCGGTTTTATCAATAAGACTGGGGTTTGTGCCCAGCTGTACCCGCAGTGGTTATTCATAGGCGGCCTTAACGACCTGACCGCTGGACATGTCCGGACGCGAACGATCTAACCCTCGGTTAACTGTCCCAGCAGGGCTATTGCGAGTTGTTCTGCGCTGGCATTCGCCGTGTTTATGGTTAGATCAGCGTGCTGCCTGTACAGTGGCGTGCGCTCTGCATAGATGTCTGAAAAACTCTGCTGTGTGCTGCTGGCAATTCCGCGATTGGGTGCTCCAGCGACACGCTTTTCTAGGGTATAAAAATCTGTCTCGAGGTATACAACAGCGCCCGCTGCTGCGAGACGCGCCATGGCTGCCTCACTGTAGACCACGCTCCCGCCCGTTGATATGACGCTATGGCTAATGGGTATCTGTAACAAAACTTCTTCTTCAATCTCACGCAGTCGCATATAGCCATCTCTCTGCAGAATTTCCTCCAGAGTGGCATGGGTATGTACTTGTATGTCCAGGTCTGTATCGCGAAAGGCGAGGCCGGAGAGCTTGGCAAGTAATACACCGACGGTGCTTTTGCCAGCGCCGGGCATGCCTATCAGGCTGATGGTCTCTGGTCGTTTAATTTGAGGCCTCATCTTATGTGCTATTTCCCCTGACAAATTTCCCTTATAGGTTTACTCTGCGTACCCTAACATTTTGTCCACTTTGAGGGAAAACGGATGACACTTTTAACCACGCCGCTGGACCGTTTACATCGTGAACTTGGCGCTAAAATGGTTCCCTTTGCAGGTTACGATATGCCGGTTCAATATCCCACTGGAATTATCAAGGAACATTTACAGACTCGCGAGGCGGCTGGCCTATTCGATGTATCCCATATGGGACAGGTGCTGATTGAAGGCAAGGGCGCGGCTGAGATGCTGGAGGGCCTGGTGCCGGTGGATATTGAGAGTCTCGGCATTAATAGCCAAACCTATGCTTTGTTTACCAATGCCAGTGGCGGTGTTTTGGATGACTTGATTATTACCCGCTGGGGCGAGGATCAGTTTTTCTTGGTGGTGAATGCGGGCTGCAAAGCGCAGGATATTTCCCATCTACAGAAACACCTCACGGGCCAGGTGATGACCGTTTTAACCGACCAGGCTTTATTGGCGCTGCAGGGGCCAGCTGCCAGGGAGGTGATGAAGACTCTCTGCCCTCAAGCGGCGGAGCTGGTATTTTTACAAGGTTGTCACAGCAGTATCAATGGCGTTGAAGTCTACGTGACCTGCTCGGGCTATACCGGTGAAGACGGCTATGAAATTTCTGTACCGGGGGTGCAGGCTGAAGCTCTGGCGCGCTCAATTTTGAGTTTCGAGCAGGTTGCCCCCATCGGGCTGGGCGCTCGTGATTCCTTGCGTTTGGAGGTGGGTTTGTGCCTTTACGGCCATGAACTGTCCACCATAATCGACCCCGTTCAAGCGGGTCTGTTGTGGTCTATCAGCAAGTCGCGCCGCGCAGATGGCGAGCGCCCCGGAGGCTTTCCCGGCGCGGACGTTATTTTCGAGCATATAGAAAACAAACCTGCACTGCGCCGGGTTGGGCTGAGTGTAGAAGGCAAGAGGCCGGTGCGTGATGGTCAGTTGGTGTTCGCTGAAAATGGTGAGCAGGTGGGGCAGATATGTTCTGCTGGCTACGGGGCGAGCGTAGGCCGTCCTATTGCAATGGCTTATATCAATCGGGATCTGGGCGAGCCGGGCACTGCCCTGTTTGTTGATGTGCGGGGCAAACAGCTACCTGTTACGGTCACTCGCATGCCTTTCACTCCCCAGCGCTACTACCGGGGTTGAGTGTGGACGGCAGGGCTGGCTTTCGCATCCGCTGCAGATGCTGCCAGCCACGCTTGATCGGGCCGGTGATGCGAGTCAGCGGTATGCGGGGAAGGCGCTTGTAGATAAACCAGCACAGCCCGATGAAGAGCGCGAATAGAGCGCTGAAAATCAGCAGCCTGCCAGGGCTTACATTGGCTAGTATTTTACTCTGGCCCGTGTCGATGTTCTTTTCTGCAGTTTCTCCCACGGTGATATCCACGGCGGGTAAAAAACGTATTTGTAACTCTCCTTCACTAGTGTCCCACCAATAGTAATCCCGCGCGGGCAGTTGGTATTGGCCAGGTTCTTCTACGATATAGGTAATGTGCTCGACGCGTTTTGCGATCATGCTTCCGCGGTTATTGCTGTTGGACAGTGAAGGCGGCTGCGGGTAGACGGCTAGCCCTGACAAGTCTTCCGCCTGCCAGCCCGGGAGCATCATGGCCATGACATTAGAGGCTTCAAATACAACGCTACGCTCAATGGCATCGCCGGCTTTCAAGCCTGTCAGCTCACGATCAAAACTCTGGCTTACTTTGTAGTCAGGCGCCGCTACCCAATGCTGTGCTTTGGCGAGAGCCGCGGGCACATTCGCTTGAAACGTTAACGAAGGGCTCTGCAGAGTGCCTTTTACATCACCAGCTGCTTCGTCGTTAACGCTTAGCCGTGCATTGATGGGCGGAATCGTAAATGTACCGCTGCGTTGAGGAAACACATCCAGTGACCATCGCTGTATAACCCAGCTTTGGCCTTTACGGTTTTCGCTGGAGTTGCTGGCAAAGTTATTGGTTTGAATGATGACTAGACCATCCACCTCGGGAATTTCAAACCGCGTGCCGCCGGTAAACCAGCGGTCGGTCGCGATGTTTATGACTAACTCCGTCCGCTGTCCAACGACGATATCTGTGAAGGGTAATAGTTCCGCACTTATCTCTATGTGTTTTTCTGACTGTAGCCTTGCCAGTGAGGCACTCCAGCACAGGCTAGACAGCAGAAAAAGCACTAGCAGTGCGGCGCCTTGCGGGCATTTCTTTAGTATCTGCCCGGTCACTTCTCGCTGTCCTGTTCGATGCGGGCTTCTTTTTTACGCGCCAATTGCATATTAAATTTTATCGCGAGAAAGTTTGCAGGATCGTGTTGCACGCTGCGCAACCACATCTCGCTGGTAGCAGGATCCTGCAAAATTTGTTCTGCCGTGAGTTGTCGCAACTCAATCTCCTTTAGCTGCATTTCATCAGCGCCCTGCGCAGGGACTGCATCATCTCCCCCGGGCTCTAGTTCCTCGCTACTAAACCCGGCTTCCTCCTGTTGGCTTTCGCTCAAGCGATTCGTCTCGTCAATAATCTCCTGTACCTGTGCGCGGTTACTGGCGGCTCCCGGGAAATCGGGTGTCCTTGCCAGCAGACGGTTATAGCGAGCGACTGCGCGCACATAATCTCGTGCCTGTGCGCGAGCGTTGGCTTCATTGAACAGAGCATCATTACTGTCGCTGCGAGAGAAATATTCGGCAGCTTGCATAAAGTCTTCGGCATAGTAATAGGCCAATCCTTTCCACATGGGGTCGACAAAACGTTTGCCGGCCTCGCGATATGCGCCGCGTTGCATGAGCAGGCGCCCCTGTTGATCGCCGGTCAGCCACAAGTTTGCAAACCAGTGGCTTTCACTCTCCGCCGTTTCACTGCCTTGTGCGTAAACCGGCCCCGCTTGATGCAGCAACAGCAGAGGGGTGAGAATCCATATCCAGCTTATTGTCCAGCCCCGACGAAACCACATTAGAAACAGAGCCATAGCGGGAAATACCAGCGGGTAGCCGCTATCAAGCCAGGGCAGCGCGCTGTCTTCCACCACCAGGTAGTGGCTGTCAACGAGTCTGTTGATTTGCTTTACGTCGCTGCTGTTAATACTCAGTTCGATATAACGGCCGCCTGATTTTTCGGCCAGAGTGTCCAGAGATTTTTGTTCCAAAGGGATGATGTCTTCCCTCTTAATTTTTGCCAATGAATTACCATCAGTACCAACGCCCAGAATCAAAAGCTGATGAGGCTTCTCAGCGAAGTAAGTTGTAAAAACTTTATTGCTGTCGCCGCCCAAGCCATCGGCAATGAGGAGCACAGTGGCTGGCGAGGAGGATTGGCGTAATATTTCATCTACATTGGCTAACGCGTATTCAGGAAATTTGCCCGGGCGAGGCATGATTCCCGGTTTTATCGCCGCCAGGTATTGAGTAAGAATAGTTTGGTCGGCTGTGAGCGTAAGTACGGTGTGCGCGCTGCCGGCATACACCACCAGTGCGGCTTTTTTGTCAGGGCGCAGAGCGAGTAAATCACTGATTTTTTGCTTTGCTCGAGCCAATCGGCTGGGCTGTATGTCACGCTGGGTCATGGATGACGAGGCGTCAAGTAAGATAACCAGTGTGGCATTGTCTTGTATCAGCGGCGAAGGTTGCTGCCGCCAACTGGGTCCCATTAACACAATCAGTACAATGAAAAAAATCACTTTGGTGAAACTGCGAGGATTTGCCCAGCCGCCCTGAAATTGCTTCAGACGCAAATGTTCCAGTAGGTGTGGCGCAATAATGCCGCCAAACATATCCCTGCCAGATTCCACTTTATTCAGCATAGAAAATACAAATATCCAGGGGATTACAAGCAGACCCCAGGCAGGTCGTAGAAAGTGAAAATACTCCAGCGCATTGAGATCAGGCAGCATGCAGTTTTTTTCTCCGCCGCCATACATTCAAGGCGCTCCACGCGTGATACAGCCAATAGAATGCGGCTGCGATAGCAATGGGTAAGTAATGCAGGCTAAGTTTTGGCCTGAAACTAATAGTCTCGTAGAGCTCCGGCTCTAAATCTTCTATCGCCCGATAGGCAGCGAGTAGTTCGTCGCGATTCAGTGCCTGAAACTTTTGTCCTCCAGTGACTTCAGACACGCGTTCTATGGTTTTCATGTCCATGGCTTCTTCGCCGATGGAGGCGGGGTCGCCAATGGCAATGGTATAGATACGGATATCATTGGCAGCGGCGACCTTGGCTGCGTCGATGGGTGGCACGGTGCTGCCGGTGTCGTTGCCATCGGTAAGGATAATTAGTACTCGGTTGTCAGAGCCGCCGTCATTGAAAAGTTTGATAGACAGACCAATGGCATCGCCGAATACGGTGCTCTGCCCGGCCATACCTATTTCAGTTTCACTGAGAAGCTTTCCCCACACCTGGTGGTCTTCAGTAAAAGGTGTTTGCAAGTAAGCGGCGCTGCCGAAAACGATTAACCCCAGACGGTCAGA
The DNA here is from genome assembly GCA_047650635.1 of Halioglobus sp. GTDB lineage: Bacteria > Pseudomonadota > Gammaproteobacteria > Pseudomonadales > Halieaceae > JBALVT01. The sequence goes on from JBLHNQ010000016.1 coordinate 17,641, forward strand.
TTTACGTTTCTGTGCCAGCTCGGCCAGCACATACTTGACCGCCTCAAGACGGTCGACGGTGCTGTTGTCTGGCAGGATAAAGTCCTGGGTTTGCATGGAGCCGGACAAGTCAACTGCCACCATTAAGTCACGTCCGGACTTTTGTTGCTCGATGGGCTCTCCCACCCACTGTGGCTTGGCTGCGGCGACGACCAGGCACAGCCACATAAACGCCACCAAAAAAGTTTGTATTCGATCGCGTTGCAATAGCATGGCACCGGGTTGAGGCCGCTCTTCGCTAAGCTCCACCAGCGTGTTGAAAAAGGGTACTTTCACCGAGTCACGGCTTTCTTTGTAAGCCGGCACAAGGCGCATCAGTAGCGGTAGTACCAGTAATGCCAGTGCCCAGGGATGACTCAGCTCAAGCAAACTCCTGCTCCTGATGCTCTTTCACCCAGACCAGTCCTGCCTCAAGTAATTGCTTTTGCAGTGATTTTTGCATGGACTGTTGGCGGTAGGTGGTCGTTGCCAATAGCAGGCTCAACTCGTGATCAAAGGGTGGGTTGTGACACTTACGATTGAGGAATTTCACCCACTGTTCGCCGGACAAGCGGGCCACCTGCTCGCGGGAATAGGCCACAAGCGCGGTAATTTTTAGCACCCGATTGAAATCGGTCAAAAATTCTGCGGAGTCATAATTGCTGGACACTTCACGCAATCGTTTGATCGCTTCGCGGCGATAACGATTGCGGTACCAGAGGCGCAGACTACGCCATGCGCAGCGCAGAGAGAGTAACAGCAAGAGCGCAGCAAGCCAGTGCCAGCCGGCAGTTTGCGGTAGCCAGCTAACACTGTCGGTGGGAATCACTTCAAAAAAATCATGCAAAGCATAGTTGCCAAAAAGCTCGGGAAGCGGTGGGGCACTCATTGCAGAATCCTCTGGCCGCCCAGTTTTTGCCTGAGTTGGTCGGTCACAGGAACAACCGTATCAACGGTTAAAACGGGAATGTTGTGTTGTCTCAGGTCTTCAGTGACATGAGTTACGGAGCTTCTGAAGCTGGCCTCAAATCTGTCTCCAATATTGTGTTGCGTAGGGTCGACTTCCAGTTGGTAACTGCCGTCGCTGATGATCAGACTGTGGGCATTTGAGATGCTTTGTTCCAGAGGGTCATAGACCAGTGAGCAGATAATATCGTTGTGTCGACTAATGCGTTGTATCACTCCCATGGAACTTTCATTCCAGCCATAGAAATCTGATATCAATACTACAAGGTAGTCATGGCCTACACTGCGCTCCAGTAAAAGGAGAGCATCGGTTAGGGCGCCAGGGTTGCTGTCATGACCGGGTGTGACACTGAGGTCGTTGTTCATCTCGACCAGGTCACCCAGCCAGTGTATGGTTTTTTTCTCGCTGCGAGAGGGTTTAATTTTAACTGAGTGAGTGTCATTAAATAAGATAGCGCCTACCCGATCCCCAGAGTTCATTACACGCCAGGCGGTGAGAGCTGCGATTTCTGCGGCGACAACCGATTTCATCTTTACTTCGCTACCAAAAAACATCGGCAAGCGCTGGTCCACCACTACGATTACCGGTCGGTCGCGCTCCTCGGTGTAAACCCGTACGTGAGGCTTCCCTGTACGATTGGTCACTCGCCAGTCCATGGTGCGTATGTCGTCTCCGGGACGATAGTGGCGCAGTTCATCGAAGTCGAGGCCTCGACCGCGCAATCTGGAGCGTTTTCGTCCGCTTAACAATGAGCGAACGGGCTGGTGCGGAAGGTAGCTGAAGCCCCGAGCGCTATATTTCAGGCGCATCAGTGATGCCAGGTCGATGTAGACACCTTGTGACTGCTCTCCAGTCATAGCCAATTAACCCACTGCCACCTGATTGACGATTTCATCGATGACCGCGTCGGGTGTCACCTGGTCTGCAAGAGCATGGTAGCTGAGGATCATGCGGTGGCGCATCACGCTGTGAATAACACTTTGAACATCATCGGGAATAACGTAGTCACGCCCGGCGAGCCACGCACTCGCGCGACAGCTGCGGTGTAGTGAAATACTCGCACGTGGGCTGGACCCAATTTCTATCCAGCGCTGCAGGTTTTTCCCAAGTTGTTCCGGGTGACGGGTGGCTACCACCAGGTCGACAATGTATTGCTCAACGGCTGACGACACCGACATTGTTTGTATGTCAGTTCTCGCTGCGAAAATATGATCCTGTGAGATCATTTGTAATTCTGTTTTTGCTTTACCCTCCTCCTTTTGTAGCAGCTTTATGATGCTCAATTCGGCAGCGGCATCGGGGTAGTCCACAGAAATTTTCATCAGAAACCTGTCCATTTGGGCTTCAGGCAAGGGGTAGGTGCCCTCTTGCTCGATTGGGTTCTGGGTGGCCAGCACCATAAATAGCGGAGGCAGGGGGTAGGTTTTACCCGCGACGGTGATTTGGCGTTCCTCCATGGCTTCCAGCAGTGCAGATTGAACTTTGGCCGGAGCGCGGTTGATTTCATCAGCGAGGATTAGCTCGTTAAACAATGGCCCCTCCTGAAACTTCAGCTCATGTACGCCGTCGTTATCTTGATAAATTTCATTACCCGTCACATCAGAGGGCAACAAGTCAGGGGTGAACTGTATACGTCCCAGCTGGGCCTGTAATACTTGTGACAGTGTTTTTATCGAGCGAGTTTTTGCTGTGCCGGGCAAACCTTCAAGTAGCACGTGACCATTGCATAACAGCGCGAGAGTGAGGGTTCTGACAACTTCATCCTGGCCGATTACAGATTCGGACATCTGCTGCATCATCGATTTGATGGCACTATGGTGTTGCGTGGTCAAAATGTTACTCCTCGATAGCCAATGTTTTATTGATGTTTCCGCCTGTGAGCGCATTGGGATAGCAGCCCCTATCCCGGTGTTCATGATGGCTGATGGCGACTGCTTTTGCCACCTGAAGTGGGTTGTTTACGCAGCAAGCCCAAAACCTTTAACGCCACGGACGCCGCAGCCAGCAGGCATAGCTAGCCTTGTTTGTCTGTTATAGATTAACTACTCTAGTTGCCAATTTGAATAAAAAAGGAAAGGCCCCAGATGAGCTTACTCTATCGCAGTGCATTTGCCATTGCTGAAGATATCAAAGCACAAAGAACTTCAGCCAGAGAAGTGCTGGAGTTTTTTCTCGCACGCGTTGCCCGTTTTAACCCGGCCCTGAACTGTGTGGTAGCCCTCGATGAGGCTGGAGCCCGCGCCCGGGCCGACAAGGCAGATGCAGCCGCAGCAAGGGGCGAAGACTGGGGACCATTGCACGGTGTACCCGTTACCATCAAGGACGCCCTTTCTACCAAGGGCTTGGTAACCGTGGGTGGTATGCCGCTGTGCCGTGATAATATTCCGGCCGAAAATGCGCTTGCGGTACAAAGTTATGTTGATGCAGGTGCCAATATTTTCGGTAAAACCAATGTTCCATTTATGAGCGCTGACCTGCAATCTTTCAATGAGGTTTACGGCACCACCAATAACCCCTGGGATATAGAGCGCACTTGCGGCGGTTCTTCAGGGGGAGCAGCTTCGGCACTGGCAGCAGGGCTCACACCTCTGGAGCTGGGTAGCGACATAGGCGGCTCCATTCGTACACCCAGTCATTTCAATGGCGTGTATGGGCACAAGCCAAGTTTTGGCATTGTTCCAAAACGCGGTCACCTTCCGCCTGGAGAAGGCGTTTTAAGCATGGGTGATCTGTCGGTTATTGGTCCGCTGGGAACCTGTGTCGATGACCTTGAGGCAGCGCTGGATCTTGTTGTAAAGCCTGCACCTGAGGACGCCCCCGGCTGGAAGTTAGATTTACCTCCGGCTACGTTTACTGACCCCACTAAGCTGCGCGTAGCGGTATGGTCAGATGATGCGTTTTGCCCGGTAGATGACGACGTGAAGCAATGTATCGAGGAGGCTGGGAACTCGCTAGCGGCGATTGGTGCTCATGTAGACCGTGAGGCACGGCCCGATTTTGATCCAGAGGATAACGAAATCAATTACTCCCTGCTGCTGATGGCGGAGATGGGCGGGGGTATGCCCGACGCGGTATTTGAGGGCGCCCGTGCAATGGTGGCAGCCTCCGACCCTACAGATATGAGTCAGCCACTGTTACAAATGCGTGGCATTGCTCTGAGTCACCGGGATTGGCTGCGTCAAAATGAGAAGCGCCTGAAAATTCGCGCAGCGTGGACGAAGTTTTTTCAGGACTTTGATGTGTTGTTGTGCCCCTGTGCCATGGTGCCTGCTTTCCCGCATGACCATAATCCGGACATGCATGCCCGGGTGCTGCAGGTGAATGGTCAGGCCAGGCCTTATACTGACATTCTTGGGTGGGCGGGGTTGACCTTAAATGCCTACTTGCCGGTGACAGCCGCTCCTGTTGGTTTGAGTAGAGACGGTCTTCCCATCGGCGCGCAGCTGGTGGCTCCTTTTCTTGGTGATCGCAGCTCTTTGGCGGTGGCCAGGTTGCTGGAGAAGCACCATCGAGCATTTATACCGCCACCTGGATATGCGCCATAGACAGGAGTTTACTGAGCCACCCAGCTGCCGGTTACCAGAACCTCTTCTGCCGCTAAAACACGCGCTTCGAAGTGTTCACCGGATTTGATGATTCCCACACCCTGTGGCGTGCCGGTCATTATTATGTCGCCGTCTTCCAGGCTGGTGAACTTGGATAGTTCCTGCACAATAATCTGTGGCTTGTACATCATGAGGGAGACTCCACCTTGCTGACGCACCTCTTGGTTGACGCTCAGCTGCAAGGTCAGGGCTTCTACGTCTTCTGGCAGAGCTACGAAGCTGCTGAATACTGCCGCTCCGTCAAAGGCTTTGGCCCTCTCCCAGGGCAAGCCCTTATGTTTAAGTTTTAACTGTAGCTCGCGCTTGGTCAGGTCCAGACCAAAACCAACAGCGGCCAACTCACCGCACTGGATGAGGAACGCCAGTTCACCCTCGTAGTGCAGGGCCTCACCCAAGTTTGAATGGAGCGCGTTGCTGATGGCGGAGTTGGGCTTGTTGAAAACCACCATGTCATCCGGAACTTCATTGCCCAGCTCTTCAATATGAGCTCTATAGTTGCGACCCACACACACTATCTTGGAGGGAGTGATGGGGTTTCCATTGTAATTGATGGTTTGCATATGGCCCCTGTCCGCGTGTGTTTAGGTGTTAGGAGGATGGCGCCACATAGCCCTCGGCTCGATCGTATTCTTCGCCGGAGAAAAATTTGCCCATTTCTTGTTGTAGGTATTTTCTTGCTTCGGGGTCAACCAGACTCAGGTGCTTTTCGTTTATTAGCATGGTCTGGTGCGACTGCCAATCTGACCAAGCCTGCTTTGAAACATGTTCGAAGACGTCCTGACCTTTGGGGCCGGGAAAGGGAGGTGCATCAAGGCCCTCCAGCTCTTTTTGGTATTTCTTGCAAAAAATTATACGTGCCATGTTCAGGTATCCATTTTGTGTGAGGGTTGCCCGAGCCTCTTCAACAGTGAGGCAACCGGGGCTGCAAGGCCGATTTCGGGTGGTTTACGCATGTTATACCAGAGCTGCTGCTGGGCTTCCATGACTGATTCTGGTGTCGAGGTGAGGTTTAACTGCAACGGTTGAATGTCCAGATGATAGTGGCTGAATGTATGGCGAAAGCTGGGCCACAGTCTACTGCTATGGGGTGCGATACCCAGCGTGTCTAAGCACCAATCGCTGGCGGAGGTGTCAGCGCTCAGCTCGGGGAAGCACCAAAGCCCACCCCAAATACCAGTGCCTGGGCGACGTTCCAACCAGATATCTCCATTGCCGGCGGAAACCATCAAAAATATGGTGCTCTTCACTGGCAGCACCTTGCGTGGCTTTTTGCCCGGGTAGCGCAGCTGCTCTCCCTGTGCGAGGGCCTGGCAATTATCCTGCAATGGGCAGCTTGTGCATGAGGGTGAGCTGCGGGTACAAAGGGTTGCGCCCAGGTCCATCATGGCCTGAGAATAGTTCGCGACGCGCTCCAGCGGCGTGAGTTCTTCGGCGATCTGCCACAACTGCTTCAGCACGCCAGATTGTCCCGGCCAGCCGTCAATCGCGCTGTAACGGGCAAGTACGCGTTTTACATTACCGTCGAGAATCGAAGCGGGCTGTTGGAAGGCGATGCTGCGTATAGCTCCGGCGGTGGACTTGCCAATGCCGGGCAGAGTGCATAGATCTTCCACTTCCGATGGGAATTCCCCGTTCATCTGTGTGTAGACAATGTTTGCTGTTTTGTGCAAATTGCGGGCGCGCGCATAATAGCCCAACCCCGTCCACAGGTGTAAAACCTGATCTTCCTCCGCTTTTGCCAACGCATCTATCGTTGGCAATGTATCCATAAAACGTTGGAAATAGGGGATAACCGTTTTAACCTGGGTTTGTTGCAGCATTATTTCTGAGACCCACACCCGGTAGGGGTTGATATCTTTTTGCCAGGGCAGGTCTTTACGCCCGAACTGGTCGTACCAGTGCAGAACATTTTGTGAAAAGCACGAGGGTTGGAGTGGGGCTTTGGTCATGCCAGCTAGGGTAATGTTCGAAGGGCAAAACCTCCAGTGAATTCAAACCCCTTTTCTTTTATAATAGCCGGCTTTTGGGGCACACGGCCCATATTACTGGGGAGATAGGCACATGGCTGATCGTAAAGCCACGGTAACACGCAATACGTTGGAGACGCAGATTACTGTTTCGGTAAATCTGGACGGCTCAGGTGAGGTCGACTTTGATACGGGAGTTCCCTTTCTGGACCACATGATGGACCAGATAGGACGTCACGGTTTAATGGATCTGAGCGTTCAAGCCAAAGGTGATTTACATATTGATGCACACCATACCGTCGAGGATATCGGCATTACCCTGGGCCAGGCATTTGCCCAGGCTGTGGGTGATAAAAAGGGCATACTGCGTTACGGCCATGCCTATGTGCCGCTGGATGAAGCGCTCTCCAGAGTGGTTGTAGACTTTTCCGGGCGTCCCGGCCTTGTATTCAATGTGCCTTTTACTCGCGCCAGTGTGGGTGGTTTTGACGTCGATCTGTTTCACGAATTTTTCCAGGGCTTTATCAATCATGCCCTGGTGACTTTGCACGTGGATAATTTGCGCGGAGAAAACGCCCATCACCAGGCAGAAACGGTGTTCAAGGCATTTGGGCGAGCGCTGCGCATGGCGCTTAGCGCCGATCCCCGCATGGCGGGCATTATGCCCTCAACCAAGGGTGTGCTGTAGGTTGCAATCATGACGGGTATTGTCGCCGTAATTGACTACGGCATGGGTAATTTGCACTCCGTGGCGAGTGCGCTTGAGCATGTAGGCGCCGACAAGGTTGTGGTTACACACGATGCGGAGCTTATTCGCAGCGCAGATCGTGTTGTGTTTCCTGGCGTTGGAGCAATCCGTGACTGCATGGCTGAGATCCGCCGGCTCAAGTGTGACGAGTTATTGCTGGATGTACTGGGCTCGCAGCACAAACCGGTACTGGCCATTTGCGTCGGTATGCAGGCGTTGATGACTCATTCCCAGGAAAATGGCGGTGTGGATTGTCTGGATATCATTCCCGGTGAGGTCAGGTTCTTCGGTAAGTCTTTGCGCAGCGAGACGGGAGAGCGCTTGAAAGTGCCGCATATGGGCTGGAATCAAGTGCAACAGGCGAGTGAGCACCCCTTATGGAGCGGCATTGAAGACAATAGTCGGTTCTACTTTGTGCACAGTTACTATGTAGACGCGGTGGATCGCGAGCTGCTGGCGGGCAGTGTTCAATATGGCGTAAGTGCAGATGCAGCTCTTGCCCGGGACAATTTGTTCGCTGTTCAATTTCACCCCGAAAAGAGCCACACCGCAGGGCTTCAATTGCTGCGCAATTTTATAAACTGGAACGGCCAATGCTGATAATACCCGCAATTGATTTAAAGGATGGCGAGTGTGTTCGCCTGCGTCAGGGGTTGATGGACGACAGTACGGTGTTCTCAGACGACCCGGTGTCGGTGGCGAAGCGCTGGGTTGATGCCGGGTGCCGACGTTTGCATCTGGTGGATTTAAACGGAGCTTTTGCGGGTAAACCCGTCAATGGCGAAGTGGTTACCGCTATTTCCAGGGCCTATCCTGAACTCCCCGTGCAGATTGGCGGCGGTATACGCACGCTGGAAACCATTGAGTACTATGTAAAAGCGGGTGTGAGTTACGTCATCATCGGCACCAAGGCCGTTAGGGACCCGGAGTTTGTCAGTGAGGCGTGCCGCGCATTTCCGGGGAAAATTATCGTGGGTCTCGATGCTAAAGATGGCCTGGTAGCAACCGATGGCTGGGCTGAGGTTTCGGACATGCAGGCCACAGACCTGGCAAAAAAGTTTGAATCCGACGGAGTTAGCGCCATTGTTTATACCGATATTGCCCGTGATGGCATGATGCAAGGTGTCAATGTCGAGGCAACGCTTACCATGGCGCGAGCCTCCTCTATTCCCGTGATCGCCTCCGGGGGTATAACCAATATGGACGATATTGCGGCTCTGCTAGCGGTGGCAAATGAGGGTATTTGCGGTGCGATAACCGGGCGGGCCATTTACGAGGGCACGTTGGATGTAGCTGTTGCCCAGGCCTACTGCGATGAGAACTCCTGAGCATGGGTTTGGCTAAACGTATTATTCCCTGTTTAGACGTTGAGAATGGGCGGGTTGTAAAAGGGGTTAACTTCGTTGATATACGCGACGCGGGCGATCCGGTAGAAATTGCCAAACGCTACAATGAGCAGGGTGCAGACGAAATAACGTTTTTGGATATTACCGCCAGCCACGAGGGTCGCGACACAACCGTACATACGGTAGAAAAAATAGCCGAAGAAGTTTTTATCCCATTAACCGTGGGAGGGGGCATTCGCTCGGTGGAAGACATCCGCACCATGCTCAACGCAGGCGCCGATAAAGTGGGAATCAATACCGCCGCGATCCACAATCCGGGGCTGGTTCGCGAGGCAGCCCAGCGTTTCGGGTCGCAGTGTATCGTTGTAGCCATTGATGCAAAGCGTGTTGATGATGTTGATAACAAGCCCCGCTGGGAAATTTTTACCCATGGCGGACGTAAACCCACCGGCATCGATGCCGTGGCATGGGCAGTAAAGATGGCAGATTTTGGAGCCGGAGAAATTTTGCTAACCAGTATGGATAGAGACGGCACTAAAAATGGTTTTGAGTTGGGTGTGACGCGTGCGATCACCGACGCCGTGGAAATCCCCGTCATTGCATCCGGCGGGGTCGGAACCCTGGATCATTTGGTGGATGGCGTTTTATTGGGAGGAGCAGACGCTGTGCTGGCAGCCAGCATATTCCACTTCGGTGAATTTACCGTACCTGAAGCCAAGGCTTACATGGCCGCCAGAGGTATAGAAGTTCGCCTATAGGTTGCCTGCTATGTCTTCGCTGGCTTTTCCACCGGATCTGCCTTAGCTTGAGCCGCCGCTTTCTGGCTGCGTGGTCCCAAAATATTCAGACCTTTCAGCAGACTCAGCGCTTCGTACAACTGATTGTCCGATGACAGTAAGCCGTCGGCATAGCGTGTTGCTGCCTCGACATTTTCCTCATTGCCCCCCGCATTGTCCAGATGGCCGACCAAATCTGCCTCAGTGACACGTTGGGTCTTATAGGCGGTGACGGTTGCCCGCTCAACCGTTATGTCCGGGGCGATACCCTGAGCCTGTATAGAACGACCATTGGGGGTGAAATAGAGGGCTGTGGTGAGTTTAACTGCCCGGGAGTCGGACAAAGGCAATATGGTTTGTACCGAGCCTTTACCGAAGCTTTTGGTACCCATTAATACCGCTCTGCTGTGGTCTTGCAATGCTCCGGCGACTATTTCGGATGCGCTGGCAGAGCCGCCATTGATCAGTACCACCACAGGGATTCCGTCGGTAATATCTCCCACAGTAGCTTTGTAGTTAACCTCTGAGTTATCCAGCCTGCCCTCGGTGTAGACTACGGTTCCCCCATCCATAAACAAGCCCGCAACATCGACACTGGCCTGCAACACCCCGCCCGGGTTATTGCGCAGGTCCAGCACTAAACCCTTTAGCGCTTCTTTTTCCTCAAACTTCTGCAGTGACTTACTCACGTCCTCGCCGGTTCGCTTTTGGAATTGGGCAATGCGAATATACCCATAGCCTGGCTCCAGCCATCTTTCGCGAACACTGGCTACGCGAATGGTGTCTCTTACCAATGTAAGGTTGAAAGGTTTGGTTTCTCCCTGGCGGCCAATGGTAAGTTCAATTTTTGAGCCCTTATCTCCGCGCATTTTTTCGATCGCCTCATTCAGGCTCTGGCCTTTGATGGAGACGTTGTCCAGCTTGAGGATGACATCTCCCGTTTGCAGGCCCGCTTTATCTGCTGGCGTGCCATCTATGGGGGAGACAACGGTGACAAAGCCGTCTTCCATGCCAACCTCCAGACCCAGCCCACTGAATTCGCCGGATGTAGTGGATTGGAGGTTGTCGAAGGCGTCTTTGGTCATGTAGGCCGAGTGTGGGTCCAGCCCCATTAGCATTCCCCGAATGGCGTATTCGAGTAAAGTGCTGTCGTCTATCTCTTCTACATAGCCAATGCGAATTTGGTTGAAAACGTCTGCAAAAGTGCGCAGTTCTTCCAGAGGCAGCTCACCGGGTTCTTCAGCAGCCAGTGCAGAGCCGGGGTTGGCCAATGCCAGAAAGAGGGTCAGTGGGGCAAGAAGGTTTTTAAGCGTAGGGTGATAATTCATGGTTACCGCCAGATGGTTTTGATGTTGTAATACATTTTGTTGAGTTTTGGAAGTGCTACCGTATGTCCGTGTAACGACTTGCTTACTTCAGTAGTGTACCCCATCCTCTGGCCGTTCTGTTATGAAATGACGAGAGGTAAAGCGCGCTGTTTTCCTAGCGTCTGCACCAGGACGCGGGGTTGACCGGTTTGCCCTTGTGCCGAACCTCAAAGTACAACGCGGCACTCTCCTGACCGCCACTACTGCCAACCGTAGCAATGGTGGAGCCGGCCTTGACCCATTCTCCCACCTCTGCCATAAGGCTCTGGTTGTGTGCATAGAGGCTCATATAATCATCGCCATGGTCGATGATTAGCAAAAGTCCTGAGCCTCGCAGCCAATCTGCATACACGACTCGACCATGGTGAATGGCCGAAATGCTGATGCCGGCTTTTGCTGGAATGGTAACGCCCTGCCAGCGCATTTTTCCGGAGTTTCTGGAATTGCCAAAACGGTGACTTGCGCGGCCTGATATGGGCCAGGGCATAGAGCCTTTTGCGGCGGAGAATGATGTGTAATTTTCCGGCATTTTTAAATGAACGACAGCCCTTTCTATGGCCTCAAGCAAGTGCTTCAGCTCCTGCTGGTCCCGTTGCATTTGCTTGAGTTTGCCACCCTTACTCGCAATGCTGGCAAGCAGGTTCGACACCGCTAACTCGCGGGTCTTTTTTGCTCTGATCAGATTCTGTTGCTGTTTTTCGAGGGTCTGTTTTTTATTTTCCAGCTCGCTTGTAGCCCTGACAATTGCGGGTTCCAGCGCTTTCAGCTCAGACAGAGTCTTTCGATATTTATCTATATGTTTACCTCTGGCCTGGTAAAAATACTGGTAGTAGGTGAACGCTCTTGCGACGGTGTTTGGGTCTTCCTGGTTAAGCAAAACTTTCAGTTGACCCTGTCTGCCCATTTGATAGGCAGTTCTGATTTCTCGTGCGACCAGAGCCTGCTGTGCATCCCTGGACTGGATTAGTATCTGTGCCTTGGCGTTCAGGTCGGCCAGTTCTTTTCGGGATGTTTGTAGGGCGCTCTCATTGTGCGCAATATTTTTTTGCAAGGTTCCCAGCTCTACGTCAGCGCTGCGCAGCTGACTTTGCAGAGAGTTTTTGCGATTTTTTTCCGTTGAAATTTGTTTGGTGACAGCTCTTATTTTGTACTGCAGATCTTTTAATTGCTCACGCGCCTGCTCTTCGTCTGACTGCCCCTTCGGCGCCGAACGGGCCACAGGGGCCAATACCAGTATTAACGCCAAAGCAGTTAATAAAAGCGGGTAGCGCGTCGGTTTCAGGATGTGATCTCTATCAGGTTTTTACCAGTCATTTCAGGTGGTTGCGCAATATTCATCATGGCGAGCAGGGTGGGAGCCATATCTGCCAGTTTGCCTCCGGCAGGGTCGAGAATTGCGCTGCGGACACCCACGTAAACCAGCGGTACTTTTTCGGTTGTATGCTGAGTGTGCTTTTGCCCCGAGACGTAGTCCATCATTTGCTCGCAGTTGCCATGATCAGCGGTTATCAGCGCCTCACCACCCGCTTCAAGCAGCGCAGTTTGAACTCTTCCCAAGCATTCATCCAGAGCCTCTACAGCTTTCACCGCCGCTTCGTATACGCCAGTGTGACCCACCATATCACCGTTGGCGTAGTTGCAAACAATGAGGTCATATTTATGTGAGCTAATGGCAGCTACTAGCTTATCGGTGAGCTCCGGTGCACTCATTTCGGGCTTTAAGTCGTAGGTTGCAACATCGGGTGAGGGCACCATTACGCGCTCCTCCCCATCAAAGTGCTCTTCACGACCACCACTGAAGAAAAAGGTTACATGGGCATATTTTTCAGTTTCAGCAATACGCAATTGGGTTTTTCCTAACTGCGCAAGATAATCGCCCAGGACATTTTTGAGACTCTTGGGGGGGAAAGCGCAGCTTGCTTGGATGTCCTGCGCATACTGCGTTGTCATGACGAAGTCTGCCAGTTGCGGTGTCACCTCGCGCTCAAACTGAGAAAATTCTTCGTCTACAAACGCATGAGTGAGCTGCCGTGCGCGGTCGGCGCGGAAGTTCATAAATAGAACAGCGTCATTATCCGAGATAACGGCGGCTTCCTCACCCTCTGCGCGCAGCGATGTCGGTAATACAAATTCGTCATTTTCGTCCCGCTGATAGGCAGCGTTGAGTGCCTCGACTGCATTGCCGAACTGATAGTCGGCTTTGGCTTGAGTCAGCAAGTTGTAGCTCCGCTCGATTCTATCCCAGCGGTTGTCACGATCCATCGCGTAATAGCGACCGACCATGCTGGCGATACGCCCGCAACTCAGGCTTGCAAACAACTGGTCAAATTTTTTCAAGGATGGCTCGGCACTGCGCGGCGGTGTATCCCGACCATCGAGAAATGCGTGCAAGTAGACGCGCTTTGCACCACGCTTGCTGGCAAGCCTGATGGCGGCTTCAATTTGCTTCTCGTGACTATGAACCCCACCTGAAGACAGCAGGCCCATGATGTGGACGACGCCTCCCATTTCATTGGCCTTGTCTATAGCGCCAATGTACGCCGGATTAGTGTCGAAATCGCCATCGGCTATGGCCTGATCTATGCGAGTAATACTCTGATAGACGACTCTGCCTGCTCCCAAACTCATGTGGCCGACCTCAGAGTTGCCCATCTGGCCCTCAGGTAGACCGACATCGAGTCCAGAGCTGGAGATGAGCGTGTGGGGAGCGTTCTTCCATAAATTATCCCACACAGGGGTCTTGCCGTTAACAATGGCGTTGTCTTCAGGGCTCTCTCGGTGGCCCCAGCCGTCCAGAATTATAAGTACTGTCGGTGATTTTTGCTTGTTGTTCATGCTTATCCCGAAAAATCATGATGCCTGAAGTGGAGCATTTTACCCTGTCCAGCTCTCCGCCGCACAGGCATTTGAGCGATCGCAGGGCTCGCTTTCGCGGCGCAGGGTGATCGGGTATACTTGGCGCCCTTTTTTGTCGGCCTGTTTACGAATAAGCCGATAGATACAACTGGCAAAGACTGAATACTATAATGGCTCTTTTTCTCGAATTTATTTCCCAGCAATGGACACTGGTAGCTGCCTTGGCCGTTGTGCTTGTCATGCTGTTCTTTCATGAATCCCGCAAGTCCGGTCCCTCCCTGTCTCCGCAGCAGGCGATAAGCATGGTAAATGCCCAGAGTGGCTTGTTTCTCGACCTGCGCGATGCCTCCGACTATAAAGCGGGACATATCGTTGAGGCAATGCACATACCTGCAGTCAAACTGCAGTCTCGATTGGCAGAGCTTGAAAAACACAAAAACAAACCCATAGTATTAGTGTGCAAGATGGGGCAGCAGTCTGGGGCAGCGGGAAAGACGCTCAAGGCCAGCGGCTTCGATCATGTTTATAAAATGACCGGCGGTATGATGGAGTGGAGTAACCTGCAGCTCCCCACAATTAGTAAACCCTGAGCCGAATTCGCAAGGAAACTTAAATCAAGCACTCTTATGTCCGCTGAAGTCAAAATGTATACCACCCGTTTTTGTCCGTATTGCGTTCGCGCTCGCAGTCTTTTTGCGAACAAAAACGTCGAATTTATAGAGATAGCGGTCGACAGCGAGCCAGATTTGCGCCGTGAAATGGTTGAGCTTAGCGGCTGTTACACTGTGCCCCAAATATGGATTGGATCGAAGCATATAGGCGGTTATGATGACATCGCGATGCTGGATCGACAGGGTCAGCTAGACCAAATTTTAAACACGGCGTAAGCAGCGTCACAATTCAAAAACCTACTGCTATTAATGCAGTAACTACATTTAGAGGATGCCTCAATGGCCGAAGAAGAAACAGGCGCAGCAGCAGCACCGCAAGCTGAGCAAGCGCAACAACAATTTTCAATGCAGCGTATTTATGCGAAGGACTTGTCCTTCGAGTCACCTGCCACTCCGGACGTATTCAAGAAGCAGTGGCAGCCGAAGATGAGTGTAGATCTCAATACCAAGAGCGATAAAGTTGGCGAAGATGGCAACTATGAAGTCGTGCTTACCGTTACCATCACCGCCAAAATTGACGATGAGACGGCTTTCCTGGTGGAAGTACAGCAAGCGGGTATCTTCTTTATTACAGGTATAGAGGGTGAAAATCTGCGCCGAGTGCTGGCCACTGCTGCGCCCACCATCCTGTTTCCTTACGCTCGCGAGAATATAGACGCAGTATGCGTAAAAGGTGGTTTCCCCGCTGTAATGCTGGCCCCGGTCAATTTTGACGCCCTATACCAGCAAGCTATAGCCCAGGCGCAGAACCCAGCAGCCGAAGGCGACGAAGCCGCTACACACTAAGTTAAGCTGGCGAAAAAGAAGAATCGACCCACGCTCTCCACACATCAACAGTGGAGAGCGAAGGGCGCTATCTTTGCTTGGCTGCGTGATCTGAGTCAGACCCTCGGATGGCTTGTCGGAGTTGGTGTCGACTTCCCCAAGCACCAGGGCGGAATTACGTCAGTCCGTCGAATCCAAGTTGCCTCAAGCCTTCATACACCACAATCGCCACCGCATTAGACAAGTTTAAACTGCGGCTGCCCCCCTTCATAGGAATTCGTAAACGCTGCGCAGGGGTTGCAGAATCGAGGATTGTCGCCGGTAAGCCTTTGGTCTCCGATCCGAACACCACCGCATCTTCGGACTGAAAGTTCACGCTGTGATAGTTCTCGGTGCCTTTTGTAGTAATAAAAAACAAGCGTGACGTGCTATTTTTTAGACAGAAATCGTAAAAATCTGGATAAACTTTAACCGAGGCAAACTCCCGATAATCCAGCCCCGCCCTGCGCATTTTCTTGTCATCTAAATCAAAGCCCAGAGGCTCGATCAAATGTAGGGAGCAGCCGGTATTGGCACATAAGCGTATGATATTGCCCGTATTGGGCGGAATTTGGGGCTGGTGAAGAACAATTTTTAGCATGTAGGAATGATAAACGTAGTGGACTCAGCCAGCTACAGTTTCAGCTCTTTCATTTTGCGGGTGAGCGTATTTCGCCCCCAGCCGAGAAGCTCTGCGGCATCCCGCTTTCTTCCTTGAGCATGATGCAGAGCGACCTCAATCATGACACGTTCAAATTGTGGCGTAGCCTGCTCCAGAATTCGGTGTTTGCCCTGAGCTAACTCATCGCGGCCCCACTGTTGTAGCAGAGTCTGCCAATCGGTGTCCGTAGTAGCTCTTAACGGTTCGCTGTAATTACCTAACTCTGGCGGTAGATCTGACAGGTGAATTTCCCGGCCCGAGGCCATGACTGTAATCCATCGGCAAGTATTCTCCAGTTGCCTAACATTTCCCGGCCATTGTAAGCCGGTAAGAAACGCTTGGGTTTCTTTGAGCAGAACTTTGGGCTCCCCCCCAAGCTCTTCGGCCGCTTTCTGAAAGAAGAATTGCATTAGACGCGGGATGTCTTCGGCACGTTCCGCTAATTTTGGAATATGGATTCGAATGACATTGAGTCGGTGGAATAAATCTTCACGAAACCTTCCCTGCTGAACCAGATTCTCCAGATTCTGGTGGGTGGCAGCGATAATTCTTACATCGACCTTCACTGCGGTATGTCCGCCCACGCGATAAAATTCTCCATCGGCCAAAACACGTAGTAATCGTGTTTGGGTATCGGCGGGCATGTCGCCGATTTCGTCCAAAAATAGAGTGCCGCCATCCGCCTGCTCAAAACGACCCACGCGCTTGGTATTGGCACCGGTAAAAGCCCCCTTTTCATGGCCGAATAGTTCTGACTCCATTAAGTCCTTTGGAATGGCTGCCATGTTTAGGGCTATGAAGGGTTGGCTCGAACGCGGGCTGTGACGATGCAGGGCTCTTGCCACCAGCTCCTTGCCTGTACCGGAGTCGCCGTTTATCAGAACGGTAATATTGCTGTGGGCGAGCCGTCCGATCGCTCGAAACACTTCCTGCATGGCTGGGGCTTCACCAATGATATCGGTTGTTGGAACAATCTCCAGAAATGGCGCGTGGGCTTGATTTTCTCTGGCGTGGGCCAGCGCGCGCTCTGTGATCGCAAGCACCTCGTCAATATCAAATGGCTTTGGTAGGTATTCAAAAGCGCCTTTTTGATAAGAGGCGACAGCACTGTCCAAGTCTGAATGCGCTGTGGTGATAATAACGGGCAGGTTGGGATAATGCTCAGTGAGGCGAGACAGAACGTCAAGGCCGTTCGTGCCCGGCATTCTGATGTCGCTAATGATCACATCGGGTTGTTCCACTTCAATTCTGCCCAGCATTCTATCGCCGCTGTCAAAACATGTAACGCTGATTCCATGTTGGCTCAGGGCTTTCTCTAAAACCCAGCGGATGGAGCTGTCGTCGTCTACTACCCAGACAGTGTGTTCACTTTGCATGTTGTGTTTCCATTGGCAAGTAGATCGTAAAGGTTGTGTTACCAGGGCTACTGTCACATTCCAGCGTGCCGCCGTGGCGATTTATGATTGATTGAGATATAGCTAACCCCAGACCTGTACCCTCGGCTCGCCCTGTTACCATGGGAACAAAGATTGCGTGCATTAACTCTTCAGGAACCCCAGGTCCGTTATCGCTGATATCAATTCGGCACACCAGGCGATGACGCTTAGTGCCAATGGTGAATTGACGCTGGGAACGTGTGCGAAGTGTGAGTACGCAGTCTTCAATGTGTGCCGATGCCTGCAGCGCATTGCGCATGATATTGAGAACCGCCTGTATCAGCTGCGCCCGGTCCATTGGGAAAGAGGGGAGGCTGGGGTCATAGTCGCGAATAATAGTTATGCGGTTTTCTGTTTCGGCCTGCAGGAGCATACGCAAATGTTCCAACACTTCATGAATGTTCAGGTCATGCAGCGAAAGCTGTTGCTCGGAGCCCAGCAGGCGGTCCACCAGGTCTCTCAGCCGGTCGGCTTCTCGGATAATCACTTCGGTGTATTCTGACAGTGCCTCATCGGGGAGTTCTCTGGCCAGCAATTGTGCAGCGCCGCGCACACCCGCCAGAGGGTTTTTAATTTCGTGTGCGAGGCTCCTGATAACCGATTTTGTGGTTTCCTGTGCATGCGCCATGCCTTCCTCGCGACTGATTTTGAGGAGTCGGTCTATGGCCTGTAGTTCCACCAGAAGATTCATTTCGCCATCTTTACCCAGTACCGGGTTTACCGTAAGGTCCACATGAATTTCATGGCCTCCAAGCAGCGTTAGCTGTAGGCCCCGCAACGTGAACGGAGCCTTGCTCTGGCGCGCCTGTTCCAGACTTTGCAGCCATTGGGAGGGGCTCAGTACCAGCTGACTGACATGTGTCCCTGCTGACCGCGCGAGTGAAACCTCTAACAAGGCCTGGCCAGCCGAGTTGATCCGAGTGACATTCAGGTCTTTATTCAGCACGATGACTGCGGTGCTGATGTTCTCGAGAATGTCTCTGCTGTGGTTCATAGTTCCCCTGAGTGGGCTAAATTTAAGCTACGTGTCTTTGTTAAGCAATATTGACGCCAAATCAATTAGTCCGATAAAAATATTTATAAACACCTAGTATACTGAGTCTTTACTAGTAGTTAGCGCTTACTAATACTTGAGCTAGGTGCAATATGACCACAGGATGAGGTAAAGATTGGCGAGCAACACACCACACCCCATTAAGTGCACTATTATGGTGCGCTTAATGGGGTGTGGTGTCTATAGTGCTGAGTTGAGCTAGCGCCCCACGCTGGTGCGAAGTACGTGGACTGTAATCGGCGTAGACTCAGCGAGTTTTTCTCCGGCAGCATTTGAAATCACAACAGTAAGTCTGTGGCTGCCGCGAAAAATATTGCTCAGTGCCCATGACGGCTGAATTTGAGGCGGCCCAATGGCAGTGCCGTCCATGAGTAGTTGAGCCGAATTACCGTTTCCCAAAGGCGGATTGACGGCCGCCGTGACCGAGAAATTACCGCCGAAGCCAATGGCGATTGTTGTATCGTGAACGGGGGAGGTGATATCGACGGCAAGGTCGATTTCCTTTTGTTTAACGACCGCAGCTGGGCGATCTACCAGCCTCGGAGGAGGGGATATGTTGGTTGCGCCGACGTCTACCTTCTCGGCGTTGCTGCCATTGGCTGGGGGCGTGTCTGAATAAACCGTACTGCCATTCTCGTCGACTGATTTGTACACCTGGGCAACAGTAGCCAGGGGGATGGCGAGTAACATAATAATTATAAATCGTCGCATGGGGGCACCATTATAGAAAGACATAACCTAAGGTAGCACATACGAAAGTTGAGGCAAAAAAAGGCCCGCTATGCGGGCCTTTGATGGTGAGCTTTACAGCCTTACACCGAGTAGTACATATCGAACTCTACGGGGTGAGTTGTCATGTTCAAGCGCTCAATTTCCCCTTCTTTCAGCTCGATGAATGCATCGATCATATCATCGGTGAAAACACCGCCAGCTGTCAGAAAGTCACGATCTTTGTCGAGATTTTCTAGCGCTTGTTCGAAGCTTGAACAGACCGTTGGAATTGCGCGAGCTTCTTCGGCGGGAAGGTCGTACAGATCCTTGTCAGCGGCGTCGCCCGGGTGGATTTTATTCGCAATTCCGTCCAGTCCGGCCATCAGCAAAGCGGCGAAGCACAGGTAAGGATTGGCCGTTGGGTCCGGGAACCGAACCTCCACACGCTTGCCTTTAGGGCTGGGCTCATAGGGAATACGAATAGAAGCGGAGCGATTGCGCGCGGAATAAGCGAGCATAACAGGCGCTTCAAAGCCCGGTACCAGTCGCTTGTAGGAGTTGGTTGATGCATTCGTAAATGCATTTAGCGCGCGTGCGTGCTTAATAATACCGCCGATGTAATACAGTGCATCTTCGGACAGGCCAGAGTAGCCGTCGCCGGCAAAAATGTTCTCACCATCCTTGTATATAGACTGGTGAACGTGCATGCCGGAGCCATTGTCGCCAACCAGAGGCTTGGGCATAAAAGTAGCCGTTTTTCCATAGGCATGGGCTACGTTGTGTGTGCAGTACTTCATGATCTGCACTTCGTCGGCCTTGGTGACAAGAGTGTTGAACTTGACCCCAATTTCGCACTGCCCCGCAGTACCTACTTCGTGGTGGTGTACTTCAATTGGCAGACCCATTTGCTCCATGGCATTACACATCGCCGCACGTATATCATGCAGTGAATCTACTGGAGGCACCGGGAAATAGCCGCCTTTCACGCCTGGACGGTGACCGGTGTTGCCGTCTTCAAAACTGTGGCTGGAGGACCAGGCTGCCTCTTCAGAGCTAATGGAATACCCGGCTCCGCTCATGTCCGCGTGCCATTTAACATCGTCAAATACGAAAAACTCTGGCTCTGGGCCAAAGAAAGCCGTGTCACCGATGCCGGTGGATTTAAGGTATTCTTCTGCGCGCTTGGCAACCGAGCGAGGGTCTCGCTCGTAGCCTTGCATGGTCATAGGCTCAACGATATCGCAACGTACGATCAGTGTAGCGTCGTCAGTGAACGGGTCCATAACCGAGGCGCTGTCGTCTGGCATCAGAATCATGTCGGATTCATTAATACCCTTCCAGCCTGCTATAGATGAGCCGTCGAACATTTTGCCACTTTCAAAGAAATCGTCGCCGACTTCGCTGGTGGGTATGGTCACGTGTTGCTCTTTGCCGTGTGTATCGGTGAAGCGCAGGTCTATCCAGCGTACTTCGTTGTCTTTTATCAGGTTCAGGGTGTTCTCTGACATTGTGATTTCTCCATGGGATTAAAAATTCTGTTCTGTATCGCCGTCCGGGATGCATGCTGCAAAAGGTGTGCCAAAAGTGGGCAAAATCTAAATTGCTGATTTAATTGAGATTTTATTTACGCTTGCTCTAATATTTTCCTTCGAGCACCATTATAGTGCAATGCTGCTTCAAAATGGCGCAGCGCGTTATCTCCGCAAAAAAATGCCACTCTGTATGTCCACAACAGTCGCGACTAAGCCCGTATAATGCTAGCTCTCTCAGAGCTAGCTCGTTATCGCTCCTATGAAATTCGTTGTCAAGTACTTCTCAGAGATCACTATAAAAAGTAAACCCGTGCTTCGGCGTTTTGTAGCACAACTGGTGGAGAATGTGCGTTCCGTGTTGCGCGATATTGATCCGGATGTTGCGGAACACAGGTACTGGGACAAACAAGTTGCACATCGAAACAGCGCAAACCGATGAGGGCGAACTGGCAAGTCTGGTGGAGGCAACGCGCAATATCGCTGGTATCAGTTATATTTTAGAAGTGCAGGAACACCCTCTATGCGAGATAGATGTCATTGTGAAACATGTGCTGCCGGTTTATGTAAGGGCCCTGGTAGGGAAAGCCTTTGCCGTGCGTTGTAAAACAGGTAAGCACAGCTGTCGTTTCATCGACGTAGAGCGATAGCTGGGCGGTCAATTACTCGCCCAGACAGAGGCGGCTTTCCTATAGGCAGTGTCGACTCGGTGTTTAAAATTCCTTTCTGCGAGCTACATACCCGGTGGAACGAATTGGCGCTGAATAAGACCTATATGTTGTTTTGCGGCAAGGGAGTGATGAGCAAGCTGCACGCCTGTTACCTGCTGGATTCCGGCAATCTGGATGTCAAAGTGTATTCGCCCTGAAGAGAAGTAGTAATTCGCTATTTTCATGAGCGATTGTAAGGTACAATCCGCGCCCTTTTTTATGCGACTTCCTATTTTCTGAGGTAACACCGTGATCGAGAAGCTCCGAAATATTGCCATTATTGCACACGTCGACCATGGCAAAACCACATTGGTCGACTGCCTTTTGGGCCAGTCGGGCACCCTTGACCGGCGTTCAGAGGGCTCCGAACGCATCATGGATTCCAACGATCAGGAGCGCGAGCGCGGGATTACTATCCTGGCCAAAAATACCGCTATTACCTGGAATGATTATCGTATCAATATTGTCGACACCCCGGGTCACGCCGATTTTGGTGGTGAGGTTGAGCGAGTTCTCAGCATGGTCGATTCAGTGTTGCTGATTGTAGATGCTGTGGACGGCCCCATGCCGCAAACTCGGTTTGTGACATCGAAGGCCTTTGAACAGGGCCTGAACCCAATTGTTGTCATTAACAAAATAGACCGTCCGGGTGCTCGCCCCGACTGGGTTGTCGATCAGGTGTTCGACCTGTTTGATCGTCTGGGAGCAACAGAAGAGCAGTTGGATTTCCCCATCATATACACCTCTGCCATCGAGGGAATTTCCGGCGAAGAACACGAGGAAATGGGCACAGATATGACCGCTCTGTTTGAAACGATCGTAAGCAAAGTGCCCTCCCCCGAGGTTAACTCTGAGGGATCGTTCCAGATGCAGATCAGTGCGCTGGACTACAGTAGCTATGTGGGTGTTATCGGTGTTGGCCGGATTACTCGCGGCAAGTTAAAGCCCAATGCTCAGGTTGTTATCGTCGATAGTGAAGGGGCCACCCGTAAGGGCAAGGTGTTGCAAGTAATGGGCTACCACGGTTTGGAGCGGGTAGACGTTGACGAGGCAGAGGCTGGCGATATTGTATGTATCACTGGTATCGACGGGCTGAATATTTCGGACACTTTGTGTGACCCGGCAGAAGTTGAGGCACTACCCGCTCTGACCATTGACGAGCCCACCGTAAGCATGACTTTCCAGGTGAATGATTCTCCTTTCGCGGGCCTGGAAGGCAAGTATGTAACATCCCGTAATATCCGTGAGCGCCTCGAGCGAGAGCTCATCCACAATGTGGCTCTGCGGGTTGAGCCCGGAGATAGCCCAGACAAATTCAAGGTGTCTGGTCGCGGCGAACTGCATTTGTCCGTATTAATTGAATACATGCGTCGTGAAGGTTTTGAGCTAGGGGTTTCTCGCCCTGAAGTTATTCAAAAAGAAGTCGATGGTGTCCTGCAGGAGCCCTATGAGCAGTTGGTCGTTGACTGTGAAGAGATCCATCAGGGAGCGGTGATGGAAGAGCTGGGCTTGCGCCGCGCAGAAATGCACAATATGGTGCCCGATGGAAAAGGCCGGGTGCGCCTGGAGTTTATTGTTCCAGCACGAGGCCTCATTGGTTTTCGTTCACACTTTTTAACGATGACGTCGGGCAGCGGCATTCTCACGCACATCTTCGATCACTATGGTCCGGTGAAAAATACCGAAATGGCCGGTCGTGCCAATGGCGTGCTGGTGAGTATGGCTAAAGGCAAGACTCTCGCTTACTCTCTGTTTACTCTGCAGGATAGGGGTCGTTTGATGATTGACCCCAATGTAGACGTCTACGAGGGACAGGTTATTGGCATTCACAGCCGCAACAACGACCTGGCTGTTAACCCCACCAAAGCCAAGCAGCTCACCAATGTGCGGGCTTCGGGAACTGATGAAAACCTGGTTATGACGCCGCCTGTGCGTCAAACCTTGGAGCAGGCTCTTGAGTTTATTCAGGACGATGAACTGGTGGAAGTAACTCCCCACAGCATTCGCGTGCGCAAGAAGTTGTTGCAGGAACACGAACGTCGTCGTGCAGGTCGCGTTTAAGAGCTTATTCTTGCAATGAAGGCGTTACTGCAGCGGGTTGTTCACGCTCAGGTTCATGTCGATGGCGAGTGCGTAGGGAGGATCGAGCAGGGGTTGCTGGTTTTTCTCGGATTGGACTTGAATGACGATAAACTCAAGGCTGACAGAATGCTTAATAAACTGTTGGCCTATCGTATGTTCTCCGACGAGTCAGATAGGATGAACAATAGCGTTGCCGATGTTGGTGGTGGCGTTTTGCTTATCTCTCAGTTCACTCTGTCTGCGGATACCCGCAAGGGTTTACGCCCCGGTTTTTCTACCGCGATGCCGCCAGCACAGGCCCTTGCACTCTATGACTACGTTCTGCAACGTTTGCAAAATTTGCATCCAAAGGTAGCGGCTGGCGTATTCGGTGCCGATATGCAGGTGAGTCTCACCAATGATGGCCCGGTGACCTTCGCGCTGGAAATTTAATCAGCCCTCAGGGTTTTTACTCCCTGTGCAGTGCCCAGCAGTAGTAGGTCGGCCGGTTTAATTGCAAACAAGCCGTTAGTAACAACCCCGGTAATACCGTTTATTTTTTGTTCGCATGCCAGTGGCTGCTCGATGGAAAAGTTGTAACAATCAAGAATGACATTTCCGTTGTCGGTCACCACGCCATCACGGTAGACCGGATCGGCACCTATTTTCACCAGCTCCCTGGCAACGTAGCTTCTGGCCATGGGGATCACTTCCACCGGTAGCGGGAAATTACCCAGCGTATGCACCAGTTTGCTTTCATCAGCGATACAAATGAATTCTCTGGCCACAGCGGTGACAATTTTTTCGCGTGTGAGAGCCGCGCCCCCTCCCTTGATGAGCTGCAGTGCGTGATTGCTTTCATCGGCTCCATCGATGTAAAAATCCACCAAATCAACACTATTGAGATCATAAACAGGAATTCCATGATTTTTCAGGCGCTGCGCAGACTCTTCAGAGCTGGCCACTGTGGCGTTGATTTGCCCTTTTATAGTCGCGAGGCAGTCGATGAAACAATTTGCAGTTGAGCCTGTGCCCACACCTATGACGGAGTCCTTTTCCAGTTTAGGTTTAATGTAGTCAAGTGCCGCCTGGGCCACCGCTTGTTTTAGCTGATCCTGGGTCATGCTAATCTGTCTCCCAACTTATTAAATTTTAAGATTATCACTATATGCCACAGTCTTACATTAAACGCATACTGGACGCACGTGTTTACGACGTTGCGCGGGAAACGCCCATTGATGAGGCCGTTCTTTTGTCCGGCCGTTTCGGCAATCGAGTCTGGTTGAAGCGCGAGGATTTGCAACCCATTTTTTCTTTCAAGTTGCGCGGAGCCTATAACAAAATGGTTCAGCTCAGTGACGAGCAGCGGGCTCGTGGCGTGGTGGCGGCATCTGCTGGAAACCATGCTCAGGGCCTGGCCATGGCCGCTGCCAAAATGAACGTTAAGGCGACCATTGTCATGCCCAGAACCACGCCGCAGATAAAAGTAGATGCGGTACGCAATCGGGGGGGCCGTGTAGTTTTGCACGGTGACTCTTTCGAAGAGGCGGATGCCAGGGCGCGTCAGTTGGTGGCAGACAAAAATCTGGTTTATGTGCATCCCTTTGATGACCCGGACGTGATCGCTGGTCAGGGCACCATTGGGATGGAGATAGTGCGCCAGCACCAGGGACAGTTGGATGCGTTGTTTGTGCCGGTCGGCGGGGGAGGGCTGATTGCCGGAGTCGCGGCCTACGTAAAATATGTTTGGCCCAAGACACGTATTATTGGTGTTGAGCCGGAGGATGCGGCCTGCCTCAAGTTGGCGCTGGAGCGCGGCCGCCGAGACAGCCTTTCTGAAGTGGGCTTGTTCGCCGAGGGCGTAGCAGTTGCCCAGATTGGCAAGGAGCCGTTCCGCATCATCCGCGACACAGTGGATGAAGTCATTACCGCCTCCACAGATGAGATGTGTGCTGCTATCAAGGATATTTTCGAAGACACGCGCAGTATCGCCGAACCCGCCGGAGCGTTGGCTCTGGCCGGAATGAAAAAATATATTGAGAGAACCGGTGTGCGTAATCAGCAGCTGATGGCAATCGTCAGTGGCGCAAACACCAATTTTGATCGTCTGAGGTATATCTCCGAGCGAACTGAAATAGGTGAAAAACGAGAGGCGGTGCTCAGTGTGACGGTGCCCGAGCGCCCCGGTAGTTTCCGGGCCTTTTGCAGTGCCATGGGTAGACGTAATATTACCGAGTTTAACTACCGCTATGCCGACCCCGGTTCGGCACAGGTCTTTGTGGGCCTCTCAGTAGTCCCGGGTGGCGACGATCTAAGTGAATTGTTGCTCAGCTTGTCCAGAAAGGGTTACGAGGCCGAAGATATGACCAATAATGAAATGGCCAAGCTGCATATAAGGCATATGGTGGGTGGCCATGCTCCGGCAGCGGCAGACAATGAGCGTGTGTATCGCTTCGAGTTTCCAGAGCGTCCTGGAGCCCTGCTGAAGTTTCTGTCGGGCTTGGGTAAGCGCTGGAATATCTCTATGTTCCACTACCGAAACCACGGCGCGGCTTACGGAAGAATTCTTGTCGGCTTGCAGGTAGGCAGTGGTGAGCTGAGCGCGCTTGAGAATACACTGCAGCAAATTAATTACCGCTATTGGGATGAAACTGACAACCGCGCTTACCAATTATATTTGGGAAAGCGGCAGTGAGCTTTCCAGAGGCCTTTAAACTAAAGGCCTGGGGGCTTTTCTTTTAATTTCTGTTGGTATAGACTACGTACAAATTGTGAATAAATACCAAAAAATGCAATTGACACGAATTCCCAAGGGTATTCAGAGGGAAGGGCTCCAAAGAGAGCTACAACTCAGGTCGGATTAATGAGAGAAGCAAAGTGAAACGTAAGCCAGATTTATTGTTAGTCATAATGGCCCTGTTTGGATTGGGAGTGGTAGCGACTTTAGTCATACCCATGACCTCTAACCAGAGCATCGCAGCACCCGCATCCCAGCTACAGGCAGGCGTCATCGTCGAGTAGCGGTAAACCGCGCTTGATTAATACCCTCCTAATCTGTTTATCATTTTTTGCGATGATAGATGCCGGTGTCGGTGACGATTAGTTCTAAAGATATATCCCAAGGGTCTGTCGGTATTTCATCGACCTGTTGAATCTGGTGTCCAAGTCCTATGAGTGTTGGCCCCTCAGCGGCTGCGAAGGCTCTGTCGTAGTAGCCGCCTCCCATGCCCAGTCGTCCACCGTTTTGGTCCCATCCCAGCAAAGGCAAGAATACAATATCCAGTTTTGTTGCGGGGTAAGTCTCTGCGCCAGGCATCGATTCGGGAATGCCCAGCGCATTAGGCTGTAGCGGCTCACCTGCTTGCCACCTTGCAAAGACCATACTTTTGTTCGCGCCGATCACGGGAAAATAAGTGTGCTTTCCCTGGTCGCGCCCTAACTGTGCGATCTTTTCAGTGCTAATTTCTCCGTCGGCAGCGTGATACAGAGCAATATGTTGTGCCCGTGCCCATTGTGGTAGCGAAATAGTCAGTTGTGCGATGTTGCTCGCAGCGCGGGATTGCGCAGCGGGAAGTAGCGCGCGTCTGCGTTGGCGCAATGTGCTGCGCAATTGCTCTTTAGTAGGCTGGTTCATAGGTGAAAGATGGATTCCCGGTGTACCGCTGACAAAGTGGCCCTTGAACCCGACGGTTCAAGGCGGATGTTCCTGCACTATATAAGGCTTCCCGGCAAAACCGGACTTGCACACCAACAGCAACGAGAAACATCCTGGTTTAACAATATCGGCTCGAGGACAATCTGTCTGGCGCGTACACCAGGTATCCGTGGAAATTATAGCTTAGCTGTAAGAGGGTGTCTCAGATATCGTGAAAATTAAGTGCTTAACTGATTTCCAGCTGCTTTAGTTGATACAGCGCATCGTCTATTTTGCTATTTAATTGGCGAAAGCCAGTTTCGTTATCAGCAATGGAGTTGGTCGTCTCGGCTGAGGGGATGTCGCTGTGCTCTGAAGCTTGCAGTAATTCGTGGCTGATGTTGAGTGCCGCCATAACAGCAATGCGCTCCAGTCCGATAACTTTTCCAGAGTCTCGAATAGCGCGCATCTGTTTGTCCAGATAACTGGCCGACACGACGAGCTCGGACTGGCGCTCTGTCGGGCACGCTACCTGATAATCCTTATCCAGAATTTTGACTGTTACGGTGTTGGGCTGGCTCACGACTCTTGCTCCAATGCCTGCAGGCGATTTATCATGGCTTCGACTTTTGTTCTAGCCAGGTCGTTGCTGGCTATTAGACGCAGGCGCTCATTGCGCCAGCCTTGACTGTCGAGTTTTAGAGTTTGATTTTCCCGGTTCAGGTTAGTGCACAGCGAAATAAGCTCATCGATTTTTTTCTCAAGTGCTTTGAGTTGATTCTCTGCCATAAGAGTATACTTAGGTCGGCTTATAATGCGCTCTACTATAGTGTTCGCCGTAACTCAGGTCAACGGAACAAATTTCATAAATATCAATAGCCTGCTAGTCTTTTTGAATTAATCGGAAGAAGTGTGGGATTCAGGCATTTGTATCAGGGCCAACATCGGGATGTGCCCTGTACTGCATTGAGGAATAAGATTATGTACGACCTCCAACTTGATAAGACCGAAGTTTTTGATTTTGATGAGTTTGCCAACCATCTGCTGGAGCAGGGGCTACAGTCGTCTCCCTCCGAGATCCACGGCTGTCTTACTGGTCTGTTGGCCAGTGGTGCGCCGGTAGAGGCGGAATTTGCACTGGTCGCTTTGTCCGATGTACTTGATTTGAATGTTCACGGTGAGTTGGCCAGCCAGGCAATGCAGTTGTATACGGTCACGTCCGCTGCGCTGCTCAATGAAGAGTTTGATTTTCATCCGCTTCTTCCGGATGATGAAACAGACATAGCCGAACGGGCCAGCGCTTTGGCCAGTTGGTGTAGTGGTTTTCTCGGCGGCATGGCCCAGGGTGTGGCAACAGGGCCGGAATCAGCGGCTAAACCCTCTAAGGAAAGTCGCGGAATTCTAAAGGATATTGAAGCGTTCTCTCAGGCGGGTGAAGATGATGAGGAAGCTGATGAAGAGGAGTCTGAAGAGAGCTACTTTGAAATTGCAGAGTATCTACGTTTTGCTGTGCTCAATATTCACATGGACAATCAAGCGGTATAAACCAGTTTATGCATATATCAAAAGCCGAGTTTTCCCGCAGACGAAAAAACCTCATGGCTCTTATGGAGCCAAACAGTATTGCCATTGTGCCCTCGGCGCGGGAGGCACGGCGCAGCCGAGACACAGAGTATCCATTCCGGCAGGATAGTGATTTTCATTACTTGTGTGGTTTTGACGAGCCCGATGCAGTATTGGTGCTGGTTCCCGGGCGTAAGCATGGCCAGTTTTTGATGTTTTGTCGCGACAAAGATCCTACCATGGAGCTTTGGAATGGGTCCCGTGCCGGTTTGGATGGCGTGTGTGAAAGTCACGGAGCGGACGATTCTTTCCCCATCAGTGACATCGACGATATTCTCCCTGGTCTGCTGGAGGGCCGGGAGCGTGTGTACTACTCAATGGGAAGAAGCACTGACTTTGATCAGCAAATAATGTCCTGGATTAATCGCATTCGCAGTCAGCTTAGCAGTGGGGCTATACCCCCGGGTGAATTTACCGATCTCGATCATGTGCTGCATGATCTCCGATTGGTGAAAAGTGCCGCAGAGCTGCGCTTGATGCGCCGAGCGGCTGACATTACCGCTACTGCCCATATTCGCGCCATGCAAAAGTGTGAGCCGGGGCTGTATGAATATCAGCTGGAAGCGGAGTTACAACACGAGTTCACTTATGCCGGCGCCAGATATCCGGCTTACTGCAGCATTGTCGGCAGTGGGAAAAATGCCTGCACTATGCACTACCTGGCCAACTCGGATCGCATGAAGGACGGCGACCTGGTTCTTATCGATGCCGGTTGTGAATATGAATATTATGCATCTGACGTAACCAGAACGTTTCCCGTAAATGGTCGCTTCAGTCGTCATCAACGTGATATTTACGAGCTGGTGTTGAAAGCACAATTAGCCGCGATTGAGGAAATTGCTCCCGGCAAGCACTGGAATCAGGCGCACGAGGCCACCGTTGAGGTCATTACCCGGGGCCTGGTGGAGCTGGGGCTGTTGAATGGTAGAGTATCCAGTTTGATAAAAAAGGAAGCCTATCGCGAATTTTATATGCACAGAGCCGGGCATTGGCTGGGTCTGGATGTGCATGACGTTGGGGATTATCGTGTGGGCGACGAATGGCGCGTACTGGAGCCGGGTATGGTGATGACGGTAGAGCCCGGAATCTATATTTCCCCTGAGAATGAAAATGTAGACAGGGGCTGGCGTGG
>JBLHNQ010000017.1:0-43044 GCA_047650635.1 Halioglobus sp.
ATAACAGTGGCTGCCATGGTTTTTGTCGTGGACCAAACATTGACGATGGTATCTTTTTGCCATTCCTTATTGTCTGCATCTACCAACGTGCCAGCCCAAAGATCGACTACATTTTCTCCCTCTACGGTTACCGCGACACTGGCTCCGATGTCCAGGCCGTCTTCAAAGTTTTTGGCAAAGGTGTCTTTCACCCGGGCGAATTTTTCGTCGCAGTGACCATGAATTTCTACTGACATTGATTGCTTCTCTTTATTGGTGGATGGCCGTGTTTGGTTTTGCTCAGCCTACGTTCAACTTACTAAAACAACGGGTGGCTAGCAATCATTCATCACGGATAATTATTGGGTCGATACTTGGGTGAGTTATGGGCATGATGTAAATCTTAATCAGGGGGGTCAAATGCTAAAAGCGCTATTTCTCGATATGGATGAAACGCTCTGCGATACGCATCTTGCCAATGAGCAAGCTACAGACACAATGGCGCGCTCGGTGCAAGATCAATACGGGGTCGACGGTCGGGTTGTTGCAGAAGCCTATGTGGCGGGCATGTACCGGCAGTGGAGCACTCGCCAGCGCGAACGCTATCTGCCAATAATCGAGCAGCAAAGCGAGGGTGCTTTTCGTTTGCAGTTGATACGGGACTTGCTGGCGGAGCAGGGCGTGGATAACGTGAGTGAAGCTGCCGCACAAACCCTGCAAGATAACTTCGACAGCGACCGTATTGAAGCTTTCGACTTTTACGCTGGCATTGTAGAATTCTTAGCTGAGGCGCGTAAACTATTCACTCTGGTAGTGATTACCAATGGCCCAGAGTACTCTCAAGTTCCCAAGGTCGAGTCGATAAATCTGGCGCAGCATGTGGATCACATTATTATTGGCGGCCAGGAGCCTGAGCAAAAACCTGCTCGTTCGATTTTTGAAAAAGCGCTCAAGCTAGCCAACTGCAAAGCACATGAGGCCATCCATGTAGGCGACAGCCTGGCGACCGATATAGCTGGTGCCCACAACAGTGGGATTACTTCTGTGTGGATTCAACACCAACAGCCACTGGATGCTGAGCTGGGTATTAATCCTCATCACACGCTGCTACACCCGAGTGAATTACCAAAATTGATTCGCGAACTAAATTAGGTATTTACTCTTGCTTCGAAAGGAAAATGTCGCTTCCCAGCCCAAATTAAGTGTCATTGAATAAGGCATCATCTGCTAATTGCTTTAAGTGCTGCAAGGAGATACTGCGGATTGTGTGTCGATTCGTACATCGGATGTACTTTCTTATCTGTATCAAACAAACCATAAACTGCCATTTGAGCCGTCCTTACAGAATATTCAACGGTAAATACACAATCTTTAGGTGCTTCGGCAAATTGGCCTAAAAAAGCAAAATTTGTTGATCCTTCGGGTATAACATCCGGTCTGTCACCCAAAGTTCTCGGCATAAAAAGACTATCAATAAACGGCATCGCAACAGGGATACAATTCACTTTTCCGGCTTCTGTTACTGGTTTCATCAAATCTTGAATTTTCAAATGATAATAAAGCTCTTCTAGCATTTCAGCACCAGTGCACTCCGCCATCGTTTTATCGATATAATTTCCTTTTCTATCTGGATAGAGCCCATAGCCCCAAAAAATCGCTACATCATCAGCCTGCTGTGGAAAGTGAGGCTGTCGTGCAATCACAATGGACATGAGCCAGTTAGAATCAGTCAAAGTGACAAGCCCGCCTGTTCCATCTACATTGCCCGAAAAGTTTTCCATGTAATCGAGAAATGTGTTGTCTTTCATTGTTGCCGTAAATGAGTACCATTTTTGCAAATCGATATTGTTACAGAATGGACCTGGGTTGCCGAACGCCACACCTTTTTCTTCAAGGTATTTCTTCATAGGCCTTACAACAGAGTCATATTGGTTATATTTGGTTCGCATGACGCCGCCCAACCTGGGCAAACCATCCACAAGATGCATGAAGCGTTTCATATATCTTCTCATTTCTGCAAGACTGCTCCATTTCTGGAAGGCAAACATAGAGGACCAGATGTACCAAAATTTCGTATCAAAAAAGGCTTGATCAAACCAATCTTCTATCCGCTTATCACCTAATGATTTTTCTGAAACGTAGGTAAGTTTGACAAAATCTTTTTTTTGCCCAAAGGACAGGCCATACGAAGAAACATCCAGTTTCTCACCATTTTTTAAAAGTCTTGCTTGGCCATTTGAAATAAACCGTTCATTAAATTCATACGATTCATTTCTTACCGAAATATTTGGATCTTCTAATGAAGGTATATGCGAAAGTAATTCCCAATAACACTCATAGTGCATTTCATGCATTCTTCCACCACGAACAACAAATCCTTTAGGTTTTTGCTGTTGCCTGGTTTCATGTAAATCTCCTGTTGATATTCCAACTTTTAACGATAATTGCTTACCCTGAAATGCTACAACCCTTTGACGGGCAGTCATGCCGGCAATTTCGGTAGATATTACTCTCCTTTGTGTTCACAGCGCACGATGCGCAGTGTTGTCGGCCGAGTAGAGGGCATTCAAGGACCTAGCCAAATTAGCATACACCGAAGCCGAACTTTGTCAGTGGTTCAGTTTATCGGTTACCCTGTTGACTGCATGATTTGCATGAACAGAAAAACGGAAACAACGACTATGGTCAACAAATATGCTCTGCACGACCTCACTGGTTTTGGCACATCACTATTGGTCGCAGCCGGTTTAAACCATCAGCGCGCCCAAGTGATGGCACAGGTATTTTTGGAAGCCGACTTAATGGGGTTTAGCACTCATGGCTTGAACCGTGTCGCCAGTAATCTGGATTGGTTGCTTAGCGGCCAAAGTCGCTGTGAGGGCGAGCCGCAGATTTTGTCAGACCGCGGCAATACCTTTAACTGGGACGCTCAATTTTTACCTGGCCCCTGGGTGGTGTCGCTGGCTATAGACGTGGCTATGGAACGTGTTGCTCAACGGGGCCTGGTGGCAGCGACGATTCGCCGTAGCCAGCATATTGCCGCTCTGGCGGCTTACTGCCCGAAGGTGGTTGAGGCGGGTTATATTATCTTGATGAGCTGTTCAACTCCTGCAGAGAACACTGTCTGTGCACCAACTGGCATCACGCCGCTGCTGTCGGCCAATCCTATCGCCTTTGCAGCGCCAGCCGATGATTATCCATTGTTATTTGATATCAGTATGTCAGTGACCGCCGGCGGCTATGTGGCGAGGGCGCTACGTGAGGGCAAACCCATGCCAGAGCCCTGCCTTAAGGATAATCAGGGCCGGATCACTGACCAGCCACAGGCTTTTTTTGATGAGCCAGGCGGTAGTATTTTACCGATTGGTGGCCTTAGCCACGGCTACAAGGGTTTCGCCCTGGGTATTGCCGCCGAAGTAATGAGTATGGCGTTGGGCGGTTACGGCCGGGCGGACTCGGAATCACGCAACGATGGTGAAGCCAATTCGGTATTCCTGCAAATCATAGACCCCGCCGCTTTCGGTTCACTGGCAGCCTTTAAACGAGAACTGGGTGCCCAGCGCCAACTCTGTGAAGACAGCCAGGTAGCACAAGGGCAGGAAGCGGTGAGATTTCCCGGACAGCGCGCCTGGCAGCGTCGGCGCCAGCAAACGCAACACGGGGTAGAGCTTTACCCCGAAATCATGGTGGATTTAACCCGCTGGGCGAACCGCCTTGGAGTGGAGGCTCCTACCCCAATAGGTTAGCGAACATAAACATCACGACGGACGCTGGTAAGAAACTCACAACCACTGCTGGTTATTACCACTGTGTCAGACAAAAACGCATCACCGCTGCCACTGCGCAATAACCAGCTCATTAAGTGGAAGACCATTCCCTCTCGCAACACCATATCTGATTGGGGCCGCAACCCTACCGGCACCCCGCTACCTGACCAGCTGGGCGGGTAGCCAATACCCACTGAATAACCACAATGGTGGCGATGGTACTCATTTAAACCATTTTGGTTTAATACCTGCTGCCAATGTTCATAAACATCGCCGGCAATAGCGCCGGGTTTCATTTCAGCCGCCGCCGCATACATGGCTTGCTGGCAGATTTCGTTCATTCGCTGTGCATCTTCGGGGATCTTATCTATAAATACCAAGCGGCCTATAGGCGCGTGATAGCGTCGTGCACAACCCGCCATCTCCAAAAACAACAAATCGTCATTTTCCAGCTGGTGACTAGACCAGGTACCATGTTCATGCTCAAGATCACTGGAGGAACGAACCAGCGGTACAAAGCCTGGATACGTACCGCCACGGCGAAACATCGCATCGTATATAGCGGCCATAATTTCTTGTTCGTTTATACCCTCGCCTGCGGCGGCGATGGCCGATAACATCATCGAGTCAGAAATAGTGGCCGCTTTGCGAGTCAGCTCCAATTCGGCAGGAGACTGCACTAAACGGACATTATCAATGAGATTACCGGTATC
Organism: Halioglobus sp.; assembly: GCA_047650635.1. GTDB lineage: Bacteria > Pseudomonadota > Gammaproteobacteria > Pseudomonadales > Halieaceae > JBALVT01. The sequence continues at coordinate 4,460 of JBLHNQ010000017.1, forward strand.
CTCCCAATTCGCATCCGGGGTGCTATCCATGATGCCCTCAGCCATCGCATAGGATAAAAAAGTACTGTTCATATCTAAGCCCAATACCCCGTTGGCTACCCCCATGTCATACAGCGTCTCCACTGTTTTATCGACTGCAGCCGAAGCAATTAAGGAGGGACGCTTGCGCAGATCACGGGTGGTCTGGTCACCGATCAACTCGAGATCTTGCTCTGCAGGCTCGACTCCAACCGGGGTTTGAATGGGTTTAGAGCCATCCGTATAACCGACATGAATAATATCGGGCACTTGGTCACGAACGGTGGCTTTTTCCATGGCACGCGTAATAAGTGCGGGCGTACCTTTAGCGGGAAGCACCAACAGCTGATAAGCGAAATAGCCCATGTGATCCAGCCCAATCAAATAATAAATATTTTCTGGGCTGGTAATTAAGCAGGCATCCAAACCTCGGCGGGACATTGAGTCTCGCACTTTCTGCCGCCGCTGTTCGTATTCTGAATCATCAAAATATCTAAGATCCATAGTGACATCCTATTCTTACTTGAAAAATGAAAAGTAAAGTGAGCGCCTATCTATTTGCAGATGACTACCCTCTAGTGCGCACTGTAGTTCTTATCGGGGCGTGTCAACAACTCTTGACCGAACATTGACAGAAAAAGACTCGGTAGCGGGGTAAAAAAGACAGGTAATGCCCACCAAATATATTTATTCGGCCGTTGAGTCTTTGTGAATGCAACTGGGACTCACTTACAAAGTAAGCTACTATTTGAAACCTTTTTTTGCGAGAGTAAGTGACACATTATGGATACTTCAAAACTTTTTTCACTGGACGGTAAAGTGGCGCTGGTTACCGGCGGTTCGCGCGGTATTGGCAGGATGATTGCGGAGGGTTACATCGCCCAGGGCGCAACCGTTTACATATCGTCCCGCAAGGCGGATGTTTGCGATGCTGTGGCCAGTGAATTGGGCCCGAAGTGCATTTCCCTGCCGCAGGATGTGAGTACGGTGGATGGCTGTAAAGCTTTAGCCTCAGCCTTTGCTAAGGCTGAACCCAAACTTGACATTCTGGTCAACAATGCCGGTGCGGCGTGGGGTATGCCGTTTGAAGAGTTTTCTGAGCAGGGCTGGGACAAGGTAATGGACCTTAACCTGAAGTCGCCGTTCTTTCTGGTGCAAGCCCTGCACAACTCATTGAAAGCCGGTGGCAGTGCCAGCCAGCCCGCCAAGGTAATCAACATCACTTCTATTGACGGTCAGCGCTTGAATCCGTGGGAAACCTATAGCTATCAGACTTCCAAAGCGGCGCTTATCCATCTCACCAAACGCATGGCGGCGCGTCTTGTGAGTGACCATATTAATGTAACGTCTATAGCGCCAGGTGCCTTTCCCTCTGAAATGAATCGGGCCGCGCGGGATCATGCCGTTGCAGTAGCCGCGTCGATACCTTCCGGACGCGTTGGTGTTGGTGAGGATATGGCGGGCGCGGCAATCTATCTGGCAAGTCGAGCTGGCGACTACGTTGTTGGAGATACAATTACTGTCGATGGTGGCCTGGTTCATGCAGCAGTGGGAAGCAGTATCGACGCATGATGTTTGATGCCTGTTCAGTTAGTTGAACAGGCCGCAACTCTTTCCGCGGGTGCCGAGTTTGAGTTTAGTCGCACTGCGAAAGCTGGGCGATAGGCGCATAGCCGGGTGCCACACCTGCAAGTTTTCCAACATACAGATTCTGCTCATCAAATGCGATATTGGCAGGTATCGTGGCGGGCACCAGGTGAAACTGGCAGCGGGGGCGGCCACTATCGTCCAGCAGCAGCACGGAGCCGCCGGGCTGCGGATACTGCAAGGGCATTAACCATGCGTTTGGCAGCCGCAATAGAAGATTTTTTACCCAGGGGTAGGGTTGAATCCACTTGTCTAATAACTCGTCTCTGGTGGATATAAGGCTGACCCAGACACTGCCATCTTCGCGAACATAAATATCGTCGGGTACGCCAGGCAGGTTTTGCGAAAATATTTCGGTGTTACCTGCCTTCGGTCCACTTAACCAGTGACGCATAATCCGATTGAGTGTGATTTCCACAAACAGCAGAGCGCTCTCATCTTTTGTCAGGGCGATTCCGCTGGGGAAATACGCCGATTCAATCACTACGCTTGTCTCCCCCGTATCGGGTTGGTAGGCCAGCACTCGTCCATTGGGTCGCCCTTCAAGCAGTTCCCACAATATAAAGGGCTCATCGGCGGCGGCCGTATGTGGATTAAAACGGCGGCTGGCATCTGTGAAGTAAACCGTATTATCACTGCCTACAGTCACATCGTCTGCAAAGCCGATTGGGAAGTTGTCGAATTCGGTGACCACTGTAACAACGTCGCCCTGGTGCGATATACGCTGCAGTCCTAGAGGGTAGTTCGCTACCCATAGCTCTTCCGAACTGGGGGAAAAATCCATGCCTATGGGGTAGCCGCCGGGGTGGGCCCAACGCCGGGTGTAGACCGTTTTTGGCTTGAGTGATGTGCGATAAATCCAGCCATCTTCTGAACCGCTGTACACTCTGTGAGCGCTATCAATGGCCACTGCTTCGGGATTTGGTTGGTCGGCTGAGCCCAGCGGCCTTAGGCGTAGCTGATAGGTGTTTTCTGGTGCTAGAGCCACCCCGGTGACTTTTACTGCCAATGGGGCAATAGGGCCTGGGGTGATGAAGTGCGCAGCTAGTGCCAGAACTAAAATGGCCGCAGCGCCGCACAGGAAATAGCGCAAACGCACTGCTTTCAGTTTTTGTTGTTTGCGATTCGGTAGGCAGCCTGTTTTTGCCGGGTGGTTTGCCCCGTTCCATTGGGAGCCCAGCCTGGCGGCATGACGCAATAGAGAAACTTATTCACGGCCCCCTTTGTGGCGCGCATATCGGCCAGCAGCTCTATCCAGCCATGCACGCTCGCCTTGATGGGGTTAAATGTCTTGATCTGGTCGGGGATACCAAAAATGGGAGCCTCTTGTTCTTGCGCAAAACTTCCAAACAGCCTATCCCAAATAATGAAGGTGCCACCGTAATTTTTGTCCAGGTATTGCACATTGCTAGCGTGATGAACTCGGTGATGGGATGGCGTAGAAAGCAGCCATTCGACAGGGCGAGGCAATTTTCCGATGGATTTAGTATGAATCCAAAACATATAAATTAAATTGAGCTCCAGGGCGGCCAGAACCATGAACGGATCGAAACCCAGCAACACAATCGGACTATAAAAAAGGGCTTCCATAAAGGGCTCCGCAAACGATTGCCGAAGTGCGGTGCCCCCTAAATTAAACTCTTCACTCGAGTGATGATTGACATGCGCGGCCCAGCCAAACCGAATTTCGTGAATGAACCGATGCAGCCAGTAGAAAAAGAAGTCGGTGACAACGTAGGCAGCTATAAATGCGTACCAGCTTACCCCAAAATCAAATAAAGCAAACTCTTGCGCCAGCAATAGCAGGAATAGGGTTGTGCCTTTCATCAGGAGCTTGGTTACGGTGTAAAACCCACCCATCGTTAGGCTACAAAGCGTATCTTTCAAGGTGTACAACCCTGCTTTTGAACGCCAGTTCAAAGTCAGCTCCACCAGAATGAGCGAGCCATAAATGACAGCTGCAATTACAGTTATATTCTCGCCCACTTCCTGCCACATACTCATGCCTCTTTTCCGCCCGCTACTTTATCTGTGGTGACTAGTAAAAGTTATACGTGAAGGTGGCTCCGTAGGTGGCACCTTTACCAGCGGTTCGAAACCAGTAATCGTTGGAGAGATTGGCACTGGTGTAGTAATACTCATCGGTGAGGTTTCTACCCCACAGAGTGGCTTGCCAGCGCCCGTCAGCGGAAACCAGGCCGAGGCGAGAATTCCAGATGGTGTAGTCTTCTATATGGAACAGGTCATTGTCGTCGATGGCAGACTGGTATTCGTCTTTGTAGTTTACATCGACGGCTACACGCAAGTTCAAGGTTTCAGTAAGGGGCCATTCATAGCTCGCCATGGCGTTATATTGCCACTGCGATGTCTGTGCCAGTTCCATTCCGGCGAAATCCCGCTGGTTTCCTACGCCATCCAAACCTTCATATTCCTTGACCTCGGAGTCTAGCCAAATCGCGCCAAGCTTAAAGAAGAGCCCATCGAGGGGTGTCCAGTCAAGTCCGGCTTCCACGCCGAGAATTTCCGATTCGGGCACGTTGACCAGCTGTGTTAGCAAGCCAAATACCGGGTCGTTTGTAAACCCTACAATTTGCTTGTCAGTGTAATCATACAAAAATGCGGAAGAGTTCAGCTGCATGCTGCCGTCGAGTAAGGTGGCTTTGAAACCGAATTCGTAGGCCAGTAAGGTCTCTTCGTCGTAGGGGGAAAGCTGGTCCCAGGTGGAAGCGGCTGCGCCGTTATATCCTCCAGACTTGTAGCCATTGCTGATGCTGCTATAAACCAGCCAGTCTTCATTGGGAAACCAATCCAGGCCAATCTTTCCTGAGAGATTGTCAGTACTGAAGTCGTCTTTAAACACGCCAGACACACCACTGAAATAGGTCGATTGGCCGGTGCTCGGATCGATAGTCAGTTGAGCCCGGCTGGGATCTACCGCCACACAGCTACCTTGAGACAATGCGCTGCTGGACAGAATGGTGCGGTCTGCCACGCCTTCTGTGGGGCCGAAGTTGAGGTTATAGAGACCGGATAACCCACCGTCGACATCGTAAGTACATCCTTCGAATTCACGATCTTCTTTGGTGTATCGAGCACCCAAATTAAGGCGTAGCTGATCAGAGAAGTTCCACTCCAGATTGCCAAACAAGGCGGCGGTGCTCGCGTCCTGTGTGTATCGTGTGTCTACGGCACCGTATAGTCCGTAGTAAATAGTAGACTGGCTCCCCTTGGCTACCCAAGACTCGTCAACCTCATCACCGGAAGCATAAGCTCCCACCATCCACGACAGAGCCGAGTTGGTGTTTGAAACCAGTCGAATTTCCTGACTCCAGGCTTCGATCTCTGTATCCATAAATACATCGAGGTTTTCAACGGCGGTGCCGTCCCAGTCGTTGCTTTCATCCCGTTTAAATTCTTCGTAGGCAGTGATAGAAATGAGCGAGACGCTTCCCATGTCCCAATTCAGCCTGACAGAAGCCCCCGCACCGCGATTGTCACGCTGGGGTGTAAAGTTTCGGCTCCAATCGGCACTGCGAGGGTCGTCTAAATCGGGTTGCTGCTCTAGCGGCGGGGCCGGGAAGAAGCCCGCGAGACCTGGAACCAAGGGCACATAGGCGAAGTACTGTGGCGCTGGGTTTTCCGACTGATCCTCGTACCAGTGCGCGTTGAATTGAAGATCTATGGCATCACTGATGGTCCAGTCGAGTATGCCGCGCAACGCGTTTTTATCTAACTCTCCCAGTGTCTCATTGCTTGATGCACTTTTTTGCCAACCTTCCCCAGACTGGGTGTGCGCAAATGCCAAGCGACCGTTTACCGAGTCGCCCAGAGAGCCATTAATAAACCCTTCGCTGCGAAAGGTTTCATAGCGCGCATATTCCAGAGTGATACCTGCTTCAAACTCTTCGCTGGGCTTGTTGGTGATAAAGTTTATTGCGCCGCCGGTGCTGTTACGTCCATATAGCGTGCCCTGGGGGCCTTTGAGTATTTCTATGCGCTCCATGTCGAAAGTTTCGCCACGGGTCATGGTGGGATAGGGTAGGTTTACCTCGTCAACGTAAATACCGACAGTTGATGAGCTATTTGCATTGTAGTCATCGAAACCTACGCCTCGAATGGTATAAACGGGAACGCCAGTAACACCGGTTTCGGTTAGTTGTAGGCCCGGCGTGAACTTGGCAAGGTCTGTCGCGTCAGTAATGCCCAGATCTTTGATTTGATTGCTACTGAACGCACTGACGGCAATACCGATGTCGTTTAGGTTTTGCGCACGTTTTTGCGCTGTAACGACAACTTCCTCGAGCAAATTTGCAGCGTTTATCTGTGTGCTGAGAGCCATCGTGGTGGCTAAAACCAAAAATCTTTTATTATTGGGCCGTGCTGCTGTTTTCATCACCTAAGGTACCTTTTTAATCGTTTTTGTTTCCCTGGCAGTCTGTGCCGGCAGGGTGGAATGAGAGCGGTGTATAGTAGACAGTTATACAGACATGAAATAGGTGAGGATTGACCATAATTTGATCAATTGTGACCAGCTATGGTGTTGGCAGGGCTTCTAGCTTCGCCTGAATTGGCTTGGGCTGATGTTCGTCCAGCTTTTAAATGCCCGCCTAAAGTTGGTTGTTTCTGTGTAGCCGAGCAACTCTGCGATTTTGTCAATCGACAGGGTCTGGCTAGCAAGAAGCTCTTTGGCCCATTGCGACTTAACATTAGATATAAGCTGGCTGTAGTTGTATCCGCTATCGCTCAGTTGCCGTCGTAAATTTCTGGGTGTGATGCTGAGGCTTTGTGCCATTTCGTCAAGGGAGGGGAAATTCCGCGGGTTCTGGAACAACAGGCTTTGCACTTTACTTACCAGAGGACTTTGCTCCTTGCGATCGGATAGTAGCTTTTTGCACTGCGCTTCGCACAGAATAAATGCCGATTTATTGGTCAGTGGCAGGGGGAGATCCTGAACATCTGGTCTTATCCACATTTGATTATACGGTGCATCGAATTCAAGCTCACATCGAAAAAGCGAGCGATATAGGCCTACTTCGCCAGGTTCAGGGTAAGTAAAGCAAACTTTGCTCGCAATGACCCTTGATTTGTCAGACACCGAGTAATCATCGCCCAGAATGGTTTTTTGGTAGTTGTATACAGAGGCAAATTGCTCATCAATTAGATAGCGGAGAAGCGCGGGAGACAAGGGCGGAATTTCAATTTGGAAAGCCAGTTCAGTGTTTCGCTCCACATAGCTGGTTTTTCCCATAGACCCCGAGACGGCCCCATATAATGCGCCCAGCTTTACGGTTTCTTTGAAGGTTTCGGCGCTGAGTATGGCCAGTCCCAGAATGCCCAGGGCTTTGAAAGAGGCGAGAAGCCCTGCACTAAGGCCCAGTGCTGGATTGCCAGCTCGGTCGATTACATTTTGAAGAAGACGGAAATAGCTTTCCGTCGAAAGTAGGTGTGCGGGGTTGCGAAGCTCGCTGGCAGAGGAACCAACACCGTCTAGTATGTCTATCGCGTTCAGGTTCAAATCATCTGCAATTATAAGTATCGGCGCGCAGACGTCGGAACTTAGGTAATATTTCTCTGCGCTAACCATATTTTTTTTTTGCTTCTCCACTTTTAGGGCATTGAGCTAATCCGCGAAGGTGGCTCTGCCGAGGGAGTTGATTGTATAGTATTTCAACGCAATCGAAAATACAGGCACAGTTCGGTGATTCAGAGTTCTATGCAGCTGAAAATTTGCCGCGGACATTTGTGCGCGGTCATTCCGCACCTCTGCCCGCCCATAGCATTACTCATAATCTGCAGACTCGACTGTCCTGACTCTCTCAAGAAAAGTGTCTGGCACAGCGACAACGCGTTTTAGCTGATAGTCAAAGAACACCAATGTCGTCACTACGCGGGCCATTTCGTTACTCTTGGAAAGATTCATGATTCGGTAGATTAACTCGAAACTCTTTTCCAGGGGGTTGTCGATCGCCAATTCAATTTTTAAACGGTCGCTGTAGGTGGCCTCTGCGAGGTACTGTACTTCTGAATGCACCATGATCAGCCCGGCATCCTCAAAAGCAGTCGCGTTATCGTAGCCCAGATGTTTGATGAAGCGTAGCTGGGCTTCCATGGCGATGGGGAGCGCGCGATCCGCTCCCAGGTGATTGGCTGAATTTACGTCGGAATAAAGCACGTCGTATTGTGTCGAGAATATAAAACGCTCGGGAAGCACTATTGTTTTTCTACTCATCAGTCTTGTTCGCTAAGATAATTGACTACAGGCATGTTTTTCATCTGGTCTGGAAGGGCGACCATTGTGGCAGATAGTGATAAGTCGTAGCTAGTACGGCGGTAAGTTATCTAGACTACGCTATAGTTAACGCATATTTTCACGGGGTGAACCACTATGAGCGAGATGCATGATCTAGTTATACGCAATGGGCTGCTGGTGGATGGCACCGGCAAGCTGGCACGGTGTTACTGCGGCTGCCATGGGCAACTGTGGCGTAGGCTTCGCACCGACTGCACCCGACAAGCTAATCGGCTTATCAGCTTTGGTGTACAAAAAGGGGAAAACCTCCTAATTAAAACGGGATGTCATCGTCGTAATCAGCTGGGGAGCCAGGGGGTGGTGCGGGAGCTTGCTCTGAGTCGGTCATGGAATTCTCGTCGCTGGCAGTAACAATTTTCCAGCCTTGGAGATTATTGAAATATCGTCCATTGTACTCACGGCCACGGATATCGAATGTGACGGTAACTTCCTGTCCGACTCTAAGGTTGTCAAGCAGACTGGTCTTGTCCTGAACAAACTCGATGTTGATTTCCTGGGGGTACTTGCCGTCTTCCACTGTAACGACCATTTCACGCTTGGTGAACCCACTTTCGAATGTCTTCGCTTCCTGAACCAGCTTTATCTTTCCTGTTAAGTCGTAGGCCACTCACTCTCTCCTTTTCATTAATAGTTCTTCAACCTGCTCGAGTCGATCCTTGCCGAAGAACATATCGTCGCCGACAAAAAAAGTTGGAATACCAAATGCACCGCGATCTACCGCCGCTTGAGTATTAACCTTTAGCTTTTCCTTGATGGCATCCGTTTGGATGAGCTCCAGAATTGCTGCGGCATCGAGCCCGCCTTCGTTCAGCACTTTTGCCATGACTTCCAGGTCGTCCATCTTCTGGCTCTGCTCCCACATGGCAGACAGTACGACATCCATGTATAGCTTCTCGCAGTCTAGCTCCTGTGCGGCCAATAGCCCGCGCATAATACTAATTGTATTCACCGGAAAGTGGGCGTTGAATTTGAAATCTGTAAGATTGTGCTTGTCGGCGAAGCGTTTGCTCTCAAGCATTTCATATTCAAGTTTACCCTTAACCTTGCCAAAGGCAATCATCGGCGGCTGGTTTCCCGTGATTTTAAACAGGCCGCCAAGCAGCACAGCCTTAATGTTCAGTTCACCATCGCTGCGCGCAACAATGTCAGGCAGCACCTTGTATGAGTAATATGCATTTGGGCTTCCAAAGTCGAAAATAAAATCCAGCTTGGCCATATAGTTTCTCCTGATTTATTGCCTTTTTGTAAAAGGTTAGTGGTTCCACCAAGCAAGGTCAGAAAACGCCCGCAGATCCAGTTCATGGGTCCAGGCAGAGCGGTGTTGATGTGCCACGTGAAAGTAGGTTTCTGCCATCTCTTGCGGCAGCATAAGTCCGTCGTGTTCTCCGCCCCGGCTGTCACGCAGTTGCTGGAACTGCTCGGCTCCGAGCATTTTCCCCAGCGTATCGGGAGCGTCCACAGAGCCATCGATGAGAATATGTGCCACGTGAATGCCCTTAATTGCAAACTGCGCGTTGAGCGACTGGCATAACATGCGCCGACCACCCATGGCCGCTGCGTGGGAGTGCTGACCCGCGTTGCCGCGCATTGCCGAGGTGGCCGAGGTGACCAAAATGACACCCTTACCGCGTTCTTCCATGCTTGGGCATACCGCCTTGGCGGTGCGGAACAAACCAAACGTGGCTAGTTGCCAGCCCATTTCAAACGCCTTGTAGCTGGTGTCCTCCAAAGGGCGATCGCCTATTTGTGCACCCAGGTTGTAAACGACAATTTCAATGGGTCCAATCTCTTCTTCTATTGCAGCCACGCGTTCTTCGATACTACCTTCTTCAATGGCGTTTAACAGGTAGCCGGTGGCTGAGCCGCCCGCAGCTTCGATGTCTGCCACCATGTGGTTCAGACCCTTTTCGTCACTTCGCCTGCACAGCACCGTATGGTAGCCGTCGGCAGCAAAGCGCTTGCCGACATTTCCGCCAATACCGGCGCCGGCGCCAATAACCAAACACACTGATTTCATGTTTAATCTCCCTCTTTAAGTTGAAACTGTGTCTAGTCTAAAAATCGAATGGAGAGTCTGGGTAACGTCGACTATTCAGCAGCTCACCTATTATAGAATCTCTAACCCAGAAGTGATAAGTGAATAATAAAAGTGCTTACGCCCACTATAAAAAATTTTAACTCCGCAGCCACATGCCAATTATGTAACAGCAGTGCCAGGGCCACAATAGGCAGAATAATTGGGCGGTAAAGACGCCGCAGAGACGATAAAAAGTAGGCATGCGAATGGTATTAAGGTAAATTAAAATAGCAGCATGCTCACTGAACGCATTGAATCTGCATAATGTAGTCGGTAATGAGAAGTGTCATGTACATCTTTGCAGTATGCAAAATGATTCCCAGAAACATCATCAGGGCACGTAAAACATCTAATCTGTGCAGACGCTGTTGGTTTTTTTGGGGTGACTTTATTCATTGTCCGAAGTATAGGGCAAAAGTGGCCTCACAGCCGCGAGGGGCTCATAGCTGAACATACTGCTAGAATGAAGCATGTTCCACCAATAAAAAGAAGGTATTTATGATCAATTACACGCAAATGGCTATGGCTCTCGGTATTACTACCGTGGTTTCTACAGTCGCAGTGGCGGCCGGCAACACGATAGATGATACGCATTATTTCCGTTTGGGCGTTTTAAGCCAGACAGCTGACATCACAGTGCAATCTACGGTTGACCCAAGGCCGCCAATCGAAATCGACCTGATCGACGATCTTGGAATGGACGATAAGGGTGAGTCCTTCCAATTGTATTACCGCTGGCGCTTTGCCGACAAGTGGTCGCTTGGCGTCACTTACCAGAGGCTTGAACTGGACGGTAATGGCGAGGCGGCTTTTGATTTTAATTTTGATGGTAAGTCCTACACCACGGGTGCCGCAGTAGAAACAGACTTTAGTATGGATACCTACCTCGTCGATCTGGGCTATTCAATTGTGCGCAACGATAAGTGGGAAGTGACCGTTGGCGCCGGCCTTCACGCTTTTGATTTTGAGGCTGTGATAGCAGGCACAATAGGTATAGAGGGAGGGGCCGACAGCACTGTTCAGAATACGACTAGAGCCGCCGCCGATGTTCTTGCACCGCTCCCCAATCTGCGTGGCGGGTTAACTTATCTGATCACACCCCGGTGGGAAGTGAAGGCAGGCGGCGGCTGGCTCAGTCTCGAAATCGACGACATTGATGGTAGTTATACCTATGTGAACATCAGCACAGAGTACCGCTTTACCGATCGTTTTGGACTTGGTGCTGCCTATCAAATCGCCAAAATGGATGTGACGTCCACCAATAGTAACGGCCTGGACAAATTGGATGCAGAGTTCGCGGGGCCCAGCATCTATCTCAGTTATGGTTTTTAAGGAGTAGATGATGACTACAACCAATGCCAGATTATTCCATCCGGGTAAGATTTTTGCCTTGTTGGTCCTCCTGGTTGCATTTGCGGCCATTACCAGCCTGGGCGTGCAATCTGATCCCCCGGAGATTAGCCATGATGGCTTGCACTTGGTGTCTGGTGCAGACGTGGCGTTGCTCTATGTCAAGCCAGGTGCTGATTTCAGCGTTTATGAAGAGTTTTTGATGCTGGACGCTTATGTGGCATTTAAGAAGAACTGGCAGCGAGATACCAAGGTGGGCGGTCGTCGTGTTTCCAACAAAGATATGGAAAAGATCAAAGGAGAGGCCTCCGAGCTTTTACATGAGAGTTTCAAGAAGGAATTGGATCAAGTTGGCGGTTATAAGTTCGTAGACAATGCCGGCGACAAAGTCATGGTTTTGCGCCCCGCCCTGATCGACCTGGAGATCACCGCACCGGACATTCCCGTGGCCGGGAGAGTTACTAGTTACGTTGCCTCCGCCGGTGCAGCTACCCTCTACCTTGAACTGTTCGACTCGGTTAGCGGTGAAATTCTCGCGCGCTTGGTCGATAGACGCGCCATGACGGATTACGGTATGGCACGCTGGGCCAGTTCGGTTAGCAACCGGGCCGACGCCAATCGTATGTTCAGGCGCTGGGCTAAAAAGCTGCGTCTGGCTATGGATGAGCAGCGCACCGACGCAGGCTTGGAGCCGATTAAGGCTGTCAACTGATAGGTGAGACGAGTTAAGTATCACAAGCGCGCTGTAGAGTCCTCCGGGCAATACAATGTTTAATGCCAACACAGTGGTGGTTCTTGATTTCGAGACTACGGGTCTGTCGCCTGATGCCGGCGATAGAGCCATCGAAATCGGAGCGGTAAGGATTGTAGACGGTGAGGTGACAGCCCGCTTTCAGGAACTGATGAATCCAGGGCGGCGTGTGAGCGGATTTATCGAATCCTATACGGGGATTACTAATGAGATGCTCTCGGGCGCCAGATCTTGCGCTACAGTCATGCAAGATTTCGCTGAGTTTATAGCAGGATATAACCTGGTCGCTCACAACGCATCGTTTGATAAACGTTTTCTCGATGCCGAGATTGATAGGATCTCGACGAACTACTCGGGTCAGTTTTCATGTTCTATGCTTGCTGCACGGCGCATTTACCAAAATGCGCCCAATCATCAATTGGGCACGTTGGTCGCACACCTGAATATTCCTGCAGAGGGCGTCTTTCACCGAGCACTCTATGATTCTGAGATGACCGCGAAACTGTGGTTGGCTATGTTAGAGAACATTCGACAACAATACGTTTTATCGGCGGTAGATTTTAGGCTGATGCAGAAGCTGGCCAAGACGCCTAAACACGCAGTGACTAACTTTTGGAAGCGGGCCAGTTCTTGATCACGCTGGAGTTGCCGATGACGGAGTTGGGCACTATATCTTCATCTGTGCTTGTCAAGATCAGGCAATAGGAGTGACACCAGGACCCTCAGGCGTATCGGTGGCAGGATCTGGTTGGTACTCTTCATGAAACAATTCAACATGCTTTTCTACAGCACCTACCTTGCGGCCATACTGAGCGATATGAAAGGTGGCATCGCCTTCATAGACTAGAGGAAGGTTGGTACGCCCAATGACAACTCCGTCGTCGGGTGCTTCAATAGCGGTCTGTGTAGTGCCCATTGGGTCACTAACCATGGCGATAGTTTGCCCTTTCACCACTTTGCCCCCAAGCGGAATGAATGATCTGAGAATACCGCTTTCGGGTGCACGCACCCAGCTGGTCTGGTCGCTGATAATAAGAGGCGTCGGCGCTTTTTTGCTGCGGGATTTGGGCAGCATGCCGATGCTGCGCATTACGTTGATAATGCCTTTTACGCCTGCTCGGATGTAGGCTTCCTCAAACCGCAGAGCCTCGCCGGCCTCGTAGAGAATAACGGGAATTCCAGCATCACCCGCACACTCGCGCAGCGAACCATCACGTATCTTGGAGTCAATAGCCAGAGGCACGCCAAAAGCCTCTGTCATTGCCCTGGCCTGCGGGTTGTCCAAATCAGCCCGAATTTGAGGGAAGTTACTTCGGTGCCGCGAGCCTGTATGCAGATCTATGCCATGGCTACACTTGTTGACGATTTCCTGCAGAAAGGTATGTGCAACACGGCCCGTCAGTGAGCCCTTGGCTGAACCGGGAAATGACCTGTTGAGGTCGCGGCCATCTGGTAAGTATCGTGTGTGGTTAAGGAAGCCATGAACATTAACAATCGGTATGGCGCACAGTGTGCCATGAATATTTTTGAGCGACCTGTGCTGAAGAAGACGACGTATTATTTCCACGCCATTAATCTCATCACCGTGTATGGCAGCACTGATGAACAGCGTCGGCCCGGGGCGCTTGCCACGCAGAACCTGTACGGTTATTGACAGATCATCGTGGGTATACATGGCGGCAACGGGTACATCGATGACCTGGCGTTCGCCGGGCTTAATGCTAACGCCACCGATGGTTAATTCAGTAATTGATGAGGTCACTATTGATCTCTCTGATGATCGAGCATGACAGCCTCGAGGGGCATTGATGAATCGATTGTGTTTTTCTTCACCTTCCGTTTTCCTCTCAAGTACGACCCTTGTGGGTCGACCACGTACTGCCCACTAATAGCAGTTCGGCCAAGCAATACTCTGAATTTCATACTATCCCTGTCGCTTAGGGTGACTTCCACCACGTGCTTGCTATCACCTATTGATACGACAGTTTGTATGACATAGCGTAACTCTTCATGCCCTCCGGAATCTCGCACCACCCTTTGCTCCAGAATAGGTGCTTCACAACGTATCACCTTACTGGAATTACGCTGACTGGGGTGTATGTCAAAACGCACCCAGGGAATGCCGTTCCGGTCAAAAGGCTCTACCAGAAATGCGTGCAAACAACTGGTACGAGCGCCCGTATCGACCTTGGCTTTGATCTGCTTGATTCCCAGGTCTGGAAAACCAACCCATTCACGCCAGCCCAGCATATTCAGTTCATTCATAAACCACTTACTCCGCCGACGGGGTCGGATGGCTATCTGCGACTATAGAGTCCAGATCCTTGACCTCGGGGCGACGATTGCGCCTTGTGCGAGCCGGAATCATACCCTTCATGGCCTCCAGTTTGCCGTAGCACAGCAGCTTGTCACCCGGCTCCAAAGTACGACCACCACGTGGGTTGGGAATAATTTTGCTGCCTCGATATAAGGTTAATACGTTGACATCATTCTCGGAGAGCTTGGTTTCAACGATGGACTTACCGACGAACCTGGACCCCTCCGGAATGTAAATTTCACTCACGCCATAACCCTTGCTGACGGTGAGGCGCTGTCGCACATCAATTTCCGGGAAATCAACTTGGGCAGCAATGTAATCAACAACCGCACCGGCAATGTCGAGATCTGTGCATGTCTCAATACCCTCGAGCCCGGGAGAAGAATTAACCTCCATAACTTGCGGTCCATCCTTTCCCTCAAGCATGTCGACACCGGCAACCTGTAAGCCAAGAATCTGTGTGCACCTGATCGCCGTCTCACGGTACTGTTCATCAAGTTCTATAGGTTCGGCAATACCACCCCGATGCACATTGCTGCGAAATTCCTGCCCCTGAGCAACACGACGCATCGCTGCTACCACCCGGTCCCCAACAACAAATGCACGAACATCCTTACCTTTGCTCTCCGCGACAAACTTCTGAATCAGTACGTTTTGCTTCTGGCTTTGCAGCAGCTCTATGATTGATTCTGCTTGCCTATCGGACTCAGCGAGTAGCACTCCAATGCCCTGTGTGCCCTCAATGAGTTTGATCACCACGGGTGCACCGCCAACCCTGGCAATGGCCGGAAGCACGTCCTTTTTGTCCCGCACAAAAGTTGTTCTAGGGATTCCAATGTGATGTCGGCTCAGTATCTGCATGCTGCGCAGTTTATCGCGTGAGTTTAAAATACCGTGCGCGGTATTTGCGCAAAACACGTCCATTTCCTGAAACTGCCTGACCACGGCCGTACCATAGTACGTTATCGACGCACCGATTCTGGGTAACATGGCGTCATAGCCACTAAGCGGTTTTTGACGGTAATACAGGTCTGGTGACCCTTTATCTAGATCAATGGCAAACTTCAACGTATTCAGAACTTTTGCAGTGTGACCGCGTTGTTCAGCAGCCTCCTTCAGGCGGCGGGTGCTATACGCATTTGGGCTACAAGAGAGAATTGCGAGTTTCATTTTATGTCCACCTTTACGCTCAGTGTATGAGTCCAGACCTGAATTCAGGTGTCAGACATTTGTTGTAATACTATCTGTCCATCAACATGTACATCTCGCTGAGGGAAAGCAATAACCACGGCGTTTTCCCGAAACAGCTGGTCAATCTTATAGCGCAAGTCACTGCGTATTAAACGAATGCCTCGCTCACCCGTAGCGTGTACCCACACATTGACCTCAAAGATTAAAGCGTCGTCGCCAAAGTCATCAAAGATCACTGCATGCGCGGGATCTTTTAGTACATCGGGATGCTCCTCGGCGGCCCTCTTTAGCAGAGTTGTCACTAGTTGGACATCTGATCCATACGACACGCCGAGTCGAACTGATGTTCTTACTAACTTATCCAGAAGCGTCCAGTTTGTGACGGTATTTTCCAGTAAATAACTATTGGGTACGAGCAAGTGCACACCATCTACCCGGCGTATACAGGTGGAGCGTGTGTTGATTGATTCAACCGTGCCCCTTACCTCTCCCAACTCCAGGAAATCACCCAATTTAATGGGCCGTTCCCACATGAGTATCCAGCCGCTTATAAAATTGTTGATAATGTTCTGGGCTCCAAATCCGACACCAATAGCGACTGCGCCGGATATGAAAGCGAACGCGGCAAGAGGTATCTGGAGAAAGTCCAGGGTGATAAAGGCCAGCAGTACAAAGCCCAGCACCAGGTAGGCACGTGATATTACCTGCACAAGGTCAGCATTAACGTGACGGCCGGCAAGACGTTTGCGAAGAAATCGGGCACTCCAGACCACTAACAAACCGCCCAGTAGAACCAGCGCGACAACCGAGAGCAGTTGGCCCAGAGTAATCGGGGCGTCTCCCAGAGTAGCCAAAGGAAACTGCATTAGTTTTGATATACTTTCCATGCCAAGTACCTTTGTACCCATATAACAAAAATCAGATAGACCACCCCCCCTTGGGGGGAGCGGGATTTTGTAGTAGAACACGTTAATTGGGAATAGAGAAATTTGGCACTTTTTATCATAAACTGAGCTAGCGGGGCTCTTTCACAGCACAGTCCCGCATCGTTGAGGATCGTCATGCGGGCGCCTGCAATTCAGTCAACCTGGGTCGGTTTCTAGTTTTCGCTGTATTCCAGAATGTCGCCGGGTTGGCAGTCCAGATGGCGGCATATGGCAGCCAGAGTCTCAAACCGTACGCCTTTCACCTTGCCTCGTTTTAACAGGGACAGATTTGCCTCGGTAATGCCTATGGCCTGGGCCAGATCTTTGGAGCGTATCTTGCGCTGCGCCATAACCACATCAAGATTGACGATGATTTGCATAACTAGATAAAGGCCTTGTTTTCGTCATTGAGTTGTTGCGCTTCTTTTAGCAAATGTACGATCAATAGTAAGACGGTGAGTTCGGCCAGAGTGCCGGCCTCGATCGGCACGGACAAATCCGTTACACCGCCGTGCGTTGATAATTTAGCTAAAAGGTGCGGCCAGATAGCACCGTATAAAAAGGTTATAACCTTGAGCCACACTAACCAGACGTAGCAGCGCATGCTGCCATCGGTAAAAAAGCGGCCCGCTTGATACTCACCGAATAAGCGCTGTAACCAGTACACACCGAGAACCAGTGTAAGGGCGATGGGCGCCATGACCGCGATCAGCGTCATACGATTGCTTGAGTCGCTGTTCCACAGGTCGGTAAAACGGCCCTCACCGATAGTTACCCACTCCTGCCCGGGAGTGAACATGGCGATGGCGACTGCGCTGCCTATTACTGTGGCGGCAGCTATCAGCAAATAGCGGAGCACCGCGCTGATGTGTTGAATTCTTTCGAGTCGTCCCATCGTATTTACTCTGATCGCGTTAGTGGACGAATTTTAGGGCGATGTAATTTTACTGTCAACTAATATTTAATTATTGTTTTACAATAATTAAATATTGTAATAAGATGTTATCTTCTTTGTTGATTCAGATGGAAATGGAGTTGAAAATGCAGATTACAACATTCAGTCTCAAGCGGGTGGCAGGCATTATTGGATTGGCATTAGCCTCGCTAGTTTTTCTCAGTGGTTGCCAGCTTGCAGATATGGTGCAGTTTAGCTATGCCAATAGCGTAGCCACACATCATTGGGTCGATGAGGCGAAATCTACCACGGTGCACTTTGAGTTGATCGACGGTCACATCGTGTTGCCAGTGAGTATTAACGGCAGTGCGCCACTGAACTTTGTGCTGGACAGCGGCGCCGCTGCAGCGGTAATCCTCGAGAGTCGTCACACCACAACACTGTCGCTGGAGTTGGGGGCTGAGCTGCCGGTTTCTGGTGTGGGCACCGGACCAATCCCGGTGGCCCGTGTCGTGAAAGACACTACGTTGTCTCTGGGCAGCGTTCGACTCGAGGATCTATCTGTTATCTACTTACCGCTGGAATCAGTGCCATTCTTTAACAATTTCGATGAGGTTTATTTTGATGGTGTTATCGGCGCGCCCTTTTTTGAGCGCTTTGTTGTCGAGATCGATTACGATCGACAGCTAATCAGTTTTTCTGAGCCAGATTCTGCGCAAGCACGGATCGAACTGCGCGATGATGACTGGCGAGAAATTCCGTTGCAGCTTCAGTCTGGCGTGCCATACATTACTACGCAAATTAGCATTGCCCCAGAGCAGTCGGTCGCGGTGAAACTGCTGGTTGATACAGGCTACAGAGGGCCTGTTTCGCTAATCCCTGAAACACACAGCGAGATTCATGAGCCTGGGGAATATTTTTCTACCGTGGGACAGGGCCTCTCCGGAGACGTACAGATCAAAGTAGGAATGTCTGAATCTTTTTCCCTTGCAGACTTTGAGCTGAATTATGTGCCGGTTAGTTACTCCATTTCCGGTGGGCAGAGCGACGATGATAGTAATGGCCTGCTCGGCAATGAGGTTTTGAGCCATTTCAATGTAGTGTTCGACTACCCCAATGAGCGCATGTTTGTTAAGCCTAATCAGCAGTTCGCTGTGCCAATAAGCGCGGATAGAAGTGGCTTGCTCATCAGACCGCACCGCCTGGGGGCAGTGGTGAAATCTATTGCAAGAGGCGCCCTGGGGCGCGGGAGTGAGTTGCGAGCGGGTGACATTATTACCAGCATTGACGATACGCCCATGACACGGTCAAGCATTTCAAAACTCAAACAGCTACTTGCGTCTGAGCGTGAGACAGTGTCCGTATGCTGGCAGTCCGGTGAGCAGGCCTATTGCGAGGAGTTGGCTCTTGCATCCCGTTTCGAGCAGCATGAGGGTAGTGACTAGTTAACTGATGAGACTACATATTGTTACCGTTATTTGTCTGAATCAGATAAATAACGATATTCGAGTTACGACTTAGCAAGGGCCTGAGAATGCCTGTACACTCAGCCTATGGCGCATGACAGCACGCACGTTAAACTAGGCACCCCCTCATCAGCTCGAATCTCATCATCTTCCCGTAACTGGAAAGATGTCGTGCTCTCCAGTGATGTTCTCAGCCCGGTTTTTCTGGGTATTTTTTATCTTTTCCTGAACTATTATTACAGCGAGCTACTGCTGCATACACTTATCGAGCTGTATTGCATCAGTTTGGGTGTACTCATATTTTCCGTTTACTGGAGTACAAGGTCTTTCTCCAGCAGTGGTTTTCTCGGGTTTTTGAGTTGCGGCTACCTGCCGTTGGCCGTCATAGATGGTTTTCATGCGCTTTCCATGCCGGGAATGCCGTTCTTTGGGGTGCATGATCTGAGCCTCACCACGCACTTTTGGATATATGCCCGGTTTTTTGAGGCGCTACTGTTTCTGATCGCACCGGTTTTCTTCTACCGGCGCTTTTACTCCGGCCTGGCCTTTTTTGTGCTGACATTGATTGCTGTACTGCTTATTGTCGTGGCGCTCAACGTCGATAAACCCGTGTTTATTGACGCACAAGGCCTGACGGGGGCCAAGATAAAGGCTGAGTTGCTCATTATCGCTGTGCTGTTGGCTGCGCTGGTTGTGTACGTGCGACTGCGTCATTTATTTCCGGTGGGAACGTTGAAGCTACTGCTTTGTAGTATGAGCTTTACGATAGTCTCCGAAATGTGTTTCACGCTGTATTTGAACGAAGATTCTCCGATCTTTTTAGTAGGCCACCTATTCAAGTTTCTGTCGTTCTGGTTTGTCTATCTGGCGGTCGTCAAGACCACGCTGACACGCCCCTTCGAAACACTGTCTAGCAACGCCCGCAGTTACGAAGCGCTACCTTATCCAGCGTTGCTGCTCGCGGCTGACTGCACAATAGTGCAGGTCAATGACAGAGGGCTGGACCTTATTGGGAAAAACAGGGAGGAGGTTCGACAAAGCCATGTGCACGGCCTGTTTCATGACTGCGCGGTGTCGCTGGCAGACTGTGCTTTGTGCCGGGCTGCGGCGGCAGGCTTGCACGTTGACAATGCATCGGTTTGCAGGGCGGGCGATGGTGACTTGGGCGACAGGTATTTCCTGGTTTCTATGGCTCCCCTTAAGCAAGGAAATGTCAACGCCGGGATACTGCAGTTTTCAGTGGAAGTGACCGCGCAAAAAAACGCGGAGAATGCTCTGCGAGAAAGTGAGCAGCGCTATCAGGCGCTGGTGGAGAGTATGTCGGTAGCGGTGGTTGAGTCTGACATTAACGGGCATGTTGTCTATGTCAACGCGGCTTTTTGCAACTTAAGCGGTCTGACGCTTAAGGAGATACAGCTCACCGGGCTGGTCAGCGTGCTGCACGAAGATGACCATGACAAGCTGACTGCGTTCTGGAAAGACCTGTACAGCCACAAACCTTCGGAAGATATTGAAATTCGTATCAGAAAGAAGGGCGGCACCGAAGTGCGCCAGGTACTGGTGAGTATGCCCGGTGCAGTGCGCAATGAACGCGGTGAAATCACGGCTTATATCAGTACCGGGGTGGACATCACCGAGCTTGAGACAGCGCGGCAACGCCTGTCCATTATCTCCCATGCTGTAGAGCAGGCGCCGGTTTCCGTTGTTATCACCGATCTCGATGGCAGCATCGAATATGTGAATGAAGCCTTTGAGGAGCTCACTGGTTATAGTATCGACGATGTCCGCGGCAAAAATCCCCGTGTAATGAAGTCAGATACCACACCACCAGAGGTCTATGAAGAGCTCTGGTTGAGCCTGATAAACGGAGATGATTTTGTTTGTGAGTTGCAGAACAAAAAGAAGAGCGGTGAGCTGTTCTGGGAGAGAGCACATTTTTCTGTGGTCAAGGACGATGGCGGAATGCCGTATAAGTATATGACGGTAAAGGAAGATATTTCGCTGCTTAAAAAGCAGGCTATGGAGCTGCAGTTACAGGCTAATTACGATGCGCTCACTGACCTGCCCAACCGGTTTCTATCGCTGGACCGTTTGAAGGAGTTGATCATCGATTCAGTACGCACCAGAAACGCGTTTGCGGTTCTCTTTCTCGATCTGGATGATTTCAAAAAAGTTAATGACAGTCTCGGTCATGAATTTGGTGACAAACTCTTGTGTGTTGCCGCGGACAGGCTCAGGGCCTGTGTGCGCGCCGGCGATACGGTGGGGCGCCTCGGTGGCGATGAGTTCGTGATATTCCTGCGCGATAGTAATGACGTGTTTGACGTACAGGCCGTTGCCAATAAAGTCCTCGCGGCGCTGCGCAAACATTATATTATCGAACAACATACGGTGATTGTCTCCTCCAGTATCGGTATAGCAGTCTATCCGGAGGACGGTGACTCTGCGGAGATACTGTTGCGTAATGCTGACATTGCCATGTACAAGGCGAAAGCGGTTGGTCATGGTTCTTATGCATTTTACAAGGAGGATATGAACCATCAAGTGCAGCGCCAAATGGCGGTCGAGACACAGATAGAGGGGGCATTGAGTCGGCGTGAGTTCACGGTGCACTATCAGCCCAAGTATGATTTTTCCAGCCGACGCATTATGGGTGCAGAGGCTCTTTTGCGCTGGAATAATGTGGCGCTCGGGCAGGTCTCACCCAAAGAGTTTATTGAGGTTGCTGAGCGCACCGGTGCGATTATTAAAATTGGTTATTATGTGCTGCAGCAGGCTCTGACCCAAACCAGAGCGTGGCAGCAGGAGGGTTACGAAGAGTTCAGCATTGCGGTGAATTTGTCACCACGCCAGTTTCGCGACCCCAACCTGATCGAAACGATTGCGGAGATTATCGAGAGCTCGCAGGTAAGCGCTGCCAATATCGAACTGGAGATCACCGAAGGCGTGTTGATATCGAGTGATCAGTATGTGGAGGAGGCGATAGGCAAGTTAATAGCAATGGGTATACGCATCACTATGGACGACTTCGGTACCGGTTACTCTTCTCTGAGTTATCTGCGCAAATACCCTTTTTCTGTAGTAAAGATCGATCAATCTTTTGTGTGCGAGATAGGCACATCGCTAAAAGACAGACAACTAATAGAGGCATCCATTGCGATGGCCCATGCACTGGGTTCTACCGTGGTCGCCGAGGGTGTGGAAACCGAGGAGCAGTTTGCTTTTCTGCAAGCGCTGGACTGTGACTATGCTCAGGGTTTTTTGCTGAGCAAACCGTTGGAGGCATTGCGCTTTACCGAATTATTGGCCGCCCCGGTGCAGTGGTCTCCAGCGGCCGAGTAAACCCTTTCATCGAGGGTGCGTTATGTCGAATCTTTGGATTCAGCGGGCTTAGGTTTTGGCGGGGGCATGTTTGCCTGGCCGCTAATCCCGGACTTAACTTGTTTTATTTCTCCACCCGCTTTCAGGAAGGCCTGAGTTTTGTCTTCAATAGAAGAGGTGGTTTCCATTGCCGCAGGCGCTTTCTTTTTGCCTGCCGTTCTTAGTGGTTTAGTCGCCATATTAATTCTATAACTGTTGTATGGGTGCATATCATACACAAAAACAGGCCAGATATCATCAGTTACCCCTTCGCTGCAAGCGGTGTGATGTTCGACGCCTCTTGCTGTTCATCCTCACCAAGGCCCAATAACAGGTCCGGATTACCTTTGCAGGCAGCAATGAGCACGCTTTTGTTTTTGGATAATAACAGGCCTATATTTTCGGAATCTGCCTCACTAATACCTTCAATATGTTTGCCGAGGAACAGGCTAAAACTTTCAGCCAGTTCTAACATCTTGTCGTGAGCATCGGCATCTTTCTTGTTTTCATACATGGTGTTATCTCGATCACATTTCCACATTGCTACTATGGCCATGGGTTACCTCGTGGGTGGGTTATTGATGTGACTGTACTGTACATAAATACAGTATTTTTGGCAATCATTTTTTGTGCTGATCAGCGACGTTCCTACACCCCGGTACTCGCCGCCTTGTGGCTAGAATTTTCTGCCTCCTATGGTTGTAGCCAAAGAGCAAATTCGCCACGCACAGTCTTAGGCCGCAGGTTATGAGCAGTCGCTGTTGGCGACTCCCAGCGGCGTTTCAGCGTCCACTGCATCAAGTTCCATATCTTCAAAGAACTCCTCATCAAACCCGAACCCGAAACCACTAAAGGAATCTTGTACTTGTCCATCGTGAACCAGGGACTCACGGCGCTGTAGGTAAACCTCGCGGATAAAAACATAGTTGTCACCGCTGATAAGCCCTTCCACGTCCAATAATGCGGCGCGATCATTGACGCTATCACCCGCTGCAAGAGCGATACTCTGGCTACCTCGCAGCAGTTGAAGCGGATTGAGTAGCGTGTCGACCAATGTGCCCGCTGAGTCTCTAGCGGTGCTGGGCCCCAGAAATGGCAGCTCAAGGTAAGGCCCGGGCTTCACCGCCCAAAAGCCTAGTGTTTGGCCGAAGTCCTCGTCGTGTTTTTCCAGACCAAGCGCGGGGTTAGCAACGTCGAACAGGCCACCGAGCCCCAGCGTGGTGTTAAGCACCACTCTTGTGGCGTCTCCTGCAGCCTGTTTGAATTTGAGCTGCAGCAAAGCATTGATCGCCACTCTGACATCGTCAATATTGTTAAAAAAACTGTTCACACGACGCTTCACAAAAGGTGGAGTAACCGTTGTGTAAGTTTTAGCAATGGGCCTCAAAACAGCGCTATCCATGGCTCTGTTAAAACCATGCACAGTTCGGTTCATGCCGACCAGAGGGTCTTGATTGGCATGGGATGTCAGCGGAAGCGTTGTCAACAGCACCCCCCACACGAAAGCCAGCGCGAGAGCCAGGCCCGAAGGTCTATGGCTGACCCGGCGTAACGATGCCCGTAATTTTCGGTTATTGGTTGCCAGTATGGCTGATGCTGTGCAGGTCATGACCTCGCCTCCTTTGCTTACTTCAATTTAATGGCTGCACTATAGCCCTGCTGTTTAAAATGGTCTGTGGCGTTTAGTCCATTTTTTATGCCCAATCGTACAAATCACGCTGCTAATGGGCGTGGTTCATCACATTGGTCCCTTTGTATCGAGCGTTAGGCCGCTTAAAAACTGTGGGTTCTGAAAGTCATTTATTGCACGGTTAATTTCTTCAGATGTATTCATCACAAAAGGGCCGTATTGCACGATAGGCTCATTAATAGGCTGACCACTGAGCACTAATAATTCTGCACCTGAGGGTCCGGCCTTCAACGCTAGTCTTCCCCCATTATCGTAAACACCTAGTTGGCGCGATGCGATAAGGTCTGTTGCGCCTTTATAGACATACAACAGTGCTTTGTTTTCTGTATTTAAAGACAATTCGACCGTTTCGTTAGCGCCCAGTTGCACATCAACAAAAACAGGGTGTGTCGAGCTTTCGGGTCCCGGACCGCGTAACAACTGTCGATTGATTGTTACGCTACCGGCGATGACGCGCACCATTGTGCCGTTCGGTAATCGCTGCTGGGTTATATCAGTACTGATAATTTCACGGTAAGCCGCCGGCTTCATTTTTTCGGCGGCAGGTAAATTTAACCAGATTTGAAAGCCGTGCAGCAAACCTTGTTCCTGTTCGGGCATTTCAGAGTGAACCACACCCGCCCCCGCCGTCATCCACTGCACATCACCTGCAGCAATAACCCCTTCGTTGCCCATATGGTCTTTGTGGCGCATGCGACCAGTCTTCATGTAGGTAATGGTTTCAAAACCTCGATGCGGATGCTCAGGAAAACCACCGATGTAGTCTGCTGCATCATCGGAGTTTATTTCATCGATCATCAAGAACGGGTTGAGTGCCTGATGCAGTCCTCGACCCGCCAAGCGGTGAATTTTAACCCCGTCACCATCCTGGGCTGGCCGGGCTGGAATAAGTTGAATTAATTCGCTCATTTGTCTTCTCCAATCTCTTCTCGGCCATGGGTGGCGCTAAAATCCTGTGCCGGACCCAGGGGGATGACACCGGTAGGGTTGATCATTAAGTGACTGGCGTAATAGTGCGTCTTAATGTGCTCAAAGCTGACGGTTTCGGCAACGCCTGGCACTTGATAAAGCTCGCGCACATAAGCACTGATGGCTGGGTAGTCGGCCAGTAATTGTCGATTTGTTTTGAAGTGGCCAAAATACACGGCATCAAAACGAATCAAGGTGGTAAATAACCGCCAGTCGGCTTCCGTCAATTGCTGGCCTGCCAGATAGCGCTGTTTCGTTAGCAGCCCCTCTACCCAGTCCAGCGAATCAAATAACGCGTGAAATGCCGCTTCGTAAGCCTCCTGCGTCGTAGCAAAACCGGCTTGGTAAACGCCATTGTTGACAGTGTTGTAAATACGATCGTTCAACGTATGGATCGTCTCTTGTAATGCCTTTGGGTAGTAATCGCTGGTATTGCCGGTTAGATGATTAAACGCCGTATTAAACATGCGGATAATTTCTGAGGATTCATTGCTGAC
Organism: Halioglobus sp.; assembly: GCA_047650635.1. Taxonomy (GTDB): domain Bacteria; phylum Pseudomonadota; class Gammaproteobacteria; order Pseudomonadales; family Halieaceae; genus JBALVT01. The sequence goes on from JBLHNQ010000017.1 coordinate 29,924, forward strand.
AATGGTCTGTGTTTTTTTGTCCCACAATACCGGTACAGTGACGCGTCCTTCATAGCTGGAATCAGCTTTTAAATACAGCTGATAAAGGAAGTCCAGGCCGTAAAGTGAATCGTTCATTTCCCAGCCGTTCTCCAGCATGATTGGCTCGACCACGGTGACATCGATATAGTCTTCCAGCGCCTTTAGCTGGCGAAAAATCAATGTGCGGTGTGCCCAGGGGCAAGCCAGTGACACGTACAAGTGGTAGCGTCCCTTTTCTGCTTTAAAGCCAGGCTCACCATTGGGGCCCGCTTCGCCATTGGGCGTCAACCAGCTTCGGAAACGACTATCCTGGCGGCGAAATTCCCCATCGCTATTACCGGTGTCGTACCATTGATCTACCCATTCACCCTTCTGTAATAAACCCATTATGCTGCTCCTGCAATACCGTTGGAATAAAACTCGGCTATAAAGCGAGTATTTGAATGCTTCAGCCGTGCAGTGCTATTGATATGTAATACGGTCATGTTGTTGCTCCAATTATGTTGATTTATACGGACGACGCTTATGTTGCCAGCTGGGCTTGCAGCGCTCTATCAACACTGAAGCTGCCGGCGCCCCTGAACACCAAGCCAACACTGATCACCAATAAGGCCAGACCAAATTCGTAGCCGTTGTTTGACATGAAGAGACCGTTTTCCCAGTGCACGGTCACAATCGCAACGATCATGGTGATAGCCAGTAGCAGGGCGGCTGGGCGTACCAGTAAGCCGGCTATAAGCAGTAAGCCGCCGATGAATTCTGCGCCGCCAGCGGCTGTGGCCATCAACAGCCCAGGCTCAAGACCGATGGAAGTCATCCAGCCAGCGGTGCCCTCCAGGCCATATCCGCCAAACCAGCCGAATAATTTCTGCGCACCGTGTGCTGCAAAGATCGCACCGGCGCCTACGCGAAGAGGCAGGGTATCCAGGCCAGTGGCTGTGGTAGTTAGGTTTTTGATTAGTGATTTCATGGTGTTGCTCCTGGGTAGTTTTGGTGGGCTAATTTAACTAATGGAGCTATTGTAAGGATTATAATTTTCGCAATAACCCTCATTTTTAGTTTAGAATGATCTAAATATTAGAACTATTATTTAGGGTGCCAAAATGAGTAAAAACCCCATAACAATAGAGGTTCTGGAAACGATAGACGCTATCGATCGACGTGGAAGTTTTGCAAAAGCAGCTGAAGAACTGAATAAAGCAACCTCGGCTATTTCCTATGCCGTACAAAAGTTGGAGGAGCAGCTGGATATTGCTGTTTTTCAACGCCAGGGGCGCCGCTCGGTATTAACGCCAGCGGGACGCCTAATATTGGCAGAGGGTAGAGAAATACTTCAAGCCACCGCCCGTCTGGCAAACAAGGCAAAAGAAGTTGCCACCGGCTGGGAGCCCCGTATCAGTATCGCTGTTGAGTCAGTTCAATCGTACCCGGTATTTTTCTCACAACTGCGCGAATTTCTCGAAGAGCATCCCACAGTGGAAATTGATATCTGCGAATCAGTGCTTAATGGTGGCTGGGAGGCGCTTGAGCAAGACCGGGTTGACCTGATTGTCGGATCCCCGGGGCCAGTCCCGCTGCAAAAAGGCTATCGCGCGATAGAGCTGGCGAGTGCAGAGTTGCTTCCGGTGATTGCCTCTGGCCATATGCTGGCTAGCCTGATTGATAACCCAGAAGCGTTCGCGGCGGCCCTGCCTAAAGTCAGGCGTGTTGTTACCCATGATACGTCGATGATTGACGTTGCGCGCAGTGCAGGCCTGAGCAGCGAGGGAAAAATGTTTTTCGTGCAGAATATCGATCAAAAAGGTGAAGCAATACTGGCAGGAATTGGTATAGGCCACCTGCCACGACAGCGTATTCAACAGCAGCTCAACAAGGGTGAACTGATAGCACTGGATTTAGCTGAAGACTTGGATCACGGGTGTTTTCTTGCCTGGAAGCTTAGTAACAGAGGTAAAGGGCTGCAGGCATTGGCTAAGAAGTTGGGGTACTAGGGTTTTTCCGTCCAAAACGGACACAATGCTCCGCAGCCCTTGCCAGCGGTGGCTTTCCAGAGGGTATTACTTTATCGGACGGGCTTATATCCTTCAATATGACGCATCATTTGCTCTAAATCCGGTACTGTCCCGGTCGATTTAAAACGATACGTGCCTTTTGCGTAAAACTGCTCCCATGCTAGCTGCGAACTTTTATTTTGGTCTTTTTTAAGCATCTGCCAGAGCCCCATTCCGGCTAGCGTGGCTTGTGCTGACCGGAACGATTTGAATCCAGGCATGGGTCGGATTATACGCTTAATAAACCGATGATCCTGCTCAACAATATTGTTTAGATATTTGCATTGCCGAATTTTAACCCGCTTGTTTTCATCGGCATTGTACTGCTTGATAGAGGCTGTGTAGACGACCCATCGCTGAATGGTGCTGTGATCAACTTCATAGCCACGTTCTTGCATCAACTCCTCAAGGTCACGTTAGCTCAGCGAATAGGCCACGTACCACCGCGCGCATTGCAAAATAATTTCTTGCTGGTGATGTCGGCCTTGAAAGCTGATCATTTATCGTCCTGTAACTGATGTTTCTAGCAACCGAGTATAGAATGGCTTGCTGAGCCCGCCAACTTTGCGACAGAACGCTGGCGGGCGCTATGCTGTTTCCAGTTTGTGCATTGGTGGTGGACAGGGTGTTGCGGCACTGTTTGAGCGTTGCTAACCGCAAAGTATTTTCCCGCCTTATGTTCCTGGATTTATATCTGCATCAAGCCGAAATATCTTTCGCCATTAACGATTGCAATTGCCCCACCAAGGACAAGACTTGTTCATCACTACAATTGGGGAAAAGATCTTTATAGCTATTTTCAACTTGAGATTTTAGCTTTTCGTGAAGAGTGGCACCGCGCTTTGATCGAAATATTATTACTTTGCGCCTATCTTTTGGATCCGGTCGCCGGAACACTAAAGAATCGCTGACCATTTTGTCAACAACCTTGGTCAAGGTAGAGTCATTTGATCCTGTCGTAAAGCACAGTTCGGACATGCTCATCCCCTTGCCGCCAACGAGTGTCTCCAATACCAGCCAGCCCGCAGGTGACATATTTCCACCCTGTTGTTTTAAAAAATCGGCCAGTTGATTGCTCATGTGCCACTCTGCTCTGAGTATGAGACGATTTAGCTCAGTACGAATATCCGAGCCCGCTGTTTGTGTCATTTTTCTCTAAGCCTCATTCTATTCTAAGATCATCCTAAACCTATTACGACTCGAGTCATTCACTTAGGAAAGCCAAAAAGAGCTGTGGATGGTGATTTACCATCGCCGGACGATCATTGCGATTTACTACAAAAAATGTAGAGCTTGCGTAAACGGCGTCCCGCCTTCCCGCTAACTTTACCATTGACATTACACGATTATATTGCAACAGTACTCTTTTTCAATAGTCCACGGATATTTATTCTACAAATAGAACAAATACCTGCCTTTTTTTCAGTATTTCCGTGATTTCTCTGCGAGTCGAGTATAAGTATGAAAGCAGATACTTTACGTATAGGCCTACTACTCCCCTATCAGGGTCCCATAGGACTCTGGGGTCTTTCCAGTGAAAAATGTGCTGAGCTCGCGGCAGCAGAATTAAATACGTACAAAGGAATTTTAGGCAGACAGGTTGAGCTGGTGCCGATTGACGCCAGTGGCTCGGCCAGAGAAGTGACTCAAAACACGCTACGCATGATTCACGGTCTAGGTTTGGAAGCTCTCGTGGGATTACATACAAGTGATATCAGGGTTGAATTAGTAAAAAATCTCAAGGGCCGTATTCCTTTTATTTATACCCCCACGTATGAAGGGGGAGAAAATGGCTGCGGCGTTTTCATGACGGGAGAAACACCAGCAAGTTTGATGGAGTCAATGTTCACCTGGCTTTGCGAAAATTTTAATACTAATTCCTGGTACCTGGTGGGTAACGATTATTGCTGGCCTCGTACGACAAATTCAGTCGCAAAGCGAATCCTGAGTTCGCACGGGAAAAAGATCCTCTGTGAAGATTACGTTCCTATTGATCAGCTGACCTTCGAAGACGAGCTGGATGAAATTGGGAGGCTCAAACCTGATATTGTTTTTACGACGCTCCTAGGCGAATGCAGCATTCTATTCAATCGACAGTTCGGAGAACGAGGGCTTCATCAACATACAGTCCGATATTGCTGCGCCATCGAAGAGAATATTTTGTATGGAATTGGTGCGAACAATACGCAGAATCTATTTTCAACAATGGGATACCATCAAAACTTGGGCACTGAAGCGGCTGAGAATTTTTCCCGGTTCTATGAAAGTACATTTGGAGCAAACTCTCCCGCCGTCAATCAATTTTCCAGCTCGTGTTACGACGGCGTTCACTTGCTATCTCACCTAGCCGAAAGTGCAGGTTCTCTAGACTGCAGCAGGCTGGATGATGCGGCAGATGATGGGGTCAACTTTTATTCCTCTCGAGGTGAATCCACCTTACAGAGCCGACATCTCGTGTCTAAACTGCATATAGTGCAGGCAAATGGCGTTGAATTTCAGACAATCAAATAGCCGATCTTTTTTAGCTTACTGTTCTATCTAGGATTAACGTCGAGCCTTACATGAAAAACCCTGCACGGTTAAATGTGCAGGTATCGAATCAATCCAACCAAAAGAACTTCGGCGTCGACAAAAGTCCCACTAGAAATTAAAGGCTACTGTGACGCCATAGGTGCGAGGCGCAGCATAGCCATTCAATAGCCAGCCAAATGCTGGAAGATCATTTAAATAGACCTGATACGCTTCGTCGGTTAGGTTCTTTCCCCATGCCGCGATAGACCAATCGCCGTCGCTTGATTCAAGCGCCAGTCGAGCGTTAACCAGCCAGTAGTCGTCCCGTAAATTACTGGGCTGATTATTGGCCTCGAGATATGCCTCATCACGCCAGCTGATGTCTGTCGAAGCTACAGCTCTTAAGCCATCGCTTAAATCCATTTGATACCTGGCCTGCCCCGTGAAAGTCCACTCTGGGCTGAATGCTGTCCGATTTCCACTCAAATTTTGCGGACCAATACCCGTGTTAATCGTGAGATCGGCTTCAATTTCAGAATCTACCCATCCAACTCCCGCTGATAGATTGAGGTTCTCAATTGGTGCCCATTGCACATCCAGTTCCGCTCCCATTATTTCAACGTCACCGGCGTTCACAGTAATCGGCACCGGAGCTCCGTCAGCGTCGACATCGATGTGAGCGTCCTGATAATCGTAGCGGAAGACCGCGCCGTTTATTTGCAGCGTATTGTTCCATTCAGACTTAAAGCCCATTTCATACGACGTAATCGTTTCTGGCTCTAAGTTAGTAAGCTCACTTTGACTTGCTGCGAAGGCAACGCTGTATCCACCACTTCTAAAGCCTGTTGTAATTGAGCCATAAACCAGTGCGTTGTCAGAGGGCGTATAGTTAACACCAAATTTGTATGAAACGTTTTCATCTCGCCGTGTTCCACCGTTCTCAGTTGCCTCGGAGGTCGCTATTGGGGTCAAAGCACTGGAAGGTCGCTCTTCTCCACCTATATCCGTCAAGCCTGTCCCTGCAAATGTACCTCCATCCAACTCAGTCTCTTCCCAAGACCACCGCACTCCATTTACCAGTCGAATCTTATCGGTTATCTGATATTCAACATGGCCGAAAAAAGCAAGTGCATCGACGGTCTGCTCGTATTGTGAGTAATTATTGAGAAAGTTTAGTCCGCCGCCAGGTATATCAAACGCGGTCAAGAAGTCACCATTGTAGAGTTCATCGTGTTCATAAAATGCTCCCACAATCCAGCTATAGGCCGCACTTTCATCGGACACTAATCTCACTTCCTGAGTAAACTGCTCGAACTCTGTATACCAATAAACCTGAACTGAATCGATAGGGCTACCATCGGAGTCTTCCCGCTGGTTTTGATCAAAATCTTCGTAGGCGGTTATAGACGTCAGGTCAAATGTATCGAATTCTCGCTCGTAACGAAGATATCCACCCCAAGATTCATTCTCCACTTCGAAGCTTAAATTACCTTGCACAGTAAACGGGTCATTCTCCCCTGGCTGTAGATGCGGAGCAGGATTGTCCAGGTCTGCATTGGGGTTAACGGCCAAGTCCAACCCTCTAAGACAATCGGGCGTATTACCTCTGACTGATCCGTTTAGATATTCAGGACAGAAATCCCCTGCTGCAGTGTTAATTCCGAGACCTTCGTACGGATGTAACTCGGAGTCATCTTTACCATAGTGAGCTGAGAACAAAAGGTCTGAGCGATCAAACGACCAACTCACTTGCGCTCTCAATGCCATCTCATTAACAAATCCTTCGTCTGAACCGGTCGTCGTGTTGGAATAATAGCCCTCGCCCTGATCGGTAAAGTATCCGGACAGACGAGCGTGAACTCTCTCGGAAATGGGAAGATCAACCGCTGCTTCCACATTCAGTGTTTCATAGTCGCCATAGGTCAATTTTGCAAAACCACCAAATTCCTCACCCGGCCGTCGAGTAAAGAAATTGACAGCTCCACCGGTCGTGTTTCTACCAAATAGATCCCCCTGAGGCCCTTTTAGGACTTCCACCCGCTCTATGTCGAACAGGGTCATACCCGTCATAAATCCCTTGCTTTGATAGACCTCATCAACATGAACAGCGACGGGCGAATCAAGATTTGCCACAAATTCGTTAAGCCCCAATCCCCGGATGTTGAAGAAGTTATTCCCAAGTCCATAGTTGACCTGAACATTCGTCGCCAATGCAGCTACGTCTACAACATCTGTAACACCCGCTTCATTTAGACGGTCGCCACTGAAGGCAGAAGCTGTTATACCAATGTCTTGTAATGATTGGGCCCGTTTCTGCGCCGTAACGATAACTTCTTCTAATTGTGCATAAGAATTACTTGAGATCCCGGCTAGTATCACCAACAGGGGAATAGGTTTCAGGGCGAAAGAATGATTATTCATATTGTAGGGTCCTTTGGCTATTTTAGTTATAGGGTGATGCCGCGCCAATCGTTCTCGCGTTCATATGCTCCTGCGATCTGGTACAAGTTCGTCTCATCAAAATGCTTTCCGACCAGCATCATGCCGATGGGTAATCCATCACTAATTCCTACGGGTATAGATATTGCCGGATGGCCACTTGCATCTTGCGGGCATGTATTCCCAATCATTTCAAAGGCACGCTGCACATACTCAGCCATTGAGCCATCGGAAGCCGGCAATGGTGTGGCCTTCATAGGAATAGTTGGCATCACGATAGCGTCGTAGCTCTCGAGCACCCGATCGTATTCTGACGTCAGTCTGCGGTTTAGATTCTGTGCCTTTGCGTAGTAGCGACCACCGTAGTTTTTGAGCATGTACTGTCCGGTAAGCATGCAGCTTTTCAATGAATCTGACAGGTCGTCCGCATGAAGACGCCAGGCTGAATGCGCATCTAGCAATCCTGTCGGATACAAACCTTTCCACCCCGTACCAACTCCGTTCAGGTGCATCATTTGTGCTGTCAAACCTTCAAGTGCGATTGCCAGCCAAATTGGATGCCCAAGACTATGGTAGGGCAGGGACACTTCTTCGACCGTCGCACCCAGCGCCGTTAGCGACTCGGTCGCTTGGCGGACTGCAAGGTCCACGTCTTCTTCAGAGTCTTCTCTTCCAAAGCCTTCTTTCAACAAAGCTATGCGTTTGCCACTCAGGTCTTTGTCCAAATCAGCACAATAATCTGCTTTACTAACACCATATTGACGTGGATCCAGGGTATCTGGCCCCGCAATAGCGTTCAGCAATAACGCGTTATTGGCAACTGTATCGGTAATCGGACCGGCGTAATCAATAGTAGATTCAATGGACATAATGCCCGTGTAAGGCACTAGGCCCCAGGTTGGTTTCATTCCCACACAACCCGACCACGCAGCAGGTATGCGAATTGAACCTCCCTGATCACAGCCAATTGCCATTGAGAGTTCTCCTGAGCCCACCAAAGCACCGCAGCCAGAGGATGAGCCGCCGCTTGAATGCCTAACGTTGTGTGGATTTAGTACGGCAGCGCGAGAATTGGTGTGGCTGCCTCCTGAGAGACAAAAATGTTCGCAATGAGCTTTGCCCACTATCTCACCACCTGCCTCGAGAATTCGGGTGACCACTGTGGCATCAATGTCTGGCACATAACCGTGCAACGTTGACGACCCGTTCATCATCGGCACCCCTGCAAGGGAAATATTATCCTTCAAGACAACCTGCTTTCCTTTTAGTGGTCCCTCCACCTCTCCTTTTACACTGACTTTACGACTCCAGGCATTGAGCAAATTGTCTTCTTGTGGAGGTGTGAATCCCGGATCTCTCGGGTATGCGACACCGGGCAGGTTATCCGGTAACGAATCAATCGTATTGTATGCATCAAAGTTCGGCGCCATTATTTCATGATGGGACCGCAGCTCTGCTGCCGACAAGTTCATGTGCAGACTCTCGGCGACATCTTTTAACTGTTCAAGTGAAGGTGGTCTTACGGCCATTCTGTAGCTCCTCAAAAATATTTATTGTTATCACGTCACCGGATCTGACTAAGAAAACCGCGTAAAAACGTTAGTCTTCCAGGCCGTCCTGCTGTCTGAAGAGAATAGTATGCCTTATCGTAAGAATATGTCAATATAGATTATCTATTATTAAATATTCTATAATGAGAATATAATTCAAAAAGGAAAACTCATGACCGCCGACATTATCAACAGGAGTAGCACTTCACCGCTTACAGATAGCTACTTCCATAATCCCGGCGAATCACCGCTGCTCTTTACGGATATTGGTTCCTTCTTTGATGCGGTGGTAGCGCGCAATCCAGATCAGCTCGCTTTGGTGGTGAGCCATCAAAACGTGAGAGTCAGCTATAAGGAATATCAAACAGCCATTAACCATTTGTCGGCAGGCCTACTATCTTTGGGGATAAAGAAGGGAGATCGAGTCGGAATCTGGGGGCCGAACTCATTTGAGTGGTGCGTGACACAGCTCGCTACTGCAAAAATTGGAGTGATTTTGGTATGCCTCAACCCCGCCTATCGACTCACAGAGCTCGGGTACGCACTGAATAAAGTCGAGTGCAAAGCGATCATCACTGCAGAAAGTTTTAAGCAGAGTAACTATCTGGATATGCTGCGCGAACTTGCGCCTGAACTCGATACATGTCGAGCTGGCGAATTACAATCAGAGCGACTACCCGCATTGAGACACGTCATCGCGATTAGCGATCATGTCCGGGATGGAATACTCAATTTCACGCAAGTTTTAGAGCGCTCTTCTTCCACGGGCCTAAAAGAAGTCGCAGCTATTCAGCGCAATATTGATCCTGACGAGCCAATTAACATCCAATTTACGAGCGGCACTACTGGCAGTCCTAAAGGAGCAACTTTGACGCACTACAATGTCCTAAACAACGGCGCCATTATCGGAGCAGGAATGCAACTGGGTATTGGAGACAAATTGTGCATTCCAGTACCACTCTATCATTGCTTCGGCATGGTTCTGGGCAATCTCGCATGCATAGCGCATGGAGCAACTGCTGTATTACCGGGTCAATCATTCGACCCAGAAACTACTTTGAGTGTTGTCGAGGCGGAGCGATGCACTGCTCTACACGGAGTCCCTACAATGTTCATAGCCGCGCTGGAACATCCGCGCTTCCCAGAATTCGATCTCACTTCACTTCGCACAGGGATAATGGCAGGAGCTTCATGCCCTGTCGAAATCATGAAACGCGTCATCGGTGATATGGGTATGACGGATGTCCTCATAGCGTACGGACAGACAGAATGCAGCCCTGTTAACCACATGACGGCAATTGACGATCCTATTGATAAGCGGGTGGAAACGGTGGGACAAGCGGGCCCACATTTGGAAGTAAAAGTTATTGATGAAGAGGGTGTTATCGTTCCTATAGGCAATGCAGGAGAAATTTGTTGTAGAGGCTACGCGGTAATGCGCGGCTATTGGGCGGATGAAGAGAAAACTCTAGAATCAATAGACAAGGGTGGCTGGTTACATTCTGGAGACATTGGTGTCATGGATAATCGAGGTTATCTCAGCGTAACAGGCAGGATTAAGGACATGATTATTCGAGGTGGTGAAAATATCTATCCAAGAGAGATAGAGGAATATCTTTACAAACACCCCGGCATACTTGAGATTCAGGTATTCGGCGTTCCAGATCCTAAGCTCGGCGAGCAGGTCGCCGCATGGATTCAATTACACGAAAATTCGGAACTGACTGAGCTTGAGATCGTTCAATATTGTACCAATCAGATTAGCCACTTCAAAATTCCAAAATATATCAAATTTGTTGAAGAGTACCCAATGACTGTTACTGGGAAGCTACAGAAGTTCGTGATGCGTGAACAATATGCCGGTGAGCTAGGATTAACTAGCTCTGAGAATTAGTTAGTTCGGCAATAGTGATATCGGTGGGCTCACTTCCGAGTGGGTGATGAACCAGAGGAATTTTAACGTTTTGGACAGTACTGGCAAGTTAACTTATTTTAGCCAATTAAATCCACAAGTAAATTTTAGGCTACTGCCCTATCCCAATTTATAAACGCATCTTCCCTAAGATTCTAGAGTGTCCCGCTAACTGTGTAAATCCCGTGATTCATATTACCCTAGAGGAGTTAATGAATCATGGTATCAACAATGAAAGACAAAGACCTGCAGGACATGGCCAGCAAGGTGGCTGGTGAATTCCAGTCTGAAGCTGATTTTGAGGAGTTCAGCAAAGCACTGCGCAAGCAGTTCTGGGAGTCCACGCTGGAAGGCGAATTGGATAACCATCTGGGCTACGAGAAACACTCAGCTCGCGGCAATGGAACAGGCAACAGCCGTAACGGTAAATCCGCTAAGCGCATTCGAAGCGAACATGGCGAGTTAGACATTCAAGCGCCGCGAGATCGGAACGGGTCGTTTGAACCCAAAGCTATCGCGAAACGACAGACTCGGACGCGAGGGATCGATGACAAGATCCTGTTTTTGTACGCAAAGGGTCAAAGCACACGGGACATTGCCGCCACGATCGAAGAGCTCTACGACGTAGAAATATCCCCCACGCTGATTTCTCGTGTCACGGACCGGGTGATGACGTCGGTCAACGAATGGCAGCAGCGACCACTCGACCCTCTCTACCCGATCCTCTACCTCGACTGCATCGTGCTTAAAGTCCGCCACAATCAACGTGTCATCAATAAATCGGTGTATCTGGCACTGGGCGTCGATATTGAAGGACACAAGCAATTGCTGGGTCTGTGGCTGGCTGAAACAGAAGGGGCCAAGTTCTGGCTGTCCGTACTGACAGAGCTCAAGAACCGTGGTCTTAACGATGTTCTGATCGCTTGTGTTGACGGTCTGAAGGGTTTCCCAGAAGCCATTGCCGCTGAATACCCTGATACTACAATCCAGCTGTGCATCGTCCACATGGTGCGTAACAGCCTCAAGTTGGTTCCCTGGAAAGACTACAAGGAAGTCACCGCCGATTTAAAACAGGTATACCAGGCCAGCACGGAGCTTGAGGCTCAGGATAAGTTGGAGCACTTTGAAACTGCGTGGGACGAGAAATACCCCCAGATCAGCAAATCCTGGCGGGCAAACTGGCCTAACTTGATCGCTATTTTTGATTACCCAGCCGAAATCCGCAAAGTCATTTATACGACCAATGCGATTGAGTCACTAAACAGTGTTGTTAGGAAATCGACACGCAACCGGAAGGTGTTTCCAGATGACCAATCTGCGGTGAAAGTAGTTTACTTGGCGATCCAGGAGGCATCAAAGAAATGGACTATGCCGATAAGGAACTGGAAGCCGGCGCTAAACCGGTTTAGTATCGAATTTGGTGAGCGGGTAACGGCTCACCTTTAAAGTGTCACGGGGCGTTTACACAGTTTTCAGGACACTCTCTTAAATTTTATGGCCTGTGCTACGACTTGGCTATGCCGCACTCTTCCGCGCGCGCCGCTCTGTAATAAAGCTCTTAATATACACAACCAGGGCGAACAGACTGACGGCCATCATCACACCCACTCGAAACACGGCCTCCATATTCTCGCGGCCAATCGAGCTTATCAGCGGCATGATTAGCGCTATCGAAATCAGTAGTGTCACCCCGGCAACAACGTGAGCAACAACTTTGTTTTCCTTTTTAAAAGGCACAACCAGCAAGGCGAGAATAACGCCAAAAATCACCGGTATCAATATCGTTATAGAGCGCGACTCTGCGGCCACATTCAGATACGCCCAAAGGCCGAATACCACCAAAACGGTGGCGTTAAGAATAGTTGCTTGATATGGCTTCATTTGTTTCTCTCAGCTTGTCAGTGAATAACACGGTGTCGGAATCGATTAAAAGCCGTCTTGCGAGACGCTATCGATCTTGCGAGCACAACTCTTAGGTCGAGCTAACATGGGTTTTAACTGTTCACCGTAAAACCTAGAAAGCGCGTACAGCCATTATAAACTACTCAATCATCATAACCCAAGAGCACCATTAAGCGATTAATTTTCGAGCATTGAAACAGCCAACTCACGGCGGTGGGTTATTCAGGCGTTGTGTGTCAAATCTTAATAGTAATCGGCTGGCAATAGTGTCCTAGCCAGCCTTTTTGATCACTGCAAAACAGAGAATAATCTAGCAATATTGAACATCGAGAAAACGTAGCACCACGGCAAGGTTTACCGTTAGTCGCTTCCGTTCGCTCTTATTAGTCCGCGCTAACGCGCGCCGCTACTTGAGGCCTCATGTATCTCGGAGGTACAGAAAATGGAGCAAGTTTTAATAGCTGTTGGAGCATCATTTGCAGCCAGACTGCAATGGGGAGGTAGACACCAATTTTTGTCGTTTTTTAAACCATGTCAAATGCTCTGCTTTAACCACGCCCACCAGCAATCCGGTGATGACCAGCAGACTCGCCAGCATCTTGGTAACCCCAATGACTTCCTGATAGAACAGCGCGCTGCCCAGCAGTCCGAAAATTGGCACCAACAAGGTCAGTGGTGCGACCGATGACAACGGGTATTTAACAATCAGACGGTTCCATATCCAGTAACCCAGCA
>JBLHNQ010000018.1:0-43031 GCA_047650635.1 Halioglobus sp.
AGCGGAAGCGGAAGGCGAGGATGAGTAAAAACAATAGTTACTACATAGATACCGAGGAGATACTCAGTATCCTCGAGCCATCGATTGAGAAGGGCTTATCGGTAGAGGCACTTCTTCGAAGCCTCAATTTGCCGCTCGATCTACTGAAATTACCCAATGAGCGAATAACCCTGGCTGATGGCTGGCGTATCACTACCGCCCACCAAAGCATCATCCAGGAAGAGACCCACCTGATGTCAAGGCGGCCTTTAAAACGCGGCACTACCCGGTTTGTTTTTTCCAATCTGGTGCGATGTAAGACCTTGCTGGAAGGCCTGGAGATGCTAGCCGACACCTACAACATTATCCACGGTGGCAATTATAATTTTGTGAAACGCCGCGGTAATTGCCTCAGTTACATTGTTGAAGACAGCGAGTTTCACTACCGCGAACACGCAAACAATTTCGCCATAGAATTTGCGCTAATAATGATCCATTGCGCGATCACCTACATGGCGGGACACAGAATCAATCCGGTTAAGGTTTGCTCTAAACGAGAGAAAATCGTGCATCAAAACCACCACTTAAATGTCTTCTCTTGCAATACTCACTTCGGTCACCCGCACTATGAATTGGCCTATGATATCTCTGCAGCCAACACATGCTTTCGCCCGGTTGAAGATATCGATCTCTCTGTGCACTTACTGGAATATTGTATTGCGTTAGCGGATGAACACGAAAGTGAGATTTACGAAACAGCCCTGATACAACGGGTGTCAAAACACATTGAGCACGGCGTTCACTCGCAGGCAGATATTTCGACGGCGCTGGGGATGAGCGTGGCCACACTGCGGCGAAAACTGAAATCACAGGGCACCAATTTTCGTACAGTGCTAGACAAGGTGAGCAGTGAATTAGCAGTGGCGGCGCTGATTGACCAGCGCTCAGTGGATGACGTTGCGGAACAATTGGGCTATTGCGATATTCGTAGTTTTAAACGCGCTTTCAAGCGCTGGCAAGGCATTTCACCGGCAGCTTTCTTACGTGAGAATAAAGCTGGCAGTACAAAATTCGGGGTTATGGCATCCCCGGAGTGAGCGAAAATGAACCCTCAAGTTAGATCGAATCGGTCATTGAGAGGAATAACCCGAGTCTCCTATATTGGCAATCAATAATACAGCCGTTGCTTTTCACTCGGCATAAATTCAACCGTTATTGAGTATCCTGCCATGAAAAAAATTCCTTTCTCCCCTTGTTCCGCCTTCTCGTTTCGGACCTTTTGTAGTTGCTCAGTCATGCTGGCTTCACTGCCCGCCTTTGCTCAGGGCGCCTCCTTCGCCATTGAGGAAGTAATAGTCACCGCTGAGAGACGCGAGTCTAATCTGCAAACTGTGCCAATTGCTGTCAGTTCCTTCAGCGAACAAGAACTAGAGGCGCGCCAGGTAGACAACATTGGCGACCTGCAAGCGCTAGTACCTAACCTCAGTGTCCATGTCGGGGATGCAAACAACGCTGTCGTCTACATTCGCGGTGTGGGGCAGATCGACTCAATCGCATTTTTTGAACCGGGTGTTGGCATCTATCTGGACGACGTCTATCTGGGCCGCGCACAAGGCGCGTTTCTAGACGTTGTTGATGTAGAGCGAATAGAGGTATTACGCGGCCCACAGGGCAGTCTGTATGGGCGTAACACGGTCGGTGGAGCCCTCAAATACGTCTCTGCATCACCGACTGACGAGCTCTCGGGTAACCTTTCAGCGACACTGGGAAATTACGGTCGCACCGATGTCAAGGGCACCATCAGCGGACCGATCATAGACGACGTTCTTACGGGCCGCCTTACACTGGCGAAGTTGAAGCGTGATGGTTATTCGGACAACGCTTTTGACGGTGAGGATGACGGTGACCAGAACACGAGTTTTTTGCGCTCTGTGTTGCGCTACACGCCCTCGGAAACAGTATCAGTACAGTGGGCCTTCGACTACACCGACAGTAACCCGAATCATTCGCGCACTCCGGCCAAAGAAACCCCCATTAATCTATTAGTGATAGACCCTTATACCTTCGGTGCCTCAATTGATTCATACCCGGCCGACCAAGATCCCTTCAAGGTAAATGCAGATTTCAATCAACTGGAGGAAACTGAGGCAAAGGGCACAGATCTCAATATTGCCTGGGATGTCACTGATCAACTCACTTTTAAATCTATTACCTCTTACCGCGAGCTAGACTACCGCACTGAACTGGACCTGGATGGCACCCCGCGGAATGCCTTTGGTATTTTCTATTACAACGATCAGGAACAATTCAGCCAGGAATTCCAGCTCAACTATCATAGCGATAGGCTATCCGCTGTGGGTGGTTTATTCTATTACAATGAAGAGAGTGCCACATTCGATGGCGGTGTTTTCAATAATTTTCTTATCGCCTCCTCCGGAACCAGTGAGTCCAGCACCGAGAGCTATGCGATATTCGGTCAACTTGACTACGATTTCACCGAGCAGCTCACAGCCACTTTTGGCTTCCGCTACACCGAGGAGGAGAAAGACTACGAGCGATTAGCGGAGAATTTTGACCTGACAGCGCTGGCGGGCATCATGTTTGACCCGCTCACAGGAGCGGTGGGCTATTCGAATCCGGAGCTGCTATCTCCGCGTAGTACAGATCTCAAACTCGGAGGCGGTATTGGTGTACCTATGCCTATCGCCGATCCCGATGCGGCGAATTTCGACAACTTCTCACCGAAACTTGGCCTCAAATACCAACTCTCGGACGATGCCCAGGTCTATGCCACGCTCTCTACTGGTTTCAAAAGTGGAGGATTCAATGGACGGGTAGCTGATGCACAATTAGAGCCCTATGATGAGGAGACCCTCACCAGCTTTGAGCTGGGGTATAAGTCGCAGTGGATGGACGACAAGCTGCGTTTGAATGCGGCCGCTTTTTATAATGAATACGACGACCTTCAAGTCAGTAGTTTCGAAACAACTGCAGATGGAAATTCCATCCTTCCTGTATTTTCGAACGCCGGTGAAGCGGTTATACAAGGGATAGAACTTGAACTGACGCTACGTGTAACCGAGGCGTTCACACTCAATGCCAATGTGGGGTATCTGGATGCAGAGTATAAAGAATACTTTGCGGCAGCTGACCCTGTTACGAATACTATCGTCGACGTCAGTGATGAGAGAGAGATGGTGAACGCGCCAGAATGGGATACCTTTCTGGGTGCGACCTATATGTTGCCCGTTGCGGACTGGGGCCAGCTGACCTTTATGGGGGACGTCAGCTATCGTAGTAAAACCTATCTGGAAGTGAATAGCAGCGAAAATCTCGCACAAGATGGCTACTCCGTGGTTAATGCGGGCGTTATGCTGGAACCTCTCGACGGGAATTGGATGGTGTTATTGGGTGGTAAAAACCTGACCGATGAAGAATATCGGACCCACGCGTTTGACCTGTCGGCGTTCCCCGGCGTTGAACTGGGTTATTACAATGCCCCGCTTACCTATAGTGTCACTGCACGGTACAGTTTCTAGAAACTGGCATCGTGAGCGTGCTCAATATTCAGCGAGAGGTGAAGTCACGGTTTATCCAAACTCAGCGACTGCGCTGCCATATGTTGGAGTGCGGTGACCCCGATGGCATTCCATTGGTTTTCATACATGGGAATTTCTCCTCCGCTGTTTACTTCGAAGATTTCATGCAGACTATACCGCCGGGGTATCGTTGCCTCGCCGTAGATTTGCGCGGCTACGGAAAGACCCAGGACCTACCGATTGATGCTACCCGTGGTGCCAGGGATTGGTCCGATGACCTGTTCGCACTGCTGAGAGAATTGGAAATCCCTCGCGCGCATTGTCTGGGATGGTCTGCCGGCGCGGCGGCCATCATGCAATTTGCCCTTGATTACAGCACTATGGTGATCTCCCTAACATTGCTGGCACCAGTAAGCCCCTACGGTTTTGGCGGTAGCAAAACCTTGACGGGAGAACCCTGCTTCGGCGATTTCTCCGGCTCCGGTGGTGGTCTTGTCAATGCAGAGTTTGTGCGCCGCGTTGCAGATGGAGACCAAACTACCGAAAGCCCACTTTCACCGCGAAGCGTTATGCGCAATACATTCGTCAAGCCGCCGCTGCATTTTCAGCGTGAAGATACATTGCTGGAGGGTTCGTTACAGCAAAAAACGGGTAACCAGCGCTATCCGGGGGACGCGCCAGGGTCAACCAATTGGCCGTATAAGAGCCCGGGGCTCTGGGGGCCGCTGAATGCCGTAAGCGCCAGGTATCTAGATCTCAGTGGCTTGATTGATCTCCAATGTAAGCCTCCGATTTTGTGGTTACGTGGCGACAGCGACAGTGTCATCAGCGATCGCTCTCTGTCCGACCCTGCAGTGCTGGGAGAGATGCAGTTGATTCCTGACTGGCCTGGCAGTCAGGTGTATCCAGCGCAACCTATGCTAGGGCAAACACGTGCCATGCTGAACGCCTATAGGAAAAACGGGGGTCGTTACCGGGAAATAGTTCTGCCCGATGTGGGCCACAGCCCTTTTCTGGAAAAACCTGATGATGTTCTTTTCCACCTATTGGAGTTTCTTGGCCAACATGCCTGACGCCGGACTAGAAGAGGTTATGTCGTAAGCAAGCATACGGCACTGATAACCGGTGCAGCCAGCGGTGTGGGTCTAGGAATCGCACAAGCACTCGCCGCTGAAGGTTGCCATGTATTATTAAGCGACAATTACTTTCCAGCCGCAGAGGCGGCTGCACAGGCGTTGTCATCTCGTGGCTTTTCGGTATCACCCGTTAAGCTGGATGTTACTAATTACCGTTAACGCCATCTGTCCCTCCTACGTGAAAACTCCGTTGGTGGAAATGCAAATAAGTGATCAGGCTAGAGAAAATGGCATTCCTGAAGAGGACGTTATTAACAACATAATGTTGGAACCCATGCCAAAGAAATGCTTCATTGAGATGGATGAGATCGTTGCAGCGGTTAACTATTTGATGAGCAGTACTGCTCGCAATATCAGTGGCCACGAGATTATCTTGGACGGTGGGTGGACGGCGCGTTAACCTGAACTAACGCGCTGCACAGTGACCTTACTCTTGGGCTACCAGGTATATCCAATACGGAAGTTGTAGGTTTCATCCATTTTTTCAATGCCTGCAACCGCACCGGAGTCGTACTCATAGAGAATTTCTGCAGCGGCCTCCAGGCTACCCAGCAAAGGGAAAGACAGGCCAAACGCAGTATTCAGAATAATGTCCGATGTAGTATCCAGATTCCAGATCGCATCGTGGTTGAGATACAAGTTGCTACCGCCACCCAGATAGTTACTGCCCATACGGATACTCCAGTTAGCGCCGGGGTAGCTCTGGTCTTCCGCGGTTTTAAAATCCTCGTCGACATAAGACAGACCCAGCTCGCCCTCCAATGAGAACACCGGCTGGTCATAAAACTTGCGCCCTGCATAGGGACCCACATAGTACCGCAAGTTCAGGTCGGCAAATGCATTCTCCTCTGCCGCTACATTGACACCCACATACCAGGGGCCATCGAGAAAATAGTCGTACTTGCCAACAACTTTCCAGTTGTCCGCTGTATCAATGCCGGAAGTTTTATCAAACTCTCCATCCAGACGAACCGTATAGCGATCTCGTACGCTGAGCCATATAGACTCCAACCGATAATCAAGCTCATCACTTTCAGTGTTGCCTCGCTGCATGACCATGGCAAAGCTCACATCGCCGGAAGCTTTATATCCGTCACCCAACTCCCAGGGCTCTGGGTTAACCAGCAATACATCTGCCAGCGTGTAATCGAGCGCATCGGCACTGTTGGGCGCAATGATTACCTGCTCGCCCTCAATCGTTACGAGTTTGTTTTCAATGATTTTTCCATCGGCCATCTGCATCACCAGAGAGCCCTGGGTTTGCATGGACTGAATTTCTTCAGACTTGATGCTCAAAGTACCGGCGAAGCCCGTGTCGATGGTGACCACTCCATCGCGCAATGCTGTAACAGCTCCGATTATTTTAGAGCCATTTTTCAATAGAATTTCGTCTTGCGGTGCTGTTGATTCTGCTGCTGACGCAAAAATTGACACGCTGCAAAGTAACGCTGCAATCAGCGCGAGCTTAGTTCCTGTCATGGTATGTACCCTTGTCATCCTGTGATCTTTTTGGTTTTCTATCTGTCGGAAAAGAGAGCCCTCCCGAAAAACGCGGCTATTCTATCACCTCAATCGGTGAGGATAAGTGTAATTTTCCCATCTTTTGATACAACAGATTTTGTCCAAAGTAGATTTTTCCATCGCGCCGTCGGTAACTGGCCAGAACCCGGTTAATTTTGGTATCTCGCTCAGCGGTATTCTGGTCAATGGAAGGCATTACACAGCGATCGCAGGGCTTTATCAGATCAAATTCCACCTCTCCCACCCGAATTCGTTTCCAGCGGTCCTCTGCAAACGGCTCGCAACCCGACACCACAAGATTGGGACGAAACCTGTTCATAGGAACGGCAGTTTCCAAGCGTGAGTTCAGGTCATCCAGTGACGCCTGTGAAATCAGTAGTATAGGAAAGGCATCGGCGAAACCCACTGTTTCCCCGGCGCTGGCATAATGACCATCAACCAAGCGAATACTGTCATCCGGAATATAAGCCAGACGGCATTTCCTGCCGAGATTTTGACTTAGCCATGTTGCCGCCTCTTGTCCCGCGTCGACCGCAGACACCTCATCTGCCCACACCCTCAGCTGACACTTTTGCGCACCTTTACCCGGAAAGGGTACCTCGATGCACTCCTCTCTCAGACGCAGAATCAAAGTATCGGGGAGCAGCTGCGTTTTTATCAAGGCCAGCTGCGCCTCGTCCCGCTGCGTTATAGCGACACCCTTGTCATCCACCAGTGCCCAGCGCCTGTCTCCGCGGGGGCCGAAGCAATCCAATTGCACGCTATTCAGGCTTATGCCTGAGCAGGATTTAACCGGATAAATGTTTATTCCTGTGAGCGTCAACTGATTCACTAAAGAGTACCTGCACGTTGCAGGGTCACTAACACCAAGATTATGCTTTTCAGCATGCTGAATCTTCCTGTACAAAAATTGTCCCATAATAGCGGAATTAGCGCGGCGCAATAACTTTTGCGTTAGAATTGCCCACTACAACAAGGAGAGTCAGGAATATGGATTACGATTTATTTGTCATCGGCGCAGGTTCAGGCGGTGTCAGGGCCGCGCGTATGGCTGCGGGCTTTGGTGCCAAAGTGGCGATTGCTGAAGACCGCTATATGGGAGGCACCTGTGTCAATGTGGGCTGCGTTCCTAAAAAACTTTATGTCTACGCCTCTGAATATAGCCATGCCTTTGAAGATGCACGCGGCTTCGGTTGGGACAGTGCGGTGCCCGACTTTAACTGGGCGACTTTGCGCGACAACAAAAAGGAGGAAATCTCGCGCCTTAACGGTATCTATCGCAATATGCTGGACGGTGTCAGCGTAGACACGCTCGATGGCCGAGCCAGTATCGTGGATGCACACACGGTCGAGGTCAACGGCGCGCACTACAGCGCCAAAAAAATCCTCATCTCCACCGGTGGCTGGCCCTTTGTGCCCGATATACCCGGCAGCGAGCTGGCAGTGAACTCCAACCAGGTTTTTGACCTGGAATCGTTTCCCAAGCGCATGGTCATTGTGGGGGGAGGTTATATCGCTGTGGAGTTTGCCGGAATTTTCAATGGCCTGGGCGCAGAAGTAACACAACTATACCGAGGCCCCTTGTTTTTACGCGGCTTTGACCCGGACATTCGCGCCCATGCAGCGCAGGAAATCTCCAAAAGCGGCGTCAACCTGCGCTTCGAAATTGACGTGGAATCTATTGCGGAAACCGACGATGGCCTGGAGCTACAACTCAGCGATGGGACATCCATAGGCGCAGACGCGGTGCTGTATGCCACTGGGCGGCGGCCACATCTCGCCGGTCTTGGACTGGAGAATGTAAAAGTAGACCTCACCAGCATGGGCAGCATAGCCGTCGATGAACATTTTTGCACCTCAGAGCCCAGCATCTTTGCCCTGGGGGATGTTATAGGCGGCATGGAGCTCACACCTGTTGCCCTGGCGGAGGGCATGTCCTTTGCGCGCCGGCAATTCGACAGCATGAATCGCGACGTTGAATATGACTTTATCCCGACAGCAGTATTTTGCCAGCCCAACATTGGTACCGTGGGGTTTACCGAGGATGAGGCTCATGCCAAATTCGGGCACATACGTCTGTTTAAATCGACTTTCAGGGCAATGAAACACACCATTAGCGGGCGCGATGAAAAAACATTTATGAAACTTATCGTAGATAAAGCCACAGACCGTGTGGTGGGCGTTCATATGATGGGCCCCGATGCCGGTGAAATCATCCAGGGCATTGCTATCGCACTAAAAGCGGGCGCCACCAAAGCCATGTTTGACACCACGATCGGAATACACCCTACAGCAGCGGAAGAATTTGTCAGCATGCGGGAACCCTGGACTGAGGACTGAGGACTGAGGACTGAGCATGGACCTGCAGCTGTGGCAGACCGCCGCGTTGGTTGGCGTAGGGGTGGTGGCCGGTTTCCTCAATGTATTGGCCGGCGGTGGCTCACTGCTCACTGTGCCAGTAATGGTGTTTCTAGGAATGCCGGGGCCCGTCGCGAACGGCACCAACAGAATCGCCATTCTGGCGCAAAATCTTAGTGCTGTTCGGGCTTTCGCCAAAAAAGGATTTAGTGATTTCAAGCTGAGTCTGACCCTGTCCGCCTGCGCTTTGCCGGGGGCAGTGGCGGGCGCACTGCTAGGCACTCAATTACAGGGCGTTTGGTTTAACCGTCTACTCGCAGTTATTATGTTGGGGGTCATGCTGATCATGTACCTCGATAAGAGCAGCCCAAACACGGCGAGTGACACACAGCCCAGCCGCAAGCAAATGATTCGCGGCCACATTATGATGGTGGGCGTAGGATTTTGGGGCGGCTTTATCCAAATAGGCGTGGGCTTTATTATCATGCCTGTACTCAACCGGGTGATGGGTATGGACCTTGTGCGCACCAACATGCACAAGGTATTTATCGTCGCCACCTACACCGTCGCGGCTCTCGCCGTTTTTTCATCGCAGGTACCCATAATGTGGGCCGCGGGAGCAGCCCTTGCAGTGGGCACATCCATTGGGGGCTATCTCGGGGCGAATGCCAGCGTCGTAAAAGGTGAAAAACTCATACGCCATGTCCTTAATATCGTGCTTATTGTGTTCATTATTAAGCTATTATTGTTCCCATGATTCAGGTTCGACATTTAACCAGACGCTACGGTAAACACAACGCTGTCAGCAATGTTTCCTTCGATATAAAGCCCAACGAAGTCGTAGGCTTGCTTGGGCACAATGGCGCAGGCAAAACCACCATCATGAAAATGCTCAGCGGCTACCTTGAGCCCACCGCCGGCAGTATTCACATTGCCGGGCTAAACATGGCTACAAGAGCGCGGCAAATTCAGCAACAGCTGGGCTATCTTCCCGAAAACCTGCCTATCTACCCCGAGATGCTGCTCGCCGATTATCTGGAATACGCAGCAACTCTCAAACGTATCCCACCGAAAGAGCGCATGATGGCGGTTCGGGATGTCGTTTTGGCTGCCGACCTGGAAGACAGAATTCTGGACCCGATCGACACGCTCTCCCGCGGCATGCGCCAACGGCTGGGAGTAGCCCAAGCGCTGTTGGGAAAACCCCGCCTGATTATTTTTGATGAGCCCACCAATGGCCTGGATCCAGAACAAACTGACCATATGCGTCGTCTCATTAAGCAATTGGCACGCAGGGCAACAATAATTTTGTCGACTCACATCATGCAAGAAGTTGAGGCGGTGTGCGACAGGGTGCTAATTTTAAGTAGAGGCGGACTGGTGCTGGATGAAACCTTGCAAGACCTGTGCTGCACCAGCGCATTGCGCCTGCGGGTGTGCGATGGCAACCCATCGTTAGCTTCTTATCTGGGGCGCCTGCCCCAGATAACTAAAGTCGTCAGCGAAGCCAATAGTGAGGCAAACCAGTTGTCCTTCACGCTCAATCTGCACGAAAATTCCGACCCAAACACAGCGGCCAACAATATAACGCAATGCGTGGTTAAAGCAGGCGCGCGGCTGTACGAACTCAAACCGCTAGAGCGGGATCTGGAGAGCGTTTTTCGCCAGGCGAGCGCTGAAGAAGGTTTGGCACATGCGCGGTAGCGGTTTTTCACGACGTGTCGCCACCAAGGAAATTCGACTATTCTTTTCCTCGCCGGTTGCCTGGTTATTTTTGGCAAGCTTCGTCGCAGCCAGCCTGTTTTCATTTTTCTGGGTAGAATCTTTTTTTGCTCGAAACATAGCTGACATCAGACCCCTGTTCGAGTGGATGCCCAGACTGCTGATTTTTTTGTGCGCCGCGCTCACCATGCGTATGTGGAGCGACGAACGCAGAAATGGCACCCTGGAACACGTGCTCACTCAACCCGTTGCCCTGTGGCACTTTGTATTGGGGAAATTTCGCGCCTGCTTCTTCCTGCTGTTGCTGGCACTGCTGTCTACCGCTCCGCTGCCTATCACCGTAGCCCTGATAGCTAATCTTGACTGGGGACCGGTGCTTGCGGCCTATATCGCAACCACTGCATTGGGTGCTGCCTATATCAGCATAGGCCTGTATGTATCCGCCCGTACAGATAATTCCATCGTTAGCCTGATAGGAACGGTGGCCATTTGCGGCTTTATATACTTATTGGGAAGCTCCACCGTTGCTGGTTTTTTTGACAACAACGTAGCAGAAAACCTGCGCTTGCTCAGCACCGGCGCGCGCTTCGACAGTATTACCCGTGGCGTGCTAGATGCACGGGATCTGGTGTATTACCTGAGCGTTACCCTGATTTTTCTCACGCTCAATGTATTCGCTCTGGAAAAAGAGCGCTGGGCTCGCGGTGCAGCGGCCGGGCGCCACTGGCAATGGCGGACGGCTACCTTGTTATTGATAGGGAATATCATCCTCACCAATGTGTGGCTCTACCGGCTGTCTAATCTACGAGTAGACCTCACTGCAGGGCAGCTCTACTCCATTTCACAACCCACACACAGCTATCTGAACAAACTGCAGGAACCACTGCTAATTCGTGCCTACTTCAGCGCCAAAACACACCCCTTGTTATCCCCGCTCATTCCCCAGCTTCGCGACCTCATTAAAGAATATGAACTTGCCGGTAAGGGCAATGTTCACGTGGAGTTCATCGACCCCGCGCAGAATCCAGCGCTAGAAAGGGAAGCCAACGAGCTCTATGGCATACGCGCAACACCTTTTCAGATCGCTGATCGATATCAATCCTCGCTGCTGAGTTCCTACTTCAATGTGCTGGTGAAATATGGCGACGAGTTCGAAACGCTGGACTTCACCAATTTGATCGAAGTAAAAACCAACACCAATGCTCAAGCCGAAGTGCTGTTACGAAACCCGGAATTTGACATTACCAGAGCAATTAAAAGTGTTCTGTACCGCTATCAGCTGGGGGGGAACCTGTTCGATGGCATAAACGACAACGTGGAACTTATTGCCTATGTCTCAAGCGACGAGTTGCTGCCGGACTTACTTCTAACGTATAAAAGCTTGATTCGAGACCAACTCAACAAGATGAAGATTGAGTCCGGAGGCAAGTTCACTGTACGTTTTATTGAACCTGAGGCGCGCGATGGCCTGGTGGCAAGGAAAATTGCTGACCAGTGGGGCTTTAAACCAATGGTTGCTGCAGCCAATTCGGAGCAAGAGTTTTTCTTCTACCTTACACTGGCCGACAAACGACAAGTTGTGCAAATCCCCACTGAGCAGTTTGACCCCGGCGTTTTTCAGCAAAAACTGCAAGCCGGGCTCAAGCGTTTCGCCAGTGGATTTACCAAAACCGTTTCTCTAGTGGTTCCAAAGGTTGACCAACAGATGGCCAAGCACCATCTCGGCGGACCTACATTTATCAACCTTGAAAATTTGATTGCAAAAGACTATGACATTCGCAAGGAAGACCTCTCGAACGGTCACGTCAGCCCAGAGGCCGACGTTCTCGCGGTTATCGCGCCTCACCGGCTGACCAACACGCAGATCTTTGCTATAGATCAGTTTCTTATGCGAGGTGGCACACTCATTCTCGTAAGCTCTCCCTACTCCACTGAACTTTCGGGTGGTCTACTGCGCCTGCAGGAATGGGACAGTGGCCTGAGTAAGTGGCTAGCCCACAACACAATTACTATTGGCAAGTCACTGGTTCTGGACGAACAGAATTCGCCCTTTCCGGCGCCCGTCATACGCAATTCGGGCGAGTACGAATTTCAGGACGTGCAACTCATCGACTACCCTTACTTCATAGATATAAGGTCTGGCGGAGTAACAAGCGGGCACCCCATCACCAGTAGTCTGCCACAACTCACCATGGCCTGGGCATCACCTGTTGAAGTAGAAAACAATAGCGGTAGAAAAGTGACCAGCCTGCTGCGAAGCTCCTCAAAGTCCTGGCTGTCAAGCAGCGACGATATCATGCCAGTCCGCGACGCTGGTGGTGAACTGACGTTTGACCAACAAGGGCAACAACACCCTGTGGATATTGGCGTGGCTGTGCAAGGGCGCTTCGACTCATGGTTCGCAGGCAAATCTATTCCAAGAGGAATGCTCGCTAAAACTAACGACACCGGTATTCATACCGTTGTTGAGCGTTCGCCACAATCCGCACGAATCATATTGTATGCCTCCAACGACTTTATGGATGACCAGATTCTCAAAATTGAGGTGGCCGCCGCAGGAACCCAATATGTGGGACCGCTTGAGCTCTTTATGAACACACTCGATTGGGCAGTACGCGATGATGAGCTATTAAAAATAAGGTCCGAGGGAAACTTTAATAGAACCCTCCCTACAATGGATAGGGCCGGACAAAAGAAAATTGAAACTATTAACTATGCCCTCAGCTTCGTATTCCTGTTGATACTGGCCGCTATACATCAAATCAGATTGAAAATGCGTAAGCGATACTATGCGAAAGCATTGTTGCGGAAAGGCCAGTAATGAAACAACTGATCAACGCCTTGCTCGCTATTTTTGCAATCCAGACGGCGATGGTAGCCGCCTTATACTGGCCCAGCGCTGGACTCATGGAAGTGTTAAACAACGATGAGCTGGTGCCTTTTAACGCAGACTTAGTGGAAGAAATTCATATCGGCGATGACAAGGGTAATGAAGCCGTATTGGTCAAAGCCGGCAGTCGGTGGATTCTTCCAGACTTAGCCGGACTAACGGTTAACCCAGAATTGATAGAGGGCCTTTTACAAGGTGTAATGCGCGCCCGGACGGGCTGGCCGGTGGCAAGTTCAGTGGCCGCTCGCCAGCGCTTCGCTCTCACCGATTACAACTTTCGACGCCGCCTTACCTTAATTGGTCGTGGCGAGCTGTTGGGCACCATTTATCTGGGAACTTCTCCTGGTTTTAGACGGGTTCACGCAAAGAACAGCGTTCAAGATGCTATTTTCCAGATCAGTTACACCAGCGCTGATGCCTCCGCCATAGACAGTGATTGGCTGGACAAACGAACACTTCAGCTGCACTCACCCCTATCTATTTCCAGCAAAAATTATTCCCTGCATAAACAAAATGATAATTGGCGCTCAGACACAGGAGAAGTACCTGACTCGCGCGAGTTGAAAGCTCTGCTTTTGGCCCTCAGTAGCGTGCAGATAGATGGTGTTGCCACAACAAGCATGCAGGAGACGCTGTCTATTGCTGTACCAGAAATAAAATTAAGCATTGAAACTGCGGACAAAGAAATCGAATTTGAATTATTCACAGTCGGCGAGCAGCACTATATCCACTGCAGCGACCACTCGATGTTCTTCACCTTGAGTTCCTATGATTTCGACCGTTTTACGGGTCTGGACACGCAGCGCTTGAACGGCGCTGATTAACAGCACACAACGCTAGGCTCGCCACAAAAAAGCAGCTCGACAATACTGATAAGCCGGGATGGGCCTGTACCCTACCCGCGCTTCAAATTTCGATACTGCCTGGGTGCCACACCAATGATTTTCTTAAACAACCGGGAGAAATAGTAACTGTCCTCGTAACCCAGGGTTCGCCCCACATCTTTAATGCTGATACCCGAGACATCCAGCAGGTGACAGGCTCGCTCCATTTTCAGGTGAAGAAAATGCTGAATAGGCGAATGCCCCGTTAAGGCTTTATATTTATTGGAAAAGTGATACTTCGAAAGCTTGGCATAGGCTGCCAGAGTAGCGAGATCGAGTTGGCCATGCAGATTTTCCTCCATCAGGGCATGAATGCCATCAAGATCCATGTCATGCAGCCGTTTCGCTTGAATAACCGGGGCGACAACAGACAGGTAAGTCAGCATTTGTCGCAGCAAATTGGCTGCATGCACAAATGAACGGCGGCTATAGCCGGTTTTTCGGGTCTCTATCAGGGCTTCAAAATCTGCCACAAGGCGGGAGTGGGTGCCTATAAATAACACCGGCGCAAACGCTCTGCCAGCGCGAACCGTATCGAGAAACTGCTCGGCAAGTTCGCCCTCAAAATGCACCCAATATATCGTCCAGGGGTTATCCATATCGGCCTGATATCTATGGTGACTCCCTTTGGGCAGCATTAGGGCATCACCGGGACCCACCGGCAGACTCTGGGGTCCAATCTCCAGCGTGCCCTGCCCGGCAGTGCAATACATCAACAGATTATCATCGTGCTGCTCGCGTGACATGCGGTGCCCGCCCGCTTTTGGATAGTAGCCAAAGGCGGTCGGATAACACTGTCTGGAGAGGGGGTTCAAGGACAGGTAATCCTGTATGAATGTAGGCACAATAATGCGCATTCCATCAGAAGTTAGGGGCCATTGCGACAGCTTTGTAGTCATAAGATATTGTTTTAACTATAGTAATGTAAATACAGATTCTTAAAGATCGATTATTGACCAGCAATATAATCCATCAATAACGCAATTAAATCAATTTTTACTACACCTGACTCATGTTACTGTTTCGCACCTTTATAAAAAATGTTAAACCCTCATTACTCAGGAGTAGCAACCATGGCCCAGCCAGCTGTTGTAGAAAACACAGAAGATGCACAGGAAATCCAGGCACTGGTGGCACGCGCGCACGCGGCCCAAGCCCAAATTGCAGACTATACACAGGAACAGGTCAACGAGTTGATAAAGGCCATGGTGTGGTCCTGCTGCCAGCCGGGTGTTGCGGAAGAGCTAGCGCAACACACCCTCGACGAAACCCAGCTAGGCGACTACAACGGTAAATTTCTCAAGATTTCGGTGAAAACCCGCGCGGCATTGATGGATATCCTTCCCGATATTTCAATTGGTGTCATTGAGGAAGACACTGAACGTAACATCATCAAAATTGCCAAGCCTATGGGCGTTATCGGCGCCCTGTCACCTTCTACCAATCCCGAGGCTACACCGGTTATCAAGGCCATCAATGCGGTTAAAGGCCGCAATGCCATTATTGTGGCCCCACACCCCCGCGCCAAAGTCACCAACAAAGAAATTATCAATCGCATGCGCGCTGCCCTGAAGAAAATGGGCGCGCCCGAAGATCTTGTCATCGGTATCGAAACGCCCACTCTGGAAAAAACCACCGAACTGATGAAGCAGTGCGACTTTATTCTCGCCACCGGCGGCCCCGGCATGGTGAGCGCCGCTTACTCCAGCGGCACACCCGCTCTGGGTGTAGGCGCTGGTAACGCCGTTATCACCGTTGATGAAACCGCTGATCTTGACGAAGCCGCCGAAAAAATTCGCATTTCCAAAACACTGGATCTGGCCGCTTCGTGTTCATCGGACAACTCGGTCATTGCCGTTGAGGCCATTTATGACCAGCTACTGGAAAAACTCATCGCTCAGGGTGGCTATGTTATACAGCCCGGCGATGACGAAAAAATCGCCGCTGTGTTGTGGAAAGACGGACACCTCAACCCCAAAGCAGTCGTGCAGCAGCCCCAAGTTCTTTGCCACATGGCTGGCGTAGAAATCCCAGAGGACCGCAAATTCATTATTATTCCCGAGACTGGCGTCGGCCCGGAGCACCCCTACTCCGGCGAAAAAATGTCAGTCATCATGGCCTTCTATAAAGTAAAAGATATTGATGAGGCCATCGCGCTGACCAATGAAATTCAGGCCTATCAGGGTATGGGTCACTCCTGCGGCATCTATTCCTATAACGACGAAAACATCCTCAAGTTGGGTATGGGCACTAAAACCTCACGGGTTATGGTCAACCAACCGCAGGCTGCCTCCAACAGCGGCAACCTCTGGAACGGCATGCGTCAAACCTTCTCCCTCGGTTGTGGCACCTGGGGTGGTAACTCCACTAATGAAAACATCAACTGGCGTCACCTGGTTAATATCACCTGGATTTCCAAGCCTCTTGCAATCCCCAAGACGCTTCCCGCAGACGATGTGCTGTTTGGCGATGTGATCAAAAAACTGGCATAGTCATGGACTTCGATCTCAACGAAGAGCAACTTGCTTTTGCGCAGGCTGCCCGTGATTTTGCACGCGGTGAAATGGCGCCTTATGCCCAGGAGTGGGACGAGAAGAAAATCTTTCCCAAAGAAACGCTTGCCGCTGCGGGTGCATTGGGCTTTTGCGGCATGTACGCTCCGGAGGAAAATGGTGGCTTGGGGCTTTCCCGACTTGATTCTGCCATTATTCTTGAAGAGCTTGCCAGCGGCTGCACCTCAACCGCTGCGTTTATTTCCATACACAATATGGCCACATGGATGCTCTGTAACTGGGGCACCGAAGCGCTAAAGAATGAATGGGCAGAGGCTCTCACCAGCGGGCAAAAGCTCACCTCCTACTGCCTCACCGAACCGGGAGCCGGCTCCGATGCGGGCAACCTCAGCACGACAGCAAAGCGC
The DNA here is from genome assembly GCA_047650635.1 of Halioglobus sp. GTDB lineage: Bacteria > Pseudomonadota > Gammaproteobacteria > Pseudomonadales > Halieaceae > JBALVT01. The sequence continues at coordinate 16,950 of JBLHNQ010000018.1, forward strand.
AACAATAACGCGTATAGCCTCAATGGCTCCAAGATGTTCATCAGCGGCGCGGGTGCCACCGAGCTGTTAGTGGTGATGGCTAGAACCGGGAGCAAAGAAGACGGCGCGCGTGGTATCTCTGCCTTCGCAGTGCCCGCCGACACTGCGGGCATTGCCTACGGCAAAAACGAAACAAAAATGGGCTGGAACAGTCAGCCCACCCGGGCCATCACCTTCGACAACGTCACTGTCCCCGCAGAATGTTTGCTGGGTAAGGAAGGAGAGGGCTTCAAAATTGCCATGAAGGGCCTGGACGGAGGGCGCATCAATATAGCCGCTTGCTCTCTGGGCGCTGCCCAGGCAACTGTCGATCACGCTCAGCAATATATGCTGGAACGAAAGCAATTTGGCAAGCCTCTGGCTGCATTCCAAGCACTGCAATTCAAGCTGGCAGATATGGTGACCGAACTGGTTGCCGCAAGACAAATGGTACGCCTCGCCGCATTCAAGCTGGACAATAACGATCCCGAAAAAACCACCTACTGCGCCATGGCAAAACGCTTTGCCACCGATGTAGGGTTCAAAGTCTGCGATGAGGCCATGCAGCTTCACGGAGGGTATGGCTATATTCGCGAATACCCCATTGAACGATTTTTTCGCGATGCGCGGGTACATCAGATTCTCGAAGGTACCAATGAAATCATGCGCGTTATAACAGCACGCCGATTATTACTCGAAGACGGGGCAGCAAAAATACGATGAGTGAAGCAGCAGTATTATTTGAAGAACGCGCCTCAGGTGCGGGAAAACGTGTTGGCATTGCCACACTCAATTCAGAGAAAACTCTCAACTCCCTCACTTTTGAGATGGTGCAGTTGCTATCTCGCAGGTTACGCCAGTGGCAAACCGATGACGTTATCGCCTGTGTATTCATTCAAGGGGCCGGGCCAAAAGCACTGTGTGCCGGCGGTGATGTGCAACAACTATACCAGTCTGCCGTGAGCCAGCCGGGGGGCCCCTGCGAAGAGGCGGAGGCTTTTTTCGAGCTTGAATACCGCATGAATTACCTGCTTCACACCTATGCCAAACCGATTATCTGCTGGGGTCATGGCATTGTCATGGGTGGAGGCTTGGGTATTCTGGCAGGCTGCAGTCACCGCGTGGTCACGGAGAAGACCCGCATGGCTATGCCTGAAATCACCATCGCCTTGTTCCCCGACGTGGGAGGCAGCTGGTTTCTCAACCGCATGCCCGGACGAGTCGGCTTGTTTCTTGCGCTGACAGCCGCCCAAATGAACGGCCCCGACTGTATTTACACCGGCATTGCAGACCGCTTTATAGCCAGCACTCATCAGCAGAATGTACTCAATGAGCTGGAGACACTACAGTGGAGTGAAAACAACAAACTCCATGCTCAACAGATCACCAAAGTGCTGCGCCGATTTGAGTCTCAGAGCGCCGAGATAAAGCCCGCTGGAAATGTGGCTCCGCATTACGACATCATCCAAAGCCTGACCGACCAGAATAACTTTTATGAAATTGTCGATGCGATAATTTCTGTGCAGACGGAAGACATCTGGCTGCAGCGCGCCAGTAGTGCGCTCGCCCACGGCTCCCCCATCAGCGCCTGCAACATCCAGCAGACTCTGCAGCTCACTGTGCACATGTCTCTGGCTGAGGTCTTCGCATTTGAACTGATGCTGGCAACCAATATTGTTCGCCACCCCGAATTTGCCGAGGGCGTGCGCGCCCTGCTTATCGATAAAGACAAAAATCCACGCTGGCAATACGCCTCGGTTCGCGATGTGCCAGAACAGCTCATACAACATATGGTCACACCACCGTGGCCCAGCAATCCGCTGGATAATATCGCGGCAGCCTGAAACCCCATTTCACCAGGAGCGAACACTATGCCAAAAATAGCATTTATTGGACTCGGAAACATGGGGGGAGGCATGGCCTCTAACCTGGTAAAGGCAGGCTTTGACGTGACTGCCTTCGACCTCTCCTCTGCCGCACTACGCGCTGCGGTTGAAGCTGGTTGCACCGCGGCTGCAAGCGCTGCGGAGTCTGTCGAAAATGCTGATTACGTAGTCTCCATGCTACCCAACGGGGCTATTGTTGAGAGTATTTACATTGACGGTGACAAACTACTTGATGTGATACCCAAAACAGCGCTGGTTATTGACTGCTCTACCATTGCTGCACAAAACTCCCGGCGCCTTGCCAGTGAGGCCGATAAACGCGGCATTCGCGCTATCGACGCGCCTGTTTCCGGTGGCGTGGCCGCCGCAGATGCTGGCACATTGGCCTTTATGTGTGGCGGCAAGGAGAGCGATTTTGAATCAGCCAGAGATGTGCTATCGGCAATGGGTGCTAAAATTTTCCTCGCTGGAGACAGCGGCGCGGGACAGGTCGCTAAAATGTGTAACAACATGTTATTGGCGGTGCATATGATAGGTACTGCCGAATCACTGCAACTGGGTGTAGACAATGGCCTGGACCCTGCGGTTCTGTCCGAAATTATGCTTAACAGTTCCGGCGCCAACTGGTCACTGGAAAAGTACAACCCCTACCCGGGTGTGATGGAAAATACGCCTGCCTCGCGCAATTACCAGGGCGGCTTTATGAACATGCTAATGCTGAAGGACCTTGGTCTGGCTTTGGATGCGGCTACTGGCAGCAAATCATCTGTGCCCATGGGCTCTTTAGCTAGAAGTCTTTATGCACTGCATGCAGGCAAAGGTAATGAGCTGAGAGACTTTTCAAGCATTATTGAGCAATTCAAAAAAGACCAATAAGCCGAGATCTGCAGCCCCTTATTCACAGGGCAGATTCTACTCCACGGTACCCTCTAAGATGCTTCTTGCATAGGAACGCCGCGCTCCACCTTACTGTCAGAGCGAGTTAAGTGCTTCATTAGTAGGGCACGCATCCACTGATGGGGGGCGCTGCGTGATGCCCTGGTGTGCCTCATTAACGACATTTTACCTTTGTTGCTACTGTGCGTATTGCGAATCATGCGCTGTAATTCTGCAGGCATTTCGCAGCCCGCAATACGATCACTATACAAACCATCTTCTTCGAAGCCCGCATTAGCGACCAACAAAGAGTCTGTGCGGGTGAGAACGCCAACAGCCGTGGAGAATTGGGTCGTTTCAAGACAAATGTTGCGGAGCACTCCGTACTGACCCAGCACATCGTCTACCATGCTGGTGTTCTCGCGCGCCAGTCCCGGCAGGTAAAGTCGCAAATGGGGGTAAGCCAAAAATTCTGGCAAGCCCATTTCTTTGCCTATAAGAGGGTGCTCTTTGCGCATATAGCAGCGCGGGGCGATCGCTGCTATCGGCTCTGCCAGGATGTCTCTCTGGGTTTCCAGCGCGACGAAAGCGGCAAAGTCGGCCTCTCCTTTTTTCAATTGCTCCTGATAGTCCGGTGCCACATCGCCCGTGATTATCTGCACGCCGCTGGCCACTTCACTAAGCTCTGCCATCAACCCCGGTAGCAAGGCCTCACTCAAAATTGGTGGCAACAATAGTGTGAAGCGGCCGCTATAGGTTTCCGGTAAAAAATTGTCCGAGCCCAATACATGCTCCACCGACTCCAGAACGGCCGGTAGGTCTTTGCCCAGCGCTTCCGCCCTCGGTGTGGGGACCAGACCGTGAGCGGTGCGGGTAAATAGTTCATCGTCAAAGGATTCCCGAAGTTTCTGCAAGGTTTTACTCAGGGCCGGTTGCGACACCGACAAGCGCTCGGCAGCGCGCGTTACATTGCGTTCCTCAAGCAAAATCTGCAAGGCCACCAGTAGATTCAGATCAGTGCGAATTAATCGGCGGGAAATCATGTGTACCTCAAGAAATAACTTATTGTTATATCTCGATAGTAGCAAAGTACTTCTACCATTTCACTGTGTTTGCGCAGGCTCTATGGGTTACTATCTGCCAACAATGACCCTATGGAGATCGGTTCGTGGCAATTCGTTTATTCCTGCTGGCAATTCTCAGCTGCGCACTCGCAGCCTGCGTTTCTGATACACCCACCAAGAAACCCAACCCCATGAGCCAATCCAGTGCTGTGGCGGTGGCAACGCCCGAATTCATCACCCATGAAAATACGACACTTCGCTGGCGTTCAAAACTCATTTGGGTAGACGACCCTGAAGGTCGGTTTGAACGCCGTGCCGATATGCTGCAACAGGCCCTGCAAAATGAATTTGTGCGCAAGGGTTACAGCTTTGTCAGTGCCGGGGAGCCCGCTAGCTATGACGTGATTGCCGTGGCAGTGCTTGGCGCCATTGAAGGTTACGCGAAACTTGAGGAAACTTTTCGTCTATACCCCTCCTTGAGTAGAGGCTACAGTGACTATAAACGAGGCTCCGTGCTGGTGGCTCTCGCGCCGGCGGGCACAACTAAAATCGTCTGGCGCGGGGCACTGGAAATGTTTACCGACCCCGGCATGGTTCCAATAGACGTACGCGAAAAGCGCATGCAGTGGGGCTCTCAGCAACTGCTTAAAAGCATTCGAAATTATTAATGAGAAATAACATGCAACTCGCAAACCGCCTGATCGGCATCAGTGCACTAGTTTTAGCTTTGACCGCTTGCAGCGGTGTTGAAACCACTCCAGCAGATGTCAGCATCTTCGCTGCAGGTAATTACCACTATTACCGCTGGCGCAGTGAACCCATGACAAATACCACCAACTCAACTGACACTATGTACCGTCTGGACCCTGTGCTCAGAGAGGCTATTAATGCGAGCCTTGCGTCAAAAGGATATGCTTTGGACCCTCAACGGGCCCGGTTCAATGTTGACTACATTTTTGCGCCGGGTGTGCGCCAGGGCGTAAAGGGCGCTGAAGCCAGCAATTTATCTACGCACCCCGGCGTAATACCCAACCGTGATATAGACCAGGCGAGCATTGATAATGCCTACGCGCTGGGTGGACTGAAAGAAACGCGCAATATTGGAATTCAGTTCAACGACATAGGGCGCAAGGAAGAAGTGTGGCACGTCACTATTACTAAGCTGGTGGAAAATGCTAACAGCCCGACGGGCTCGGGCCAGCACAGCGCAATTTCTTCAGTGGTGAACAAGGCTATGGAGTCCCTGCCGCAGGCGAAGCAATCATTTACGGGCAAGTAGCGTATTCAACCCCTGCTAACCATAGACTTGCGGATTGACACAATGGGGCATTGGCTGCCCGCTTAAGGCAGCCGTAATGTTCTCTACAGCCAGGTCTGCCATTTTGGCCCGCGTCAAAACGGTTGCACTGCTTCACATACCGGTCGGCCTCTGCGATTCGCCTCGCAGCACTCAGCAGCAATGCAAAAGCCGCATCTGCAGTGGTATCCACCAGCACGCCTGGTGTATGTCCCAGGGGTATACCGCGCTCTGTTAGCGCCGCAACATCAACATGGTCTACCCACACATGCATCTCACAGCGGCGCCGGGGATAAGCCCAGACGATCCACCATCTTGACCTGCCAGTGATTAAGTTCTTCCATGGAGTAATCGCCGCCTTCTGGAAGCGCTCCCCACACAGGCTGGGGCCAGCAGGCATCGCTGGAGCGACGGCCAATGATATGCAGGTGCATTTGGGACACAACATTGCCAAGGCCGGCAAAGTTAATCTTTGAATAACCCAGGTCCTGCTTGATAAAGGCCGAGACCGCCGCGCATTCTGCCATCACCGCCTGTAATTGCGCCTCGGGCAAGTCGAGCACATCGTCGCGTTCGGTATCCGGAACCAGAATAAACCAGGGCACGCTCGAGTTGCGGTGCAGCAACAAATCGCAAGACGAGAGAACACCAAAATAGTGACAATCTGTCAGTAATTGGAGATCGATTCGTTCGAATCTCATTTATATGCCTCCATAGCAAATCACTCTTCCTGTTATGTAACGAATAAGGTGCGCAATCCAATAACGGTAAAGGCAAATTTTCACCGATTGAGACTTACCTGGAGTGTCAGTCCGCTAACTAATGCGATTTTACCGCTCAAAAAAAACAGTGTGATTGGCATATTCTTTTCATTTCCTTTGCAAGTGGGCTTAACAGCGTTGTCTCTAGCGCTATACTACTGCAAAAACCTCGGCTCGAAAAAAATACGGCTAGCAGCTTATAGGCAACCTATGAAGGAACATGCTTTCATCGCGTTATCAGACTTCCATGAATACCCCGTTGAAGAAATGATTGAACGCTCAAAAAACTTCTATGAAGACATAAAACGTCGACACTCCATACGCAGTTTTTCTGACAGACCGGTGCCTCAAGAGCTTATCGAAAATTGCATTCGAGCCGCTGGCACGGCCCCCAGCGGAGCCAACCACCAACCTTGGCATTTCGTTGCCATCAACAGCGCCGACATAAAAAAGCAGGTGCGAGAAAAGGCGGAGCACGAAGAACGCGCTTTTTACGACGACCGAAAAGCCGGTGAAACCTGGTTGAATGCGTTGCAACCCCTGGGCACTGATGCCAACAAGCCCTACCTGGAAAGCGCACCCTGGCTTATCGCCGTCTTCGCCCAGCGCCGCGGCGGAGTGAGTGTCGATGACCATCAAAAGAACTACTACGTACCCGAATCTGTGGGCATAGCAACCGGGTTTTTAATCAATGCCCTGCACAGCTGTGGCCTTGGCACCTTGACACACACCCCTAACCCTATGAAGTTCCTTAATGAAGTGTGCCAGCGCGATCCTGCGGAGCGCGCCTTTGTGCTACTAGTAACGGGTTACCCGGGAGATGATGCGACCGTACCGGAGCACGCGTTGATCAAGAAATCATTGGGGGATATTTCTACGTTTATGTAGGTGTGCCGGTTCATTTTTACGCGATGTCCGCTTAGCCACTAAGGTAGATTAGCCCCTCGAGGCTCGCATATACAAAAACTGCAAGGCCAGAGTCGCACCGGCCAGAGCTGTGACACTGGCGTGGTCATAGGCGGGCGATACTTCCACCACATCAAAGCCAACAATATTCAAATCGGCAATACCCTGCAAAATAGCCAACGTTTTGGAAGTGGTTAAACCACCCACTACCGGCGTACCCGTGCCGGGTGCATAGGCGGGGTCCAGGCAATCGATATCAAAGGTGAGATAGGCTGCGGTGTCCCCTACTCGTTTGCGAATCGCCGCCACGGTCTCTGCCACTGACTGCTCGTTGGCTTTGTGAGCGTCTATCACCTCAAACTCGTGTGTGGATCGCTCGTACTGGGTACGAATACCAATCTGGATAGAACGGGCAGGATCAATTAGACCTTCCCGCGGTGCGCGGTAAAACATGCAGCCGTGGTTATATTTCTCTTCCTCATCGTAGGTGTCGGTGTGCGCGTCGAAGTGAATAAGGGACAGCGCGCCATGGGTTTTTGCATGCCCGCGTAACAAAGGCAGGGTGACGAAGTGGTCACCACCGAGGCTCACCAATGTTTTCCCCGCGGCGGTGATGCGGGCTGCGTGACCTTCCACCTGGGTGAGCATATCCTCGCTATCGCCCCACATAAACTGAATATCACCATAGTCAGCCACCGCCAGTCGACTACCCAGGCTGAAGTCCCAGGGCCAGCGCCGCTCTTCCCAGCGCAAGTTAGCGCTGGCCTGGCGAATGGCATTGGGGCCGCTACGAGTTCCCGCTCGTCCACTGGTGCCAAGGTCATAGGGCACACCCATAACAACCGCGTCGACAGACTCATCTTCCAAGTCGCGGCTAAAGGGCAATCCCATGTAACTGAACACATTGGAAAACATCGATGTATCGTTCAGAGGTACTGTTTTGTCACTCATGTAAATTTCCCGCTCTGGTTAAAGGCAAGCGTCATACTCCAGCGCCGTCACCTGTTTATCAAATTCGTCCAGCTCCTGCGCCTTGGTTAGTGCATAAGCGCGCTGAAACACTTTGCCAAAATTGGCGGCTATAAACTCAGAAGACTCAAATCGGGCCAGAGCATCCGGCCAGTAGCGAGGAAGGCTAGCTGGCAGCTGGTCGTAGGCGTTACCTTCTAACGGTTCCGGAGCGTCCAGCTTGTTTTCTATACCGTGCAAAATACCCGCAAGTATAGCCGCAATGGCCAGATAAGGGTTGGCATCTGCACCGGACACCCTGTGTTCAATGCGCGTAGCCGCCGGTACATCGGCTGGCACCCGCAACGAGACTGTGCGGTTCTCATAGCCCCAACTGGGCGCCAGAGGAGCGTGTGTGCCGCGCTGGAAACGTCGATAGGAATTTAGATTCGGGGCAAATAACAGCATGCTCTCTTCCATGGTGGCAAGACAGCCGGCAATGGCCTGACGCAATAGCTCATTACCTGCGCCAGTGCCATCGTCGAAAGCGTTATTGCCCTCTTTATCCAACAAGGAGCAGTGCACGTGCATGCCATTACCCGCAAGATCGCCAAAGGGCTTTGCCATAAAACTGGCGCGCAGCCCATGCTGCTTTGCCACCCCTTTTATCGTGCGCTGCAACAGCACGGCCTGATCGGCAGCCACCAATGCATTGGGACTGTGATAGAGGTTAATTTCATATTGCGAGGGAGCGCTCTCTTTAATCAGTGTGTCTATGGGCAGACCCTGTACGTTGCAGGCATCGCGTATGCAGTGCATCAGCTCAGCCATGTCTTCCATGGTGTCGATGCCATAGGTCTGGCCGGCGCCCAGCGCACCACCCACCCGGTCTGTCTGCGTATGCACAGGTTGGCCCAGGGCATCATCTTCTTCGCGCAGTAAATAAAACTCCATTTCGCTGGCCAGCACAGGCGTTAAGCCGTGAGACGCGAAGCGTTCCATCAGGCGCTTTAACAAAAAGCGTGTGTCGTTTTCGCAGGGCTCTCCACTCACCTCCCGCAAACTCAGCAGCACCTGCGCAGTAGGCCTTTTGGCCCAGGGCACTCTCACCAGGGTGTCGATATCGGCCTCACAAATTCCGTCGCCGTCACCACTGTCAAAAACAAAGGCTTCGACATCACGACCCCACACGTCAAACGTCAGCGCACTGGTGGGTAATTTCAAACCACCGGCGAACACCTTGTGTATTTTGTCCCGGGTAACCCACTTGCCCCGCAGGCCTCCCGCAATGTCCGGCAAAATAACTTCGAACACTTCGATATCCGGGTTGGCGAGCAAAAAATCCTGCAGAAGTTGAGTACTGTTTGACATAAATAAAACCTTATTCGTTCTTATACTTTTTAATGTTTGTAGTCAGGGCCAATACACCACTTTAGGGGTAATCCATTCACACGATGACTATGCCACACTGCCATACACTGTATTAGACATGGGTTCACTTAATTTAGGTATACCTCTTAGGGGTAAGCAAATTCAACCCGATCTGTTTTGGAGAAAGCACATATGAATGCCATCACAAAAAGCCTGCGTGACATCGACAAATCTCATCACTTACATCCTTTTACCGACCTCAGTGCTTACAGCAAAACAGGCGGTAAAATTATTTCAAAGGCAGAGCACATTTACATCTATGATTCTGAGGGCACCCGGTTGCTCGACGGCATGTCTGGCCTGTGGTGCTGCAGCCTGGGTTACACCCAACCTTCCATTGCCGAAGCGGTGTACAAACAGCTGCAGGAACTGCCCTATTACAACAACTTTTTCAACTGCTCCAATCAACCATCGCTGGAGATGGCCGCGGCTCTGGTAGAGGTAACACCGTCGCAGTTTAACCACGTGTTCTTCACCAACTCTGGTTCCGAGGCTAACGACACCAACATCCGCATCGTGCACCGCTACTTTGACTTAAAGGGTCAGCCAGAGAAAAAGCACATCATCAGTCGAAAGAATGCCTACCATGGCTCAACCATTGCCGCTGCGTCTCTGGGCGGAATGGACTATATGCACAAGCAATTTATCGGCCTGAATTACGTGCACCACATTAATGAACCCAACTGGTTTGTTGAGGGCGGCGATCTGGACAAGGACACCTTTGGATTACAGGTTGCCAGAGAGCTGGAAGCTAAAATCGACGAGCTAGGCGAAGATAAAGTTGCCGCCTTTATCGCCGAGCCCGTGCAGGGTGCCGGTGGCGTTATTATTCCGCCCGATACTTACTGGCCTGAAATACAGCGCATTTGCGACGAGCGCGACATACTGCTCATTGCCGATGAAGTTATCTGTGGTTTCGGGCGCACCGGCGAATGGTTTGCCAGCGACACCTTTGGCATCAAGCCCGACCTGATGACAATTGCCAAAGCCGTAACCAATGGCTTTATGCCGCTGGGCGCCGTTATGGTTGGCGACAAAGTGGCCGACGTCTTGCTCGCCGGAGGTGGTGAATTTAACCACGGCCTCACCTATTCCGGTCACCCTGCGGCCTGCGCAGCTGGGCTCGCAACGTTGGATATCTTTAAAAACACTAACGTCATCGAAAGCTCAAAATCGATTGTGGGTCCACACCTGCAAAACCGACTCGCCGCGCTGTCTGACCACCCTGTTGTTGGCGAAGTGCGCGGCCGCGGTATGTTTGCCGCCGTCGAGCTGGTAAAAGACAAAACGACCCGGGAGCGCCTTGCTCCAGATTCAGCCGCCGCCGTGGTATGTCGCGAGGCGGCCATTGCCGGCGGCCTGATGGTTCGCGCCACTGGCGATGCCATGATTATGGCGCCGCCGCTGATTTGCACCATTGAAGAAATTGATACGCTGGTTGATACGTTTGCAGCTGCGCTCGACACTACTGCAGATCACTACGGGATCAGTTGAGCTATTTACCTGGCTGTTTTGAGTTATTGGTCGCTGGGTATTGGTGAGCGTTAACCAACCCCGAGACTGAACGGTTCTTTAAGCGGGACAGATTAGGCAACAGTGGTTATCATACTAGTGGTAAGTGATGTTTTGTCCGCTCTTAGCCACAGTGGAAGCCGCACCTGTTGGATATAAAAATAATGACAGACCAAGCAAGCCACAAAAAGACCCTCAGACAACGCGACATGGTGCTATTCACCGTGTCGGCTATTTTGCTACTGGATACGCTGACCGCCGCCGCCTCCGTCGGTGCCTCCAGCGTGTTCTGGTGGGTATTTCTGGGCCTTATTTTCTTTATTCCCTTTGCCATGATTTGCGCGGAAATGGGTTGCGCCTACCCCGAACAGGGCGGCATTTACGCGTGGATTCGCGATAGCTTCGGCGGGCGTTGGGCCTCCCGTGCCACCTGGGCCTATTGGGTGAATACAGCGGTCTGGATGCCCGCCATCTATATTTTGTTTGCCGGTGTGTTTAAACAGATGTTCTTCCCGGAACTCTCCCTGGGCTGGCAGATTTTCATCGGCGTAGCGCTCACCTGGGTGGCTGTCGGGGTGAATATTATGACCCTCGATGTGGGTAAATGGATCCCCAACCTCGGAGCCATCATCAAAATTATTATTTTCATCGCTATCATCGTTGGCGCCCTGCTTTACACGCAAGACCACGGTATGGCCAACCCGTTGAATTTCGACACTATGAAGCCCGACTGGAGTAGCAGCCTGCAATACATTCCAGCCATCATCTACGGCATGCTGGGCTTTGAGTTGGTGAGCGCAAGCAGTGAGGAAATGAAAAACCCCGCAAAAGATGTACCCCGTGCCATATTCCTTTCGGGAGTCATCATCATTACGCTCTACTTGTTTGGCACGATTGCCATACTCGCTGCCATCCCGGCGGGAGACGTAAACCTGGTGGAGGGCTTGATGGACACCTTTAGATTATTCTTTGGTGAGAGCCCCGCTGGCCGAGCCTTCACCCTTGTATTGGGTGTTGGCGCGCTATTCACCTTTTTCTCCAACGGGGTCACCTGGGCACTGGGCTGCAACCGGGCTGCAGCAGAGGCGGCCCAGGAAGGCGAACTACCCAGAATTTTTGCCATAGCGCACAAGCGCTACGGCACACCCATTGGAGCCGCCATCCTCATGGGCCTGGTCAGTTCACTGATCTTGCTGTTATACGGTTTTTTGGCAGGCTCGAATGAGGATTTGTTCTGGTCGCTGTTCGCCTTCAGCGCAGTGATTTTCCTGCTGCCCTATCAAGGCATGTTCGTGGCCTTTGTTCGCACCCGGATAAACGACCCCGACCACCCCCGCCCTTACCGCGTGCCCGGCGGTCTGCCAGTGGCAAAATTATTGTCCTGCACCTGTTTTGCCGTGCTGACGCTGTCCATTGTGCTGCTTGTATACACCCCGGGTGAAGGTGTTCAATGGCCGGTGCTTATTGGCGTGATTGTGACGCTTGGTATTGGTGAGGTCGTTATTCGCTTTGCTGAAAACCACAAAGCCAGCTGAGGTACCCCATATAGTTCGATCTGGGCCACTATTCAAGCACACTCATACGCGATGCCCTATAATGTGACCGTAGAAAAACACTAAAGATCACAAGGGCACTGAAATGACGGGTGAAAGGCAAAAATTAAACAAAAAAAACCTCGGCATTAGCGAGGGCATTCCCCTGCAAGCGTCCCAGGGTGGCATTGACGAATTGCGCAAGGATATTCAACGCCTGATGGACATCGAGGCTATCAAACAGCTCAAATATGCCTACTTCCGTTGCGTCGATACAGCCAACCTTGAAGAATTGGCCGATCTCATACACGAAGACGTGTCGGTGAGTTTTATCGGCGGTACCTACGAGTGGAAACTCAACGGCAAGCAAGAGTATCTGGACAATATTGGCGTGTCTTTCAGCAACCAGTCTGTGGCGCAGCACAACGGCCATCACCCCGAGATCCAGATACTCAGTGAAACCGAAGCTACCGGCATGTGGTACCTGGCAGACAATATGTGGATCTTAAACCACAAGGCAAAAACCTTCGGTACGTCACTCTATTGGGACCGCTATGAAAAAGTGAATGGCAAATGGCTGATAAAAGACACTAGCTATGAGCGGCTATACGAAATGAATGAAGTACTCGAAGAGCTGCCCAACATTAGCTCCCACTATCTCGGAACACACGGCTCAGAACCACAGTTCTAGTTTTATTCAGGATAACTCATGAGCAACAAGATTAGCGTCAAGAACCCTCTGGTCGTATTACATGGTGATGAAATGGCACAAATCGCCTTTGAGCGAATTTTGCACCAGTTTGTTACCAGCAAGCTGGATATAAAATTAGTAGAAATAGATCTCACCGCAGAAAATCGACTCGTCACCAATGGTGAAGCAGTATCAGAGGCCATAACCGCGCTCAAAAAATACGGCGTTGGCATTAAAAATGCTGGCATGACCGTCAACCGACAACAGTTGGATGAACTACTCGCCAAGCACCCCGAAATCAAAGAATCCGAGCTCAAAACACAGGCAACCAAGTCGCCCAACGGAGCCATCCGCAAGGGCATTGGCGGCAACATCACGCGCGAGGATATTCAGTTCAGAAACTTGCAGGTCATTCAGCCCGACTGGGTGGGCCGCGACATCGAAGTGTATACCATGGCCGGTGGTGGTATTAAACACAGCTTTAACGAACTGTCCAAAGCCACAGGCATCGCCAAGCTAATTTTTGTGGGGAGCAGCGGCGACCCGGTTGAAATACACCGACGCAAGATTAATAAGGGCGACCCATGGCTACTCGCAACCAATGACATTGAGAAAGTTGTGGCCTGGGCACACAAACTATTCCAGCGCGCCCTGGACGAGGAGCGAGATGTTTATCTCGGGCTGAAGGATACCGTTATACCGGGCTACGATGGCGTCATGCGCTACGCCATAGAAGACGTCTATGAGCAGCACTACAAAGACAAGCTAAAACAAGCCAGCCTCGCGTATCACTACGAGCTTATTGATGCTCAGGCCGCGCGAATAGTCTCCAACCCCCCACAGCGCGCGCTGTGGGGGGTGCCTGACAACAACACCGGTAGAAAGCTCTACAAACTGGTTAAAGAGCTCAAAAAATACGGCATCCCCAGTCGCAAGCATCAGGTGTCCATGTCACGCATGAGTGCCGGAGGTGGCGACCAGTATGGCAGTTTTAATATGCCCGCTGAAGAAGATGGTATTTTAAAGGTGATTGTCGACGGCGTCGAAAAACATGCGCGGGAAGTAAAAAAACACGACCCAATGCTGTTTATGTCCAACGACCGCCTCGCTATTAAAGATTGGGTAAAACAGGTTTTTCGCGATGCCTCGATCAACGGCAAGGAAGTCTATTTTGGCCTGAAACGCGAGTACATGGAATACGATGACGTGTTCAGTGACGCGCTCAACGAAGTGCGCAGAGAGCTCGCCAAAGCCGATACGCCACCTCCCTCTTTTATGGTGATGCGCCCGTCCAGCCAGTTAAAGAAAATGATTACCGACCCACCCAGAAATGCAATATATCCTGCACAAAATCTGGACGGAGATATTTTCTCGGATATCTCTGCAGCACTGGGAGGCAGCCTCGCTACAGCCAGCTCCATTATTGAAAGCACCGACGGCACCATGCTCTATGAGGCGCCCCACGGAACCGCTCACGATCTCTATTTGATGTATCAGGAAAGTGGCGGTACGAATGCGCACTTCAATTCATCAGCCCTTATCTACGCGGTAGGTAATGCGTTGGAAAACCTTGCAAGCCGCGAAGACAACCAGGAACTGCTGGAATACGCCACCGACCTGAAGGCCGCCCTGATTGACACCGTGTCACAGGGCACTATCACCGGCGACCTAAAAGGTAAAACGACAGACCCAACGACCGAAACCGTGGTGGACATGCAGGGCTTTCTGGACGCGGTCGAACAAAATATTGGCGAATGACCACTGAGAAAGATCGGCAGTCTGGCAGCGAGCGCTGCCTGCCGACCCACTAGAGTACACAGCTGGATTCTTTAAGCAGCACATTCAAAATAGAGTGGTTCAAAGAATAATCAACGGGCAAGTCTATAACATGCACGCCGCTATCATTGAGCGACTCGTGCAATACCTCAACGAATTCAGAGGTATTGGCGGGGCGATATCCCTTGGCGCCAAAACTCTTGGCATAATCGACAAAATTCGGGTTATTGTAGTCGAGGCCAAAGTTTTCAAAGCCGTCAGCTTGTTGCTTCCACTTAATCATGCCGTAGGCATTGTCATTTAAAATAATAACCACCAAATCAAGCTTCATTCGAACGGCGGTTTCAAGTTCCTGGGAATTCATCATAAAGCCACCATCGCCGTTAACCGATACAACCTTTTTGTCGGGATACAGGGCTTTGGCTGCCATCGCGGAGGACAAACCTGCGCCCATCGTAGCCAGAGCATTGTCCAGCAACAAGGTGTTAGGCTGGTAGCAGCGATAATTTCGCGCAAACCAGATTTTGTACATGCCGTTGTCCAAAGTAACAATATCCTCCCCGGCAAGCTCATCTCTTAATATACTGACCAGACGTTGGGGCAAAATTGGGAAGCGGTCATCCTTGAAATATTTGCTGAGATGGCTGTTAACCTCGTTTTTAACACGGTCAAAGTAGGAAAAATCTTTATTGGAACAGGTGCCTATTCTATTTGTAAGATGCTCAATAGATTTCGATATATCGCCCAGAACATTGAGCTGGGGGAAATAGACATCATCTATATGGGCGGCATAAAAGTTAATGTGAATGACTTTTATGCCACCCTTTTCCATAATAAAGGGTGGCTTCTCAATAACGTCGTGGCCCACGTTAATTATCAGGTCGGCCCGCTCGATAGCACAGTGTAGAAAATCGTTGCTGGATAAGGCGGCGGTGCCTAAAAAGTGCTCATGACGCTCATCCACCACACCTTTGCCCATTTGCGTATTGAAAAAATAAATTCCGGTTTTGTCGATAAACTCAGTCAGCGCTTTGCCAGTCGACTTTCGGTTAGCGCCAGCGCCAATCAACAACAGGGGGTTATCAGCTGCCTCTATCATCGCTACGCAACTCTCCAGCGCTACCTCGTCTGCAATAGGGTCCCTGCAGGACACAACATCGAACAGGCTCGCATCGGTTTGCTCAGCCGCGATGTCTTCAGGCAGTTCTATATACACAGCTCCTGGACGCTCTTCGACCGCCAGGCGAAAGGCATCACGCACAACTGAGGGAATTCTGTTGCCCTCCACTATTTGCACCGATTCTTTTGTAATGGGCCGCATCAGACCCACTACATCCACAATTTGAAAACGTCCCTGCTTACTCTTGCGAATAGGCTTTTGGCCTGACAGCATGACCATGGGCATGCCACCGAGTTGGGCATAAGCCGCGGCAGTCACAAAATTAGTAGCGCCCGGCCCCAGCGTCGAAAGACACACCCCGGGCTTCCCGGTTAAACGACCATAAGTGGCCGCCATAAAACCCGCAGCCTGTTCATGGCGGGTTAAAACCAACTTAATGCTTGAGCCGATAAGAGAATTGAGGAAGTCCAAATTCTCCTCGCCCGGGATACCAAAGATGGTATCTACGCCTTCGTTTTCAAGCGCTTTGACTAACAAATCTGATGCTTTCATTATCGACTTACCTCACCTTTAAATTAATACAACTACCACTGCTTCGCACTGGCCTGCTCCCAAGGTTCCCTCCAGAGCTCGGGCACTCGATCAGGTTCCAGCAGGCAATTGGGCGTGATGTCCGGATAGAGCTGCTTGTAGGTTTTGACCACCGTGCCGCTCACCCGACGGTTAATATGCTCTGGGCCCAATTGGTCCAGGTTTTCCAGTCCCGCCGCGCCTAGCAACTCTACCAGGTGGCCAACGGTTTCTCGCTGGTAGTTATACACGCGCTTGCCCTTCCCTTCTACATCCAGATTCTGGTATCGGGAAGGGTTCTGTGTCGCTATCCCTGTGGGACAATTGTCACTATGGCAGGAACGCGACTGTATACAGCCCAGTGCAAACATCATGCCCCTGGCTGAGTTGACGGTATCGGCGCCAAGGGCAAGCATTCTCAACACATGAAATGCGGAAAATATTTTCCCCGAGGCAATAATCCTGATCTTGTCTCTGAGCCCAAAGCCAACTAGCGCGTTGTTAACGAAAATAAGCCCGTCACGCAAGGGTGTGCCGACGGAATTGGTCATCTCTGTAGGGGCGGCACCGGTGCCACCCTCCCCTCCATCTACGGTAATGAAATCGGGGGTTATGCCGGTTTCGAGCATCGCCTTGCAAATACCTATAAATTCTTTGCGCTGACCAATGCATAGTTTGAAACCAACGGGTTTGCCGCCGGACAGTTCACGCAGCTGTTGGATAAATTCCAGTAGACCACGAGGATCGGAAAAGGCTGAATGTGCAGCGGGAGAGACTACGTCTTTTCCCATGGGAACATGGCGAATGGCCGCAATTTCTTCGGTAAGTTTTATCGCGGGTAATATGCCGCCGTGCCCAGGTTTGGCACCCTGGGACAGTTTTATTTCGATCATTTTTACCACGTCTTTGCCAGCCTTTTCGGAGAACAGCTGCGGATCGAAATTGCCCGGCTCATCTCTACAGCCGAAATAACCCGTGCCGATTTGCCAAATAATATCGCCACCGTACTGAAGATGGTAAGGGCTTAAACCACCTTCGCCGGTATTGTGGGCAAAGCCTCCAAGGCTCGCGCCTTTATTCAGTGCCATAATGGCATTTTTACTCAGAGCACCAAAGCTCATCGCAGAGATATTTAAAGGGGACGCCGCGTAGGGTTGCGTGCATTGGGAGCCGCCAAACACGACTCTGGGGTTGTGATCGGTCAAATGCTTGGGCGCCAGAGAATGGTTTATCCACTCATAGCCATCGCGATTCACGTCAAATATGGTGCCAAAAGGGCGAGTGTCACGGGCACCCTTGGCGCGTTGATAAATGAGAGACCGAAACTCTCTTGCAACCGGCACGCCGTTGGTGTCCGACTCTACGAAGTATTGTTGAATTTCCGGACGAATATATTCAAACAGATAGCGAAGCCATCCGACCACCGGGTAAATTCTACGCAAGGTGTGCTGAGTTTGAACTATGTCGCAAATCCCCAGAATAACCAGCGGCACGACAACGAGCATCAGCCAATTAAACGGCGTCCACATGGCACCTAAAGCGAGGACAACAGCGGGGGCCACAAAACAAAGAATGAAGAAAACCTGCCGAACCATCATACCTGGGATCCTTTAGAATGAATTGATCACATAGCTATCGTGTGACTAGAGTTATTTAGCTTAGTTCCTTTTAAAAGTTTTGCAGGGCCAGCGCATCAAACCCGATGCCAGGGAGGAGGTGCGCGCTGCGGGTCAGGCAATATCAGGCTTTTTGAACAGACGCAGAGAAAACGCCATACCCACGTTCAGGCCACCACCGTTGCGCAGCCGTTCGCGCTTCTCTCGGTGTCCACGGTGTGCAAAAGGCGTCATAGCAAGTAGCTCTCGCAGTAAGCGCTGACTGAGATCTACTTCATACTCACAATTGGAACTTTGGATCCGTTGTAAGTAAGGGAATTTTTCGCGTGAGTCCTCGTGCGCCTTGGGGACATCGTATAAGGCCTCACGCAGCGCCCAAAGGTGTCTGGGTGCCGGTGTAACTTCCAGATACAAGCCTCCGGGCTTTAAGACCCGGAGTATCTCGCTATCTTGCGATGGCGCGAATATTCGCACCACAACATCCTGACTGGCGGGCGCCACTGGAAGCGCAAAAGAACTGGCCACTGCGAACTCAATATCCGGATAGTGTTTGGCTGCAAGACGCACGGCCGATTTGGAAATGTCGACGCCGCAAACTTTTGCGTCGGCAAAAGCTCGCTGCATTGCTCCGGCGTAGTAACCCTCGCCACACCCCAAGTCGAGGATTGAGGCCGGGGAGCCTGCAGCGGCAATCTCTGCGAGCACCGCATCAGCCAGTGGTCGATAGATTTCTGCGCCGTGGATGTTTCGCCGGGCAGCTATCATCTCGGCACTGTCACCTGGATCGCTGCTGTGTTTTTTGTTGGATGGCAGTAGGTTAACGTAGCCCTCTTTGGCACAATCGAAGGAATGCCCCTTGTCACAAAGCCACGCTTTGTCAGCCGCGATAAAATTCAGGTCCTGGTGGCAAAAAGGACAAACCCACACGGGAGACGGCGCATGCGCGCGCAGAGGATTCATGCTAATAAATGGCCCCAATAAAAAATGTATTTATCTGCCGCTAACATCACCAAGCTCAGCCCAATGTATCCTCTGCGACAAAGTATTTTGGATCCTCAATCACATTAACCTCAACCATACCTCTAGCCTTGTGCAATAGCTTACGGCACTCGGCGCTCAAGTGCACCAGATGCAAGGTCTTTCCCTCACTGAGATAGCGATCGGCCAGAGTATCGATAGCCTCCAGGCCAGAGTGGTCGGCAACTCTGGAGCGCGCAAAATCAATTATCACATCATCCTTGGCCTCCGCAGGGTCAAAATGCTCCAAAAACGAAGTCACAGAACCAAAGAACAAAGGACCCGTTACGGCATAAACGGTAGAGCCCTTATGGTCTTCTCGGGTCTCCACCAGGATGTGCTTGGCGTGCTCCCAGGCAAACACCAGGGCAGATACGATAACGCCGACCACGACAGCAACGGCCAGGTCGGTGACGACAGTAACGCCAGACACCAAAATTAGAATCAGTGCATCACTCTTTGGGATCTTCCCCAGAATTCTAAAGCTACTCCATTCGAAGGTGCCGATCACAACAATAAACATAACGCCAATAAGCGCTGCCAATGGAATCATTTCAATCAACGATGAAGCAAACAAAATAAACACCAGCAGAGACAGCGCTGCAGTGATACCGGATAACCGTCCGCGGCCGCCGGAATCCACATTAATCATGCTTTGGCCAATCATGGCACAGCCGCCCATGCCACCAAAGAAACCCGTAACAGTGTTGGCAACACCCTGGGCCACGCACTCTTTATTGCCTCGCCCACGGGTCTCTGTAATTTCATCGACAAGGCGCAGTGTTAACAGAGATTCGATAAGGCCGATGGACGCGAGAATGATGGAATAAGGCAATATGATCCACAAGGTTTCAAGGGTAAAAGGCACCGCGGGAACATGAAAACTGGGCAAGCCACCTTTAATAGAAGCAATATCACCCACCACTCTGGTATCTGTGTCTAAAAACACTACCAGCAAGGTGACGGCCACAATCGCCACCAGCGAGGACGGCACAGCGGTTGTCAGCTTCGGCAAGTAGCGAATAATTGCCATGGTTAGCATTACCAGTGCAAGCAACATATAGAGCTGCTGCCCTTCAATCCAGGCAACATCAATAATCGTCCCCGCCATAAAGGTGCTGTCGAGCCAGCCGGGTTCTCCCGCTTCACCAAATTGGCCCAATTGCGCGAGAAAAATAACAATAGCCAGGCCATTAACAAAGCCCAGCATTACCGGGTGGGGAACCATGCGGATAAATTTACCCAGACGCATTGCCCCCGCAAGTATTTGAAGGAGGCCCATTAACACAACAGTGATAAACAGATATTCAACGCCGTGATCGGCGACCAGGGCCACCATTACAACAGCCAGAGCGCCTGTGGCGCCCGATATCATTCCGGGGCGCCCACCTATGCAGGCTGTAATCAAGCCCACCATAAATGCGGCATAGAGACCGACTAGTGGCTCAACACCTGCAACAAAAGCAAAGGCGACAGCTTCGGGAACCAGCGCCAGGGCAACAGTTACCCCTGACAATACATCGTTTTTAACCGTGGCGTCTTTATTAGATTGAAGATCAAACATGGAAGTCTCAGGTGTGGTGGGCGCGCATTTTAGCTGATCCAAGAGCCCCATACAATTGAGACAATGGTGAAAACTACGACAGTACCGCAAGGCCTTGTTCTGGTCTAATGGAACCGGACACTTTTATGAGAGACGATATAGTCAATCATAGGTGTGTTATTTATGACGCAAAAACGCAGTTACAAACAGTACCCGAAAGAGTCTAAAGAAGAAGCCGTGGCCTTAGTCACAGAGCAAGGCTATACACTCCCGAGAGCTGCAGAGGCCTTGGGTGTAGCAGCCAATATACTCTAGCGTTGGAAAAACAATGCCGAGAAGCAGATACTAAAAAAGGCCAGTGTAGATTCAATGGGTCACTGCAACAGGTATTGTAAAATACCAAGTTGCAGAGGATTAAAAAATGAAGAGAACATTTACACAAGATGAGCGAGATATTGTCTTTGATTTGTGGAAGCAAGGAGCCGAATTTAGTGGTATTGGGCGAGTAATTGATGCCAAATCAGGTTCAATATTCACCATACTTCGCGGGCATGGCGGTATTCAACCTGAAAAGATTTCATTCGAGCAATGGAGATATGTCGCCAGTATACTGCGAGCACCCCTGGCGCCATGATGTGTGTCAACGCGCGGCTATAAACCACTCCAGCGGCTGAACAGGTCATGCTCAATGTCCATATAGTCGAACACCTTACCAACGGTCTGATCGATAATGTCGTCAATCGTTTTAGGCATATGGTAGAAGGAAGGGACAGGGGGAAGAATATGTGCTCCTAAATCGGCGGCGGTGGTCATGAGCTGTAAATGCCCCTTGTGCAGCGGTGTTTCACGCACCAGCAAAGCCAGCTTGCGCTTCTCTTTAAGCGAAACATCGGCGGCTCTTATCAACAGATTGTCGGTATAGGAGTTTGCGATTCCCGATAAGGTTTTAATGGTACACGGCGCCACAATCATGCCGTCGGTCAAGAACGAACCACTGGAAATCGACGCGGCCATATTTCTATTATCGTAGGTGCAGTCGGCCATTTCAGCCACTTCTTTGGCGCGATAGGGCGTTTCGATTTCGATAGTGAGCTTGGCAGAATTAGACAGGATGAGATGGGTTTCGCAATCGGTATCGCGCAAATGCTCCAACATTCTCACACCATAGATCACGCCACTCGCACCAGAGATGCCTATTATTATTCTACGAGCCATAGGGCGCGCCCTCCGGGGCTTGTCTTGATTTTTGTAATATCAGGTCTACCAGCAATTCACTGTTTTTCATAACCGCGACAACGCTCTCCTCGCTTATCTCATCCCAATGAATACCTGCTTCGATATCAAAGGAGCCATTTTGGGTCTTCACTTTAGGTTCCAGCAAGTTGTAACCTCACCTTGATAGTATCATTGGTAGAAACAGGTAGGAGTAAATCTCTGAATACTTTTTTGTTCTGCTCAGACACCTGCTTTATCAATCTCTTACAGGGGTTACTCGCCGTTGCAATCCAGCGATCCCACAAACCTTCGGCCAAGATGGAGATACCCGCCGTAGCCACGGCGGCGCCTCCGGACAACGCTACACCCTTGGGGTCCAATACGATTTTGGGATAAGCCAGCGTTCCACCGAGTTTAAAATAAGGTGTGATCGCTTTGCTAACACTAACACCAATCCCTTTACGGGAGCGGGTGCTAAAAACAAGGTCTATTTTTTCATTATGCAGATTAATCGTGCCACCCACAGCGAAGTCCAGTTTTTTGGATCGCATTACCGCACCGGGCGCTATAGAGGCTTTGCCATCTACGATGGACAAAGCACCGGCGTGGCAGACAATTTTGGTGTAGCGGTCGGTTTCCTTGAAGGGGTTGAGTCGACTCGATACCTGATCAAAAACATCGCCCAGAATTAGACCAGCACCGCTGTTATCCATTCTCCCACCGCCACCTCGAAACACCATCGCCCCGTTGGCGCTCTTGGCCATCTCCCGCCAACTGCTTCCAGCCGACCTAATATGCGCCCTATACTGTGCATTGGGATCGTGCTTCGACTCACCCCCCAATAAAGCAAGGAAAGGAAGTCTGGTGGCATTCATCCTGATGTCAATTTCACCGCCTTTTTCCAGTGCACGCACGCTTAGCGCCGAGTCACCACTGATAAACGTTCCATCCCATGTTAATTTACGTGATGACAGCAGCCCGTCCTTCAGGACAAAATCGACACTCATGCTGCTGCGAGCTTCATCGTCTAAATAGACCTCGTCGGCCGTGTACTTTAAAGAACCCTGCAAACGTTTCAGGAAGGAAAAATCCAGTGGCTTAGTTGAAATAACCCGGTCGGCCAACTCCTTTTTTGTCAGTGCGTCGAAGGTCAAATCTCCACTTTTTTTGGCACTCTTGTCGTTCTCAGCCTTGTCTTTTTCCAATCGCTCTATACTGGGGATCATAGACGGCATGTCAACAAACTTACTGTACAAATCTGACTCTATCGTGACTACACGCCCCCGCCTAAAGTTGATACTGCCACTGAGGTCGGTTTTCCCCCACTGCAATGCAATAGGGTTTAGCCGCAGCCAATCATCTGAATTATTAAACCCTACTTCCAATAAATAGTTTGAGTCGGAGAAAGCAGATTCAGTACCTAACAGCCCAATCAACTTCCTGCTACTGGGGCCTTCAAGTTTAAAATTACCCCGGGCACTGGCAGGATTTTTGAGGTCGGCGACTGTAATCTGTCCGCTCAATTGCGCATCTTCAACGCTGGCTTCCAATTGATTTAGTTCGACACCGCCGGCGCTAAATTCTGCCTTCATGGCAAGTTGAAACGGCACGGCGGGTAAATCCCCGTTACCCTTGGGAGGTAGTAATTCCCTCAAGTTTTCGGTATTCAATTCCACCGCCAAATTAATATTTTCACGCAGGGTCAGGTCACCCAGTACACCTGAAACCTTCAAGCGACTGCTGCCACTTTGAGCTGTCATTTGCTCAATTTCCAAGGACTTGGGTGCTCCGCTTATCACTGCCTGTATCGCAATGGGCAGTGCAGGCGCACCTTCAACTTCAACACCGTAGGATGCAAGCAAATTGGAAATGTTTGCGCTGCTAAGCTCAAGTTGAGCTATCAATGAAGCGGGTTGCGGTAATTGATCTACAGAAGCCCCCACTTTAAGCTGCAATTCATCAGAGCTGAACATCGCCTCGCTGAGCTGCCAGCCAGAATCGACTCGATCAAGCGCACCTGTTAACCGAAACGCTGTAGCCGGCAAAAAATGTAAGTTCAACCAGGGTCCAAATGCGGCCTGACTTTCTCCAGTGAGCTCCAGATTCAGATGAGAGTCCGTATAGTTGGGCGAGGCGCCCAATCTTCCATCAAGCACCAGCGCGGACGAGGGACCATGAACCTGCAAGTCCAATAATGCGGTCCCCTGTGGCGTAGACTTCAGTTTTCCCGTGATGCCGTAGCTTGTCTGTGGCAAACCTGACACACCTAGCATAGCTCCCAACTCGCTTATCGAAGGTCCATGAAGTTCAAGCTCCATTTGCAGGCCGGTAAATGCCAGAGGGTCCTCCACCTCGCCGGAAAGCTGCACCTCGATACCGTTTAATACGCCCGCACCCTGCACGGCGATGCCCGGATCGGCATCGGTCAGTCGCCCTTTGAAATTTAAAGACCCATTCGCAGATCCCGCAACGCCCAGCAATTTCAATAGCGGCCGGGAGTACGGCGCTGCTATGTCCATCTCTAAATCAGGGCCCGACAAGGTCAGCAAATTCTCTATGCTACCTGTCGACTTAAGAAACAGCTCGCCCAGTTGGACCGCCACCTCCATGCGCAAGTCTCGCTGAGTCAACAGCGCCACGGTGGGCCCTGCCCTACCCGTAACCTGCAGTGGAATATCGTTAACAGCGCCATTAAAATCCAGATTGACCAAACCCCCTTCACTGGGCTCGCTCAGGGCGAGATTGCCTACAAGCAGAGCGATATCTCTAGTGGCGCTGTGGAAAGTCAGAACCCCTCTGGCAACACTTGCAGTGAGGATGCGCAGGGGAAACACGGGATGCGGCACAGTGGATGCATCATCTATTAATTGCTCTTGCGGCGCATCGGGCCAAAAGTCCCAATTGGCCGGGTTACCCTGTGCTGTAAGCAAGTTTACAGTAGCGTCTGCCAGCTCCAGTTCGCGGATAAGTATCGGGCCATCCAGCCATATTGACGGCAGGTTTACTCGAACCAATACACGCCCCACCCGCACGAAATCAGCGCCCTTGGCCCACTCAGGATTTGCCAGTGTGACATCGCGGGCTAATAGATAGGATTCAAGACCCAGCTCTGACTCAAGGAGCTCTCCTATCTGTAATTCGCGACCCAAAAGTCGTGTGACAGCAGCTTCAAGCACAACTTCCAGCCGAGACGGATTATTTTGCAACACAACACAGGTTGCAAACACTACAGCCAGCAGGAACAGTATGAGCGAAAAAACGCCAATGAAGATTTTTTTAAACCAGGAAAAAAGCCGCGAGCGCAATTCTACTGCTGATACAATCACCCGCTATGCGCCCTGTCGCTGCCATAGACCTTATATATGGCATCAAACACTACAACGCCGCAGCCTTGGGGGCACGCAGAGAGTAAAGCAGAGGAGCAGCGTGCTTTAATCGACTTAAAACGACAACTACACAGAGCCCACCTCACCTCTGCGCCATACAAGCAGACGGTTGTTCGCTGGCATACTGTGGTCATCGGCCAGCACAAACCCGGCCTCATTGGCCCACTCAATCACTTGCTCGAAATCACGAATTGCACTTTTGGGGTGCTGAGCGGCAAGCCAGATATCGAATTGAGCATTGCCTTCACTGGTGTACTGCCCGTTGTAATTGAACGGCCCATAAACCGCCAGCAAGGTACCAGCGCGGGCACATTGACCCAACTCGAAGAACAGCTGCTGCACTGCAGCAAGCGGCATAATATGCAGACTGTTTGCGGTAAATATGGCATCGGGGACATTCACTGACCAGGGTCGTGCACACACATCCAGAGGCCGGGGCGGCAACAAGTTGGTTCCGGTATAGGCCTTACATCGGGGAGTCAAACGGGTCATATTGGCTGGAATTTCTGTAGGCTGCCAACGCACTGTGGGTAGCAAGTCGGCGAAAAACGTGGCGTGCTGGCCGCTGCCGCTGGCTATTTCCAGCACTTCGCTACAACCGGCAAACAACACCTGCAAGTATTCGGCGATAAAAGCTTTGTTGTTTTCACAGGCCTGTGAAAATGGAAGAACCTCGCCGCGCACCATCCTCAGCCCAAACTCGCTAACGCCATCGCGCGGATCGAAATACTCTTCATTGTGGTAGTTCCCTATCAGTTTTTCTAAAAGTAAAAATTCAATCCCAACACAGGCCCACTATTTGCGGTATCAGTTGCATAGTTATCCGCGTCGGAGCTCTTGTTAGCATAATCCAGATCGAGGTGGCGGTAGCCTGCAAAGAATGATCCCCAGTCATTAAAGCGATAATCAAACGTGCC
>JBLHNQ010000019.1:0-38121 GCA_047650635.1 Halioglobus sp.
GTTCCTTAAAGTAATCGTGGTTTTCTGCTGAGCTTGGCCTGCACAGCAACGTCTAACAATACCATGTTAAAACTGCATCCTCAGCGTTGAATCTCGCTCAGGTCGTAAAATTTACAGTATGAATCCTGATCACCTTGTCTGATTTGCCTCAAATATTTTCATTTCTGGCTCTCTGCCCAACAGCGGCGTGAGCGCAGCCACAAATTGGCCAGACTCTGGAACACTAAAGTGGACTTGCAAGGCTTCCATATCCTGCCACTGTTCGTAAAATACCAGAGCGTTACTGTTTTCTACATCAAGCTGCGCACTGTGGTGCAAACAGCCGGGTTCATTTCGGGAACGCCGCACATGCTCTAACCCCAGACGAACAACTTCTTGTAGATGTTCCGGCTGCGCTTCCACTCTACCCCACACTATAATCAATGCCCTACCCTCGGCTCTCGCTGACAAGCGAGTGGCTGGTAAACAACATCGCCGTGAAGACCACAATAGCCACACCCTGATGAGCGACAGCTAAAACAACATGAACATGAAACAATAGAGTACTGATACCCAGCACAATCTGCACAAGTAGAGCCAGCATTAAGGCGGCAACGCCCAGAGTAGACCTTTTACTCACGTCGCCTCGATAGACCAACCACGAAAACGCAGAAACCAGAAAAAACAGAATATAGGCAAAGATACGGTGGTTAAACTGTACCGTTGTGATGTTTTCGAACATCGCCAGCGGACCGGCGTATAAGCCGTCGGGAATGAACGACTGCCCCATCAAAGGCCAGGTGTTGTAGGCGAAGCCTGCCCGGGTTCCAGCAACCAGCCCTCCGGACAAAATCATAAGGTATATCAAGCCCACCAGAGCAACCGAAAAACCGGCATAGCGCCGCGCCGCTGAATGTCTTACCTCACTGCCCCCAAACAACAAGCCAAACGCAATCCAAAGCATATAACCATATATCAGAACCGCTGCCCCAAGGTGGGCTGTGAGACGGTACTGGCTGACATGCGGGTCATTCACCAAGCCACTCTTGACCATATACCAACCCAGCAGGCCCTGCAGGCCACCTAGAAAGAACATCAGCACAAGCTTGGGCGTCAGACCTTTTTTGATGCGCCCTTTGAAGGCAAAGAAGAGAAGCGGGAAGAAAAAGATCACACCGATGAGCCTACCCAACACGCGGTGAAGGTATTCGAACATGAAAATGGATTTGAACTCGTTCAAGTCCATACCCAAATTAATCTGCTGATATTCTGGAAACTGTTGATATTTGTGAAATAACACCGTCCAGGCCTGTTCCGTTAACGGCGGAATGATGCCGATCAGAGGCTTCCACTCCACCATGGAAAGGCCCGAATGGGTCAGGCGAGTAACACCACCCAGAAGTATCATACCTAGAACAACAGCGGAGCAAAAAATGAGCCATAGTGCGACTTGCCTGTCATTGCTGGCCTGATCTACCGAAATCATCATTTTTATACCGCCTGAGTCAATGGCGCGAATGATAACCGAAATTGCGCTTCAATAGTCGCCCTGCAGACCATATAATGCGCGCCCCAATCCCCACACCCCGGTAATTATGCCACTACTACGACTCGACACAGTTGACCTGCACTACGGAACCCAAGTGATACTCGATCACGTGGATTTTACCATGCACAAGGGCACGCGACTTGGTCTTCTGGGGCGCAACGGCGCTGGTAAAACAACCCTGCTCAAAGTATTGGCCGGAGACATTACGCCAGATTCGGGCGAGCGCTGGATACGCCCCGGTGTCCGCCTGGCCTGGCTACAGCAAAGCTTGCCCGACGGAGATGAACAAACCGTTTATGACGTGGTTGCCTCGGGGCTTGCAGAGGCAGGCGAGTTGCTCAGCCAGTATCACCACATGCTGACCGACCCTAATCTGGACATGGATGCGCTGGCCAGGGTGCAACACAAACTGGAGGCAGTGGATGGGTGGATGCTACAGCAGCGCGTTGAAACGACCATCACCCAGCTGCAATTGCCCGGCGATGCCGCCATGGCAACCCTGTCGGGAGGCTGGCGTAAAAGAGTCGCATTAGCTCAGGCTCTGGTCAGCCAGCCCGATATTCTGCTACTTGATGAGCCCACCAACCATCTGGACATACCCGCCATTCGATGGCTGGAAGAACAGCTGCGCAGCTACAATGGCGCCATTATCCTGATAACTCACGACCGACGTTTTCTGCAAAATGTTGCCAATACCATTGCAGAGCTGGACCGGGGACACCTCACGCAGTGGCAGGGCGACTATCAGGGCTTCTTGCGTCACCGCGACCATCAGTTGGCGGCAGAGGAAACCGCTAATAAATTGTTCGATAAGCGTCTCGCCGAAGAAGAGGTGTGGATACGTCAGGGCATTAAGGCGCGGCGCACCCGCAATGAGGGCCGAGTGCGCTCTCTGGAAGCTATGCGCAATGAAAGAAGCGAACGTCGCGAGCGCACCGGCAAGGCCAATTTCAATGCCGATGATGCGGCCAAGTCGGGAAAAATTGTCGCCCAACTGAAAAATATCAGCCTCAGCTTTGGTGACAAAAATATTGTGCAGGGTTTTTCCACGCTAATACAGCGCGGCGATCGTATTGGGATTGTTGGCGCCAATGGCGCGGGCAAATCGACTCTGGTAAAAATACTGCTGGGAGAACTCGAGCCCGACTCAGGTGAGCTGAAAATGGGCACTAAACTGGAAGTCGCCTATTCCGACCAGCTGCGCGGCCACCTCAACCCGGAACTCAACCTCATTGATAAC
This sequence comes from Halioglobus sp., assembly GCA_047650635.1. Lineage (GTDB taxonomy): Bacteria > Pseudomonadota > Gammaproteobacteria > Pseudomonadales > Halieaceae > JBALVT01. Next base: position 2,769 of record JBLHNQ010000019.1, read on the forward strand.
GTGTGTGGCGGTCAGGAGTTTATTGAAATAGGTGGTAAGAAGAAGCACGCTATCTCGTACCTCGGCGATTTTCTGTTTAGCCCGGAGCGCGTTCGTACCCCGGCAAAAGCCTTGTCGGGTGGAGAGCAAAACCGGGCGATTTTGGCGAAACTGTTCAGTAAACCTGCCAATTTGCTGGTGCTGGACGAACCCACAAATGACCTGGACATAGAGACCCTGGAATTGCTGGAAGAAATTCTCATCACCTTTGAAGGAACAGTGCTGCTGGTAAGTCACGACCGGGACTTTATGGACAAAGTAATCACCAGCCTGATTGTTGTAGAGGGCGACGGTGTTGTGACTGAACACGTTGGAGGCTATAGCGACTGGGAAGCCCACGGAGGACGCCTGCTCGACATACAGGATAAAAGCCAGGCCAAAGCTCAGGCGGTTGCTAGCGCTGACAATTCCAAACCTGCGCCCGATACAAACAACGCGCGCAAGCTGTCCTACAAAGAACAGCAGGAATTGAAGGAACTTCCCAACCTTATTGACTCTCTGGAGAAGCGTCAGCTGGAGTTGCAGAAGACCATGGCAGAGACCGGGTTCTACCAACGTGAACACGCAGTGGTAGAGGCGGCAGTACAGGAAGTTGCTGCAGTACAGGAAAAATTGGAAGCGGCAATAGAGCGGTGGTCGGAGCTAGAAGACTAGGGAAGATTGAACAACGTCCGGCTCCATGCGGGCGATTTCTCTAGCAAAAATCCCTCCATGGCGGTGACCAATGGGGGCTTCATGAGGCTATCTTTTGGCCTTGGCCTTGGCCTTGGCTTTTGCTTTAGGCGTTTTTTTACCCGGCTTTTTGCTTCGTTTCTGTGCCCCCGCAAGCAATTCAGTGAAGCTGTCCAGTAGACACTGCCGGTAAAAATCGGGGTCGGGCATCATAGTCCTGCACGACGTGGCCGATATAACAAACTGGCCACAGTAACTACTAATCACATGGAATAAACCGAGGCCATCCAGCACCGGACCGGTACCAAAATTGCTCACCATTTTGGCGCCGGTGCTATACAGCGGAATGGGTGGCCCCGGCACGTTGGTTACCACACAATTAAAGGTGGGTTTCATTCTGCTCATCAAACCCCAGCGACTCGCCAACTTGGCCGCCTGTGCGGTCAGCGTTGAGGGAATAAACTGGGTGTAATCTGTCATCGTTTTGGCACCTACGGCATTGGCATATGCCTTGGCATCTTTAGTGCCTTCATGCACAGCGATGAGCCGTTCCACTGGGTCTTCGATATCGGTACGCAACTCCACCGTGAGAGCTGATACGACATTGCCACCGGACTTATCGGCGTCGGTACGCACATTAACGGGCGCCATTGCCGCCAGGGATTGCTCGGGTAGCTCGTCATGTTTTTCCAGATACTTGCGCAGGGCACCGCCCACTATTGTAAGGGCGGCATCATTCACCGTAGCGCCGTCTACAGAATTCTTGATTTTTTTAACATCCTCGAGATCTACAGTAATTGCCTGAAACACCCGGTGTGGTGACACATTGCCATTGAATCGGGTGCGAGGCACGTTTTTAACCTGCTTCAACTCACCTTTTCGGGTGGCGTTATAGGCTCTGGCCATCCCCGGCACGGTATTGCGCGCGACGCTGATAAAATTAAAAGGTTTCTTGATGGTATTGAGTTGCGCCCTGACCAATAATTCAAACTTACTCGGCTGGCTATCGACAGTAATAGCCGCCAGATTTTGGACGGTCTTGTAGTCTGGTGACAAATCGTGAATCGCCGCAGTCATCTCCATGCCCGAGGTGCCGTCTATCGCCGCGTGATGGGTTTTGGAAAACACGGCAAAACTGCCCTTGGGAACACCCTCCACATTGTCCAGCCCCTCGATCACATAGACTTCCCACAAGGGATGACTACGATCCAATGGGCGCGCGTGCAGACGCGAAATTAAAATACATAATTGACGCCAATCTCCAGGCTTAGGCAAGGCGATGTGACGAATGTGGAACTCTGGGTCGTAGTTACCATCGGAGACCCAATAGGGGTGATCAAGCTTTAGAGGAACCTCCACCAGAGTGCGTGTCATCGCCGGGATAACACGCAGGCGCTGACCGTAGTTCTCGATGACTTCCTTGAACCTGACTTTGCCTCCCGGTGCTGTAGAGGGGTCGTAAATAGCCAGCCCCGAGATATGCATGGGCGCGTTGGGTGTTTCCAGATACAAGAAAGAGGCGTCCATTCCCGTTAGTTGATGCATATTTATTTCCTAGTGCATGTTCAAGAGAGTCCAAACCAATAGTGTATACAAAAAAACACCATGCGTATGTCACACTGCTGGCTAAACCACCTGGGCAACCGCGGCAGCCAGATAATCAATATTCGAAGCATTGACTCCCGCAACATTGATTCGAGAAGAGTCGAGCATGTAAACCGCGTGTTCTTCACGCAAACGGATAGCCTGATCGGCACTCAGCCCGAGAAAGGAAAACATGCCTTTTTCTTTTTCAATGAAATTAAAGTCGCGCCCGGTGCTGGCATTCAGTTTGCTCACCAGCGCTGTGCGCAAACCGTTAATACGTCCGCACATTTCGCCCAGTTCTTTTTGCCACAGGGCATTAAGGGTTACATCTTGCAATATCCGCCCGGCAATAATAGCGCCGTGGGCAGGGGGCATTGAATAGACTCGCCTTGCGGCGACCAAACCCTGTGAAACCAGAGCCTCGGCATTATTTGCATCCTTACAAATAAACAGCACATTGCCCGTGCGCTCCCTATACAGCCCCATGTTCTTGGAGCAGGAGGCGGCGACGATAAGCTCCGGCAGGCGATCTGCCAATATGCGCAGCCCCGCCGCGTCGCGCTCCAGTCCGTCGCCCAAACCCTGATAGGCAATATCAACGAAGGGAATAAAGCCCTGCTGCTCAGCCATGTCGGCGATCGTCTGCCACTGCTGCAGCGATAAATCTGCACCGCAGGGGTTGTGACAGCAGCCGTGCAACAGAACAACTTCACCTGCTTTGGCATTTTTGAGGTCTTCGACCATACCGTCAAAATTGACACTGTGATCCACCGGGTCGTAGTAACGATAGGTTTCAAACTGAAGGCCCACGCTACCTAATAACGGAATGTGCACAGGCCAGGTAGGATCACTTACCCACACTTTGGTAGCGGGGTTTGCGGCCTGAATTATTTCAGCGCCAATACGCAGCGCGCCACAACCTCCGGGCGTCTGAATGTTGCCAACCCTGTTGTCCGCCAGGGTCGCACTGTTTTCGCCCAGCAGCAGTGATCGCATGCCGCGATTGAAAGCCTCATCGCCCACCGGGGAAATATAGGCTTTGCTCACTTCATCGTGGATTAAGCCCTGCTGGGCTTCCTTCACTGCCTCAAAAACCGGACACACACCCGCCTCGTTCATATAGATACCAACCGTTAAGTCGACCTTATCGGGGTTGGGGTCAGCGCGGCAGTCGGCGGCAAGGCCTAGAATAGTGTCGGGTGGTAAACGCTGTAGGGAATCCAGCATGATTGAGTCTCCAGTAGTTGTTTTTATTACATGTCTGCCAGCAGTTTCGTCAAAAACTGCCAAAATGGAAGCACCGTATCAATAAGCACCCGCTCTTTGGGAGAATGGGCGCCGCGGATACTCGGGCCAAAGGATAGTATATCGACATCGGGCTTCTTGCTCTTAAGAATGCCACATTCCAGGCCGGCGTGTATCGCCTTAACAGCCGGCGCCTCGCCAAACAGCTTTTTGTGCAAGGCAATGCCCTGAGCCAGTAACGGGCTACTGAAATCAGGCTGCCACCCGGGATACCCAGTCGTCGGCGTAATTTCAAGCCCGAGTAAATCAGCTAACGCCAACACAGATTGTTGTAAGGGCACACTCTGTTCAGGGTTAAAGAAGCGGTAGCTTGATTCCAAAAATAACCCCCCCTCACTCAAGCGCATAAGCGCCAGGTTAATACTCAGGTCGACCAGGTCAGCCGGTTGTTCGAGGTTATAAGATTGCGCACCGTGCGGAAACAGGGCGATAAGCTGCACCACTTTTTTACTGTCGGCAATCGACAGCACGGGGCCGCCGTCGGCGCGTTCTAAAACCAGCTCCAGTGCAGCATCTGCATCCGGCAAATATCCTCTCCACTGATGCAGAAAACTGCCTAAAGCCCGATTTAGCGCTTCTTCGTGTCCGACGGGACAGGCGAAGCAAACTTCGCCCTCTCTGGGTATAACATTGTGAGCAACACCGGCGTTAAAATACACTAGCTGTAAGCTACTAACGCCGCTGAGAAACTCACCGAGAAGCTTAACAGCGTTGCCCAGTTGCTCGTGTATTTGTATTCCTGAGTGCCCCCCCGCTAGCCCCTTAATGGTAAGAGACCAGAATTCCAAAGCGGACTGACCGAGTTGTGTTGTAAACTCACGGGTAAGCTCCCAGCCTCCACCCCCGGCGCAACCGATGTAAAGCTCATTCCAATCCTCGGTGTCCAAATTAAGCATGTGCTTGCCACTTAATAGAGATGCATCAAAACTTAATGCGCCGCCTAAACCCGTTTCCTCGTCTACGGTAAAGAGTAGTTCCAGTGGAGGATGAGCCACCGATGTGTCGGTCATAATAGCAAGTGCAGCGGCACAACCTATGCCGTTGTCTGCACCCAGTGTTGTTCGGTCCGCCTTCAGCCATCCATCGTCCACCTCCAGAGTTAAGCCCTGAGTGTGAAAGTCATGCGACTTGTCGCCGGTCTTAACCGTTACCATATCCAGGTGATTCTGGATAATAACGATCAAATGGTCTTCCATACCAGGAGATGCAGCTACCGATACGACAAGATTACCCACGCCGTCCATTGCCCAGGAGTGCCCGGCCTGCTCAGCCTGATCGATGACGTACTGCCGCACAGCCTCTTCTTCTTTTGAGGGCCGTGGAATTTGGGTGAACTGGTAAAAATGTTCCCACAAATGAGCGGGTTCTGTGGGGTAGTTAGCTGGCTTCATAGGCTTGGCTCTGCGGGTGCGGTGGGATTATACGCCAGCCAACGTGACGCTCGCCACCATTGCAGCCGACTGCGCAGACACTTTCAGTGAGCCCACATGGCTGTGCTAGTCTGTTTATTCATCATCGGAGAAATAATGAAAAAACACTACGTCAGCGCGCAACAACTCCTGCAAGACTCTTTCGCCCTTGCCATGGCAGTTTTCGATAGTGGTTTCAAGCCGGACTTCATCGCTGGTGTGTGGCGCGGTGGTGCACCGGTTGGCATTGCCGTGCAGGAAATGCTGCAGCTACTGGGGACGCCTTGTGACCATATTGCTATTCGCACCTCGTCTTACACTGGAATAGGTCAACGCGGAAAAACCGTTGAAGTGCACGGTTTATCCTATATTACCCAGAGGGCGTCATCAGGCCAATCGGTGCTTCTGGTGGACGACGTGTATGACACGGGTCTGTCCTTACACAGTGTTATCGACAAGCTGCAAAACGCCTGCGCAGAGCAGCAATTGGATATTCGCGTGGCAACACCCTACTTCAAGCCCGCAAACAATCAGACAAATCGTACACCCGAGTATTATGTGCACGAATCTGCACAATGGTTAGTGTTTCCCCACGAACTGAGTGGACTGACCGTAGATGAAATTCGCGAGCATAAACCGGAGGTCGAACAGTACCTCGACAAAATTGAACTATCGCAAATTTCCGCTGACTAAAGTTTGCAAGGCAAGTGTAGGTGATTTACGGCTGTGACTTATTACACACAATTTACGCCTACTTTTTACACCAATATTTCTTCCCGTAACGATACAATACTCTATAGCACAATTAATTACTTTTGAGGACATGATGACCAGACGCGACAACGACAAGGCAAGTTTTGTGGACTTTCTCCGCAGCATCAAATTTGCCCACCAGAAACCTTCAGTGGTCGACAGCACCTGCTCTACACATTTTGCCCATTTCAATCAGCGCGCCGGTGTCAGCGCCAAAGAGTCAACTGAGGAAAACAAGCACATACGCAGCGCTAACTGATCACACTGCGTATTGTTTACCCCCCTACCCTGTAAAATTCTAACGCGTCAGACCCTAGAGCAAACCGTGACGACTACACGCGATAACATTTATGTGACGCCCCTGGAAGAACCCGCGCAATTTGCCTTCGATAGCTCTGTGGTCAGCGTATTTCCCGACATGATCAAGCGCTCGGTTCCAGGCTACACGACGATTATAGCTATGACAGGGTTGTTGGCCGGACGCTACGCCACTTGCGACAGCAAAATTTATGATCTGGGTTGCTCCTTGGGTGCCTCTACCCTGGCAATGCGCCAACACGTGCACCATCAGAGTTGTGAAATCATCGGCGTGGACAATTCCCAAGCGATGCTGGATCGCTGTCGCAATATTATCGATACCGACACGCATGAACTGCCGGTATCACTGCTGTGCGACGACATACAGAATATTCCGATTGCAGACGCCTCGGTGGTGGTTCTAAACTTTACCCTGCAGTTTATTGCTACAGAGCTGCGCGATGCCGTCATCCAGAAAATATATGATGGCCTGACGCCCGGTGGCATCATGGTGCTATCGGAAAAAGTTACCTTTGAAGACCCGCATCTGGATCAACTAAACATCGATCTACACCACCAGTTTAAGAGTGCCAACGGTTACAGTGACCTCGAAATCGCCCAGAAACGCACAGCGCTTGAAGATTACCTGCGCCCCGAAACCCTCAATCAACACAAGCAACGTATTTCCACTGCGGGGTTCAGCAGCTGCGATGTCTGGTTTCAATGTTTTAACTTTGCCTCCCTCGTAGCGCTCAAGTGATTGATTACCAGGCGCTGATCGAGCGCTGGAGCGAGGGCGAAATGAGTCCTTGGGCCGAAGTTCTGCCGCAACAGATTGACAGCGGCCTCTCTCACAAGCGCTACGGTGACCTGGCCCGCTGGCAAAAATGCGTGCAGGCGCTGCCCGACATCCAGGGCGACATACCGGCTCTAAATGATTCACAAGTAGGTATCACTAGCGCCACTGCACTGGATGAAAGCACCATGGCGCAACTGCATGACGCTCTGATGGGCCTTCATCCATGGCGCAAGGGCCCCTATAATTTGTTTGGCGTGCACATCGACACCGAGTGGCGCTCCGATTGGAAGTGGGATCGACTGGCTACAAAAATCGCCCCATTGAGAGGCCGACGCGTATTGGATGTAGGTTGCGGCAGCGGCTATCACTGCTGGCGCATGTTGGGGGACGGGGCTGTTGAAGTGATTGGCATAGACCCCACGCCACTGTTCGTCATGCAATTTAGCGCTCTGCAAAAATACATGCAACAGGACAATATCTGGGTGCTTCCTGTAGGCATACAAGACATACCCAAAAAGCTGCAGGTTTTCGACACAGTCTTCTCCATGGGTATTCTCTACCATCGCCGCTCCCCCATGGACCACCTGCAGGATTTAAAAGACGCCTTGAGACCAGGCGGTCAACTGGTGCTTGAGACGCTGGTTATAGAAGGCGAACTGGGAGACACACTGGTGCCACAGGGGCGCTATGCGAAGATGGGCAACGTATGGTTTTTACCCAGCTGCGATACCTTGATAGCCTGGCTGGCTAAGATGGGGTTTGTCGACATAGCGCTTATTGATGTAACCGTAACATCGACAGAAGAGCAACGCTCGACAGACTGGATGCGTTTTCACTCGCTGAGTGATTTTCTGGATCCTAACGACCGCAGAAAATCCTTCGAGGGGCATCCAGCTCCGCGACGCGCGATCATCACCGCGCAGACGCCAAGCTAGAAATACTCGGGAGTTTTGAGGATTAGTCCATGCGCTCAAACAGCGCCGCAATACCCTGACCACCGCCGATGCACATGGTGACTACCGCGTAACGACCACCAATTCGCTGCAGCTCATAAAGCGCCTTCACAGTGAGCAACGCGCCGGTTGCGCCAATGGGGTGCCCAAGGCTAATGCCGGAACCGTTTGGATTAACCTTTTCAGGGTCCAGACCCAGTTCGTTGCTAACCGTCAGCGCTTGCGCCGCAAAAGCTTCATTGGCCTCCCAAATGTCAATATCGCCGATTGCCACATCGGCGTTCTCCAGCATCTGGCGCACGGCAGGCACAGGGCCATAGCCCATAATTGAAGGGTCAACCCCAGCCAGGGCATAACCCACCAGCTTTGCCAGAGGCTTTAGGCCCTTGGCCTGTGCGGCCTTTGCCTCCATCAACACCACGGCTGCCGCCGCATCATTGATGCCCGATGCATTACCAGCAGTTACAGTGCCATCTTTTTTGAAAGCGGGACGCAACTTCTCCATGCTTTGTGCAGTGCAATCAAAGCGCACGTGCTCGTCCTGCTCGAATACGGTTACACCTTTGCGCGTTTTGAGCTCTATGGGAAGAATTTGCCCTGCAAAACGGTTTTCTTCTATAGCACGCTGCGCGCGGTGATGACTCTGCGCTGCCAGTTCATCCTGCTGCTCCCGGGTAATATTGTATTTGTCGGCAAGGTTCTCTGCAGTGATCCCCATATGCGTATCACCAATGGGGCACGTTAAAGCGCCCATCATGGGGTCTACCATTTCTGCATCACCCATTTTTGCTCCGAAACGAGCAGAAGGCAGCCAGTAAGGTGCACGAGACATGCTCTCTGCACCACCGGCCACCGCGGCATCACAATCTCCCAGCATCACCATCTGCGCTGCCGACACAATGGCCTGCAGACCTGAGCCACACAAGCGGTTTACCGTGAGTGCAGGCGTCTCTACCGGCAAACCGCCCTTCAAGGCTGCCACGCGGCTGATATACATATCACGCCTGTCGCTGTGCACGACAGAGCCGATCACACAATGACCAATATCTTCACTGGCGAGACCCGAGCGGCTGACGGCCTCGGCTACCACTTTTCCAGCGAGTTCGGTAGGTGGGATATCTTTCAGGCTGCCACCAAAATCTGCAATTGCAGTTCTGACACCACTTAATACAACAACTTCACGAATATTCATACTTCCTCCCAAGCGTGCTACGCTGAACAAATGACAGCATAATAGTTACGTTTTATAAGCTAAATCAAAGCCAGCTCAAAGATTCATTTCTGGCACATGGTCAGGCACCACCATTTCACCCGCAGTCAGCTTTACAATTTCTTCTACGCTGACACCCGGAGCCCGCTCGCGCAATATAAATTTGCCATCTTCGATATCCATTAAAGCCAGGTCGGTCAAAACACGCTTGATGCAGCTTTTACCGGTTAAGGGCAGCGTGCACTGGTTTAGCAACTTTGAATCGCCGTGCTTGGACGCGTGGGTCATCGTGACAATAATATTGTCGGCACCTGCCACCAGATCCATCGCGCCGCCCATGCCCTTAATAAGCTTCCCTGGAATCATATAGGAGGCGATATTGCCCTGACAGTCGACTTCGAACGCACCCAGCACGGTGAGGTCAACATGGCCACCGCGAATCATGGCGAATGAATCGGCCGAGGAAAAAATAGAGGCCCCGGGCACCATGGTTACCGTCTGCTTGCCCGCATTGATCAGGTCCGCATCTACCTCTTCGTCAAGTGGAAAACGCCCCATGCCCAGCAAGCCATTTTCGGATTGCAGCATCACATCTATACCATCGGGGACAAAATTGGCCGCCAATGTGGGGATACCGATACCTAGATTCACGTAGTAACCGTCTTTAAATTCCTGCGCTACGCGTTGCGCTAATTGATCTCGTGTTAAAGCCATCATCTGTCTCCTAGGCGCTGCGAACGGTGCGTTGTTCAATGGTTTTTTCAAATGTTCCCTGAATCAGCCGATCCACATAAATTCCCGGCAGATGAATTTCATCCGGATTCAGTTCGCCAACTTCGACAATTTCCTCAACCTCGACCACAGAAATTTTCCCAGCGGTGACCGCCATGGGGTTAAAGTTTCGAGCTGTCATTCGAAACATTAGATTGCCACTGCGGTCGGCCTTCCACGCTTTGGCAATGGAAAAGTCGCCCTGCAGGGCCTCCTCCAAAATATAGTTCCGCCCGTTAAATTCTCGCACCTCCTTACCCTCTCCCACCGGTGTTCCGTAGCCAGTGGCGGTGTAAAAGCCGGGAATACCGGCGCCTCCGGCACGCATTTTCTCTGCCAGCGTGCCCTGCGGGGTGAGCTCAACTTCGAGTTCACCACTCATCATCTGAGCTTCAAACAAGGCATTTTCACCTACGTAGGAAGCAATCATTTTTTTAATTTGTTTATCAACCAACAATAGACCCAACCCATGCTCGTCAGTGCCACAGTTGTTTGAGGCGACTGTCAGACCTTTTGTGCCCTTGCGCACGATCTCCTTGATTAGATTTTCCGGAATGCCACATAGGCCAAACCCCCCGGCGAGAACGGTCATGCCATCTTCCAGGCCCGCCATTGCCTCCTCGTAACTTGCCACTACCTTGTCGAAACCAGCCATGCCGTTCTCCTGTATTATATTTTCGGCCGAGTAAAAATTCAGATTGTGCAGAGTGCTACAAAGCATTATATTTATCAAATATAAATAACTTATCCATATATTTACTAATTTTATGAATGTAAGTATCAAGCAAATACAGGTTTTTGTCGCGGTTGCCAGGTCGCAGAGCTTTGCAGAAGCCTGCACTTTAGTACATCTGTCGCAGCCCGCCTTAAGCATCTCCATCAAGAACCTGGAACTGGCTGTGGGAGGAAAACTCCTTGCCCGCTCTACCCGGTCCTTGAAGCTAACACCCGAGGGCGCAGAATTTTTCCCGGTGGCGCAGCGATTACTGGAAGACTGGAATCGCTCACTAGAGGACGTACACAACTTGTTTACCCTACGGCGGGGTAAGCTCAATATTGCGGCTATGCCTACATTCGCCAGCAGTCTATTGCCGCAAATTTTGGCCGATTACCACCGCCAATATACCGACATCAAAGTCACCATTCACGATGTTATCGCCGAGAGCGTAGTAGACATGGTGCGCGAGGGACGCGTCGAGCTAGGCGTAAGCTTCGACCCCGGCGATGCGCAAGACCTGAACTTTCAACCGTTGTTTCTCGATAAATTTGTCGCGGTATTGCCTCCCAAACACGCGCTGCTGAAGAAAAAAAGTTTGAAGTGGAAGGATTTAAAAAGCACTACCTTTATTGCACTGCAACGCCCATCGAGCATTCGATTGCTGTTGGACAGCTCACTGCTGGCACACAACATCGAACTCGCACCTGACTTCGAGGCTCACCAGTTGGCGAGTATTGGCCGCATGGTATCCACGGGACTGGGTAGCAGCGTAGTGCCCACTCTCAGCATCGGTCAGATGGAGGAAATGGGGGCGGTCTGCCGCCCTATTAGCGCACCTGTTATTGCCAGAAATGTGGGGCTTATTACGCGCAAGCGCCACCCGCTTTCAGCGGCTACCCAGGCGATGATAGACGTTATTCACGCCTGGCAGGCAACGCGCAGCGAGCAGTAAAGCCTAGTGCAGCGATTTCTCATCCCGATGATCGTGAAATACGTAATCAAATACTTCGCGATAAGTACGGGCAAAGTGAACGGTAATACCGTCACTCAGGTATTCGGGCAATTCTTCAAAATCGCGTCGGTTGGCGTAGGGCAAAATCAGCTCCATAATTTTACTGCGCCGCGCTGCGATTACTTTCTCACGAATGCCGCCTACCGGTAAAACCTGCCCCGTCAGGGTGAGCTCACCGGTCATTGCAAGATTGCGTTTAATACGCTCCTTCCTGGCCAGAGACACCAGCGCGGTGGCCATGGTTACTCCTGCACTGGGGCCGTCTTTTGGCGTCGCCCCTGCAGGCACGTGCAAATGCACCATAGACATATCAAAAAAGTCCGGGTCGCATCCATAACTTTTTAAATGAGACACAATGTAGCTGTAGGCGATCTCTGCCGACTCTTTCATCACGTCACCAAGCTGACCGGTGAGTTTGAACCCGCGATTCAGCGTGTGCACCTGCGAGGATTCAAACGTAAGTGTGGCGCCGCCCATGGCAGTCCAGGCAAGACCCGTGGTGACACCGACTCCTCGCGCAACCTTATCCGGTTGAAAGGGCGGCTGACCCAAAATGGCATCAATGTCTTTTTTACCGACACGCAATTTCTTAACATCCCCACTCATCAGCTTGACGATAGACTTTCGCATGATACGCGCCAACTCTTTTTCCAGCGTTCGCACCCCCGCCTCCCGGCAATAGGAGTCGATAACATACTTCAAACCCGCGTCATTGATCTTTAGCTGGTTATCCTTCAGGCCGTGACGCTGTAATTGTTTAGGCCACAGATGGTTCTTGGCAATCGCGAGTTTCTCCTCGGCAACATAGCCCGACAAGCGAAGTGTCTCCATCCTGTCCAGCAGGGGACCGGGAATAGTGTCAAGTTGGTTCGCCGTGCAAATAAACAAAACCTTGGACAGGTCTACGCGCAAATCAAGATAGTGATCAAGAAACTCGCTGTTCTGCTCCGGGTCCAGCACTTCCAGCAAAGCCGAGGCTGGGTCACCCCGAAATGACGCGCCAATTTTATCAATTTCATCCAGCATGATGACCGGGTTGGACACCTGCACTTCCTTCAGCGCTTGCACAAACTTACCGGGCATGGCACCTACATAGGTGCGCCGATGACCTTTAATTTCGGCCTCATCGCGCATGCCGCCCAGGCTGAAGCGATAAAACTTGCGCCCCAGAGCGTCGGCAACTGAGCGACCGATGCTGGTTTTACCCACTCCAGGTGGCCCCACCAAGAGCAATATTGAGCCCGAAATTTCTCCCTTAAAGGCTCCTACTGCCAAAAACTCAAGGATGCGGTCCTTCACATCCTCCAGGCCATCGTGATGCTTGTCCAGCACCACACGGGCGTGTCCCAACTCGAGCTTGTCTTCAGAGTGCACGCCCCATGGCACAGATGTCGCCCAGTCCAGATAGTTTCTAGTCACTCCATATTCCGGAGAGCCGGTTTCCAACACCGATAATTTTCGCAATTCTTCCTGAATACGTTTATCCACTGATTCGGGTAAGCTCAGATCCGCTATACGTTCCTCAAATAACTCCGCGTCTGAGGTGCGGTCATCTTTGGATAAGCCCAGCTCTTTCTGGATGATTTTCAGCTGCTCACGCAGAAAGAATTCCCGCTGCTGATCGGAGACTTTTTCATTCACCTGACGGCTGATCTGGTTTTGCAATTCAGCTACTTCACGCTCTTTGCGCAATAGCACCAGCACTTTTTCAATTCTGGCGCGCAGCGGCAGCGTATCGAGTATTTCCTGTAGCTGGTCGCCGTTCGCGGTGGTCAGCGCCGCAGAAAAGTCTGCCAGCAAGCTGGGTTGGTTGGGACTGAAATTGGACAGATATTGCTTTAATTCTTCTGAATACAAGGGATTTAGCGGCAGCAGCTCTTTAATTTCCTTGATCAGGGCCATGGCATAAGCTTTGATTTCATCACTGTCGCGGTCGCCCTGGCTGGGGGGATACTCTACCTGCACCAGGTAAGGCGGCTTGTCGTTAAGCCAACGCACAATACGAAATCGTTTTATACCCTGCGCTAAAAATTGCGAGAGAGAGTCGTCACTCCTGGGCGGCTGATGAAGGCGTACCACACAGCCAATTTCGGGAAACTGTCTGGGGTCTACCCCCTCAGGATTCGCCCGATCGACATAGCTCAAGCCAATTAATTTGCGCCCATCTTTTTCAACAGCCCTAATGGTTTCTCCCCACTCCTGCGGATTAATTGCCACCGGTTGAACCTGGCCAGGAAAAAAAGGTCGGTTGGGAATAGGCATTAAATACAGTGTATCGGGCAGCACTTCGTCGGCGACGGCAGGTGATCGACTGATCTCGTCAGTTGCTTTTCCTTCTACCTCTACCCGGGGTTTTTTTTCACTCATCAGCTTTCGATTCCTTGTATACTTTGTCTACATTCGTTGCAATTTCATCTGTTATATATGGGTGCAAAAGCCGAGACTTCAATACCACACAGGGGGCACACGTGCACATTCAGCAAGCTACCAATGACGAACTACTAGCCGAACTCAAATCGCTACAAACACAGTATCGCCAACTGGCGGAACTGAACCTCAATCTCGACCTGACCCGGGGTAAGCCCGGCAGCAGTCAGTTGGACCTATCAAACGCACTCGACGGCATTTTGCAGGGAGACTATCGGGCAGCGGATGGTTCAGACGCGCGTAATTACGGCGGCATCGATGGCCTACCTGAGGCAAAAGCCCTGTTCGGCTCTTTGCTGGGAGCAGACCCGGCACAGACCCTAATCGGCGGAAACAGCAGCCTCACGCTCATGTACCACACACTTGAATTCGCCATGAGTGAAGGGCTGGCTGGCACCGCAAGCGCCTGGGGAAATACCGACACGGTAAAGTTTTTGTGCCCCAGCCCCGGCTATGACCGTCACTTTTCCATCTGTGAACATCTGGGCATCGAAATGATTAGTGTGCCTATGCTCGAAGATGGGCCAGACATGGATATTGTAGAGAGCCTGGTTGGTGAAGACAGCGCGATTAAAGGCATATGGTGCGTCCCCCGATTTTCAAACCCAACAGGCTGCGTCTACAGTGATAAAACGGTCGAGCGCATTGCCGCGCTGGGCAAACTGGCCAGCGAATGCTTCCTGGTCATGTGGGACAACGCCTACGCCGTGCACACTCTCACCGCTACCGCGCCGGCCTTGGCATCCATTGCGGAATGCTGCAACCGGCTGGGCACGGCCGACAGTGTTTTTCAGTTTGGCTCGAGCTCTAAAATAACCTTCGCCGGGGCTGGCGTCGCCTACCTCAGCAGTAGCGAGAGAAATCTAGGCGCACTCAAGCAACATCTGGCGTATCAAACCATTGGGCCAGACAAGGTCAATCAATTGCGCCATGTGCGCTTCCTCAAAGATGCACCCACGCTCGCCGAACATATGGCAGGGCACGCCGCCATTATTGCGCCGCGGTTCGCCGCCGTGCTACAGGTTTTGGAAACAGAACTTGCTGGCACTGGCATGGGCAACTGGACAAAGCCGGCTGGCGGATACTTTATATCCTTTGACAGCCTGCCCGGGTTGGCGAAAGAAATCATACAGCTGGCGGATGATATCGGGGTAAAACTAACACCAGCCGGGGCTACTTACCCCTATGGCAATGATCCCCAAGACTGCAACATACGCCTCTCGCCGACCTTTCCCTCTCTGGAAGATGTTCAGGCCACTGCGGAAGCGTTTGTGGTTTGTGTAAAGTTGGCTTCGGTTAAGCAGAAATTAAGCGAAGTGTAATTCACCGCGAAACCATTGCATTTGAGCAGCAGCCCGTATGTAGCGGTCAGTAGCTAGCAGACCTACTCTACTCTTCACTGCCAGTGTGCCCGGGTCTGGACCCGGCAAACGGAAATCGACTCACATTGCCTTCACTGCTTGGCGCTTCAGATATTTTACTGGGGCCTTCTTTATTAACTTCATCGATGCGAATGATAGACTGCAGCGGGATATAACTGCGAACAACACCGTTGAACTCGTTTTTCAGTTTCTCTTCACTGGGATCGACCAGAATCTGCGAACGCTCACCAAACACAAACTCTTCAACCTCAATAAAACCCCACATATCACTCTGGTATATTTGGCGCGCAAACACCTCAAATACCTGATTGTTGTTGTGGAATATCACTTTATAGACGGGTTGATTTGCCATTGTTGCCTCTTACAGTAGTCGCGCCGGGCATCGAAGACCCAAGCCCCCAGAATTCAGGGGGCGGCAATATTACCACCATCTGTACATATTTCCAGCGAGAAACGAGTATAATCCGAATCCCTTTTTATCCTAAAACCCCTGTTGAGTGCCCGTGAGCAAGAAGTTATACATTAAAACCCATGGCTGTCAGATGAACGAATACGACTCCGCTCGTATGCGTGACTTACTGCAAGAAAGCCACAATATGGTTACTACAGACACCCCGGAAGACGCCGACATTCTTCTCTTAAATACTTGTTCTATAAGGGAAAAAGCTCAAGAAAAGGTATTTCACCAGTTGGGCCGCTGGAAAAAACTCAAGCTGAAGAATCCCGACGTCATTATTGGTGTGGGCGGCTGCGTAGCCAGTCAGGAGGGCGCAGAAATTGGTAAACGGGCGCCCTACGTCGATCTGGTGTTTGGACCACAGACACTGCATCGCCTGCCGGAAATGTTGGACAAACGTGGCCCAGGCGGCACCATTGTGGTCGATGTGAGCTTCCCCGAGATCGAGAAGTTCGACAATCTGCCCGCCCCTAAAGTCGATGGCCCCTCGGCGTTCGTCTCTATTATGGAAGGCTGCAGCAAGTACTGCTCCTTTTGTGTGGTGCCCTATACCCGCGGTGAAGAGGTGTCGCGCCCACTGGATGATGTGATCGCAGAAATCGCGCACCTTGCCGGCGAAGGTGTGCGGGAAGTGAATTTACTGGGGCAAAATGTTAACGCCTACCGCGGGCCGGACCACACGGGAGAGATTGTCGATTTTCCCGAGTTATTGGCTGTTGTGGCGCGTATTCCAGGTATCGAGCGAATTCGTTATACCACTTCGCACCCGGTGGAATTCTCCGATGCACTCATAGAGGCCTATGCAGACATTCCCCAGCTGGTAAACCATCTTCATTTGCCAGTGCAAAGTGGCTCAGACCGCATCCTCATGGCAATGAAGCGCGGGCACACTGCGCTGGAATATAAGTCAAAAATCAGGCGTTTGCGCAAAATACGCCCCGATATCAGTATTTCTTCAGATTTTATCATTGGCTTTCCGGGCGAATCCGAGGCCGATTTTGCAGCCACAATGAAGCTGATAGAAGACATCGAGTTCGACCACTCCTTCAGCTTTGTGTACAGCGCACGCCCTGGCACACCGGCAGCCGAATTTGCCGATACAACCAGTGAAGACACCAAGAAAAAGCGCCTGAAAATACTGCAGGATCGCATTATTCAACAAACCCAGCACATCAGCCGCCGCATGGTAGGCAGCAGCCAACGAATACTGGTAACCGGGGTTTCCAAGAAAGATCCGGGGCAGCTGCAAGGCCGCACCGAGAACAACCGCGTGGTCAATTTCTCCACCGACAATCACGCACTCATTGGAAACTTTACCGACGTAAAAATAGACGATGCGCTGCCGAATTCGCTGCGCGGCAGTCTGCTGTAGCGCCGCCGGTAGTTGACGAATACAAATTCCGGTATATTCTTGAACAATCATTACTGCCCCAGTGGCCATAGAGCACCTTGAACAGCGAATCTTCCAGCCGACAGGCGACCATCATCCTCGAACCCAATGATACCCGTCATCTGGCCATACTCTGCGGCCAGCTGGACTGTCATTTACGCCAGATTGAAAAGGCGCTCGGGATCAAAATAAGCCCGAGGGGAAACCAGTTCTCGCTCAGCGGCACCACGGTTAACGTTGCAGCGGGAGAGAACCTGCTCATTCACGTTTATGCCGAAGTGTGTCAGGGAGTGGGACTCACCCCCGAGTCGCTGCACTTGCAACTGCAGCAGCCAAGTCTTGAGCACTTGGCCGAAGGCGGCATGGATGCGATGGTAGAAGCCATCCAGGTCATTCGAACCAAGCGTTCTTCGGTGAAGCCCAGGGGCAAAAACCAGCAGGCCTACGTACGCTCGGTCAAACAGCACGACATCAACTTCGCCATAGGCCCTGCGGGCACTGGCAAAACCTTTCTCGCGGTAGCTTGTGGGGTGGAAGCCTTACTTGAAGAAAAGGTAAGGCGTATTTTGCTGGTGCGACCCGCTGTGGAAGCCGGCGAAAAACTGGGTTTTTTGCCCGGCGACCTAAGTCAAAAAATCGACCCTTATCTACGCCCTCTGTATGACGCGCTGTATGAAATGCTGGGGTTCGAAACCGTTAGTAAATATATTGAGCGCAATATTATCGAAGTAGCACCGCTGGCATTTATGCGCGGACGCACGCTCAATAATTCCTTCATTATTCTCGATGAGGCACAAAACACCACCCGCGAGCAGATGAAAATGTTCCTGACCCGTATCGGCTTTGGCTCTACTGCAGTTATTACCGGCGACGTCACCCAGATAGACCTGCCCCGTGGCGTGCAATCGGGCCTTACGCATATCAACAATGTACTCAACGATGTAGAGGGCATAGGCTTCACCCACTTTGTCAACCGGGACGTGGTGCGCCACCCTCTGGTGCAGCGCATTGTCGAAGCCTACGACGCTCATGAAGTTGCCGTTTCAGCACTGGATAAATCTCAGGGATGAACCTTCAGGTGGACATACAGAGTGTCAGCAGTGAGAGCGCTCCCAAAGAGGAAGACATACGGCGCTGGGTTAGGGCTGCCCTGCACAAACACCCTGAAGACGCAGAACTCACCGTGCGCATTGTCGACATCGACGAAATGGCGACACTTAACCAGACCTACCGAGGCAAGAGCGGCCCTACCAACGTGCTGTCGTTCCCCTCCGACTTACCTGCAGAACTTGAATTACCCCTGCTGGGAGACATTGTCATTTGCGCCCCTGTGGTGGCGCGTGAAGCCACAGAACAACATAAGCCGGCCATAGCCCACTGGGCCCATATGACCGTGCACGGCACGTTGCACTTGCTGGGCTATGACCACCAGGAAGAAGCGGAAGCGCTTGCCATGGAGTCGCTCGAAACTACTATTCTCGCAACACTGGACTACCCCTGTCCCTACCAAGCCAGCCCGGCAATGGAGCACCAAAGGTAATGAGCGCTGAACACGCGGACAATGACGCCCCATCATGGGCTTCCAGAATCGCAGGATTGTTTTCTCGCAAGCCACGCACCAGGCAGGACCTGGAAGACGTGCTTTCCATGGCGGCAGAGGACGAAGTGATCGATGACGATGCGCGCAGTATCATTGAGGGTGCCATGCAAGTTAGCGGCATGCAGACCCGCGACATCATGATTCCACGCTCACAAATGACCGTTATAAAAAGCGACTGTTCACTGGAAGACATACTGCCGCAAATCATCAACTCCGGGCACTCCCGCTACCCGGTAATCGGCGAAGGGGCTAATGACTTTCTTGGTATCCTGCTGGTAAAAGACCTGTTGCCCCATATTTTGAGCAAGGACCATAGCAACTTCCATATTTCCGATCTGCTACGCAAAACCATGGTGGTGCCTGAGAGCAAGCGCCTCAATGTACTGCTGCGCGAATTTCGTGAAAAGCGCACGCATATGGCCATTGTTATCGACGAATATGGTGGTATTGCCGGGCTGGTGACTATCGAGGACGTATTGGAGGAAATTGTCGGCGAGATTGAAGACGAAACTGACGCCGAGGCCGACAGATTAATCCACCAAATTAACGACGACGATTATCTGATTAAGGCGTTAACCCCTATCGATGATTTCAACGACCATTTCAACACGCAGTTTAGCCATGAAGAGTTCGACACCATAGGCGGTTTGGTAATTCAGGCATTCGGGCATATGCCTACACGCAATGAAAGCACTACGATTGACGGCTTTGAATTCAAAGTCATCGTTGCAGACCAGCGCAAGATACATAGCCTGCGCATGTCTCCAGTGCCACAGTAGCCGCCCGTAAACCTAGCATGAGTATTCAGGCAGGCTGTCAATGAAAATCGAACAAAATGGCCTCTCACCACTGGCTATTCTGTTTCTGGCACCGTTCAGTGGAGCGCTGATCACCCTCTCGCTAGCCCCTTTCAACTGGTGGCCCTGCGGAATATTGAGCTGCGCCATACTGGCCTATCTCTTATCTAACTGTGGCTCTGGCCAGGCCTTCTGGCGAGGCTGGCTGGCTGGGGTGGGACTGTTCGGCTCGGGTGCTTCATGGGTGTACGTAAGCATCCATGTGCACGGACACGCGAATGTCGCTCTGGCCGTTTTTCTCACCGCATTTTTCTGCGCTGGTCTGGCACTTCTGTCGGGCTTATTTGCCTGGTGCTACGTGCGCTTTGTACGTCCGCTGCCGGGGGGCATGTTGATAGGGTTTCCCGCTCTGTGGGTGCTATTTGAATGGCTGCGCAGCTGGCTGCTTACCGGTTTCCCCTGGCTGTATCTGGGGTATGCCCACGTGGATACCTGGATTTCCGGTTGGGCTCCCATTATCGGCGTGTTCGGGCTGTCGTTTATCTGCGCGCTCACGGGCACCTGCCTGTTCCTCGCCTGGCGCAGCCGCGAGGCAGGTTCTGCCTTTACCTACGCCGTGATTATCATCTTGTTGTGGGGCGGTGGCAGCCAGCTCAAGCCCATTGAATGGGTTGCACCCGCGCAAGAAGAGACCTTGAGCGTTGCAATTTACCAGCCAAACATCCCACAGGAAAGGAAGTGGGATCCAAGCTGGTATGAGGCCATTTTGCAGCAGTATGAAAACGATACGGCGCCTCTGCTTGGCAATGACATTATCATATGGCCAGAATCTGCAGTGCCGCGCCTATATCAACATGCCGGCGAATTCATCGACCTGATGTCAGAAAACGCTGCCGCTGCAGGCTCCACCTTGATTACGGGTATTCCGTTTCGCTCCCCTGACGGGCGCTCCTACCACAACAGCATTGTGTCGCTGGGCACCGGCGAAGGTGTATACCACAAACAAAGGTTGGTTCCCTTCGGGGAATACGTCCCGATGGAGGGGCTTCTGCGTGGTCTGATCAGTTTTTTTGACTTGCCCATGTCGACCTTCACACCCGGGCCACAGAAGCAGCTTGCGCTGCGCGCTGGAGGTTACCGCGTCGCGCCATTTATTTGCTATGAAGTGGTCTACCCCGACCTGGTGGCTCGAGCTGCCAAGCAGGCTCACCTACTGGTCACCATCAGCAACGACAGTTGGTTTGGCAATTCCATCGGCCCCCTGCAGCATCTTCAAATGGCACAAATGCGCGCTTTGGAAAATGGCCGATATATGATCCGCGGTACTAATAACGGCGTCTCAGCCATTATTAATCACCGCGGCCAGATTGTCGCTCAAACCCCCCAGTTCGTATCCACGACCTTACTGGGAGAGGTACAGCTCATGCTGGGCGACACGGCGGTTAGCAGCTTTGGCTCTAAACCTGTGATTATCGGTTGTGCTACCAGTATCGTGTTGATGACGCTGATGTATCTGCTGCTTTGGAAAGACGCAGACTGAATGTATCCAGGCGTTATTTCGACACCTGCCTCTCTGTGGAACAAAAAACTCCCGCTCGCCACGACCCAAATCAATAGTTAGTGATGAAAGCGGTAGGCCAAAGACATCGCGGCACACGGTAATAGCTGGTAGAATTTGCGCTTCTTTTTTCGCCGCCAAACACGAGATTCAATAGCTTCCATGGACCCCAAATACAACCCCCAGGCTCTGGAGAGCAGCGCCCAGCAACACTGGCTCAAGAACAACAGCTTCGCCGTACAGCAGGACGACTCGCGGGAGAAATTTTACTGCCTGGCCATGTTCCCCTACCCCAGTGGCCAGTTGCACATGGGGCATGTACGCAATTACACCATTGCCGATGTTATTGCCCGCTACCAGCGCATGCAGGGTAAAAACGTGCTGCAACCCATGGGCTGGGACGCTTTCGGTCTACCGGCGGAAAATGCGGCTATTAAAAACAATGTGCCTCCAGCACAGTGGACAGCACAGAATATCGACTATATGCGAGATCAGCTGCGCCGACTGGGCTTTGCCTATGATTGGGACCGCGAAATTGCTACCTGCGACCCAAGCTACTACCGCTGGGAGCAGTGGTTTTTTACCCGCCTGTTTGACAAAGGCCTGGCCTACAAAAAAGAAGCCGAGGTGAACTGGTGTGAAACTGACCAGACCGTTTTGGCCAATGAGCAAGTGGTAGATGGCAAGTGCTGGCGCTGCGACAACCCTGTGCAGCGTCGCGAAATCAATCAGTGGTTTATCAAAATTACCGATTACGCAGACCAGCTCCTCAACGACCTCGACGGCCTTGACCAATGGCCCGAACAGGTGCTCACCATGCAACGCAACTGGATAGGCCGATCGGAGGGCGTGGACCTGAACTTCACTCTCGCCGATGGCTCTCCACTGAGCGTATACACCACCCGCCCTGACACATTGATGGGCGTAACCTACCTGGCCGTTGCCCCGCAGCATCCCCTGGCAAAAAGCGCCGCCAAAACCAATCCACAACTCGCCGAATTTATCGAGTCGCAATCGAACATCAAGGTCGCCGAAGCAGAGATGGCCACCATGGAAAAATTGGGCATGGCCACTGGCAGCAGTGCCATCCACCCCCTCAGCGGCGAAGAAGTACCCGTGTGGGTGGCCAATTTCGTATTGATGAGCTATGGCTCTGGCGCGGTAATGTCGGTACCCGGACACGACCAGAGAGATTGGGAGTTCGCAAGCAAGTATGGCCTGCCCATCACCCAGGTTATTGCACCCGAGAACGACGAGGAGTGCGATCTTGGCAGCGCCGCCTTCACCGTCAAAGGTACGTTGGTAAACTCCGGGGAATTTAATGGCCTCGCCTTCCAGGCCGGCTTTGATGCCATTGCCGACAGACTGGAAAGTGAAGGCAAAGGTAAGCGCACGGTAAACTTCCGCCTGCGCGACTGGGGCGTTTCACGCCAACGCTACTGGGGCGCTCCCATCCCCATAATCAACTGCGACACATGCGGCGCTGTAGCGGTACCCGAAAAAGACCTGCCCGTAGTTCTGCCCACCGATATCGAATTTGAAGGTGTGGGCTCACCCCTGGAGAGCATGCCTGAGTTCTATCAAACCAGCTGCCCTAGTTGCGGCGGCGATGCGCGTCGTGAAACCGATACCTTTGACACCTTTATGGAATCTTCCTGGTATTACGCTCGTTACGCCTCGGCCGGCAATACCAGCGCCATGCTCGACAGCGAAGCCAGTTACTGGACACCCGTCGATCAATATGTAGGCGGCATTGAGCATGCAATTTTGCACCTCCTCTACGCTCGATTCTTTCACAAGCTCATGCGCGACGAGGGGCTGGTGAATTCTGATGAACCCTTCATTCGCTTGCTCACACAGGGCATGGTGTTAAAAGACGGTGCGAAAATGTCCAAATCCAAGGGCAACACCGTAGACCCACAGTCACTGATAGAAACCTATGGCGCCGATACCGTACGCTTGTTCAGCATGTTTGCCGCGCCGCCCGAGCAATCCCTGGAGTGGTCAGATTCTGGCGTAGAGGGCTCTTATCGTTTCCTCAAGCGCTTGTGGAAACTGGTAGATAGTCACTTGAGTGGCGGCGAAGTTGCCACGCTGGATGTTTCAGCCCTTAGTGAACAACAACAAAATGTACGGCGCAAAACCCACGAAACGATCGCAAAAGTCAGCGACGATTTTGGCCGCCGACAAACATTCAATACCGCTATCGCGGCCATAATGGAGCTGTGCAACGAACTGGGTAAACTTGAACAGGACAGCGAACCCAGCCGCGCCGTAATGGCGGAGGCACTGCAAGCTATCGTGCTGATGCTAAACCCCATTGTCCCCCACGTGAGCCACTACCTGTGGCCTGCACTCGGAGGAGAGGGCGATGTGCACAACGCTCTGTGGCCCACAGTGGATACATCCGCGCTTACCCGTGACAGCATCGAAATTGTTGTGCAGGTAAACGGCAAGGTGAGAGCCAAAATGACCGTTGCTGCCGACGCTGATAAAGACACGGTGTGCGCACTGGCGGTCAAGCAGGACAACGTGCAGCGTTTTCTCGAAGGTGTCACCGTGCGCAAAGTAATTGCGGTGCCCGGAAAACTGGTTAATATTGTTGCCAACTAATACAGCCCGAGGATACTCATTGCAATGCTGCTAGCGCGCCACATTATAGTCACCCTGGGTCTGTTAAGCCTGCTCAGCGCCTGTGGCTTTCAGTTGCGTGGCAGCGGAGGCAGCGCCCTGCCCGAGTCCTGGCACGACATGTATCTGGTGACAGGCAATCCCAACAGCGAATTGAGCAGGGCGGTGGAATCAAGCTTTGCGGCGAGTGGAGTCAACTGGGTTGCGCAAAAAAATGCCGCTTACATCGTCAACGTGGGTGCGGAAAAATTTGCGCAGCGCAATCTATCCCTCAACGCCCAGGCACGTGCGGCCGAATTTGAACTCACATTGTCCACGTATTTCACTGTGGTCGATTCACAGGGTAAAGAAATCATGGAAAAGACCGAAGTGTCGGTGCTCAGGCAAATGGAAAACGACCCCAGTAACGTGGTGGGCAAAGCCGAAGAGACCCGCATTCTGCGCTCAGAAATGCGCTCTGATCTGGTGCGCAAGATAATACGGCGCATCTCCTTCTTTGCAGCCAGCACCCAGTAATGCAACTACGCCCTGAAGAACTTGCCAATCAACTTAAAAAACAACTGCTGCCTATCTATGTAGTGAGTGGCGATGAACCCCTGCTAGTGCAGGAAGCCAGCGACCTTATACGCCAGCACGCTCGACAACACGGCTGCACTGAGCGCGAAGTGATAGACGCCAGCCCAAAAAACTTTGACTGGCAGGACATTCTCGCCAGCGCCACCAGTATGTCACTGTTTTCCGAGCGCAAACTGGTCGAAATACGCCTGCCCAGCGGCAAGCCCGGTGCCGCTGGCAGTAAAGCACTGTGCACTTATGTGGACATTGCCGGCCCCGATGACGTATTGCTGCTTATCGCCGGAAAAATAGACAAGCAGTCTATGAACAGTAAGTGGATGAAGACGCTGGAAAAAAAAGGCGCCGTTATGCAGCTATGGCCTATTGGGGCCAGAGATCTGCCCCGTTGGTTGCAACAGCGTGTTGCCAACGCCGGCATGAGCATCGACCACGATGCACTGCAACTGCTAAGTGACAGAGTCGAGGGCAACCTGCTGGCCGCCGTGCAGGAGGTTGAGAAACTAAAACTGTTATCAGAGGGCTCTAACATCAGCGCAAAGGATGTCACCGAGGCAGTGTCCGACAATGCACGATATAACCTGTTTGAAATGGTAGACAGTGCACTGCGCGGCGATGCCGCAGCGAGCTTGCGAATGCTACATGGCCTGCGCGGTGAAGGCACCGAACCTGCCGTTGTGCTGTGGGCTATCACGCGTGAAATGCACACCTTGCAACAAGTACAGGGCGCCTGTAAAAAAGGCCAGGCGATGCAACAGGCCCTAAGGGATCAACGTGTTTGGAATAATCGTATGCAGTTGATGCAAAATGCCTGCGAGCGCCACAACCCGGCAGCGCTGGCTCACATTCTGGACATTGCCGCCAAAGCCGACGGCAGCATCAAGGGCTTCGCTGATGGCAAGCCCTGGGATAATCTCGAAAGTTTGATTTTGGCGTTGTCGAGTTCCCTTACAACAACGGCGCAATAACCAGACTAACAATCGCCATTACGTTAATCAGAATATTCATCGAAGGCCCGGAAGTATCCTTGAACGGATCGCCCACGGTATCGCCTACAACTACAGCGGTATGTGTATCGGAACCCTTGCCACCAAGATTGCCTTTTTCGACATACTTCTTGGCGTTGTCCCAGGCGCCACCGGCGTTAGCCATCATCAGTGCCATAAGGACACAGGCCAGCAAGGCACCTGCCAGCATTCCGCCCAAAGACGCAGGGCCCAAACCGAAGCCTACAACAATAGGGGTTCCCACAGCGATGACGCCGGGCAGTATCATGCGCCGCAGAGCCGCCGTGGTGGCTATGTCGACACAGCGCGCCGTGTCGGGATCAGCTGTACCTTCCAGCAAACCCGGTATCTCACGAAACTGACGGCGGATCTCGTTAATCATTTCAAACGCGGCCTCACCCACTGCAGTCATGGTGATAGAGGCAATCAGGAATGGAACAGTGCCACCGATGAACATACCCACCAGAACAACCGGGTCGGTTAACAGCAGTGAGAAACCCTCATGATGCAGCTCCACGGTTTCGACATAGGCTGCGATAATTGCCAGCGCCGCCAGGGCTGCAGCACCAATGGCAAAACCCTTGCCAATTGCTGCTGTGGTGTTACCTACCTCGTCCAGGCCGTCGGTAATTTTACGCGTTTCTTCACCCATTCCCGCCATTTCGGCGATGCCACCTGCATTGTCTGCAACCGGGCCATAGGCATCGATTGCCATGGTTATGCCTACGGTGGACAACATGCCTACCGCGGCGATACCGACGCCGTACAAGCCGGACAGTTCAGTTGAAACATAGATGATGCCGGCAAGAAACAACACGGGTAACACAACAGACTGCATACCCACTGCAAGGCCGGTTATCATTACCGTAGCCGGGCCAGTCTCTCCAGATTTGGCGATTTTCTTTACCGGCGCTCCGCCGGTGTAATACTCGGTAATCAAGCCGATAAAAACGCCACCTACTGCGCCGCACACAACAGACCACCAGACATTTCGCTCAAGCCCCATGGCATCCATCATCACAAAGGCAGCCGCTGCAAAGATAACCGGAGCGATCAGAGTACCTGTACGCAAAGCGGCTTCAGGTGCCGCCGCAGAGCGCAGACGCACAATCACAATGCCGCACACCGAAGCCACCAAACCAATGCTTGCCAGTGCCAGCGGAAGAAACATCATGCCGTCTCGTGTGGCAATCGTCATGGTAGAAGCGATGGCGATACAGGCAATCATGGCGCCGCAGTAGGATTCAAAAATATCTGAGCCCATGCCTGCGATATCGCCCACATTGTCGCCCACGTTATCGGCAATGACGCCGGGGTTGCGCGGGTCGTCCTCAGGAATGCCCGCTTCAATTTTACCCACCAGATCGGCGCCTACATCAGCGCTTTTGGTGAAAATGCCTCCTCCGACGCGGGAGAACAATGCAACCGTTGAAGCGCCCATACCGAAGCCGTGAATGGAGTGCATGGAATGACTGTCGCCGCCAAAGTACCAATATAAGCCGCCTAGGCCTATAAGACCGAGTGATGCGACACACAGTCCCATCACCGAACCGCCGTAAAAGGCGATGGACAATGCCTGCGCCTCACCGTGGTTGTGCGCGGCAACCGCTGTTCGCACATTGGCCCTGGTAGCAGCAAACATACCTAGATAGCCTGCAGTGGCGGAAGAAATTGCGCCCACCGCGAAAGCAAGTGCAGTACTGGCACCCAACGGAGACACGTAGATGCCAATGAGCAACACACCGGCGAAGGCACCCAGCATCTTGTACTCGCGATGCATAAAGACCATGGCACCCAAATGGATTTCTTCGGAAATTTTAAGAGCGAGGCCGCCACCGTGATCGTGACGCGCCATAATGTGATAGATAACAAAGGCAATCAGTAGGCCTACCGCTCCCAGGATGGGAGGCAGGATAAGATATTCATTCATGTTGTAACCTCGTTTTTATTATTTAGGTAACACCCCCATGCTACCTAATTTAATGCGGGAGTGACAGGGGCCTGGTTTAATACCTCATCGATGGTTAACGTGACTTTTCGAACACCAGCACAAAGCGCTCTGTTTACCGCGCGAACTATCTGGCCGATAAAATTCGGCGCACTTATAGGGAGCCAGTCTTTCGCGGTGTGATACAGGTCGTGAACAGCAGTCGCTTCAAATAGAAAATTGAAACTTGCAATCTGCCCTCCTCCGTACTACTGTATGTTCATACAGTATATTTGGTAAACACAACGAGGCCAGCCATGAACGAAGCACTTGAACAAATCATCCAACGCAACGACACCTGGCGCGGGCGCCACAATCACTTTATGGGCTCCTCGGCCAACAGCGACAGCCACGGTTCCCAACAAGGGGAGCAGGGCCTGCCCACAGGTTATCAGGCGCTGGATGCCCAACTGGATCAAGGCGGCTGGCCTCGGGGCAGCACCATTGAATTTCTTAGCGACAGCTGTGGTATGGGTGCCATGGGTTTATTCCTGCCCGCCATGGAGGCCCTGAGTAAACAAGGCAAATGGCAAGCTTTTATCGCCCCTCCCTACACACCTTATGCGCCTCTGCTTGAAGCCCGTGGCATAGACACAAACCAGGTGCTGCTCATTCACCCACGCAATCGCCAAGACTTACTGTGGAGTATTGAGCAGGCCCTGCGCAGCACAACCTGCAGCGCCGTGTTCAGTTGGATGGGTGCCGGCGAATACCGCTACAGCGAGTTGCGCAAACTGCAGCTTGCCGCCTCTGGCAGCGACACCCTCGCAGTGTTGTTTCGACCCAACCACGCCGCAAAAAATCACGCCCCTGCCAGTCTGCGCCTGCAAATGCGGGAATACCGCAAAGTGCATATTTTAAAACAACGCGGCGGCAATCAGTTTGTAGACGTCAACCTGCCAAGCTCGGAAGATATTCCCGGCCAGCCACAGTTGTGGGAATTGCCCGCCTATTCAAATAATACTGCGCGCAGTTCCTCAGTTGGAGTCCAGGCACTACAATAGCCGCTTCAATCCCATATTTTACAAGAAGCGACTCAATGCAAGGCTTACCCCACAACTACGTAGTCACCGCCAGTGCCCAGGCTGAGAGCAATGCAGTATTAAGCAGTGCTGGCCTACCCGATCTGGAAACCGGGCCACCGGCTGAATTTGGCGGCCCGGGAGACCTCTGGTCACCCGAAACCCTTTTCATCGGCTCCGTTTCCGACTGCTTTATACTCACCTTTCGGGCGATTGCCCGCGCTTCAAAGCTTCCCTGGTCATCTCTGGAGTGTGTGGCAAATGGCACTCTGGAACGCATAGAGCGCAGCACAAAATTCACTGCTATCAACATTGTGGCAAACCTGCAGATTCCCGCCGGTACCGACCCGGACAAAGCACGCCTCCTGCTGGAAAAGTCCGAGGCGAGCTGCTTAATTACCCAGTCTATGACCGCCACTGTTCATTTGGAGACAGTGGTTACCACTGAAACATAAAACATTGACAGCTCGAACTGCCCTTTATGGATGAATGGCTTTCAAATTACGGGGTTACCCTGGGTATAGGAGGGCTCATTCTCTTTATGATCTTTATCGTATGGGATCTCGCCAAACGTAGTAATGCCGGAAAGTTTGGCACCCTAATTCTCTATATTGGCTTGGCGATGGGCATTTTTGGCTTCCTGATCAAGGTAGCCATCACTTATCTTTTAGAAAGAGCTGGTGTCTAAAGGTAGCAATGCGACCTTCATGATGAGCTTTTTTTTAGTATTACCGCTTACGAGAATATCCCTTTGAGTTTGTGGTTGTGCCTGCGTTTTAGCCAGCTTCCCCTACAGTGCCTGAACCGCAACGAAGAACAACCCGTGGCAGTGGTGCACAAGCAACGTATTGTGCGGGTTAATGATTGCGGCGCGGCACTGGGCATCAAGGAGGGCATGGGTGCTGCCACGGCCCGGGCGTTGACAGAATCTGACGCTGCTGCCTCCTTTGTGTTATTGGAACGCGACCTTGGCGCTGAACAGCGTGTCCTGCAACAGCTGTGCTGCTGGGCCTACAGTGTTACACCCACACTTCATATAGAGCGGGTCGATACCCTGCAGCTTGAAATTGGTGGCTGTCTAAAACTGTTTAGGGGTCTGGACGTCTTACTCGCCGAAATAAGCCACAGCATAACGACCCGCGGCTATCGGGTTGAACTTGGTCTGGCCGCTACACCCAAAGCAGCCTGGCTACTGTCATTTACTGAGGAGAAATCAGGGTGTGACCTTCAGCGCGCTCTGCCCGAACGACTTGCTCCCCTGCCCCTGACATTACTGGAAGATTTCTCCAGCACCGTTGACTCCCTGAGCCGGGCCGGACTACACACACTGGGCGACATTTTATCCCTGCCAACCAGTGCGCTTGGGCGACGCTGTGGCAAGCCATTCACTCACTTCTTACAACAAATGCTGGGCAATCAGCTAGATTTGCAGCCAGATTACCAACCGCCAAAAACCTACAGCGACGAATATTGGTTTGGCTATGAGGTGAGCGTTAACGAGGAACTGTTCCCGGCAATACAACTGATGCTACAGGCATTTTGCCAATTTTTGAGAAACACTCAGTTACAGACCAGCGACATCAGTTGGCAACTCATCGGTATAAACAGCAAGCTGGTGACCGTTACCGTGCGCTGCTCCACAAGCCATAGCGACTGGAAAAACTGGCATAAACTCACCCATATTCACTTTGAGCAACTGCAGCTAAAAAATAGCGTAGAGGGCCTGACCCTTAATTGCGACAGTCTGTATGCCGGAGAGTTAGAAAGTATCGATCTGTTCAGTCCACGTAATCAACGCGAGTCGTTAAATGGTCTGGTCGATCGTTTGCGTAATCGTCTGGGGCTGCAGGGTGTAGAACGGATTGCCTGCCGCGATGAACACTTGCCAGAATTTGCCGTCTATATTGGCAACGAGGGCATCGCAGAAAAAGGCGCTGGCACTTACATCGGTAAGCAGAGGCCATTTTGGTTAATGCCAGAGCCTCTGCCACTTAAGCAGCATGGCAAACACTTATATTGGCAAGGTGTGTTGAAACTCATTTACGGCCCCGAGCGCATTGAGGATAACTGGTGGGAAAAAGCGGTCAGCCGAGACTATTACATCGCTGAAAATAGAGACGGTCAACACTACTGGATTTTTCGCGATCGCCTGAATAAAAGCTGGTTTATTCAGGGTATTTTTGCCTGAAGCGGGAAGCGGGAAGCGTTACTCAAAGCGTAGACGCAGGCCGCTCGCAGCTATATAAACAGAATAAACCTTAGCCGGGGTTATGTGCTGCGGCAAGAACCGCATTGAGCGTAGGGCTTGGACGCATAATTTCTTTAATGGTCGCGCGATCGGCATGGTAATAACCATAGCCCACGGCTTCGACGGGTTTACCCTGCGCTTTTTCCAGTTCGGAAATAATAGCGGCTTCATTTTCAGCCAGCGCACTGGCGAGAGGAGCAAACTGAGCGGCCAGGTCGGCGTCTTCAGTTTGCGCTGCGACAGCCTGCGCCCAGTACATGCCAAGATAGAAATGACTGCCACGGTTGTCCAGTTCACCGACTTTGCGCGAGGGTGACTTATTGTTGTCCAGCAACGCTCCAGTGGCCTCATTAAGGGTCTTAGCCAGTATGCTGGCGCGGGGGTTGCCATGTTTGAGGCCCATATCTTCCAAGGAAACTGCCAACGCCAAAAATTCTCCCAGAGAATCCCAGCGCAAGTGGTTCTCTTCCTGTAACTGCTGCACGTGTTTAGGTGCTGAACCACCCGCACCGGTTTCATACATGCCACCGCCTTTCAACATGGGCACTATAGACAGCATCTTGGCAGAAGTGCCCAGCTCCAGAATTGGGAACAGATCGGTAAGATAATCCCGCAATATGTTGCCTGTAACAGAAATGGTGTCGCGACCGCGGATCATCCGCTCCATGCTGCGACGAATAGCCTCGTCATAGGTCATGATGCGCATATCCAAGCCCTCTGTGTCGTGGTCCTGCAGGTAAACATTAACCTTTTTTATCAATTCGATGTCGTGCGCACGATTGCGATCCAGCCAGAAAATAGCCGGCGTGTCGGATTGTCGTGCGCGAGTGACCGCCAACTTAACCCAGTCGCGAACAGCATCGTCTTTGGTCTGGCAGGCGCGCCAGATATCGCCTTTTTCCACTTCATGCTGCATCAGCACAGTTCCATCGGCATTGACCACGCGCATGCTGCCATCGACTTCAATTTCAAACGTCTTGTCGTGCGAACCGTACTCCTCTGCCTTTCTGGCCATCAGCCCGACATTGGGTACCGACCCCATTGTGGTCGGATCAAATGCACCGTTGGTCTTACAAAAGCTGATCATCTCCTGATAAATAGTGGCGTAAGTACTCTCTGGCATTACGGCCTTACAGTCTTTCGCCTTACCATCCGGGCCCCACATTTTACCGCCATTGCGGATCATGGCCGGCATAGAAGCGTCTACAATCACATCACTGGGCACATGTAAGTTGGTAATGCCTTTAACAGAATCGACCATGGCCATTTCAGGGCGACCTTCATAGCAGGCGTGAATGTCCTCCATAATCTCCTCGCGTTTGGATCGTGGCAGGGACTCGATTTTCTCGTATACGCTGCTAAGGCCGTTGTTGGGATTAACACCCAGTTCATCAAACAGCTCGCCGTACTTTTCGAACAGGTCTTTGTAGAACACGGTTACTGCGTGGCCGAATACAATCGGGTGCGAAACTTTCATCATGGTCGCTTTCACGTGCAACGACCACATCACACCAGAGTCTTTCGCATCTTGTAATGTTTGCTCGAAGAACTCCCGCAGCGCACGGGCACTCATGCGCATACCGTCCAAAACTTCACCGGCCTCCATGCTCAGCTCTTTTTTAACGGTGACGGTTCCGTCTTTAGCAACATATTCAATCCGTATATCACCAGCCTCTTGCAGGGTGGTGGACTGTTCTGCCGAGTGGAAATCGCCATCGCGCATATAGTCTGCATGCGTGCGGGAGGCCATGCTCCATTTACCCATAGAATGCGGAAACTTACGCACAAACTGTTTCACCGCAGCAGGTGCACGACGGTCAGAATTACCCTCACGCAATACCGGGTTGACTGAACTACCCAATAGTTTCGCATAACGGCCCGCCAGTTCGTGCTCGGCATCAGTTTCGGGGGCTTCAGGAAAATTCGGCAGAGCGTACCCCTGCCCCTGTAATTCGGCAATACAGACTTTTAGCTGCGGCTCAGAAGCGCTGATATTGGGCAGCTTGATGATATTGGCATTGGGGTCTTGAGTGAGCTGGCCCAAAAAAGCCAGGCCGTCTTCCACCCGCTGATCTTCGTTCAGGTAATCGGGAAAATTGGCAAGAATGCGTCCGGCCAATGAGATGTCGCTAATTTGTACATCTATGCCCGCTGCCGAGGTAAATGTTCGAACCACAGGGAGCAGCGAACAGGTTGCCAGTGAGGGTGCTTCGTCGGTTAAGGTGTAGTAGATCGTTGATTCGATACTAGGCATGTATATTCCTCTTATTAGTAATGGCTGGCTGTGGATAAATGAAGAACTGGATATTTAGGCATAAGTGATTTTCGAATACGCGCTACATTATACGGTAGTTCTATGGTTCACACACTCCCCACATGCCGCCATAGCTTCGAGGCACTCATCATAACCTCCCCCAGCTCATTCACCTTGAAAAAGTACTCTAGACAAACTGACAGCTACAGTGTCCTCAATTTTTATATTCCAGTCATCAATGCGCGAATCAACAATTTCAAAACAAGGAATAATAGTAGCGGTGGCATCCAGTACGTCCTGTTCACAAACGCCCGGGCCAATGAGGTCTTTTTTCAGGCGAAAGGCAATCTCTCCTTCTGCTCTGGGGTAAAACTCGCGTAACTCAATGCAGGAGTAAACCCCTATCAACAAAAGAAACATCAGCCAATGCATGGCAATCGAAAGGGGTCTAAATTAGACATTGGCATTCGCCCAGAACAAGTGAAAACCTCTAAATAATTGGAGAAAGGCAACGCGTATCGTACAGATTCAAAATTATTTCACAGCTAGCGCCGCATACGCCCCCCGCCACCACCACGAGAGCCTCGACTGCGCGCACTGAAATCCCGATTCATACTGCTATGGCTAAATTCGCGTTGACTTGTCAGCCTCGACACATTACTCGGCTTGGAGATATTGCGTTGAGGCATGTCTCGCGAGTGAACACTTTCGCGTGAGGGCTTCTTCTCAGGGGCAACGTTATTCCACTTGTCATTGTCACGTACCTGCCATTGATCTGCATCACGGCGCGCTACTTGCCCATTTTTGCTGGCATATAAATCATTTTTTCGATTTGAACTGCTGCGCGCCGTTTTCATATTTGCCTTGGCAGTAGAACGGTCAGCATTGCGCAGACGATTGTTATCTGAGTTGTATATGTTGGCTTTACCTGCCCTATCGGCAAAGTTATTCTCAATTTTCTTGCGGTTACCCACGCTGACATTGTTACCAATATTAATATCGCCGGTATTAATGTTGATGTCGTTGTGGCGATAGCCGCCACCATACCGCCCACCGCAGCAACGACCGGGATAGTAGCCGGTGCCGTAAATCGGTACACCGTAATAGGGGTAAGACCACATATAACCAGGCGTGTAACCTACATAGACGACATCCGACGTAGAGTCATAGACGGTTACGTAGGTGGTATTGTAAACCGGAGAGCTGGGAGGAATTTTGGCGATTTCATCGCTGGGAATAGTGTCTGCCACCACCCAGGGGCCGGTAGCTGCCTGCGAAACAAACCAAACACCATTGTCCACCGCATAGAACTGGCCATCAATTCTTAAGACCTGCGCTGCGGTATTCACCGCATACGCCACTTCAGTACCCTTTATCCCTTCAAAATCTGGCTTGCCGTCATATTCCACGCTCAGGCTGGCCTGGTCACGCTTTATAGCAGTGGTCTGGGGTATTTGTGCATTGGCAACTGCTTCATCGGCCTCTTCTGTGCCCGCTACTGACGTTCGCACGCCACCAATCTCCGACGCAGGGGGGATCTCCTTGAATGCTTGTGGCAGTTTATCGGCGCGGACAAACGACCAGGGACCCTGATCGCTTGCACCTCTAAGCCAACGGCCCGACAGCTGGATGTACATATTGCCACTGGCCAAATCTCGTATCCAGGGCGTCTCCGTGTTTTGTACATAGAGAAGTTTGCCTCCGCCCAGGCTCGTCCAGCTCGGTTTACCCGTGCTGACAATTAACTCCGTCGCCTCGGTAGCGACCACAATAGAAGGTATCACCAACGGCACAGGCTCATCAGACTTTGGTATCATTGCCACCAGATCTGAGGGGGGATTTGTGGTCGGCTGCCAAGGCCCCAGAGCATCACCCGCCTGATACCACAAATTGCCACTAGTGAGAAAATACTGTTTGTTACGTGTGTCACGCACTACCGCCAATGGCGTGTTCAGTGCGCGCTCGAACGGACTGTTTTCCACCGCCTGAAAATGTGGCTTGCCATCGTATGACAGCAGCACCGACAGTTCCTGGCTGAATTTAATCTGTGGTGGATCGTTATTGATATCCTCAAGGCTCTTCTTCACCGTGTCCGCTACCGCAAGCGATGAGGTCAGGGTAGACAAAGAGGCATCGAAGGTGGCGCCCGCCAGAGCGTTTTCAGCCGCCTGCGGAAACGACAGTACTTGCAAGTGCCAGTATAAGTACACAACCCAGTTTCCACCCGTGCCATATTTTCTTGTCTACATTGCGCATGCTATTCATTCTCTTTGAGATTTCGGTGAACACTTGTGAATCTACCATTCGAAAAGACAGACTGAGTATAAAGTGTATTAACCTTGGGTGGTTAAACCAAATAGGAGATGTATAAGCCCAATATTACGAAAATTGCGCACAGAATAGAAAGATCGTGGTCTAATACGACTGGTCACGCAAAACCCCAATCAAGGAGTCACAGCATGTTAAAAACAAGACAGTTAACCAATGCTATATTA
>JBLHNQ010000020.1:0-37986 GCA_047650635.1 Halioglobus sp.
GCGGCCCAGCTGGGTCAGCACTCCACAGAAATTCTTAAGGAGTTGGGGTGCTCTCAGGAGAACGTTGACCGTATTGAGCAGCGAGAGCGCAAGAACCGTGAGATTATGGCGACTTTTAACTTGGCCCGGGACAAGTAATGGGTGCGCCTTGCGCGGATTAGGCTAAAAATCCAGACGAATGCCAACGCCGACCATTTCAGAGTCTATATTGGTGTCGAACACCAGGTATTCTGCATAAATATCAACAGTGTCCAATAAGTCAAAAGCGAAGCCGACGCCGCCAAAGGCCTTCTCACCATCGAAATCATCTTTTTTTCCGAAGGCTTCTACGTCAATGCTGACTGATGCTACGCCCGCTTTCACATAAACCTCGAAGAAAGGACCAATGGGTAAATAGGCGACGCCTGCCAGAGTGAAGGCGGAAGCGTCAACCTTGTAGTTTTTGCTATCTGCTGCGCCGAGGTCGTAGTAGCCAAGTTCTGCAGAAAGCATCAAAAAATTGCTATCGATGAACTGATAGCCAACAAAACCGGCGGGAGCATAGTCATCGTCAAAACCATCAATATCCATGTCCGCCTTATAAACACCGGCTCCAACATAAAACCCATCCGCACTAGCCAAGGACGTCCATAATGTAAAAATAATTGCCAAGCCGATGCTCACTATTGCCTGAATGTTGGTTTTCATAGGTTTGCCTGAATAGTTTGAATAGATACGATGGGCGTGAGGGTACACAACATTGACGGGTAATTCACCGAGAAAATGCGAGGCGATTGTGATCTTTAAGGCGCCGGTGGCCGTAATAATCTTTTGTACCCAACAAATTACGCTACATTACCAATAGGTTGGTTTTAATCTTACTTATATAATGCGCGTCGTTTTAATCCGTCTTGCTGGAAGCCACACATGTCCAAAAACCTCATATCTGCTTCGATTGTAGGCGTTGTCTTGCTGCTTTGGCTCGGCTCGGGCATTTTTAGCAGTGATTCCACACCACAAGAGCATGCGACGCTCGCCGCCCAAAACTTGCAAGTTACCCAAGCTGCTGCCGCTGAGCTGACGCGTGTGCGTATCCAGCAGGTCAGGTCTGAAGAGCGTACGCGTTTTCTTGTACTGCGGGGCAGAACCAAGAGTAAACGCATGGTTGAAGTAAAGGCGGAGATCGCCGGGAAAATAATCTCACGCCCAGTGGAAAGAGGCACTCGCGTCGAGCAGGGAGATCTGCTGTGTGAAGTCGCTGTGGATGATCGATATGTGGCCGTAGCGGAGGCAAAGGCGGTACTTGCAGACGCGCAAATCGAATATCAAGGCAGTTTAAAACTCAAGAAACAGGGGCTGCTGTCCGAACTTGGTATCGCAGGTGCCGATGCTCGCCTGGAAGCAGCACGCGCACAGTTACATCGCCAGGAACTGAATCTGGAACGAACAAAGATCACTGCTCCCTTTGCAGGTCTCGTCGAAGATCTGCAAATGAACGCTGGAGATTACGCAGTTCCCGGCGACTCCTGCGCTACTCTCATAGAGCTTGACCCTATGTTGATTATTGCAGATGTTACCGAATCGGAAGTAGAAAGTTTGTCTGCGGACAGTCATGTCTTTGGGCGCACCCGTGTTGGCCGCGAATTGGAGGGGGTGGTTACTTTTGTTGGAAAGCAAAGCGACCCGCTGACGCGTACCTACCCTGTAGAAATAACAGTGGACAATAGCGACTACAGTATCCGCTCCGGTCTAACGGTAAACGTGCGCATCGGTTTGGGTGAGGTGCAGGCACACCTAATATCGCCGTCGCTGTTTACTCTGGGCGATGCGGGAGAGATAGGTGTGCGGATTCTTGATCCGGCGGGTAGAGTCGTATTTCAGACTGTGCAAATTATAGAAGATGGCGTAGAGGGAGTTTGGATTACCGGGCTGCCCAGCACCACCCGCCTGATTACCGTGGGACAGGAGTTTGTGTCAGATGGCGAACTGGTCGAGCCAGTCTATGCTGATGAATCCGGCGACCAGGTAGCTACACCGTGACAACATTTATTGAGTCGGCGATCAGCCGCACGCGCACCACGATGTCACTATTGGCAGTGCTGGTAGTGGGTGGCTTGATTGCACGCAGCGTACTACCTATCGCCAACGACCCACATATTGAATTGCCCTATTTTTATATTGGGGTGGTGCATGAAGGTATTTCGCCAGAGGATGCAGAGCGGCTGTTGGTTCAACCGATGGAAATCGAGTTGCGAAAACTGGAAGGTGTGGTGGAACTGCAGTCCACAGCGTCTGAGGGCATGGCATCGTTTTTTGTTGAATTCGATGTGTCGCAAAACCTTGATAAAGCGTTGAGCGATGTGCGCGAAGCGGTCAATAGATCAAAGGCGGAAATGCCGGGAACGGCGGAAGAGCCTTTTGTAGAAGAAATCGCTATAGATGATTTTCCTATCGTTCAAATCAACTTCATGGGAGAAAACACCAGTGAGCGCAGCGTTTATCAGGCTGCGTTAAAGCTGCGTGACGACATTGAATCTATCCCGTCAATATTGGCAGCGGATATGCGAGGTCAACGTGAGGAGTTACTCGAGGTTATCATTGACCCCGATGCGCTCAATGCTTATCGCATTTCCAGTGAGGAACTGGTCAGTACGCTGCAACGCAACAATCGCCTGATTGCCGCGGGAAGTATCGATACGGGTAAGGGGCGCTTCTCGGTAAAGGTTCCAGCCGTTGTCGAGGAAAGTGCCGATGTACTGGACCTGCCTATTCGCAGCTCAGGAGACAAAATCGTCACATTGCGAGATGTGGCAACGGTGCGTAGGACGTTCAAAGATCGTACCAGCTACGCTCGCTATAACGGCCGCAATGCCATTTCAATTGAAGTAACAAAGCGCGCAGACGCCAATATCATCGACAGTGTTGATCAGGTTTTGCTGATGGTGGAAGAGGCTCGTAAGAAACTTCCCGCCGGCATAGAGGTTGTGGTTTCGCAAAACCAGGCCGAGTTTGCTGCGCTTCAGGTGAGAGAACTTGAAGGTAATATCCTTACGGCACTGGCGCTGGTGATGGTGTTGGTGGTGGCTGCGATGGGCTTTCGTAGCGGCGTGGTTGTGGGTCTGGGCATACCTGTGTCCCTATTGTTTTCAGTCATCATAATTTACATGTTGGGTTATACCTTCAATATGATGGTGATGTTCGGCATGTTGTTGGGGCTTGGTATGCTGATTGACGGTGGCATTGTTGTTACCGAATATGCCGACAGGATGATGGGCGATGGTATGGACCACAAATCCGCCTACGCAGAGTCGGTCAAGCGCATGTTCTGGCCGGTGACAGCGTCGACTGCCACAACGCTCGCGGCTTTTTTGCCCATGGTATTCTGGCCTGGAGTGCCCGGTCAGTTTATGGCCTATCTGCCGGTCACAGTGTTCACAGTTCTGGTCGGGTCTTTGATGTACGCGCTGCTGTTCGGCCCGGTATTGGGTACGCTCTTCGGGCGGCCCTCAGCGCACAGCAGTAAAGCCGCAGAGGCCATGCACCTGCTGGAAACTGGCGATCCTGGTCAGTTGCAGACCCTAACGGGGAAGTTTGCGCGTTTCCTGATACTGGTGTGCCACAGACCGTTTATGACCCTGGCCATTATCTTTAGCCTTTTGTATTGTATTTTTTGGGCCTATGGAAAATATGGCGTAGGCACAATATTCTTCTCCGATGCCGATCCCCAGTTCATTCAGGTCTCCGTGCTGGGAAGGGGTAATTTTTCCGCCAGTGAGGTAGATGAACTGGTACTTGAAGTCGAGCGTGAAATTCTTCAGGTTCACGGCATACGCTCTGCCAATAGTCGGACAATATTACCAGGTGGCGGTGACGGTGGCGGAGGCGGTTCGCGCACTAGTTCAGACCGTATCGGATCGATATTTTTAGAACTTTACCCTGAGTCTGAGCGCAGCATGAAGGGTAATGCCATTATGCAGGAAATTCGCAAACGCACCGATCACCTGGCGGGCATACGCGTAGAAATGTTACCGCTTGAGAATGGGCCACCCGTCGGTAAGCCCATACAAATAGAATTGACATCGCGCGAGCGCAGCTTGCTTGAGCCTGCTATGGCACGTGTTCGCGCTCACTTGGATACGCTGCCCGAACTGCTGGACATCGACGACACGGCCGTGTTGCCATCCATCGAGTGGCGTATCGAAGTCGATAGGGCGCAGGCGGCAATTTACGGCGCCGATGTTTCCTCTGCGGGCATTGCCGTGCAGCTGGTGACCAATGGTGTGAAGGTGGGAGAGTATCGACCTGATGGTGCCGATGATTCGGTGGATATCAGGGTGCGCTTTCCCCGCGATGAACGCGGTATCCGCGCACTGAATGAACTTCGCATCAGTTCTAATCAGGGCATGGTGCCGCTGAAAAACTTTGCAAAAATGCAGCCCGCTCCCGGTGTAGACACATTCAAACGGGTTGACGGAATTCCCGTCGAACTGATTCGGGCTAATGTGGTCGATGGTGTATTGGCAGATAGCATGGTTCAGCAGATTGAAGGCTGGTTACTAAAGCAGGATTTTGACCCCGCTTTAAAAATACGTTTTCGTGGTGCCAATGAGGAGCAGGCCGACTCCATGGCGTTTGTCGGTGTGGCGTTTATATTGGCGCTGGCACTTATGTTCATTCTGCTGGTCACCCAATTTAATAGCTTCTATCAAAGCTCCTTGATACTTTTGGCGGTTATTATGTCGACTGCAGGTGTGCTTTTGGGTTTGCTAATTCTGGGTAAACCCTTTAGCACGCTGTTGACTGGAGTGGGGGTAGTGGCGCTGGCGGGAATTGTGGTTAACAACAATATTATTTTGATCGATACGTTTAACCGTGTGCGGCTGGCGCATCCCGAACTCGAGATACAATCTGTTATTGTCAGGGCCACGGCGCAGCGCTTGCGCCCGGTGTTATTAACCACCGTTACTACAGTCTGTGGCCTGTTACCGCTGGCCTGTGGGTTCTCGGTAGATCTGCTGTCTCGCAGTGTTGCAGTCGATGGCGAGATGGCGCTATTTTGGGCGCCGCTATCTCAGGCCATCGTATTTGGGCTATCTTTTGCTACCTTGCTAACGCTGGTTGCGACGCCCGCCATGTTGGCTTTTCCCACTGAGGTAAGAGGGTGGCTGTCGAAGTATCGCAAGAGCGCATCTGCAGTTAGTTGATGACTTTGCCGCTCGAGAGCTAGATGAAGATGACTAATACAAAATCCCGCACGGTGCTCATGTTAATTCCGATTGCAGCTCTGCTCTTATCTGATGCTCTGCTGTTGGTGGGACATGGCCTGTTACTGACGTTTCTTCCTATCGCTGCTGAAACTGCCGGCTTCTCAGATACGCAAGTGGGACTGACTGGCTCAGCTTACTTCCTGGGGTTTGTTTCGGGTTGTTTAGCTACGCCATTAATCGTGCGTCGGGTTGGCCACATCCGTGGTTTCGCGGTGCTTGCGAGTTGCTACTCCGCTGTTGTATTGGTGTTTCCTGCACTGCCGCAGTTTTTTGCTTGGCTGCTATTACGCTTTCTTGTCGGTGCTGTGATATCAGGGCTGTATATGATAATTGAGAGCTGGCTCAATGAGCGTTCAACCCAGGAAACACGGGGCACGATACTGTCTGTTTATACGGTCATTAACTTGCTTATGATTACGGTTGGTCAGCAGATGCTGAACCTGACAGAAGCAGGAAGCTCGCAGTTGTTTAGCTATGCAGCCATTTTACTTTCACTGGCGATCATACCGGTGTGCCTCACTTTGTCTCTGGCGCCCGCACCGCTGCAAACCGTTAAAATAAACCTGCCGAAGGTGTGGCGCCAATCGCATGTGGGGTTGGGTGGGGCTATTGTTACCGGCCTGGTGACGGGCGCATTCTGGTCTCTGGGGCCCCTGTATGCCAAAGGACAGGGTTTTGATATACAACAGCTAACGCTGTTTATGAGTGTCATAGTACTGGGCGGGGCGGTATTTCAACTGCCACTGGGACGGCTTTCAGATCATTACGATCGGCGTGCTGTGGTGTTTTGGATTGTCCTGTTTGGTGGACTTATATCGGCGCTGATGGTTTTGTTGCCAAGATGGCTTCCCAGCCTGCCCGTTTGGCTCACCATATTACTGGCATTTCTCTGGGGTGGCACTGTTATGACCCAGTATGCAATTTGTCTCGCGCACGCCAATGACCGCGCTGAACCGGAGGATTTTGTGATGGTTGGCAGCGGTATGCTGCTCACGCTCGGTATTTGTTCGGCCATTGGCGCGCCGTTGGCCTCACTAACGATGTATGTTATGGGGCCGGCGGGGCTGTTCGCATACTCCGCAACCTGCCTCTTTGCATTTGCCATTGCCATTTTGGCGCGACGAAGGGCGAATGTTCGGCCCTTGCATGATGAAAATGAGCCGTTCCGCGCTGTGGGAGACCATACCACTCCAGCGATGTATGAAATGGACCCACGAACGTCTGAGCTGGATTGAGTCCGGTTCCGGCCAGTTTTGGCGGGTCATGAGCTAATGCTATAGCTTGCCCTGTGGTACATGAGACTCCCTTGGCCGCAGCTGCTGTTCATTAACACTGATGGTTTTGGCACCATCTGTGATGGACCATGACCAGCATTGCTCGGTACCCACCTGTTCGGTTAACGGCGAGATCGTGATGCTCAGTTCTCGCGATGGGTCCACCGCAAAGGATTCGGGTAGAGGAAAAAGGATTTGATCCCAGTGCGTGGGCATATCATTTGGCCCGGTGCCAAAGGCCACATTCTCACTCAACTGCGCGCTAAACCAGGCGCATAGGGCAAATATGTCGGCTTTCTTACTGGGTTTAATTACGCCGGAAAACACTCTGGGTTTGTCGGCTTTGGTAATAGTGTGCATGTTAAGAGAGCCCAGGTTAACGGTGTCTTCCAAAAGGCTTTCAGGGTCCAGGGTGACTAAATCGGTTTGTTGAAAAGGCGCATTCGCTATCGCAGAGAAATCCAGTTCGTAGGGTTGGTCTCGCAGGAAAGACAAGTCGTCCAATAAATCTTCATCGCAGACCAGTCCGGCGTGCAGGCTAACTTCAGCGGGAATCATGACGCCACCTTCGGCCAGGTAACGATCCCGTACTGCCAGCAGGGGCTCGAGCATGGCCTCATAAAATAGGCAGTGGCCCATCCACTCCGAGACGATAACATCGACTTTTTCTTCCAACTGCAGCGACTGATGATCATCATGATGAAAATCAATGTTATCGAAGCGATTGTCGTGTGCAATCTCCTTCGCTGTTTTGATAAAGGGAGAGCGGTCAACCGCTATCACTTTTTTCGCGCCTGCGCGCGAAGCAAACATGGCTAACACACCCGTACCACAGCCAAAATCCAGCACGCGGTGCTGCGGGCCCACTACTTCGTTAATCGATTTTTCATAGGCGTCTGTGCGTACTACGTCTTGTAGCATGACTTTGTGCATGGCTACATCGCGATAAGACATACGGTAGTTCGAGGGGGCTTTTGCGTTGCTCATTTTTACGTCCTGCGCAGGTAGATAGCGCGTGTGAGTAAAGTCATAACAAGGGTCTCATCCTGATTAAAAATCTCTACTTTACTGTACACCGCTCCGCGATTGGGTTTGGAGCGCGATGGTGTAGCTTTCAATACCTCGTTTGTGCCATGTAGCGTGTCGCCAGGGCGGACGGGGTGAAGCCAACGAATTTCATCGACGCCGGGAGAGCCCACGCAGCTGGAATCACTCATGTAGCTATCGCACTGCATGCGCATAAATATTGCGCCGGTTAGCCAACCGCTGGCGATCAGGCCGCCGAAGGGGGATTCTAATGCGCGCACAGGGTCGGTGTGGAAGGTTTGCGGGTCATAGCGTTTGGCGAACTCGATCATCTCGCTTTCTGTCACTGCATAAGTGCGCAGGGCTATCACATCGCCGCTGTTAAAGTCTTCAAAGGTTTTCATTCTTGCAGTACCCCATCTCATTGGTTTGTAGGCTGTTGTGTTAGTCAGACTCGCACATCGACATGAATAATTCGAGAGCACCGCAATGTCTGGGGTAGTTTGAAAAATCAAGCGGCCATTTTGACAGAGATTACGCGTAAACGACATGCTGCCCTCATAACTGATGCCATAGTCTTCGCCAGATCATAGGACTAACTCCCCGCAGAGCACAATGATAGAATACAGGTTCACGTGAAGCGTGGCACAGACTCACGAAATTCGAGCATCTACCAGCCACAGCGAACTGAAAAGAAGAAGTCACGGTGCCCCGGACATTGCGGTGCTCTGCACAAAATGGCAAGTCACGTCAACGACTGACCCGCTGTGCTTGCTAAGACGATTTGTTTGGATTATAAATAACCAGCAATGAGGAGTATTTATGACTGTATCTAGCACTCAGGCCACACGCTACGATGTCGTGATTGTTGGCGCAGGTTCTGCCGGAATCGCTACTGCCAGTAGTTTGCTAAAGCGCAATGGAAGCCTGCGCATCGCTCTGATTGATCCCTCTTCTGATCATTATTATCAGCCCGGTTGGACCATGGTGGGCGGCGGCATTTTTGAACCCGAATCGACCCACCGAAAAACAGCAGATCTTATCCCCGTAGGCGTCGATTGGATTGCGCAATCGGTGACGGGCTTTGCGCCAGATGACAACTCTGTCGTTTTAAACAATGACTCTTCACTCACCTATCGACACCTGGTAGTTGCGCCGGGTTTGAAGCTGGATTGGGCAGCCGTTGAAGGTCTGGAAGAAGCATTGGGTAAGAACGGTGTAACCTCGAACTATCGCTACGATCTTGCGCCGTACACCTGGGAATTGGTGCAGGGTTTGGGCAGTGGTAAAGCATTGTTTACCCAGCCCCCAATGCCCATTAAATGCGCTGGCGCGCCGCAAAAGGCGCTGTACCTTTCGGCCTCACAATGGCTGGCGAACGGGAAGCTCGCAGACATCGATATCGCGTTCTACAACGCCGGTGGTGCACTGTTTGGCGTGGCGGCCTATGTGCCCGCTCTCAACGCGTATATGGAGAAATACGGGGTAGATCTCAAGTACATGCATAATTTGATCAAGGTTGATGGCGCCAGTAAGATGGCATGGTTTAGAACTGCTGACGCTGAGGGTAACGAGCAGATTGTCGAATCCCGGTTTGATATGTTGCATGTTTGTCCGCCTCAGTGTGCACCTGACCTGATTAAAAATAGTGAGCTTTGCGGCGATGGCGGATGGCTGGAGGTCGATCCCGCATCCCTGCAACATAAGCGATACACCAATATTTGGGGGGCGGGTGATGTCACAGATACCACGAATGCAAAAACGATGGCCGCGGCTAGGAAACAAGCGCCTGTGGTTGCTCAAAATATTTGCGATGCAATAGCAGGTCAAGCGCCGTCTGCTGCCTACAAAGGTTACGGCTCCTGTCCG
Organism: Halioglobus sp.; assembly: GCA_047650635.1. Taxonomy (GTDB): domain Bacteria; phylum Pseudomonadota; class Gammaproteobacteria; order Pseudomonadales; family Halieaceae; genus JBALVT01. Next base: position 9,416 of record JBLHNQ010000020.1, read on the forward strand.
CTCACGGTTGAGAAAGGCAAGATTGTATTGGCTGAATTTAGCTATGGAGGCGAGGTCACTCCCACCTTCCCCAGTTGGTTAAATGAAGGGACTAGGCCTACCAGGTTCGCCTGGTTTCTTAAGGTGCGAATTTTACCCTTTTTGTACTGGAGCGGAATGCTAAAAGGACGCGAATGGCTGGCGGGGTCAGATAAATAGCCATCAAAAATGGGTGAAGGTTAAAATATATAACGGGAGAAACACCATGAAGATATTTCGAATCAGTATCGTCATTGCCCTGATAGCCGGCTTCCTACCCGGTGTCTCGGTTAGCGTGCTGGCAGACGAAACCTGCATGTCACCCTATATGGCAAAGATCGTTGGCCAGGAAGATTTTGTTTATGTGTGGACTTTGGGCGAGGAGGGCCTGGGGGATGAGCAGGACAAAATGGTGACCATTGATGTAAACCCGGATTCGCCCAGCTACGGGACAGTGATTAGTAAGCTATCGGTTGGCGGACGAAATGAGGCGCACCATTCAGGTTTCACCGATGACAGGCGCTACCTTTGGGCAGGTGGTTTGGACAGCAATAAAATATTTATCTTTGATGTACATACAGATCCTGCCAAACCAACGCTTTATCAAACGATCAATAATTTTGTCAAAGCTAGCGGCGGTGTTGTCGGGCCGCATACGTTTTATGCGTTAGCAGGCAAGATGATGGTGACTGGATTATCCAATAATGTGGATCACGGTGGACGAACTGCCATGGTGGAATATTCCAATTCCGGAGATTATATTGCAACCCATTGGCACCCAACTGATCAAGACCTCAGAGGCGCTGAAAAATCGGGCGACTACGCGGATGGTTATGGCTACGATATTCGCGCGCTGCCCAGACGTAACGCCATGTTCACTTCCTCGTTTACTGGTTGGTCAAACTACATGATGGACTTTGGCACTATGCTGGGAGACCCGGAAGCCATGAAGCGTTTTGGTAACACGGTGGTGAAATGGAACCTGCATACGAAAAAGCCGGAAAAAGTTTTTGATGTTCCCGGTGCGCCGTTGGAGCTTCGTTGTGCATGGCAACCCAATCATAACTATTGTTTCACCACAACGGCGCTAACGTCTCAGATCTGGCTTATTTACGAAGATCAAGCGGGCGAGTGGCAGGCCAAAGCGGTGGCTGATATTGGAGACCCTGCCAATATTCCATTACCTGTTGATATCTCGATCACCTCGGATGACAACGGCTTGTGGGTTCAAACCTTTATGGACGGCAAGACGCGTTATTTTGATGTGTCTGATCCTTTCAACCCCAAGCAGACCTATGAGAAAACCATTGGTTCGCAGCTGAACATGATCTCGCAGAGTTGGGATGGCAAGCGTGCTTATTTTACCTCTTCGTTGTTGCGCAGCTGGGACAAAAAAGGCGCTGCTGACCAGCAGTTCTTCAAATCTTACACCTGGGATGGTGACACGCTTAATCTGGAATTTGAGATCGACTTCAAAGCCGAAAAACTGGGTAGCGCACACCAAATGCGTTTTGGTGCTTACGGCCTCTACGGTATGCCGCGCCCCTTTGAGAAAAAGGCCAGTGCAGCGCTTGATACAAGCACCGACTCCTCCGCTTTGGCCGACAGGTAGTGCCTGCTGCTACAGCGACAGCTCAGTGCTCAGGTAAGAAGGTTGCTACTTGAGCTGCGGTAGGGCTAAGCGGTTATTGAGTTGTCTACTGTGCGCCATGGCTTTTGGTCAGGGCGTTCTTGCTGAGTCTTCTAAACCCGAGGTGGTACTGGCGCCTGGCTGGGGCGAGCTCAGTTTTGAAGCGCCGGCAGCGGGTACCTATGACTTGCCCAAAATTCGACCCGCCGCCGGCGGTGCAATATTAGATGCGGCAGGCAAGTCTCTCGATTTAGAGGATTTGTTGGGAGAGAAAATTACGGTACTTAGTTTTATTTACCGGACCTGTGATGATGTCAATGGCTGCCCCCTATCGACGATGGTATTACATAGATTGGCGGAGAAGGTTAAGGAGGAACCGGAGCTGGCAGACAAACTGCGTTTATTGACGCTTAGTTTCGATCCGGAATTTGATACCCCTGAAGTCATGAAAAAATTTGGCGAGAGCATTAACGGCAGTAGCGCCAATGAGGGCGGCGCTGCAGATTGGCGGTTCCTCACCTCCAGCTCGGATCAAGCGATTCAACCTATTCTCGAGGCGTATCAACAGAGTGTGATTCCGGATATGCAAACTCAAGCCGATGGTAGAAAGAAATACTCGCATATACTGCGTGTGTATTTGATTGACCGGGAAAAACAAATTCGCAACATCTATAACGTTTCCTTTCTACATCCAGATATCTTGATCAATGATGTGCTCACCTTGCTCAAGGAAGAACAGCTTGCCCAACAACACAACTCGAAACTCGTTTCACAGTAGAAAGTCTGTGGGTCAATGTATGGGAGTTTCGTTAAGCTGTGCACTGGCGTTAGTCGGCTTATGTTTTAGTTCATTCAGTTTAATGGCGGACGAAAAAATACGTCTGGCACCCGGCGATTATAAAACCAACTATAACAATGCGAACTACAAAACCGATTCATTGAGCCTGAGCCTGAGGTCTGGCTCCTCCGCAAATTTGCTGGAAATTGCAAAATCCAAACAACTGGGGCTACCGGAGCTGGCAGCCCCGGCTGACAATCATCCCGATGCCAGAAAGATAGCATTGGGGCGAAAATTGTTTTTTGACCGCCGCCTGTCCCGAAATAAAACCATGTCCTGCGCGATGTGTCATATCCCCGAGCAGGGTTTTACCAACAATGAATTGGCTCGACCCATCGGTTTTGAAGGGCGTGGGCTGAAACGGAACGCACCTACCCTATTGAATGTTGCTTACTATCAGCGTTTGTTTGTAGATATGCGCGAATTTAGTCTCGAGCAGCAGGTGTGGTCACCGTTGCTGGCGAGCAATGAAATGAACAATCCTTCGATTGGTTATGTGATTGAAACAATTCTGAACGCCAGGGACTATGCCGATCTCTTTGAGCAGGCCTTTGGTGGCCCGGTTACCATGCAAAGCGTGGGAGAGGCGTTTGCGCAATATGAGCGTACATTGATCTCTGGAGATTCTCGCTTTGACCGTTGGCTATACGCTAATGAATCGCAGGCACTGCGTAGCAGCGAAATTTTTGGGTACCAGCTATTTACCGGCAAGGCTGGCTGCTCTAGCTGTCATTTGATTCACAAAGACTACGCACTGCTGACAGACCAGCAGGCACACAATACCGGTATTGGCTATTGGGACTCCATGCTCCGACCACCCGGGGAGGTGACTGTGCAATTGGCACCTGGGGTTACTGCTAATATTGACCAAGCTCGAATCGCGAGTGTTGGCGGAGCTAAGCCGAACGATGTCGGGCGCTACGAAGTGACCTTGAATCCGAGTGATCGTTGGAAGTACCGCACGCCGGGTTTGCGCAACGTCGCACTAACCGCACCGTATATGCATAACGGCGAGTTGTTAACCTTAGAGGCCGTGGTCGATTTTTATAATCGCGGCGGTATCCCCAATGAATTACTCAGTCCATTGATAAAACCGCTGGGTCTTGTTGATCAAGAGCGCGCCGCGTTGGTAGATTTTCTAGAATCACTGACCGGAAGTAATGTAGAGACACTGGTTTCAGATGCTTTTGCTGTGCCGATTGGAGACCCTGATGCTCAGATGCAGTTCGAAAAATAAGCGGTGCTATCCATAATGACGTGGCACTGTTTACCGCCTCTGATTTTGGCCATGCACTGGATGCTGGTAGTGGTCGATTGATACCGACCATGGCGGTGGATCAGTATGCTGCGCAGTTGGGTCAGTGGTATGGGTTGAGTGACAGCGAACTGAAAAGAAAAAGTCACGGTACCCCATATATTGCGATGCTCTCGAATAATTCCTTGATATTAATTTATTTTACATTTAAAGTAATGTTTAAATTCAACAATAAAAGTTATCTCACATCTAGGCGAGCATAGCAAAAACTGTAAAAAAGAGGTGAGGTGAGGTCAATGCAAGCAACAAGCCCGATGTTTAACAACAATAAACTCAAGCTGGGTATTTTTTCTGCCAACTGCTCTGGCGGAATGGCCGTTACTAAAGTTGAAGAGCGCTGGGAAAATAATTGGGAAAACAATCTGGAACTGGTGCGTTTGTGCGACGATGCTGGACTTGAGTTTATGCTTCCTATCGCCCGCTGGATAGGCTACGGAGGGGATACAGATTTTCACGGCGGGGTACTTGAAACTGTTGCCTGGGCTGCGGGCATGACCGCTCACAGCAAAAACATACAGATCTTCGCCACGGTCCATACGGCCTTTAATCACCCCATTGTTTCTGCCAAGCAGCTAGCTACCATCGACCATCTGGGTGGCGGGCGCATTGGATTAAACGTGGTGGCGGGTTGGAATAAGCCAGAGTATGACGCGTTTGGCGTAGAGCTACCCGAGGGGCATGCAGAGCGCTACGCCCGTGCCCAAGAGTGGTTTGATTATGTCCAGAAGCTCTGGAAAGAAGAGAGTGCATTCGATTGGAATGGCGAATACTTCAATGGCACCGGCGTATACGGTAATCCCCGCCCAGTGCAATCACATGTGCCAATACTGAACGCGGCTGCATCGGTTGAAGGGCGCAAGTTCGCTATTCGAAACGCCGACTTTTTGTTTACCCCTGTTTTTGATTTTGAGCAGGCCTTGGAAACCACCACGGATATTCGCAATCAGGCTGCCGCTGCGGGAAGCGACTTGGGCGTATTCACATTCAGTGCGGTAGTGTGTAGACCCACACAGAAAGAGGCGGACGAGTATCTGGATTACTATGCAAACCAGAATGCCGATTGGGAGGCCGTGGACTATTTAATGAAGTTGCAGGGTATGCATGCGCAATCGTTTACTCCCGAGGCCCTTGCCAAATTCCGCGACCGTTTTGCAGCAGGACACGGAGGGTTTCCGCTGGTTGGAACCCCTGATCATATAGCCGACCAACTGGAAAAGTTGAGTGCCGCTGGTATTTCCGGTACAACTTTGTCATTTGTAGACTATGCTAAAGAATTCCCTTACTTCAGGGATGAGGTGATCCCACGGCTGGAGCAAAAAGGTTTGCGCCAGCCACTGAAGTAGTTTCACACCTAAAGCCACTAACAAGAGCGACAGGAGAGGCCATATGAGCACTCGAAAAATCAAGAAACGTTACATAGCATCACTGACACTACTGACTTCTATGTCTCCCATGTACACGGCTAACGCGGCTAGTATTTTGGAAGAAATCGTTGTGACCGCGCAAAAACGGGAGCAAAATTTACAGGATGTACCCATCGCCATCACCTCTTTTTCGGGGGCCCAGATGAATGCCATGGGCGTACAGGATAGCTTCGATATAGCCGCGTTCACGCCTGGCGTACATATCAGTGGCAACCTTGCCGGGCAAAATACGCAGTTTTCCATTCGCGGCGTTACACAGAATGATTTCAACGACATTATTGAGGCTCCCAACGCCGTCTATCTGGACGAAGGCTATATTGCCGTAGCGCAGGGCCAGACTTTTGCTGTGTTTGACATCGACCGCGTCGAAATCCTCAAAGGGCCGCAGGGCACGCTTTTTGGACGCAATGCTACAGGTGGCCTGGTGAGCTACATCTCCAACAAACCCGATTTTGAGAGTGTGGGTGGCTATGTCGATGTAACAGCCGGGCAGTATGATGTGGGAAATGACGCCAATCGCTATACGGTAGAAGGCGCGTTAACGGGTCCTCTTAGTGAAACAGTTGCAGCGCGTCTGGCCTTTCGCTACAACAAGCAAGATGCTTATCTGGAAAATCTCTATCCGGATGGAGCCATATTCAATGGTGCGCCCGACGGTAAAGTGGGTCAGGATTTGGGCGATGATGACTCTCTAGCCGGAAGACTTTCCCTTTCTTTCCGTCCCACTGACGCATTGGAAATACAGGTCTCCGCCAACCACGCAAAATCTGAGGTTGCCACTGGCCCTTATCAATCCAAGTCGACTATCGGCATTGTTGAAGGGGGCGAACTGATCAACGTAATTGATACCCCTGCGAATGAATCACGCCTTACTATTGAAGGTGACGGAGACGGTGGAGCCAATGCAATTGACGGTAGTGATCTTCAGCCAGGTGGGGGCATCGGTCTGGACGGGCGCTTGGTTCCCGGCGGAGATTTCTTTGGCTACAAAGATCCTGACGGCGACGATTTTACGTTCTCAGGCGATTTCGCTTTTGAAGACCAGGGCGATACCGAAAGCAGTGGCATCAATACCCGCGTGTATTGGGATCTAGACAACGGTATGAAGTTCACGTCGGTCACCGATTTCAAGTCGTTCGAAAAACTGCTATTTATCGATGTGGATGCGGCCCCTGTTAATCAGTTGGCCAACTATGCCGGTGTTGATGCAAGTACGTTTAGCCAGGAATTTCGACTCGATGGTGAGAGTGACCGCATGCGTTGGGTTACGGGCTTATTCTACCTGTCGATTGATAACAAGTCCGACAACGGACTCAAGGCTCCGGCTAACAGTATTATCAATGCCGGGCTGGGAGCACCGCTGGATATCGGTGTAAAGGCCGACCTGCAAACAGACTCTTACAGCGTGTTTGGCCAGATCGAATACGATATTAGCGAGACGCTTGCATTAACCGGTGGGCTGCGCGTTATTCAAGAGGAAAAAGAATTTGATGTGGGTCTGGGGTTCTTCCTGTCGCAGGGAAACAACACGGTGAATCAGGGTGAATTTCTCGAAAACCCCGCCGGTGCAGGCTCGCCTTACTTCTTTCAGGATGAATCTTCAGACACCCTCTGGACAGGAAAACTGCAACTTGATTATCGCCCCAATGATGACCTGTTGTTGTACGGTGGCGTGAACCGCGGTGTAAAAGCGGGTAGCTACAACGCGCCTCTTCTGGGTTCTTATCTTGGATCGGGGGGAGATTCGTCCTTGCCCTATGACGAGGAAGTGCTCATATCCTACGAGGGTGGCTTTAAATCCACACTGGGAGATGGCAACACTCGCTTGAATGGCTCCTTGTTCTATTATGATTATTCGGATTATCAGGCATTCTTGTTTGTTGGTGTCGGTGGTGTTGTTATTAATGCCGATGCCGAGACCTGGGGTGCTGAACTGGAGTTGCAGACTACACCGATAGACGGTCTGGACTTGCTGTTCAACGTCGCCTACTTTGACGCAAAAGTGTTGGATATTCCTCTACGCTTTGGTTCGCCCTTACCTCCCCGCGATGTAAAGCCTACCTATGCGCCTGAACTGCAGGCGACTGCGATGGTCCGGTATAGTTGGTCTGCTCTGGGTGGCGAGCTTGCAGTGCAGGGTGACGTGAGTTACTCCGACGAGTTCTACTATAACTTGCGCAACTTCGATGCCGACAAGTTTGATAGTTACACCATGTTCAATGCAATGGCCAGTTGGGAAAGTAGTGATCAACGCTGGCTGGCGACGTTGGCAGCGCGCAATCTTACCGATGAGCGAGCGGGCGTTCAGGGTTTCGACCTTGCAACCTTATGTGGTTGTAATGAAGTTTCCTATCGTGCACCGCGTTTTGTCAGTGTAGGAATGCGATATAGCTTCTGATTAATAGAGGGCAAGGTACAGTGGAACACGATAGACGGCGATTTCTGAAATCATCGGGAATAGTATTATCTACCATTGTCGGCGGCGAAATATTGCGTGTGTCACCTCGAAGCGCGCAGGCTGCAGCCTTGCCCTACCAAATTTTGACCGAAGAAGAGGTTGCTACGCTGCAGGGGCTGGCTGAGGCGATTGTTCCCGGCGCGCGCGAAGCCGGTGTAAGTCATTACGTCGACAAGCAACTGGGAGCCGTCGCCCACGATTGTCTACTGATGCTCAGGTATCTCGGCGTTCCCTTTGCCGATTTTATCGGTTTTTACCAGAGCGGTTTGCACAGTGCAGACCGCTTGGCACGTCTTCATTTTTCCCTACCCTGGTCCGCGCTCAGCATTGAGCAGGGCCAAACTTTGCTGTTGGAAATGAACGGCAATGCAGACCTTAAGTGGGGTGGGCCGCCTGCGCCATTTTTCTTCTTCGTCCTACGAGCTGATGCCAGTGATGTTGTTTATGGCACCGAACAAGGCTTCGACCAAATTGGTATGCCGTACATGGCGCATATCGAACCCCCGCAGGCCTGGTAGAAACGATGCAGCGTATTAGCACTGAAGAAACATTTGACGCACTGGTTGTAGGCTCTGGCGCGGCCGGCAGTGTAATTGCCGCACAGATGGCCCGAGCTGGAAAACGCGTGCTGGTGCTTGAGTCTGGCCCGGCCCGACAAATGTCTGACTTGGTTAGTTCCCAGATATGGGCACGACGCCTGAAGTGGTCAGGTGCCTCAGTAGAAGAGACTGGCAACCTTCCCATAGGCCATAATTTTAACGCGGGATGGGGTACTGGCGGCAGTGCACTGCATCAGTACGCTGTATGGCCGCGGCTACATGAAAACGACTTCAAATTGAAGTCAGACTATGGAAGGGGGCTGGATTGGCCTATTGTGTATGAAGATTTACGCCCCTACTACGATAGAGTTCAGGCCGAGGTTGGCATTAGTGGTGATGCGACGGCGGAAAAGTGGCGTCCCCCGGGGCAGAAGTACCCTATGGCGCCGTTACCTGTATTTGCCCAGGGCCGACTGATCGATAAGGGTTTTGTTGCGCGCGGTATGACAACTGCCCCCATACCGGTAGCTATTAACAGCGAAATCTATCGGGGTCGCAAAGCTTGCCTTTATGACGGCTGGTGCGATGCGGGCTGTCCAATAGGTGCTCTGGCCAATCCTTTGGCAACTTATTTGGCGTGGGCTGTGGAGGCGGGAGCGGAAATACGTAATCGCGCAACGGTTGTTAAAGTTTTGCATGATGCCAGCGGACGCACAGCCACGGGTGTTGAGTATTGTGATGCAGACGGCACTCGTCACGCGGTGCGCGCGTCAACTGTCGTACTCGCTGCGTTTGCGGTACAAAATGCTCGTCTATTACTCGCCTCGGCGAGTGAGCAACACCCGCAAGGCCTGTCAAACAAGAGCGACTTGGTGGGGCGCTACCTGATGACTCACGTGGCTAATTCTATCTACGGACTTTTTAGTGACGAGACGCAGCCACATTTAGGGCCCACTGGCGGGCAGCTAATAAATCATGACCACTATTCCCAAAAGGAGAAAGGTAAGGCATTCGGCTCTTATCAGTGGTTGATTGCCAATGCCCTGAAACCCAACGACTTGCTGGGTATTGCCAACACGCGCCCTGATATATATGGCGCAGCCCTCAATGATTTTATGCGAAAGGCCGCGAGCCATATGGGTAATATGGTGTTTGTTGGTGAAGATCAGGCCCTGGCTGAAAATCGCATTGAGTTGAGTGAGCACAAAGACCAGTATGGTGTTCCACTGGCGCGGGCTACACATAACATTCTTGATCCAACGGCGTCTCTGGCCGATGCTGCAGTGGCAGAAGGGCTTGCTGTTTTCAAATCTGCAGGTGCACCGGAACCCTGGGCAGGGCCACGATTCGGGATGCACATTATGGGCGGGACGGTAATGGGAGAAGAGGCTGCTTCTTCTGTGACTAACCAATATGGCCGCTTACATGAACTGGATAACGTGTTCATTGCGGGCCCGGGCCTTTTCCCCAGTAGTGGTGCGGTAAATCCTACGTTTACAGTTCACGCCCTTGCGATGCGCACTGCCGATCATATCCTGGGTAAAAATACGCGCTGATTTCAAGCGATTATTGTTCAGTCGGTACTGACCATGTTGATAATCATCAACATGGTCAGGATTTTACCGATAGAAACCAATATAATTCTCCCCAATAACCCAGACTTGAAGAGAGCAACTTATTATGAAAACGGATGTGCAATCTGCTAATGCGGACGACTTTAGTGTAGATCGTCACTGGCACCTTTCTACCAGTGACCATGAAATTGCTATAACTGAATTTGAGTTTTCGATTTTTAGAATTTTTGCTGCTTTCACTCGTTGGATGGATGATCTTACAACCAGTTGCCAGGGCTCTGGGGACCAGTCTTTGAGTGGTATAGACTTTTCCATTCTCAATGTAATCCGTATGCATGACAGGCCCAAAGGCATTTCTGAAGTTGGACGACTGTTGAATCGAGATGACGTGTCAAACATCCAGTACAGCATACGCAAACTCACCAAAGCAGAATTAATTGTAAAAGTTGGCGAGAAAGGGCAGAAAAAAGGCGTGGTGTATACAACGACTGAAACCGGTGTGAACGCCACCAACCGTTATGCAAAATACCGGCGAGAGGTGCTACTGCCGCTAACCCAGTCTATTTCGGCCGATGAGGCAAAGATTCTGGAGCTATCAAATATATTAACGTTGCTATCGGGAGTCTACGACCAAGCGGCGTGCGTGGCGGCAACCCACAGATAGAAATGAAGCGTAAGCTCGTCGATATCGCTTGCGTGGCGACACTGCGAGTGCAGTGCCGCCGAACAGGTCTACAACTTAACGATTAATTTGCCCTTGTTGTCACCCGTGAAAAACAGGTTGAGGCCCTCGATGGCTGACTCCAGCCCTTCCAGTACATGGGCGCGGTATTTGATTTTCCCCTGCATAACATAAGGCGTTAGTTTACCCAGAAGCTCATGCACCTGGCCAAAATGATCTGGCATGGCGAAGCCGGCAATGGTGATGCGCTTCTTGATGATGGGAATCCAGTTGGGGCCTGCACTGGGCACTTCTTTACCATAGTCTGCAATCATGCCACACACCACGATGCGGCCGTGAGCATTCATGCGGTCAAATACATGCTGCTGAATTGGGCCACCGGTGTTTTCAAAGTAGATATCAATACCACCCGGTGCCAATTCTTTTAGCTTGGCTGCGATGTCATCGGTCTTGTAGTTAATCGCGCCATCAAAGCCTAATTCCTTAACAATCCAATCACATTTCTCATCATTGCCGGCGACGCCGATCACATTCAGGCCTTCGGCTTTAGCCAATTGACCCACAATCGAACCCACTGAGCCTGCTGCACCACTCACTACAATAGTCTCGCCTGACTTGGGCTCGGCAAAACCGAACAGGCCCTGGGTAGCGGTCAGTCCCGGTAGTGCAAATATGGAGAGCACCGTCTCGGCATCTGGGCCAGGCTGCACCTTGTTCAATCCTGCGCCAGAACTGACGACATATTCAGTCCAGCCCATCATACCCATAACACGGTCACCCACAGCAAAGTCGGGGTGGTTGCTTTCAGTTACTTCACCCACACCCGACGAGCGCATGACGTCTCCTAACGCTACGGGCGGGATGTAGCTTTCGGGGTCGGGGCTCATCCATCCGAGCATGGCTGGATCCAGAGACATATGAGACTGCTTTACCAAAATTTGGCCGGGACCTGCGCTGGGGATTTCATTTTCTACAACTTCAAATATGTCGGAACTGATAGGCCCCGGTGCGGGACGGGCTATCAGGTTAATGGCGGTATAGGTGCTCATAAATTAACTCCATGTTGAGTTTGATGTGTGGGTTGTTAAAGCCAGATGTATTATTAGTGTACTTTTATGGTAGATATATAGGGTATTATGGCTTTCTTTATTGCCATAAAAACAATAATAGGGACGCTACGATGGATCAACTGCGAGCAATACGTTATTTCAGCAAAGTGGCCGAAACCGGCAGCTTTACCGAAGCCGCACGGACGTTTGACGTGCCACCGTCATCTTTGTCGCGCCGGGTTGCCGACCTGGAGAAAAGTTTGGGCGCCACTTTGTTGAAACGTTCAACACGGATGGTAAAGCTGACCGAAGTAGGGCAGATCTACTACAACGAGATTCAGGAGATTCTCTCCCGGCTTGAGCACAGCGATGAAACCGTGCGAAGCTATCAGGCGAAACCTATGGGCCAATTGCGCATCAGTTCTATGGTGGGTTTTGGCGAGCGCATACTAATGCCCCTGCTGGCGGAATTTAGCGAGCTATACCCTGACATTATTCTGGATGTGAGCTTGAGTGACGAGCTGTCGACGTTGGGACGAGATGAAGTGGATATTGCCATTCGGGGCGGCTATGCACCCAACGAACGGGTGCTGGCCATAAGGCTGATGGATAACGAATTTATTCCCGTTGCCGCTCCCAGCTATCTGGCCGAGATGGGAACCCCCCTCAGTGTCATGGACTTACAACATCATAAGGGACTGTATTTCCGCACGCCCAACGGACCATCCCCCTGGCTGTGCGAATTGAAGGGCCAATGGCACGATGTGTCAGCACCCGCAGTGGCCATCTCGAACGATGGTCGCTGGTTGGCTCAAAAGTCCGTTACTGGTCAGGGCATATTGATGGCGCCACGGTGGGCTCTCGAGACATACCTTGAGAGCGGCGAGTTGCAAGAACTGGTTTTTGACTCGGTGTTGCGGGTTACTCAAAAAGCCGATATGGCCGTTTACTTGCTGTATCAAAAACAGCGCTATCTCGTGCCAAAAATAAAGGCCTCTGTAGATTTTTTGGTTGCAAGGGTGCGCTGAAAAGCGGTGTGACAAGCTGCACCGTTGACTAGCGTAATATTGTGGGTTGTGTTGCTTTTTCAAAAATAAAATTAAGTAAACACAACAATGGGTGCTATAAAATCCCATAGAGGGCGCCTATCACCGAGGGGTCCTGTACTCTCGCGTACTACTGTGGTGAAGGAGGGGGAGAAGGAGAATCTAGCCCTGCCACTCAGGGTGCGATTATTCCCAGTGATGAAATCTCTTACGGCACTGCATACTGCGAAGAAATTTTCTCCAGCATTGAGTCGGCCATGTCAAATATTCTCTATGCGCTGCAGGGCAGGGATAAGACTTATCAGCCGGGCGAGGAAATGGGCTGTTGAAACGCTAAACAACTACCTCGCTCAGCATGAAAAATCGACCAAACGTTGATGTCCCGCCTCGACTGGAGCGTTGGCTACGCTATGTTGTAGTAACGCCGGCATTTCATCGGACGCACCACTGGACACCCTTTACGAGCCGTGTAGAAGATCCGTGAAGTATCAAGGCTCATGGTGAAGTTAGTTTGCCGCCTGGCTCGAAGTTAAATTTTGGATAAGCGCCCAGTTGGTAGCTCACACTATAACGCTCACCGCCGCGCAAAGGTTCCAGTTCATAGCACCGCATAGGCAGCGTAATTTCGGCCTCATAATCCTCCAGGCAATAACATTCATACACAGTAATTCGCGTGAACAGGGCGGCGTTTAACCGGTCAATACCCTCTATTAGTGGAATCTCTACGAGGGTGGGCTGTAGCTCCAACATATTTGTTTGAAGGTTGTACTGTGCCGCTTGGCTTTGAGCGAAGGCGTTATCGGGGGATAGCGAGGCAAGTGTCGCAATAGGGTAGCGCCTGGTGTTTAGATTGTCGTAGAACACTTTCTCTTGTTCGAGATCGGCCAGTGCCAAACTCACGTCGATGCGCTGTGGAATGAAAACACCTTCGGCTAAAATCTGCGGTGCCAGGTTGGCTGTCACTGCGAACTGTGGTTCCTGTTCAAGGGATTTTTGCATGGTTTCAGCAATGACCATATGCAGCTTCTGTGGGTGTCTATAGGTGCTGGCATCACCTTGGACTGTGGTAACGCCATGGGCACCAAACCCAAAAATTTCGACTAATAGTTCTGCACTATCCAGCGAGCGTTGGTGGATATCCAGTAGCGTTATGTTGAGATCGCCCGGTGAGAACTTACCGAATAGCGGCATAAGCAGTGTTGCAAAGGGGCCGCAGCCTGCATATAAAATTTCAAGCGGCGTGCCTGCAAAGTGTAGCTTAAGTGCGTTCATTGCCGCATGCACACCGCGGATAAAAACTACGCTGCGCTGGTAATCATGTGCACAATGCGCCGCAGCTTGGGGGTTAATGGCGACGCCGCTTGGCAACAGCGAGTCTTCGGCCCACGCGTCAAAGCTTGGGTCTGGCAGTATGCCGCTGATGTCACTACAGGCAGCGCTAAACATGTTTAGCGCATTGCGCAGCTCTTGAGGCGAGCTGGTTTCATCCAGAATAGTATCGCCAATTGAATGAATATTTATAGTAAAAACGCCCTGCGAAAGTCAAACAAAAGAGAAATAGTCATAAGCAGGCACGCCCACGCCAGCCAGATTAAATAAGCCAATCGAATAGTGAGTTTTCTACTCGATCAGTTATGAGTTGAAACATCCCATCGTCTTCCTTGTAGCTTAGGTCAGTGGTTGGTGGCGTTCAATCCTTGTATTCAAAGACTTTAGCAGTGGAGTCCAGGCTTATGTATTTATAATTCAATAGGTTAGCTACGTTGGCTGGCGCGCCGTGCACACTTGGCTGCACCAGATGCTTGCTGTTGTAGGTGTAAAAGGGAATCAATGGAACCTGCTCGATAAAAATGGACTCCGCTTGGCGCAGCAGTGCCAGGCGTTTCACTGGGTCGATGGCGGCGGGAGCCTTGTCCAGGATTAACTCGTCGTAACGTTTATTGGAGAAGCCGGTGCGGTTGGTGCCGCTGTCGGTGGTAAAACCATCGAGAAAGAGTGCCGGGTCTCGAATACCCGCTATCCACCCCATTCTGGCCAGCTGAAAATTTTTCAGTTGCGTCGTATTTAGATAAACCTTCCACTCCTGATTGACCAGCGTGACTTCGATATTGAGTTGTTTTTTCCACATCTGCTGTACAGCGACGGCAACCTTGCGGTGATCCTCGCTGGTGTTGAACATCAGCGTGAGCCCCGGCCAGCCTTTGCCGTTGGGATAACCGGCCTCGGCCAGTAGTTGTTTGGCTGCCTCGGGGTTGTACGCCAACAGGTCGGGTGGTTCATACCCGGGAATGAGGTTCATGGGAACCAGCGCTGGGCTGGCTATCGCCGTGCCCAGCAAGAGTTTGTCGATAAGCTGTTGGCGATTGACAGACAGTGCCAGGGCTCTGCGCACACGCACATCATCCACAGGAGGGCGATCTATATTAAACATGTAGTAATAGGTGCCCACCATGGGTTTCTGATGGTAAGGGGATTTCGGCTGCGCACGATAACCATTGATTTTACTGAGCGGTACCGTCGTCGTGTAGTGCAACTGCCCCACGCGAAACATCTTCTCCTCGATCAAGGGGCTCTCCACCGCGTGAAATACCACACTGTTAAGGGCAACTTGCTCGGCATCCCAGTAGTGGGGATTTTTGACTACGGTGACATCCCTTTGCATGCGCCAGCTTTTGAGTGTGAAGGGCCCGTTGCCAACGAGGTTTCCCGCGCGAGTCCATCGGCTGTAGCGATCGGTGGTCTTACCGAAGGCTTCGATTGTCGCTTTTGGCACGGGGTAGCCATAATAGCCTGCGAGAAGCTCGAGAAAGTAGGGCGTGGGGTTGTTGAGCTTTATTTCGAGTGTGTAGTGATCAATGAGGCGTACCCCAAGGCTATGAACGTTAGTCGTTTGACCCCGGTTAAAGGCTTCGGCCCCGCTTATGGGGTAAAGTAAATAGGCCACCGGGTTGGCCATGGCAGGCGTTAGTATGCGCCGCAATGAATACACAAAGTCGCGCGCATCAAGTGTTTCACCATTGGACCAACGCGCATTTTTGCGTAGGTAAAAGGTGATCGTTTTAAGGTCTTCACTGAATGTCCAGCGCTGTGCTACTCCGGGCTCGATAGCGAGTGTGTAGGGGTTTTTTGCTACCAGTCCCTCGAACAGAGCGCCGGTGATGTTGGCGTCGGTAGCGGAGGTCATTACATGCGGATCGAGAGACTGTGGTTCCGCGCCATTGCCTATATGAAGTATGCCGTCCCGGTTTCCTGCTGCGACATTAGGCTCGCCCTGCATGCAGCCCGACAGCATGGCGAGCAGTAGGATACCAAGACAGCGACTGATATGTTTTATCCAGGCCATACTGGCACCTTACATAATTTCCTCAGCCTCTGCGGGCTTAGCGAAGGTCGGGCAGTTTGTATTCCTGTGCCTCCAATTGCGAGCGTATGGTCTTCTTGTCAATTTTTCCGGTAGACGTTAGCGCTATTGTTTCAACAAAAATAATTTCGTCGGGTAACTGCCACTTGGCAAAAATCTTGGTGCAATGTTCAAGGATTAACTCATCGGTAATGTCGGCACCTTCACCGAGAATGACAAGCGCGACCGGTCGTTCATCCCAGCGGGGGTGGGGCTGCGCAACCACGGCAGCCTGAGTGACACCGGCCAGTGCCACGATGTGATTTTCAAGGTCAACAGAGGATATCCATTCGCCCCCCGATTTAATCAGGTCTTTTGAGCGGTCCGCAATAATCAAATATTGTTCGGCGTCGATCTTCGCCATGTCGCCTGTTACCAGCCAGCCTTCGTGAAATTTATCGGGCTGCGGGTCGTTGTAGTATTCCGAGCAAATCCACGGGCCGCGGATTAGCAAATCTCCCACGGCTTGCCCATCATGGGGCTGTGGTTGCCAGTTCTCGTCGACTATTTCAAATTCCAGACCGGGCATCAGTAGGCCAGCCTTGGCAATATTCTCAAACTGCTGGTCTTCTGTGTTCTTTATGTGAGAGCGTTTTGCCACTTTGCGAGAGAGAGTGGCAAGCGGGTTGGTTTCAGTCATTCCCCAGCCCTGAATCATCTCAACACCCAGGTTATCCCAGTACCAGCGGATTAGGGACACCGGCGGTGCTGACCCACCACAGGTCAGACGTGAGAATTTGGATGTATCGTATTTGCCCGGATTCTCTTCCAAAATGGTTCTGATGCCCTGCCAAATGGTGGGCACGCCCGCAGAGATGGTGACCTCTTCTGCTACCATCAATTCGAGTAGTTTTTGTGGAATCATAAACCGGTGCGGCATGACCTGTTTGCAGCCCAGCATGGAGGCTGTGAAGGGTACCCCCCAACCCATGGCATGAAACATCGGCACGATACCGCACACGGCATCCAGTGCCGATAAACCCATGGCGTCAGTCATAGCCTGGGTGATGGTGTGCAAATAGGTTGAACGATGGGTGTACATAACCCCTTTTGGCTTGCCCGTGGTTCCACTGGTATAACAAAGACCCATAGGCGAGCTTTCGTCTATTTCAGGCCAGTCATAAACCGTTTTTTGTCCGTCAATAAAGGCTTCGTAGTCAACCGTGTTGGGGTGAGATGACTCACCACCGCCGCCATAGCGACAGATGACCAACAGTTCGACACAGGGAATTTTGTCTAACAGCGGCTCCAGTAACGGCAGTAAATCTTCATCAACAAAAATAACCCGGTCCTGCGCATGATTAATAATGTATTCGAGGTCGGTGGGGCTGAGTCTCACATTGAGCGTGTGCAACACTGCGCCCATAGATGGAATCGCCTGATATAACTCCAGATGCCTGTAGTTGTTCCACATAAAGCTGGCCACCCGGTCACCAATCTTGATGCCGTATGCATTCAGAGCGCCCGCAAGCTGGTTGGCATGGTTCCAGGTGGTTTTCAATGTTTGACGATGGGTACCGTTGTGTAGCAGCGTAACGACTTCTTCGTTGGGGTCGAGCTGGGCACCGCGGCCGAGAATGCGGGATAGCAGTAGAGGAGTTTGTTGCATAGTCATACGGGATATTCCTGAGTTCATTGTTTATTATTCGGAGAGTATATAAGGACGGGCTCCATCAGGGTAGCTGTACCTGCACCAATGCACCTCCCAGACTACTCTCGCGTAACTCCAGGGTGCCGAGATAATTTTCGGTGAGATCTGTGGCCACTGCCAAACCAATACCGTGGCCGCTTTGTTGGGTATCTGCCCGCACACCGCGTTCAAGAATGGCCTCACGCAGGTTAGGGGGGATGCCCTCGCCATCATCTTCTACGCTGACTAGCAACGATTGTTCACTCCCCCCGGTGGCCATTACAATCACCTCTCGTTTACCGTACTTACAGGCATTGTCCATCAATATGCCAAGCAGTTCCATTAAGTCGCGTTCATCGCCGCGAAATACGCAGCCGGGTTCGATCTTCAATTGTATCGACACAGCCTTGTCGGCATAAACTTTCAGCAAGCTTGTGCGTAATCGTTTTGCCGTGGCTTCAACCGCAACCATTTGTAAAAGCTTATGCGATCCTCCCGCAGCACGCCGCAATTGGTAGCCCACAATCTCTTCCATCTGAGAGGTCTGCTCGCGCACCAATTGGCTATAATCTGGCGCCGTTGAATCTGCACTGCGAATAACGGCCAGCGGAGTCTTCAGGCTGTGGGCCAAGTCTGACAGGGTATTGCGCACTTGCGCCCGGCGTTTTTTCTCGCTTACTAATAGCGTGTTCAAGCTATTTGTTACCGCCTGTACTTCCCGCGGGTAGGCATTGTCCAGTTTTTCCACAGCACCCGATTCAATGCTCGAGATATCCTGCGCTAACTGGCGCAGCGGACGCAGGCTCCATAACAAAATTAGGGCCTGGCAGGCGAGCAGTAGCAGCGTAGAACCACCCAGCCAAAACATCAGGCCGCCGCGGTAAGTGGCCAGCTGGGCGTCTGCTGGTGCTACTGTCTCTAGCACAGTAAACAACAGCGGCACTTCCGCCTCCTCTTGCGTCTGCCATGCCACCTGATAGGACTGCTGGAACAGATTATGGCCACGGGAAAAATATTTGCCGCCGATGGGCAGATCTGGCAGATCGAAAGACAGGTCTTCCCGACTTTGGGTAAGGGTGGAAGGCGAGGACCACAGGAGTTTATTGTTGCTATCTGTTACCTGGGCGTAAAGACCAGAATCGGGCTGATTAAAACGAACCTCCAACAATTGCGGGGGCAGGCGCAACGCCCGATCAAATTCGGCCTCGGCCAGCAAGGTAAGAATTAACAGCTGTAGTCGCTCGGCCTCTGCCGCTTCGATACTGATCCGATAGCTGCGATCCAGATAAGAGCCCGTGGCGCCGAGGAATAATGGCAGCAGCAGCGCGCTGGCTAGCAGCAGTCGAGCGGTCAGCGAATTGAATGCTGCTCTCATGGTGCGCCACTGCCCAGCGAGAACCGATAGCCCGCGCCTCTAAGGGTTACTATGGGTTTCAAGGTATTTTCGGGGTCCAGTTTTTTGCGTAAACGACCGATAAAAACCTCGATTACGTTGCTGTCCCGGTCAAAGTCCTGATCGTACAGGTGTTCAGTCAGTTCGGTTTTTGACACCACCTGGCCCGCACGGTGAACGAGGTATTCCAGCGTGTTGTATTCGAAGCTGGTGAGATCCAGAGGCTTGCCCCTAAGAAGAACCAACCTGGCACTAAAGTCGATGCAGATAGCACCGTAATCTACCAGGGCCTGGGTGCGTCCTGCCGCTCGACGTTGCAAGGCGTTAACCCGTGCCAGCACTTCTTCCAGATGAAACGGTTTGGTGACATAGTCATCGGCCCCGGCTTCCAGGCCCTCTACTTTGTCCTGCCAATCGCCTCTAGCGGTTAAAATCAATACCGGAAACGTGCGATCAGCCGCTCGCCAATTGTTAATGAGCTCTATGCCAGACATTCTAGGCAAACCCAGGTCTACAAGGGCCATGTCGTAGGGGTGTTCCCTGCCCATAAACAACGCTTCTACACCATCAGCTGCCTGCTCTACCACCCAGCCGTGTTCACCAAAATATTTGACCAGCTGCAGGCGCAATTGTGCTTCGTCCTCTACGATGAGCATACGCACGACTCAGTCCTTGACCGTCACTGTCATAACTCGACCGGAATCTGTGAGGAGCTTTACCCGAAAACCCTGCCCCTTTGGAGTAACTTTCAGAACTGTGCCGCCATGTCGGGCCTTGGCCTTTGCTGTGGCTTGAGCTGCGGTCATGGCATGTTGAGATTGTTGAGATTGTTGGGGCTGTTGTTGCGCTTGCCTGGGTTGCTTGGCCTGCACTGCCGGTACCGCCAGGCACAGGGTGCTGGCAAGTAGCAATGCACAGAAAGGTTTTTTTGGAAAACGTTGGACCATGCTACCTCTCTTTTACCGTTCTACCGGTTTTAATTTTACCTGCAGTTGTATCGTCGCTCCCGGACGATTTCGGGTTTCGGTTTGATAGATACTATCGCCATATTGATAGCTGACGCGGTATCCAACGATTTTTTCTTCTTCCCGCAGCTCATAGTCTACCTCGCAGCGCTGTTCAGTCACATAGTAACTCTTCGTGTTGCGCTGATGGCTGATATCGTTACCGATTGAAGACCCCAGCAGAGCACCTACGCCGGCTATTATTGGCTGGTAGCGACTATTATGACCCACAGAGCCTCCTACTACGCCGCCTATAACTGCGCCCAAAACAGCGGGCGTTGCTGAATGATTGCGCCGGTCACGCACAACCTTTACTCGCTCATTCCAACAGGACTCGTGGGGTATTTTATGCGTAATGATGCGCACTACAGGCTCCACCGCAGTAACGGGTACTGCAACCATTGTGGTGTGCGACTGTGCATTGGCCAGGCTTGCCATGAATGCACTGCAAGCCGCTATAGTTTTTGTTGATACCTTCACGATGACTTCCCCTTATGGAAACTGCTACAACCGTAAACGTAACGCAGTGAGCCTGAACGGAAGCTGAACAGCTGCGTAAAAACATTTATCTGCATTCAGCTTTCGTTCAGCTACAGTCTCGTAATCTTGGGGCCGTGAAATCAACCCACGGGAGAAGTACCATGAAAAAACTGACAGCTTACGGATTGGCATTCCTGCTCTTTACAGCGACTTCTGCAGCCCTGGCCGGTCGCGATGACCGCGGTGATCATGCAAGGCATAATGACAACAACAGCCACTATAGCAAGCATTACAATAAGCACTACAACAAGCATTACAATAAGCACTACAACAGTGGTAGGCATCACTACAATCGCTACTACAGCGGCCATCGCAATCGCTTTTATAACCGCCGCTACTATTCGCAGGGCTACTATTACCCTTCCTATCTGGGCGCCGCCCTTATCGGCTCGGCTTTGACTACCAGCCTATACCATTCACACGACGGTGAGCGTTGCTACGATAAGCATATGGACAATCAAAATCGACAGGGCAGTAGCAGTAATCGGGAGGTGGTTGGCTGTCACCGAATTGAGGTCTTGGCGGACGGCAGTGAGCGGCGGGTAGAGATGCCGGTGTCACAGTGTAATTAGATGACTCTTATCCAGGGCTCTGTTTAAAAACTGGGCGCTCTAGTTTTTTGCGCCCATTTCAATGGCCCGGGTTTTACCCGAGTCTTGTTCAAGGTCATCGAGCCAACCCGCCATCTGCTGCTCTATAATGGTTGTGAGTGCCAAGATGTGGGTGGGGTCACTATTCAGGGCGGGTATGTAGCCGAAGTGCTCGCCCCCCGCCTGTTTAAAATAGGTGTAATTTTCATCACCAATTTCTTCGATAGTTTCAAGGCAATCGGAAGAAAAACCGGGACACACCACCTGCACAGACTTTATACCCTGATTTGGGAAGTCTTTCAGGGTTGCATCCGTGTAGGGCTGTAGCCACTCTGCTTTGCCAAAGCGAGACTGGAACGTTGTGAGGTATTCCGACGCTTGCAAACCGAGTTTTTCAGCTACCAGACGCGTCGTTTTGTGGCACTGGCAGTGATAGGGGTCACCCTGGTCGAGATAGCGCCGGGGCTCTCCATGGTAAGAGAACATTAGTTTATCGGCACTGCCGTGCTGTTCTCTATAGAGCCTGATGCTTTCGGCAACGGCCTCGATATAAGCCGGATGGTCGTGATACTGGGTTACAAAACGTATTTCAGGTAGCCACCGCCGTTGAGTGAAATCTGCTGCCAGCGCGTCAAAAGTGGAACCGGTGGTCGCTCCGCTGTAGTGAGGGTACAGGGGCAGTATCAGCAATTTACGTACACCGCGTTGCAGCATGTTTTGCAAGGTGCCGGCAATATCAGGAGTACCGTAGCGCATGGCAAAATCAACGATTACTTTTTCACCGTAGCGCTGCTGCATGACCGCGCGCACGGCATCTGCTTGATCTTGAGTGTGGAACATCAGAGGCGAGCCTCTCTGGGTCCAGACTTTTCGATAGGCTGCGGCAGAGCGGCTGGGGCGAAGACGCAGGATAATACCGTTGAGAATAAGCCACCATGCCGGGCGAGGGATTTCGACCACGCGAGGGTCCCACAGAAACTGTTTCAGGTATTTTCGCAGTGGTTTAGTTTCAGGCGCGTCGGGCGTGCCCAGATTGGTGAGCAGAACGCCCACTCGGGGCGCTTGGCTATGGTCAAAATTCTCACTGCCGATATATTTCATGGGGGTCAATATACGTTTGCCTCAAGCTGATGCCAAGCGAAAATAATGCATATAGCCCACCCTTTCAGTATGGTGCGTTGAAAAATTGGTTCGCTATTCGGCCGCCTTTAGCTCTTCCTTGGTTTTTTCCTTCTCTTTTGGTGTCGGCTTGCGCTCCAGCGATAAGCTGGCAATCGTCCAGTCGTCATCAAGAAATTTTTCCCAGCGGGGAGAGTAGGGAGCGAGTTTGCCTTTGCCATTCCAGGCCAACAACAAGATGCGCTCGCTGTTCCCCTGTGCCAGGAAATCGCCGAAGCTGAAGCTATCTGTCAGCCGCGTGGTTCTGATCTCGGCGCCGCGGCTCATATAGCTAAGCAGTTTTGACAGGCTGACATCTTCTGCAAACAACCTGCGCCCCGGCATTTCCATCGAAGCTGTATGTTTACCGTTGCTGCTGTCTCCTTCCTCGATGCTCACCGGCAGTGCGAACACGTCCTTGCGGCCAAAGTCGCGGGAGAAATAAGCACAGCCAAGGCGGTTGAATTCGACGTTGCGTGACATGGAGAACAGTTTGCCTATTCCGGCCAGGTCCAGCGTCCGTTCGGCGTGGTCGGACATGGGGTTGCCGTAGTAGGTGGGAATACCCGACATGCGCGCAGTGCGCAAACTATCCCAGTCACTGTGTGCAATGACCACGTTAAAGTCGGCGTCTTTTATGACTTTGGCCAATGCTGTAGAAAACGTATTGGCTCCCATAATCAGCACACCCTCGGGCTCGGGCTCGGTCACACCCAGCGCTTTTGCCAGTGGACGGGCGGTGAGGCTCTCAAGAAAAACTGTCCCCAGAATAACAACAAAGGTAAGAGGTACCAGCAGCTCGGCCCCTGCCACATTTTGGGCGGCCAGACGCTCTGCAAATACTGCACTAATTGCAGCGGCGATGATGCCTCGTGGGCCGATCCAGGCCAGCGTTGCGCGCTCCTGCACGCGTAGGCTGGAGCCCAGCGTGCAGAGAAAGACGCTAATGGGGCGGGCTATAAATTGGATGCCCAGCATCACCAGGAGCGCGGTAGGGCCCAGGGCTCGAAGTTGCTCAAAATCAAGGCGAGCCGCAAGTAAGATAAACAGACCCGAAATCAGAAGAATGCTCAGGCTTTCTTTGAAGTCCAGCAGTTCGCGAATATGTAGCCTGCTGGTATTGGCCAGCCACGCCCCCATAACGGTGACTGCCAGCAGGCCGGACTCCGAGGCGATGGTGTCGGCTATGGCATAGACGGCGAAAACCACGAAAAGCGTTGCAACGTTGTGCAGGAACTGTGGAATCAAGTAGCGACGCAGTGCCTGTCCCCAGAGCAGGCCGGCTACGCCGCCTACCACCAGTCCACTGGCGAGCATACGCAGAAGCAGAGTGAACACTTCAAGCCAGCTTGTGGTCGCCTGGCTGGCGATGATGACGGTAAAGGTGAGTACCGCGAGAATAGCGCCCAGCGGATCAACCAGAATGCCTTCCCAGCGCAGTATGTTGGCAACCGTGCGGGTGGGGCGCACTGCCCGCAGCATCGGCATAATCACGGTGGGGCCCGTCACGGTCATGATGGCGCCAAACAGGAAAGCCAGTGGCCAATCCATTCCTGCAAGCCAGTGTGCCAAAGAGGCTGCCAGAATCCAGACGATGAGTACGCCCCAACTTATCATGCGCCGCACCACAGCGCCGTGGCCACGTATCTCTTCCCGATTGAGCGTTAGGCTGCCCTCGAACAGGATAATGGCAACAGAGAGAGAAATGAAAGGGAAGAGGAGGTCACCAAAAAGCTCATCCGGGTCCAGAACTCCGGTGACGGGGCCCAGCAACATTCCTGCAGACAACAGAAACAAGATAGCGGGGACGCGTAGGCGCCAGGCCAGCCACTGCGAGGCCAGCGAAAGCAAACCGATGCCAACGAGCAGGAGTAAAATATGGTGGGACATGAAACATTCCTTGCGAGGATGCGGGCGCGCGAGGCTATACTACGCTACCAGCTTCGGACTATGAAGCCTGACCCGAGAGGGCAGTTGGGCTGTCAGCGGCGCACAACGATAATTTCAACGCGTCCTTTGGGGCCGATAAACCAGTTTGCCACCATTCCCGTTAAGCTAATAATGACGGCTCCAAACATGGCTGTCCAAAAGCCATCGATAATAAAGCCGGGCACCAGCAGGGCGGCGAGCCCCAGCATGGCCCCATTGAGCACAAACAGGAAAAACCCCAGAGTTACCACGGTGATAGGCAGAGTGAGCAACAACATAATCGGCCTGACAATCGCGTTGACTGCGCACAGCACCAGCGCGGCAAATACAAGTGACAGAGCGCCACCCAAATGAATGCCCTGCAAAAGCCAGGTGGCAACCAACAGTCCGCAAGCGGTTATCAAAAAACGTACCCAAAATCCGGGCATAGCTGAACTCCTTAGCCGTTGATTTTAATTTCCAGACTGGACTGCAATGATATAGTAACCTCGTGGCATTAATAGGTACTCAAACATGCAAAAGCTGATAAGCAATTTTTTGACCGCACTACTACTGTTGGCTGCGACGGCCAGCGTTCAGGGCACTGACAGTGCAGGTACCGTGTTAATCACCGGTGCTAATCGAGGCATTGGGCTGGCCATGGCCAGTACTTTCAGCGAAGCGGGCTACTCAGTGATTGGCACAGCGCGCCGCCCCGAGGCGGCTACCGCCTTGCATCGCCTGGCAGTGAAAGTTGTACCGTTAGATGTCACCGACCCCGCCAGTGTCTCTGCCCTTGCTCAGCAGCTTGGCGGTGCGCCCATTGATATCCTGATCAATAATGCGGGCATGGTGAGCCGGGAAGCGCCAGAGTTTGCGGATGTAGATATCGACACACTTTTGACTGAATACCAGGTGAACGCTTTAGGGCCTCTGCGGGTAACTCAGGCTCTGCTGCCCAATGTTATGGCCGGAAAGCGCAAGATAGTGGCAAACATCAGTAGCATGATGGGCAGTATGGAGTTCAACACCTTTGGCTGCTGTATGGGCTATCGAGCCAGCAAGGCGGCCCTGAACAGTTTCACCAAAACCCTGGCTGTGGACATGAGCGGTGACGGGACCATCTTTGTTGTATTGCATCCCGGATACGTTAAAACCGATATGAATGGGGGTGAGGGCAGTATCACCGCAGCGGTAAGCGCTGCTGGTCTGTATACAGTGATTACCGGGCTGGAAGATCAGGACGATGGCAAATTCTTTAATTACGATGGTAAACCCATGCCCTGGTGATATCGTGCGGTTTGGACAATGAAAAAGGTATGGCAATGAGCATAGTCGTTACACCCTCCCACCAGGCCTGCGGTGCACAAGTGACAAATGTTGATTTAACACAGGACATTGACGCGTCAACCGTTGCTGCAATCAGGGCTGCCTGGTTGCAACATCACGTGTTGTCCTTTCCCAACCAGACCATGACAGATGACGACCTGGAGCGGTATTCATCCTATTTCGGACCCTTCGGAGATGACCCTTTTATTGCGCCTATTCAAGGGCGGGAACATGTTATCGCAGTCGAACGCCGCGCCAACGAGAAAGCCCCCCTGTTCGCGGAGAATTGGCATACTGACTGGAGTTTTCAGAAGACGCCGCCGTCGGCAACCTGCCTGTTTGCAATCACTGTCCCGCCAGTGGGTGGCAACACTCTCTATGCAGACCAACATAAAGCTTTGCAGGCAATGCCCACAGAGTTACGTGAAAAACTGGAGGGTAAAAATGCCATCCACTCGGCCCGCTCTGCCTATTCACCCGACGGTATGTACGGTCGGGAAGACCAGATGAGCGATCGCAGTATGCAGATCAACGCTTCTGCCGAGGCACTGGAGACCCAGTTGCACCCCTTAATTGGGAAGCACCCGGAAACCGGCGAGGAGGGTATTTTTGGTTGTGTTGGCTATATTGTTGGTATCGAAGGCATGATTGATCAAGACGCCATTGATTTGCTTTTGCAGCTGCATGAGTGGCAAACCCGCGCAGACTTCGTTTACGAACATGTTTGGCAACCCAAGATGTTAGTGATGTGGGATAACCGCTCGGTGCTCCACCGCGCTACTGGTGGCTATGAGGGGCATGACCGCTTATTGCATCGAACCACTATCGGTGTGGTGGAGGCTCAGTGAAGCCTGCACTGGTTCTTTCAGGTGGCGGTGCCAGAGGGGCGTACCAGGTGGGTGTGCTCAAGGCCATTTCCGATTTGCATGAGAAAAATGCGCATAATCCTTTCTCTATAATCAGTGGAACATCCGCTGGTGCAGTGAACGCAGTGGCGCTGGCCGCATCGGCAAACAATTTTCGCTTGGCGGTAAAAAAAGTCGAGAAGATCTGGAGCTCCATTTCCGTTGACGACGTATACCGGGCTGGGGCGTGGGACCTGATCAAAGGCCCTGGCCGCATGGTGGCGTCACTGTTTAACGAGGGTGTGAGCCGTGGTCGCCCCCTGTCATTGCTAAACAATGACCCTCTGCGGGGTTTACTGAACCAAACGATTGCATTTAAAAATATTCAGAAGCGCATAGATAAGGGCTACCTGGACGCAGTGGGTGTAACCGCCACTGGCTACACCTCGGGAGAGAATGTTACTTTTTTCCAGGGGCGCCAGGGAATGGATAAATGGTGTCATGGCCGCAGTATTGGCCTACCTGCGGTTCTCAATGTCAGCCATATACTGGCTTCTTCTGCTATTCCTGCCGTACTGCCCGCTGAAAAAATCAGCCGAGAATATTTTGGCGACGGCGCCATGCGCCAGCTCGCACCGATAAGCCCGGTTATACGCATGGGCGCAGATCGGGTTTTAGTGATTGGGGTGAGTGGTAATGCGCAGCATGTGCCTCAGCGAGAGCAGGTCACGCACTCCCCTTCCATGGCACAGATGGTAGGTCATGTTTTCGCTAGTGCGTTTGTCGATAGTCTGGATCACGATATTGAAACACTGGCAAAACTGAATAACCTTGTCGCGTTTGCCGACAATGAAAGCCCGCACCGACCGCCTGGGGGGGTGCGTAATATCGATTTGCTGGTGATATATCCCAGCGTGGAATTTGATCGGCTAG
The DNA here is from genome assembly GCA_047650635.1 of Halioglobus sp. Taxonomy (GTDB): domain Bacteria; phylum Pseudomonadota; class Gammaproteobacteria; order Pseudomonadales; family Halieaceae; genus JBALVT01. The sequence goes on from JBLHNQ010000020.1 coordinate 36,719, forward strand.
CGGAAAAACATATTAAAAATTTGCCTTGGGCGATGCGGGTTGCGATGCGGATGATCGGAGCCACAGAGGGGGGTGGCGGTGCCAGTCTGGCCAGTTATTTGCTATTTGAAAAAGGCTTTTGCAAGGAGTTGATTGATATCGGTTATCGAGACGCGATGGCTCAACGGGAAAGTATTCTGCAGTTCTTTCATCCGCAAATGATTGCGCCCTATCGGTGACAGTTGTCGGTTTTCTCGAGGCGACCTAGCCTATAGAGCCATACAGTGGCATTAAAAGGTTTGCCGCGCGCATGTCACCTGTCGTACCCGACAACATCCGGTTCATAACATAGGCAAAGCTCATTTTTGCATCCATATCAATTACCGCTAAAGAGCCGCCCCATCCGCCCCAATAACAAACGTTTTTGTTAGGGCTCAGTGGTTGATATTCGCTGTTGATACCAAAGCCCATGCCAAAGCGAACCGGCGTGCCTAACACTAAATCGTCACCGTCAGTTTGTACTTCAAAAATTTTGCGGCAGCCCTCCTTGGACATCAGGCGCACACCATCCACTTCGCCGCCGCAGGCAATCGCGCTGTGAATGCGTGCGACAGAGCGGGCATTACCATGTCCATTGGCCGCCGGAATTTCCGCCTCGCGCCAGCTGTTTGTTCTGGACACTAAAGCGTCCAGCGCCGGCCTGGTCATGGTGCGCGCCATAATAGAGTCAGGGTCTATGCCTGCATCGGCAGCGGGCTCAGGGGGTAACAAAAGGCCAATGCGAGGATAAGCCGATGAGGGTGTGCCAATGTGAAAATCAGCCCCCAGGGGGTCAGTCACTTCCTCTTTGAAAAACGTTCCCAGCGTTTTTCCTGTGATTCTGCGCACGATTTCGTTTTGCATGTGTCCTTGCGTTATGGCGTGGTAACCACTTTGAGTGCCGGGCTCCCACCAAGGCGCCTGGGCCGCTAGAAGCGTGGCGATTTTGTCGTGATCGCAGAAATCTTCAAAGACTATCGGTTCATCCAGAGAGGAAAGTCCTGCCGAGTGGCTCATAATATGGCGTACCTGAATATTCTCTTTGCCGTTTTGAGCAAATTCAGGCCAGTAAGTACAAACTTTTTGGTTAAAATCCAGCAAGCCTCTGTCTGCCAGCATTAACATAACAGTGGCTGCCATGGTTTTTGTCGTGGACCAAACATTGACGATGGTATCTTTTTGCCATTCCTTATTGTCTGCATCTACCAACGTGCCAGCCCAAAGATCGACTACATTTTCTCCCTCTACGG
>JBLHNQ010000021.1:0-37849 GCA_047650635.1 Halioglobus sp.
AATTGGTGGAGGCGGCGGGAGTTGAACCCGCGTCCGCCAGTACTCTGCTTTCGGCTCTACATGCTTAGTTTCCGTTGATTAATTTAACCGCATACAGCCCAACGGGCAGGACGTAATTGGCGATTCCTGTTTAAGTTTAGCGACTGAGCCCAAGACATACTCCGCAGCGATCCAGTTCTATATGACAGTCGGTAACGCGGTACTGACACCTTGTTAAAGACCGCTGGCGGACGAATCCACCAGAAGTGCTACAAGTTTGCTACTTACGCAGCTAGTTGTGCACCGTAGTTGTCATCATTGGCAACTAATAAATTGCAGCTTTGGATTTACGTGATTGGCTACCATCACGGCATGCACCTCAAGGTTCGCAACCGGCGTCGAATCCGAATCGCCCCCGTAGTGAAATGCAATTATACCTCAACCGCACTCAAAGTGAGTGCTATGGTGCATAATTACAGGTAATTAGATGTCTTTAAGCGCAAAAGTTCCCCGCCTCTGAAGAGAAAGCCCCCGGAGCACTGCTTATATGCTGCACACATTCACCACCATAGTCACAGATTTCGGCCTGCTCCAGCTGGCCCTCGTCTGGCTGGTGGTTATTTTCGCCGCGGTAATGCGCGCATTTACCGGCTTTGGTTTTGCCCTGGCGGCGGTGCCGGTGTTTACGCTGCTAATGTCGCCCGTTGAGTCGGTGGTGCTCAGTATTATGCTCACCTTGGCCGTTAGTCTGTTTACCCTTAAAACTTTTTGGGGGCAGTTTCCCCTTGGGCCAATGTTGCCCATGGTTTCGTTTGCATTGCTGGGAACGCTTATTGGCACTTTAGTGTTGGCTATGCTCGACGCCGCCTCGTTTCAATTGTGGATTGGGCTGGCTGTTATTGCCGCCTGTGCGCTGCTCACCTTCTATCGCCCAACCTTGGTGGAGCCCCGCGCCGATGTAGGCCGGGCGGTTGGTCTGGTCTCGGGTTTGATGAATGGCGTGTTTGGCGTGCCCGGGCCGCCGGTGGTGGTGTATGCGGTGGCAACCCAGCCCAGTGCCGCAAAAGCGCGCGCTCTGCTGATGACGTTTTTCTTGTTTACGGCAAGCTTTGGTTTTGTCTCGCACGCGGCTGCCGGTCATGTGGGCATGCATTCGCTGTGGCTGTTTGCACTGAGTTTTCCCGCCATGTATTTGGGCGACAAGGTAGGCTATTGGCTGTTCAAGCGTTATGGTACCCACCTGCATAGGCAGGTGGCATTAGTGGTGTTGTTTGCGGTGGGCTTTGCCATAACAGCCCGCGCACTGTTGGTCGCCTAGCGGCCCCGAGAGGAACTTAATGAACTTGATCACCCGCGCTGATTGCGAGGCGATGGACCAGAAGGATGCACTGGCAGGCTTTCGAGAAAAGTTTTCCATACCCCCTGGCACACTCTATCTGGATGGAAACTCACTGGGTGTGATGCCCAGGGGCGCCATGGCACGCGCCACTGAAGTGGTTGAGCAGGAGTGGGGGGCGGGCCTTATCAAGAGCTGGAATGATGCGTCCTGGTGGGCCTTGCCGGTGACATTGGGCGATAAAATAGCCACCCTCATTGGCGCCGATGCAGGCGAGGTGATTGTCACCGACTCCACTGGAATAAATCTGTATAAGGTGATGGCCGCCGCGCTGGCGCTGGTGCCCGACCGCCGGGTGATTGTGATGGAGGGCAGTAACTTTCCCACCAACAATTACATGGCTCAGGGCCTGGTGGCGCAATTGGCTGACGGCTATGAAATTCGCTTTGCGGAGGAGCATGAGCTGTCGCAGGCCATTGATGAAGATGTGGCCGTGGTATGCCTCACACAGGTGCATTATAAATCTGGGCGCGTGCTGGGTATGCAAGCGCTTACTGCGGCGAGCCACGCGGTGGGGGCGGTGGCTATCTGGGATCTGTGCCATAGTGCAGGCGCGCTGCCAGTGGCTCTTAACGACTGCAAGGTCGACTTCGCCATTGGCTGCACCTACAAGTACCTCAATGGCGGGCCCGGTAGCCCGGCGTTCGTTTACGCGGCGTCGCGCCATCAGGGCAAAGTGCAGCAACCCTTAACCGGCTGGTGGGGGCATGCAGACCCTTTCGCGTTTGAGCGAGACTACCGTCCGGCCACCAATATTCGACAGATGCTCAGTGGCACACAGGGCATCCTCAGCCTGGCCTTGACCGAAGTAGGTCTCGATCTGGCTCTGCAGGCCGATATGGCTTTGGTAAGAGAAAAATCAATGGCGCTGACAAGCCTCTTCATCAGTCTGGTGGAGCAGTGCTGTGCGGGGCAGAACTTGAGCCTGGTAAGCCCGCGCGACGCAGAAAAACGTGGTAGTCAGGTTTCGCTAAGCCACCCGCAGGGTTTTGCTATTGTGCAGGCGCTGATTGCCCGCGGTGTGATCGGCGACTTCCGCGCGCCCATGAACATGCGCTTTGGCTTTGCTCCGCTGTACATTGGCTACGCCGATGTATGGGATGCAGTGCAGCATTTGTCGCAAATTATGCAAGGGCAAGAGTGGCAGCGGGAAGATTTTAATCAGCGCAGTGCGGTGACCTAATGAGGGTGCTGTAGCAAACGCGCTTACTGCTTGACGTTGTCCCGCACCACCCGTTGCTTCTGGCGGTTCCAGTCGCGGTCTTTTTCGGTGCCACGCTTGTCGTGGGCCTGCTTACCCTCGGCCAGGGCAATTCTGGCTTTGACCAGATGGCCTTTCCAGTAAAGCTGGGTGCACACGCAGGTGTGGCCCTTTTGGTTAATAGCTGCTTTAATTCTTGCCAGCTCTTTTTTGTGCAGCAACAGTTTGCGGGTGCGAATGGGGTCGGAAACAAAATGGGTAGACACCGTGTCCAGTGGTGTAATTCTGGAGCCCAGCAAAAATGCCTCGCCGTCTTTTATCAACACATAGGTGTCGGTGAGTTCGGCTTTACCCATGCGCAAACTTTTAACTTCCCAGCCAGACAGGGCTACACCCGCTTCGAAGGTTTGCAGAAGGCTGTAGTCAAAGCTCGCCCGTTTGTTCTTGGCGATAACGTTGCTGGGGGTTTTGTGTTTCTTTTTGGCCATGGCGCATTATACGGAGAAGCGGGGTGGGTGAAAGGTGAATCTTTACCTTTTGCGTCGCTGGACACTGCTACACTAGCGCCATGACGATACGACATAATTTTACTCAGTGACCCTGCTGGCACGAAAAGGTTTTGGCGGCTGGCAGTCGCGCACAACCTTTGTGTTGGCGTTGTCTGCCTCCTCGGTCGGTCTGGGCAACATCTGGCGTTTTTCTTACCTCACCGGTGAATATGGCGGCGCGCCATTTGTTATCAGCTATTTGTTTTGCCTGTTTTTTATTGCCGTGCCCCTGCTCATTGCCGAGGTGGCTATTGGCACCCATGGGCGGGGTAGCCCCACCATTTCTCTGCGCTGGTCCGCCGACCGGTCTTTGTTGTCGCGCAACTGGATGATTATAGGCGTGCTGGCCTGCATCACCGGGCTGCTCATTTTGTCTTACTACGCCGTGATTGCCGGTTGGGCTTTGGCCTACACGGGGGTGATGGCGTCGGGTACTTTTGCCGCGGCCAGTGCTTTGACCGTGGGCGAATATTTTGATCAATTTTTGTCTAGCCCCCGGGTGCTCATTTATTGGCAGAGCCTGTTTCTGTTGATGACCGTGGTTACTGTGAGTATGGGGGTGCGTCGCGGCATTGGGCTGCTGGTGTGGGTTGCGGTGCCAGCGCTCATTGCGCTATTGGCGGTGCTAGTGATATTTGGCGTGGAAAACGGCGATATAAAGGCCGCCCAGCAATTTTTGTTCTCGGTGAAGATGATAGATTTCACCCCGCAGTCGGTGCTGGTCGCTTTGGGCCATGCCTTCTTCACCTTGGGCGTGGGCGTGGGAGCGGGCATTGTCTATGGCGCTTATGCGCCAGAGCGCATTCCCGTTGGGCGCTCGGTGGTGGCCGTGGCGCTTTTTGATACGCTTATTTCCCTCGCCGTAGGTCTGGCCATTTTTCCCATTGTGTTTGCCAATAACATTGAACCTTCCATGGGGCCGGGGCTATTGTTTGTCAGCGTGCCCTATGCCTTTGGCAACATTTTGCAGGGCGAATTGTTTGGCACCCTGTTTTTTGCAGTGGTGGTGATTGCCGCACTGGGCTCTGCCGTGGCCATGATGGAGCCTATTGTGCGCATGGTTATGCAGCATCGACGCTGGCCCCGTTTGCTCGCTGTGTTGGTGGTGGCGGGCATAGTGTGGGTGTTGGGCTTGGGTACGGTATTGTCGTTTAATGTCTGGCAAAACGATCTGTGGTTCGCCAATTGGAACTTCTTTGAGCTTTTGGACGCAATCACTGCTGGCTTGTTGCTTCCTCTGGTATCGTTGCTCACCGCTGTTTTTGTGGGCTGGTATATGCGACCCGAAATTTTACGTATGGAATTGTTTCGCGAGTCTGACCTGTTCTTTGCCCTGTGGCGGTTTTTGCTCAGATATTTTGTGCCACTGGCCATCATTGTGGTTTTTGTCTGTGTAGCGTTTGGCTTATACTTTTAATAGCACCACGTTTAATGGTTGAAGGGAACAATGACCACAATCAGTCGCAGCGCACTCCTGCCCCACACCGCTCCGGACATATTCAAGCTGGTGAATGACATTGAGTCTTATCCACAGTTTATGGATGGCTGCGTGGGCGCCACAATTTTGCGTCACGAGGGGCAATTGTTGGAGGCCAGGCTAGACCTGTCCAAAGGCGGCATGAGCCAGAGTTTCACCACCCGCAACACATTGGTAGGGGTAGAAACCATCACCCTGGAGCTGTTGGAAGGGCCTTTTGAGTTTTTTGAGGGTCGCTGGGGTTTTCAGGCGCTGGGCGACTCGGCCTGTAAAGTGAGCCTGCATATTGAATTTGTTATTAATAACTCGATGCTGGGCGCTGCCGCGGGCAAATTATTTGAGCGGGTGAGTAGTAAACTGGTGGAATCGGTCAGCCAGCGAGCAAAAATTATCTACGGCTAATCCCGTGTGCACACAGGCAGGAAAAAAAATGAGTGAAGAGCAAGCCATCCATGTAGAAGTAGCCTATGCACTGCCCGAGAAGCAGGCCATTGTGCCATTGGATGTGCCCCAGGGCACCACCGCCTTGCAAGCGGCCGAGCTTTCGGGAATTGTTGGTCGTTTCGAAGGCCTAAGTCTGGACGATGCCAAGCTGGGTATTTTTGGCAAGGCAGTGCCAGGCACACAAGTGCTGGCAGCGGGTGAGCGAGTGGAAATATACCGCCCTCTGCTTATCGACCCTAAAGAAGAGCGCAAAGCACGGGCAGCTGAGGCGAAAGAGCGCAAGGCTAAGGCCGCCGCTGCTGGCTAGACCAGGTTTTTAGGCGTCGCTTGTAGCGTCTGCTTCGCTATTGTCGGGCTGAACAGTGGGTGCGGGCTTGTTTGCCGGCTCTGGCTCGTCGGGCGTAGGAGCGAAGTCTCCCTCAATGCGGCTTAACTTTTCACCCTCAAAATAGACCACGAGATTCTCGTCCAGAATGCTGTCTTTGCCATTGCGTATGGTATGGGTGTAGTCCCAGCGTTCGTTGTTGAAGCTGTCTTCAAGCATGGGCGTGCCCAGAATAAAGCGCACCTGGCGGCGGCTCATGCCAATTTTCAGCTTGTCGACCTTTTCCTGGTCAATGATATTTCCCTGTTCCACATTGATGCGATAAACGCCGGGAAAACCAACGAAGCCGCAGGCCGAGATAGACACGAGAGTAATCGCGCAAAATAAAGAGACGAACAGGGTGCGCATTGGGTTTAAACTTCCACTTCTGTTGATGGGGTGTCATGATACCCCTACTCAACAACTCAGAGAAGCCCTTATCATTATGGCCGTCGAAAATCAGGAATTACGCAAGGCTGGTTTAAAAGTAACCTTGCCGCGGGTTAAAATTCTGCAAATATTGGAATCCTCAGACTCCGGACACCAGCATGTGAGTGCTGAGGATGTGTATGGTGCCCTGCGCGATGCCGGCGAAGAGGTCGGTTTGGCTACGGTGTACCGTGTTCTCACCCAGTTTGAGAGTGCGGGTCTGGTCACCCGTCATAATTTTGAAACCGGGCACTCTGTGTTTGAGCTGGCCCGGGGCGAGCACCATGATCACATGGTGTGCATGGAAACGGGCGACGTCATTGAGTTTCAAGACGCAGTAATTGAACAGCGCCAGCGTGAGATTGCCGAAGCGCATGGCTATACGCTGGAAGACCACGCTTTGGTGTTGTACGTTCGTAAGAAGCCCTAACAGCCCGAGCTTTCGACCATCTCCCGAGCATGCGCCATAGACTGCTCAGTAATCTTTTTGCCGCCTAACATGCGGGCAATTTCAAGGACCTTATCTTCGTCGTTCAATTGGCTCATGGTGGTGTGAGCTGAATCTTTGTCGCTGGTTTTGCTCACCTGCAGGTGCTGGTGCCCCTGCGCAGCCACTTGGGGTAGGTGGGTAACGCATAACACCTGGGTTTTGTCGGCCAGAGTGCGCAGCAGGCTGCCCACCGACTCGGCAACAGCGCCGCCTATACCTACATCTACTTCATCAAACACCAGACTGGATTGCGTGCCCACACTGGACGTTACCACCTGAATGGCGAGGCTAATGCGAGATAATTCACCGCCCGACGCGATTTTGCCCAGTGCTTGAGTGGGCGCGCCCGGGTTGGTGCTGATGAGAAATTCGATGTCTTCGCGGCCCTGGGGGTGGGGCTGGTCGGAATCTCGAGAGCGCAGGGCCACTTCAAACTTGCATTGTTCCATGGCCAGGCCACCCAGCTGGGCGCCAATTTGCTTGTCCAGCTTTTTGGCCGCGGCTTTGCGCTGCTTGCCCAGAGTAGCGGCGTTGCGCTGGTACTGCTGCGCCAGGCTTGTCATGTTTTGTTGGAGTTGTTCAATGTGCTGCCCGCCGTGGGTGAGGCCCTGCAGTTCATCAGACAGGGCGGCGTGCCGCTCGGCAATTTTTTCGGGCATTATTTTATGCTTGCGGGCGATGTCGTAGAAGCTGGTGAGGCGCTTGTCCACTTCTTCCAGGCGCTGGGGGTCTATTTGCACCTGGTCTATGTAGGCCTGAATTTCGCCCTTGGCCTCGGTCAATTGTATGGCGGCGGAGTCGAGCAGGTCGCGCGCGGCACAAACCGCCAGTTCGCTGTGGGCTTCCTCCTGTAAAAGGTGCAGCGCCTGTTGCGTGCCGCCTTCCTGGGCTTCACACAAATCCAGTGCCTGATGGGCGCTGTGCAGAATGTGCTCGGCGTTGCTCAGGGCTTTTTGCTCAGCTTCGAGTGCGGGCAGTTCACCCTCTTGCAGCGCCAGTTGGTCAAGCTCTTCCACCTGGTAGGCCAGCAGTTGGGCGCGGGCATTATGCTCGTCCTGGGCGCTGGTGAGCAGTTCGAGTTCGCGCCGGGTGCGCAGCCAGTCGGAGGCTGTTTGCTCCACGTTGCTGGCCAGTGCCTGGTGAGCGGCGAAGGCATCGAGAATATGGCGCTGGTTGTCTTTGCGCAGCAGTGACTGGTGGGCGTGTTGGCTGTGGATGTCAATGAGCAGCTCGCCAAAATCACCGCAGTCGAGTAGGGTAGACGCGCTGCCGTTGATGTAGGCACGGCTGCGCCCCTCGGCCGTGACAATGCGACGCAAAATACATTCATCGCCTTGCAGCAGGTCGCGCTGCGCCAACCAGGCCTTGGCTGTGGGTATGTCGCTAATGTCGAATCGGGCGTTTATTTCCGCTCGCTCGCACCCGTGGCGCACGGCCTTGGGGTCGGCGCGGTCACCCAGGCACAGGCCCAGAGCATCGAGCATAATCGACTTGCCCGCGCCGGTTTCGCCGGTGATCACCGTCATGCCCGCCTGAAATTCCATCTCCAGTGAACTGACAATGGTGTAATTGGTGATATTGATGTGTGTGAGCATGTTTTTTGGCTGTTTGGCGCTTGGTTATGACAAGGATTGAGTCTACTTATACATTAACTGGGGCCGTGCATAAACATCTCTCTCGACCAAAATTGCGCGTTGTGGTACAAATTGAAGTGAAGCGGCATAGTGGAATTATATGGCAAATAACGAAATATCAGGTCGGGCGCAAGTGCTGTTAAAAGCGCTGGTGGAACGACACATTCGCGATGGTCAGCCGGTTGGCTCCAAAACCCTGATGCAAGAAGCGGGTTTGTCGGTCAGCGCAGCCACTATTCGCAGTGTATTGTGCGACCTTGAAGAGCGCGGCTTACTGCACTCGCCGCATACTTCCGCCGGGCGCGTGCCCACCGCGCAAGGCTACAGATTGTTTGTAGACAGCCTACTGCAGATGACCCCCCTCCACAATGAAGACATGTCGGCCCTGCAGGCCGCGTTAAACCCCGACAGAACGTCTACCGAACTGATGCAGTCTGCCAGCTCTCTGCTGTCCAGCATCACCGCACAGGCGGGGGTAGTTACTGTGCCGCGGCAAAACACCAACCAGCTGCGGCAGGTGGAGTTTCTGCCGCTGTCGGGCAATCGCGTACTGGTTATTTTGGTGGTGAACGAACGAGAAGTACAAAACAAAATCATTCATACCCAGCGCCCTTACACCGCCACCGAATTGCACGATGCCGCGGGCATGGTCAACCAGCGTTTCGGGGGCCATTCACTGCACACCGTGCAGGAGCAAATTGTGCGTGAAATGCAGGAGGCGCGCAGTCAAATTGACAGCTACATGCAGGCCACCCTCGACCTTGCCAGCAAAGCGCTAGACCAGGATGCAGGGCAGGAGGGTTATTTGGTGGCGGGCGAGTCGCGTCTGCTGGGTAATGCTACCGCCGAGGAGCTGGGCGGTTTGCGTCATTTGTTTGAGGCCTTTGAGCAGAAAAAAGACCTCCTCCACCTGCTCGATCGCTGTTCAGCAGCAGATGGTATTCAAATTTTTATCGGCGAAGAGTCGGGCTACACCAGCTTTGATGAATACAGCGTGGTCACTGCCCCTTACAACGACGGTGTGCGTCAGTTGGGGGTGTTGGGCGTGATAGGCCCTACCCGAATGTCCTATGAAAGAGTCATTCCTATAGTGGACGTGACCGCCAGAATGCTGAGTTCCGCGCTTTCAAGATAGTTTGCACCGGCAACATTGAATAAAAAACCCGATTATCAGCCCACCAAGGCTTGATATAAGCCTCTGTAACCCCCATATCCGCTGCTCAATCAATAATTTTATCCCCTGAAATGGAGTAGCCCAGTGGCTGAGAACGATCAAAAACTATCTGATATTGACGAAAATGAGGCGCAAAGGACAGCTGACGCCGAGATTCAGGCCAGCTTGGAAGACGGCGCGGAGGGCGACGAGGGCGACTCAGAACCCACGCTGGAAGATGTGATTGCACAGCTTCAGGTCGATGCGGCAGATGCCAAAGATGCGTCTTTGCGTGCCCAGGCCGACGCTCAGAACGTGAAGCGCCGCGCCGAGCAAGATGTCGAGAAAGCGCGCAAGTTTGCCCTTGAGCAATTCTCCAAAGAGTTGCTGCCGGTTATGGATAATCTTGAGCGCGCGCTTGAGGCAGCCCCCGAAAATGAAGAGCTGGTGCGTCCCATCGCCGAAGGCGTGGAACTTACGCTGAAGAGCTTCGTGGAAGCCATGAAAAAATTCAAAATTGAAGTCGTTGACCCCCTGGGTGAACCCTTTGATCCGCAGTTTCATCAGGCTATAAGCATGGTGGACAATGCCGAGGTTGAGCCCAACACGGTCACTCTGGTGATGCAAAAAGGCTACATGCTCAACGACCGCCTGCTGCGCCCCGCCATGGTTATGGTGAGCAAAGCACCCGGCTGAGAGTCAGGCACAAAAATTAACCGCCCCCGACCTTGAAAACGGTCAAATTGGGCCAATATATACAACAAGCGAATTTAAAATGGCCAGTGTAAGCTGGCCCGAAAAACTGGAGAAGCAAAATGGGAAGAATAATAGGAATCGATTTAGGTACAACCAACTCCTGTGTGGCGGTACTTGATGGTGGCAAGCCCAAGGTTATCGAGAACTCTGAGGGCGATCGCACGACACCGTCCATCGTAGCTTACACCGAAGATGGTGAAATTCTGGTTGGGCAGAGCGCCAAGCGCCAGGCGGTGACCAACCCACATAACACTCTGTATGCGGTTAAGCGTCTGGTGGGCCGTAAGTTTAAAGATGACGTTGTGCAAAAAGACATCTCTATGGTGCCTTATAAAATTATCGAAGCCGATAACGGCGACGCCTGGGTACAGGTAAAAGACAACAAAATGGCACCGCCGCAGGTTTCCGCTGAAATTCTCATGAAAATGAAGAAAACCGCTGAAGAGTACCTGGGTGAGCCCGTGACCGAAGCGGTAGTTACCGTGCCGGCTTATTTTAACGATTCCCAGCGTCAGGCTACTAAAGATGCCGGAAAAATTGCCGGACTGGATGTAAAGCGCATCATTAACGAGCCAACGGCTGCGGCACTGGCTTACGGCATGGACAAGGGTAAAGGCGACCAGACGATTGCGGTTTATGACCTCGGTGGCGGTACCTTCGATATCTCTATCATTGAGATTGCCGAAGTAGACGGCGAGCATCAGTTTGAAGTGCTTTCTACCAACGGTGACACGTTCCTTGGTGGTGAAGACTTTGACATGCGCCTTATCGAATATCTGGCAGCACAATTCAAGAAAGAGAGCGGCATCGATCTGCACAATGACCCACTGGCTCTGCAGCGCCTGAAAGAAGCCGCAGAAAAAGCCAAGATCGAGCTGTCTACTGCACAGCAAACTGAAGTGAACCTGCCTTACATTACCGCTGATGCTTCCGGGCCCAAGCACCTGGTTGTGAAACTGTCACGCGCCAAGCTGGAGTCATTGGTAGACGAGCTGGTTACACGCTCCATGGCACCTGTTAAAGAGGCTATGAAAGATGCTGGACTGAGCCCCAGTGAAATTGACCACGTTATTCTGGTGGGCGGACAAACGCGTATGCCACTGGTGCAAAGAGCGGTTACCGACTACTTCGGCAAAGAGCCACGCAAGGACGTAAACCCCGATGAAGCGGTAGCTATGGGCGCCTGTATCCAAGGTGGTGTTCTGGCCGGCGATGTGAAAGACGTGTTGCTGCTGGACGTTACTCCGCTGACTCTGGGCATTGAGACGATGGGTGCGGTTGCAACACCGCTGATTGAGAAAAACACCACGATTCCTACCAAGAAATCGCAGGTTTTCTCAACCGCAGAAGACAATCAGTCTGCAGTGACCATTCACGTGGTGCAGGGTGAGCGCAAGCAAGCTGCGCAGAATAAGTCGCTGGGCCGTTTTGACCTGACCGACATTCCGTCTTCACCTCGTGGCATGCCTCAGATTGAAGTGACATTTGACCTGGATGCCAATGGCATACTGAACGTGTCTGCCAAGGACAAGGCCACAGGCAAAGAGCAATCCATTCGCATCACTGCCTCTGGCGGCCTGAGCGATGAAGATATCGAGGGCATGATTGCCGACGCTGAAGTGAACGCCGATGCCGATGCCAAGTTCGAAGCGCTGATTATTGCACGCAACACCTGTGAAGGTTTGATGCACGCGGCGAAGAAAACGCTTGAAGAAGCGGGCGAGCACGCCACTGACGACGAGAAGGCTGCGATTGAAGCGGCTATCGCCGAGGCAGAAGAAGCTATCAAGGGTGACGACAAGGAAGCCATTGATGCAGCGGCAACCAAGCTGACCGAGGCAAGCGGCCCCGTGGCCGAGAAGATGTATGCGGCACAGGCGGCATCAGCAGAAGCAGCCGGAGCCGCTGAATCGGCAGGCGCCGATAAGTCTGACAAATCGGCTGATGATGACGTTGTCGACGCGGAGTTCGAGGAAGTAAAAGAAGACGAGAAGTAAGCGTCTTTGCTACGGGGCGGCCTGGCCGCCCCACTAATTTGACCACGCGGGCCTCAGTGCCCGCGTAGTCGTTTCAGAAACCCTTAGAATTACACCAGAATTGGCTATGTCAAAACGAGATTATTACGAAGTACTGGGAGTTAGCAAAAGCGCTGACGCCAAGGAAATTAAAACGGCCTATCGTCGTGTGGCGATGAAATATCACCCGGATAGAAACCCGGATGCCCACGATGCGGAAGACAAATTTAAAGAGGCTTCCGAGGCCTATGAAATTTTGTCGGATGGAGAGAAAAAAGCCGCCTATGATCAATATGGCCACGCCGGGGTAGACCCCAATATGGGTGGCGGTGGTTTTGGCGGTGGCGGTGGCGGCAATTTCAGCGACATATTTGGCGACGTGTTCGGCGATATCTTCGGCGGCGGTGGCCGCGGTCGTGGTGGCCCACAGCGCGGCTCCGATTTGCGCTACACCCTGGATATTTCGTTGGAAAATGCAGTGAAAGGCACCACCATCGAAATTCGTGTGCCCACTTTAGCTGGCTGCGAGGAATGCGACGGCTCTGGTGCGCGCAAAGGCAGCTCGGCCACAACCTGCGGCACCTGTGGTGGCGTTGGCCAGGTTCGCATGCAGCAGGGTCTGTTCCAGGTGCAGCAAACGTGCCCCACCTGTCGTGGCCGGGGCAAGAGCATCAGCGACCCCTGTGGCAAGTGCCATGGTCAGGGGCGGGTAGAGCAGACCAAAACTCTGTCGGTTAAAGTGCCTCCCGGGGTAGATACCGGCGACCGCATTCGCCTGTCAGGCGAGGGTGAAGCTGGGCCTGAGGGTGGGCCCGCTGGCGATTTGTTTGTGCAAATGTCGGTCAAAGCGCACTCTATTTTTGAAAGAGACGGCAAGCACTTATACTGCGAGATACCCATTACCTTTGCCAATGCCGCACTGGGCGGCGAACTGGATGTGCCCACACTGGATGGCCGGGTAAAACTCAAGATTCCGGCCGAGACACAAACCGGTAAGTTGTTCAGGTTGCGAGGCAAGGGTGTTAAACCGGTGCGCGGTGGTAACATTGGCGACTTGATGTGCAAGGTTGTGGTGGAAACGCCGGTCAATTTGAGCAAGTCACAGAAAAAGCTGTTTACAGAGCTTTCCCAGAGCATGGGTGACAGCGACGCAAGCCATTCGCCCAAACAACACAACTGGTTTGAGGGCGTAAAAACATTTTTTGATGACATGAAAGCATGAGTATAAGAGTAGCGGTGACAGGTGCGGGCGGAAGAATGGGACGCACTTTAATTGAGGCAATTGCACTGGCTGACGGCTTAGAGCTTGCGGCCGCCATCGAGCGTCCGGGCAGCAGCTTTGTTGGTGTGGACACCGGTGAGTTGCTGGGTCAGGGCACTAATGGAGTGTGCATTGGCGACGATCTTACTGTTGCCGTGGATAGCTTTGATGTGCTGGTTGATTTCACCGTACCCGATGCCACAGTCGCCAATGCTGCGCTGTGTGCCAAGGCTGGCAAAACCATTGTTATTGGCACCACCGGCTTTACCCCAGAGCAGGACGCAGAGTTGGTGAAAGCGAGCCACAGCATCGCCTTGTGCAAGGCATCAAATTACAGCGTGGGGGTTAATCTGTGCTTTCAATTGCTGGACACCGCGGCGCGAGTGTTAGGCGACGATTCTGATATCGAAATTTACGAAGCCCATCATCGTCACAAAGTGGATGCTCCCTCGGGAACGGCTTTGAGTATGGGCGAGGTGGTGGCGGGCGCGTTAGGGCGCAATCTATCCGATGTAGCGGTGTATGGCCGCGAGGGGCACACCGGCCCCCGTGACCGCAACACCATTGGCTTTGCTACCGTGCGTGCTGGCGACATCGTGGGCGATCACACGGTTACTTTTGCCGCAGAGGGCGAGCGGGTTGAGATTACCCACAAAGCTTCCAGTCGCATGTCTTTTGCCCGCGGTGCTGTGCGTGCCGCGGCCTGGTTAGTGGCGCAACCCGCCGGCCAGTATGATATGCAGGATGTTCTGGGTTTCAAAGGAGCGTAATAATGAACGAATTTATTGTTAATATCGATGAGACCAACGCGGCTCAGCTGCTCATTGAAGAGTCGAATAATCGCCCGGTAGTGGTCGATTTTTGGGCCGACTGGTGTGAGCCCTGCAAGGTGTTGATGCCGCTGCTGGAGAAAATCGCCAATGAATATCAGGGTGCTTTTTTGCTGGCCAAGGTGAATGCCGACGAACAGCAAGCCATTACTCAGCAGTTTGGTGTGCGCAGCCTGCCTACCGTGATGGTTATTCAGAACGGCCAGCCAGTAGATGGTTTTACCGGTGCCCAGAGCGAAGTTGAAGTTCGCGACATGCTCTCCAAATACCTGCCCAAGCCCTGGGATGCGTTGTTGCAAGCTGCCAATGAAGCGATGGAGCGCAAAGATTTTAGCGCTGCACTAGCCCCCCTGCGCCAGGCGTGGGAAGAGTCGCGCAGACAATATGAAGTGACCGTGACGTTGGTGCATGTCTTGATTGAGTGCAAGCGCCTGGATGAGGCCGAGACCATTCTTGCTGACATTCGCATGGCAGATCAGGACGCAGCCTATGAGCAGCTGGTGGCCCAGCTCAAAATCAATCGTGAGGCGGCCAAATCGCCGGAAGTTGAGGCCCTGGAAGAGCAACTGAGCGCCGACCCGGAGAACCTGGATTTGCGCTGTAGCTTGGCGGTGCAGTACACCAGCACGGGACATTACAAAGAGGCCATGGATTTGTTAATTGATGTTTTGACAATCGATAAGGATCACGCCGACGGTGCCACCCGCAAGACATTGCTCGACACTATTGCCAGTTTGGGCAAAGGTGATCCGCTGGCTTCGCAATACCAGCGCAAACTCTACAGCATGCTCTACTAGAAACTACCGGCGGCACCCCCTGTCGCCGGGCTCTAAAGTCAATAAATATGTCACGACGAATCCTTGTCATGTTTGGTGGGAATCGCTAAGGTGCATGCCCAATTGATTAAAAACATACTGAAAAGTCAAATTCACGCTCCGCGAGACTCATTCATGCGTTTATCTGTATCATTTGTTATGCCCCGCTTTCGACTTTTGCTGTCAATTTTTGCTGCAATACTGATGCTGGGTTGCAGTGCCGATCGCGATGACGCGGTGATAAGAGCACCCGAAGCCGGCAGTGCCGAGCTGGAGGCCCATTCGGCTGAATTTGCCAA
The DNA here is from genome assembly GCA_047650635.1 of Halioglobus sp. Lineage (GTDB taxonomy): Bacteria > Pseudomonadota > Gammaproteobacteria > Pseudomonadales > Halieaceae > JBALVT01. Next base: position 15,092 of record JBLHNQ010000021.1, read on the forward strand.
GGGTGTGGTAGAAGTAACCGACGGTATATTTGTGGCGATTGGCTACGCCCTGGCCAACACCATCATGATTGTAGGCGACGACGGTGTGATTATTGTCGATACCACCGAATCAATGTCAGCTGCTCGAAAGGTTAAAGCTGAATTCGATAAAATTACCGACAAACCGGTAAAAGCCATCATCTATACCCACAACCATACCGACCACATATTTGGCGCCAAGGTGTTTGCCCCCAATGGCGGTGTGCCGGTGTACGCCCACGACTTAACCTGGACCAACATTGAGCGCATTATGAATGTGCTGGGCCCGGTGATTGAAGTTCGCTCTTACCATATGTTTGGCAATTACCTTGAGATGGGTGGCGAGCGCATTGTGAATGACGGCATTGGTCCGGCATTGGCCCACTCACCTAACAGTGACACCGACGTATATGGACTGCTCAAACCCACCGTCACCTTTAGTGACACGCTGGAAGTTAACATCGCGGGGCGTCGCCTACAGCTCATTCACAGCCCCGGGGAAACCGACGACCAGATTGTCGTTTGGCTACCCGATGAGCGGGTACTGCTGCCGGGTGACAACGTCTACAAAGCGTTTCCCAACCTGTACACCATTCGCGGCACGCGTTATCGCGACGTGCTGAAATGGTCAAAGACTATTGCGCAAATACGTGCCTTGGGCGCCGAGTATCTGGTGCCCAGCCACACTCGTCCGGTGGCAGGCGCAGCCGAAATTGACGGTATTCTCGAAGCTTACGGTGACGCAATACAGTATGTGCACGACCAGACGGTGCAGGGTATGAACAACGGTATGGACGCCGATGAGCTGGCTGAAACCATTGTGCTGCCTCCTCGCTTGGCCAACCACCCCTGGCTGCAGCCGTTTTATGGCACTGTGGCATGGTCTGTACGCTCGGTTTACGATGGTTACCTGGGTTGGTTTGACGGCAATAGCACCACGCTCTTTCCAACGCCCAAACAGACGCGCGCTCAACGCCTGGTGACTATGAGTGGAGGGCACGAGGCGGTGCTGGCCACTGCGCAACAAAGTCTGGACAGTGCTGACCCGCAGTGGGCCGCCGAATTAGCCGACCTGATATTGCAGTCACGCGACGGCAATACGCAGGAGGCAAAGCAACTCAAGGCACAAGCCCTGCGCCAACTTGCGGCGGCAACACCCAATCCCAATGCGCGCAACTGGTATTTGACCGACGCCCTGCACCTTGAAGATAAAATTAGCATCGATGTCTCGGAAATAACCCCGGAGCGGGCCGAGTTCGCCAAGAGTTTTCCCATCGAAGGCATTTTGAAAACCATGGCGGTGAGCCTGGACCCGGTAGCAAGTGTTGGTGTTAATCAACGTGTAGTCTTTGTGTTTCCCGACCAGGATAAGCGTTTTGACATTCATATTCGCAATCAAATCGCTGTGGTAACGCAGTTGACTGAGCAGACACAAGCCAACATTGAACAAGCAACAGAAGTAACCGTTAACGCCAGTGACTGGATAGATCTGGTTACCGGGCAAAAGAGCTTTCCACTGGCCCTGGCCAATGGAACAATTTCAGTAGCAGGCGGCCTATCGGACACAGGGGAGCTACTTGGCTTCCTTAAATTGTTCCAGGCCAACTAAGAGAGAGGTTTTACTATGGATACGTCATTTTCTGCCGAAGATATCGCCTTTCGCGATGAAGTTCGGGAATTTTTTGCCACGCATTACACGCAAGACCTGAGGGATCGCATGGCCAACGATGACACCTTTAAGGAAGCTGTTACACAATGGCAAAAAAAGCTGCACAAGCAGGGTTGGGTTGCTCCGGGTTGGCCCGCTGAATACGGCGGTACGGGATGGAACTCCACGCAAAAATTTATCTATGACAGCGAGCGCGCTGCAGCCGGTGTGCGCGACGTCATACCGTTCGGTCTGGCCATGGTGGCGCCGGTTATCTACACCTTCGGTACGCCTGAGCAGAAGGAAGAATTTCTGCCTAAAATTCTGGCCACCGACGTCTGGTGGTGTCAGGGCTATTCAGAGCCCGGTGCGGGCTCTGACCTGGCCTCCCTGAAAACCAAGGCTGAGGTAGACGGCGATGATTATGTGGTCACAGGCAGCAAGGTGTGGACCACTGTTGCCCAACACGCCGATTGGATTTTTTGCCTGGTGCGCACCAGTAATGAAGGCAAAAAGCAGCAGGGCATTAGTTTTCTCCTGATTGACATGAAATCGCCTGGCATTACGGTTAATCCCATTGTGACGATCGATAATCACCACAGCCTCAACGAAGTTGTTTTTGACAAGGTGCGCGTACCCATTGCAAACCGCATTGGCGAGGAGAACAAGGGTTGGACTTACGCCAAGGCACTGCTGGCGCACGAGCGCACCGGTATTGCCGGGGTTTCTGATTCACAGCGAAATCTGGCACAAGTGCGGGAGTTTGCAGCTGCAGAAATCAATGGCGGAAAATCACTGCTGGCTGAACCGTCTTTCCAGACTCGCCTGTCGAATATCGAAATAGACCTGATGGCTCTGGAATACACGGAATTGAGAGTGTTGGCCACGGTTGCAGCCGGCGGCGCACCCGGTGCTGAATCTTCTATGCTGAAAATTAAAGGCACGGAGATGCAGCAGGCTATACAGATATTGCGTATGGAAGCGGCGGCCTACTATCAGGGTGTGTTGCCCAATGATTTGAGCGACGAACAGCTGGGCCACGATTTTGGCAGCGAGGCGCGTCAGGCTTATATGTATGGCAGAGCGGCCACAGTTTACGGTGGCTCCAATGAAATCCAGAGAAACGTTATTGCCAAGGCGGTGCTGGGCCTTTAGTCCCCGCCCGCTAGCGACTATCGATACTAAAGAATTGTTTGGAGACACTTGAGATGAATTTCGATTTTACTGAAGAACAAATAATGCTGCGCGACAGCGTTGAGCGATACATGCGTGAAGACTACGACTTTGACACGCGCCGCAGTATTGCGGAATCTGAGTTGGGTATGAGCAAGGAAAACTGGCAAACCTTCGCCGAGCTGGGTTGGTTGTCTATTCCCTTCGCTGAACAGCACGGTGGTTTTGGCGGCGACGCGGTAGACACCATGCTGGTGATGGAAGAGTTTGGTAAAGGCCTGCTGGTTGAACCCTATCTGGCCACCGTTGTGCTATTTGGTGGAGCATTGCAAAAGTCTGGCAACAAGGCCGCGCAGGATGCGTTGATCCCCAAAATTATTGATGGCAGCTGTCTTGGTGCGCTGGCCTATCTGGAGCGCCAGAGTCGTTTTGAATTGGGCGATGTTTTGACCAGCGCCACAAGCGCTGGTGATGGCTATGTACTGAACGGCGAAAAAGTGGTGGTGCTTAATGGCGCCAATGCCGATCAGCTGATTGTTTCAGCTCGTACCAGTGGCGAGCAAAGTGACGAGTCTGGTGTTACTTTGTTTTTGCTGGCCGCTGATACGGCTGGCGTAGAGCGTACCGATTACAGAATGATGGACGGTCAACGCGTAGCCAATATCATCTTAAAGGATGTGCATGTCAGTGCAGATGCAGTACTGGGTGAGGTCGATAACGGTTTGGCTATTTTGAATGCGGTAGCTATGGACGCCAACCTCGCTCTGGCTGCCGAAGCACTGGGCATCATGGGGCAGCTCAACGCCAAGACACTGGAATACACCAAAACACGCGAGCAGTTCGGGGTGGCTATTGGCTCATTTCAGGTGTTGCAACACCGGATGGTCGATACTTTTATGGACTATGAGCAAAGTAAGTCTATGCTGTATAGGGCCGTGTGCGCGCTTACCAATGGTGAGGAAGACGCCACAACCGCAGTGCATGCATTAAAAGTTTTGGTCGATAGAGCCGGCACACGGGTTTATAGTGAAGCGATTCAAATACACGGCGGCATGGGCCTCACCGATGAGCTTGATATTGGCCACTATGCCAAGCGCTTAATGATGATTCTTACCACCTTTGGCAATGGCGATTATCACCAGGCCAAGTTTAACGCGATACGTTATAGCTAGTATTTGGCTACACACTAATTTAAAGGAGCTACAAATGAAACTCGGTATTTTGATGGGTTATTCCGGCAAGCAAATTCATATTCCCATGGACACTATCAAACATGCAGAATCGCTTGGTTATGACTCTGTGTGGACAGCAGAGGCTTATGGCAATGACGCGGTAACCAGCGCAACCTGGGTGTTGGCCAACACTGACAAAATTCGCGTCGGCACCGCTATTATGCAAATGCCGGCACGCACACCCGCCATGTGTGCCATGACATCCATGTCGTTGTCACAGTTGTCTGGCGGGCGTTTCATTGCTGGCCTGGGTGCCTCTGGCCCTCAAGTTATCGAGGGTTGGCACGGGGTTCCTTACGGTAAGCCGGTTACGCGCACCAAAGAATACATTCAAATTATGCGTAAAATTATGGCGCGTGAAGGACCGGTTGAATTTGACGGTTCGGTTTACCAAATGCCTATAAAGGGCGAGGGCACAACCGGGCTGGGTAAGCCGCTGAAGTCCATTTTGGATGCCGATCCCAACATACCCATTTATACCGCCTCTATCACTCCTGCAGGCTTGCGCTGTGCCGGTGAAGTGGCAGATGGTGTGTTCCCTGTGTGGATGGACCCGAACAAATACAGCGTGCTGGGCGAGCACCTGGAAAAAGGCTTCGCCAAAGCAGGCAATGGCAAGAGCTTGAAAGAATTTGATGTTGCGCCTTTTGTGTCTGTAGCAATGAATGACGACCTTGATGCCGCCTTTGACTCGTTGCGTCCCTGGCTGGCACTCTATATAGGCGGCATGGGTGCCAAGGGCAAAAACTTTTATCATGACTACGCTACCCGCATGGGTTTTGGTGACGAGGCCACACGCATTCAGGACCTGTATCTCTCCGGCAAAAAAGCCGAGGCAGAAGCCCTTGTTCCCAATGAGCTGCTCGACGCCGTCTCTCTGATAGGCTCTAAAGATCGCATCAAAGAGCGCTTGGCTCCGTGGAAAGAAGCCGGTAAACGTGGCGAAGTGGGTACTATGTTGCTGGGTGTTCACGATAAAGAAGTACTGGAATTTCTGGCCGAGGAGCTGCTGTAGTGGAAGTGGCCGGCAAGGTTGTTGTTGTAACCGGTGGTGCCAACGGCATCGGCAAGGCCTTGTGTGAGCGCTTTCATTCTGAGGGTGCAAAAGTTGTTGTGGTTGCCGACCTCGAGGCAGAAAACGCCCAAGTCGTGGCCGATGCCATAGGCGGTGAAGCGTTTGGTGTGAACGTGGCAGACGAGAGCCAGATACAGCACATGGTGAAAGCGGTGGAGTCGCGTCACGGAGCTATCGATCTGTTTTGCAGCAATGCGGGCATTATCGCTGGTGACGGCGAGCCCTGGTGGGCAACGTCAGCCAGTAACGATACCTGGCAGGCCATGTGGGACATACATGTTATGGCCCATATTTACGCTGCCAGAGCTTGCCTGCCCGGTATGATTGAGCGCGGTTCAGGGTACTTCCTCAATACGGTTTCGGCTGCCGGCTTACTCAACCAGATTGGCGATGCTGCATATTCCACCACCAAGCACGCTGCACTGGGTTTTGCCGAATCACTCGCCATTACCCATCGTGACGATGGCATTAAGGTGTCTGCACTATGCCCACAGGCAGTGGCTACGCGAATGATAGGTGGCAGCAAAGACGGTGGCAACGCCGGTGTAGACGGTGTGCTCACGCCAGAGCAGGTTGCCGAGGACGTTATTCAAGGCCTGGCCGCAGAACAATTCCTGATTTTGCCGCATAAGGAAGTGGTTGAATACCGCCGCCGAAAAACCGAAGACTACGACCGCTGGTTGGGTGGAATGTCCAAAATGCGTCGGCATTTCGGCAACCCGCAGTTGTAGCTTCGTCCGAGTAGTGGCTCAATAGGGCTATGGAAAAGTATGAGCGCTTCGCGCGCACCATCCTCAATGGCTTTGAGTCCTATTTTGCCGAGTTTCAAAATATCACTCTGGCGGCAAAGTCGCGTTTCGAAAATGCCGATTGGCAGGGCATGCACCGCACCTCCACCCAGCGTATTGACCTGTACAAACACAAGACCAACAGCGTCTACGAATATGTGGAGTTGATAGCGGGCGAACAACTGCGCGATTTCGAGTTCTGGGGAGAAGCTCGCGCCAGTTATACGCGGCTTATTGTAGGGCACAATAATTTTGAAATTGCCGAGACGTTTTTCAACTCGGTTTATTGTGCTGTGTTCAAACATCGAAAAATCCGTAACGAGCACGCTTTCGTTTTTTCACCCCAAGCCGATATTCCTGACGCCGATGTTAGTTCGGTGCACAAAACCTATGCTCTGCAAGGCTCGTTTTCTGCATTGTTTGAACAGCTCCTGTTGGATTATAAATTCAGTTCGCCTTATGAAAACCTGCAGCGCGACATCGATAGTATTGTCGCGGTTATAGAGAATTACTTGCAACCGCGTTTTGAAATGAACAGCCGTAGGGTGGAAGTGCAGACACTTGAGCATCACTTTTTCCGCAACAAGGGTGCTTATATTGTCGGACGCATTGTGGCCGGCGTAGATTCCATGCCATTTGTGTTGCCCTTGCTGAAAAATGAATCGGGTGATATTTATGTCGACACCGTGTTGTTTGGCTCCGATAAAGTCAGCGTAATTTTTAGCTTTACCCGCTCTTATTTTATGGTGGATGCAACCATTCCGTCACAGTATGTGTTGTTTTTGCAGCAGTTAATGCCGGCCAAGCCCATCTCCGAGATATACAGCGCACTGGGTTACAACAAACACGGCAAAACCTATTACTATCGCTGCGCCTTCCGGCACATGCAAAACACCAGCGACCAATTTATTATTGCTCCAGGTATTAAAGGCATGGTGATGAGTGTTTTTACCCTGCGGTCCTACGACTTCGTATTCAAAATCATAAAGGACAAGTTTACGCCGCCTAAAGAAATGACGCGGGAGCAGGTGAAGCAACAATATAGTTTTGTAAAGCGCGCCGACAGAGTGGGTCGCATGGCCGATACCCAGGAGTTCACCAACCTGGCATTCGCTCGCAATCGGTTTTCCGATGAATTAATAACGGAGCTGCACAAGGTGGCGCCCTCTTTGATTGAAGAAATTGGTACGGCGTTGGTTATCAAGCATGTTTACGTTGAGCGCCGCATGACACCGCTAAATTTGTTTTTAAAAGATGCCAATGAAGAACAGGTGGCCGCTGTAATGGATGAATATGGTAATGCCATTAAGGAGCTCGCCACAGCCAATATATTTCCCGGCGATATGCTGCTTAAAAATTTCGGCGTAACGCGACACGGGCGCGTCGTGTTTTACGACTACGACGAAATTATTCCCCTGACACAATGTAACTTTCGTCGCATTCCCGAGCCGCGTAATGAGCAGGAAGAAATGGCGAACACACCCTGGTATACGGTAAGGCCCAACGATATTTTTCCGGAGGAGTTTCGTTTGTTTTTCACCGGCAACCAGCGCGCCCGAAAAATATTCGACCAGATACACAGTGACATATACGACATGTCTTTCTGGACCGACCTGCAAGACAAAATTAACGCCGGCTATGTGGAGGACGTCTTTCCCTACCGTCGTAAACTGCGCTTCAATCGCGCCCCCGATAAGGAACAGCACTAATGGCAAGTATCTATGTAATACGTCATGGCCAGGCTTCATTTGGCGAAGACAACTATGACAAATTATCTGACATGGGTTGCCGCCAGGCCGAAGTGTTGGGTGAATATCTTCGCGACTGTGGTATTCAATTTGATGCGACCTACAGTGGAGACTTGCAGCGCCAGCGTAAAACGGCAGAGTTGGCAGTCGCTTCCCAGGCAAAGCCTTCCACACACACGGTCGATGCACGCTTTAATGAGGTTAAAAATGAAGAACAGTTTGAAGATCTGGTGCCGCGTGTACTGGAAATTCACCCGGGCTTACAAGCTCTGTTAGATAACGGTTTTAGCTCGAGCAAGAATTACCAAAAAATATTGAAAGTTATTTTTAATTACTGGGTGTCACCCGCTTGCCCCAATTCAGATGTTCAAAGTTGGGCCGATTTCAGCGGCAATGTGCAAGCTGCATTACACGACCTTATCACTGCGCAAGGTTCGGGAAAAACCATTGGTCTTTTTACCTCTGGTGGCACTATCGCGACCATCGTGGCCCACGTTTTGGGGCTTTCCAGTAAGCATGTTTACAGCTTTTATGAGCCCGTTATAAATTGCTCTGTAACGCAATTATTTTATAGTGGAGACCGGCTCTCATTGTCCTACTTTAATGACCACTCTTTTTTAGATGTTCTGGGTGTACAGAAGGGCGAGCGACTGCTCACATACCGCTAATGGACATTTTTCTGGTAAGGCATGGTGAAGCGGCAGCAGCCTGGGGGCAGGACCCGGACCCAGGGCTCAGCGACTTGGGAAAGCAGCAGGCCATAGCGGCGACACAAAAGCTGTTGCCGCAACTGGGGGACATTGTTCAAGTGGTAAGCAGCCCATTACTGCGGGCTCAGCAAACTGCCCGGCCCCTGGTAGAAGCGCGGCAGACTGAGCTTGTTATTAACAATGCGTTTCGTGAAATTCCTGCACCCGGGCCGCTGGCCGATCGGAAAACATGGCTGCGCGGCTTTATGAAGCAAAGCTGGAGCGAACAGCCTGAAGAGTTATTACAGTGGCGAGCCAATGCCTTGGATCAGTTGCAGCAGCTGGCCACCCCCACGGTAGTGTTCAGCCACTTTCTGGTTTTGAATGCTATTGTAGGTGCCATTAAAGCGCAGGCCGAAACGCTTGTGTTTTGGCCCGATAACGCCTCTATCACCCACCTGAAGCTGGACACTAACGGTGAACTCAGTTTGGTCGCACTGGGGGCACAAATGGACACAGTGATTAACTAGGCTTCACGTGTCGCAACATTGACTCCTGAGCACTTGAAGCCACCAGCACACCTTGGCGATTGTAAAAACTCCCCCTGCTAAAACCGCGGCTGCCCCAGGCGCTGGGACTGTCCATGGCGTATAGCAAATATTCGTCTGCGCGGAAATCGCGGTGGAACCACAGAGCGTGATCCAGACTGGCCATTTGCATCTCGCTACTGTGGCCGGTGTAAGGGTGAGGGCAAAGCGCCGTGCCCAACAGGGCAAAATCTGACATATAGGCCAACACGGTCTGGTGCCGCCCTATGTCATCGCCCAAGTCACCCAGTGCACGAAACCAGGCGTACTGTTCAGGTTCGGTGGGCTGTGGATCGAGATAATCACGGCGGTCAATAACCTTTCTTTCAATGGACTTAACCAGTGGTGTCTGGAACTTACCGGGATATTTTTGTGCCATATCCGACCAGAATTCATGGTCTGATTGTAAACCCTCGGGTTGCGCAACGTTGGGCATGTCCATCTGGTGGCTGAGTCCTTCCTCTTTAATATGGAAAGAAACTGACGTGTTGAAAATGGCTCGCCCATCCTGCTTCGCCACAACTCTTCGCGTGGTAAAACTCTTTCCATCGCGAATGGGGTCTACCTCATAGACGATTTGTTTGGCGGGGTTTCCCGGGCGCAAAAAATAGGCGTGCATAGAGTGCGCTATACGGTCGTCTTCCTCTACGGTGCGAATGGCGGCATTGAGTGCCTGTGCCAGCACCTGCCCGCCAAAAACCCGCGACGGTCGTTTGGGACTGCGTCCGATAAAGAGATATTTGTCGATGCGTTCAACTTCGAGGAAATTAAGCAGTTTGTCCAGGTCGTTAGCCACGGGGGCTCCTTAAATTAGTTGCGGGGCAAGAGGCCGTTTATAAATATGTCGAAATAGTCGATGGCTGCTGCCTCAATATCATCCACAGTGCGCCACAGCTGAATATCCATCGAAGCATTGATGGCCCCGGCGATCAGATTTTCGGCGACAAATACATTGATCGGCCTGACGCTGCCGTCTTCGATACCAGCCTGAATGAGATTGCCAAAGCGCTGGTTGGATTTGTCGGTGCGCGCGAGAATTTCCCGGCGTCGCTCCATCGGTAGGGAAGTGATGGTGTTGTAGCGAATTAACGGGCCGTGCTCAGAATTTTGCGCTAAGAAAATACGCCTACAGGTTTGGTCTATTTCCTGCAGGCCACTTGCTTCGGAGTCTTTAATGTTATTGTAGATCGCGGCCATGGTATCCAGCGAATGGGAGTAGCAGTTGAAGAGCAGGTCTTCTTTGTTTTTAATGTGGTAATAAAAAGCGCCTTTGGATACGTTCAGTTGCTCGGCGATTTCATCTAGCGAGGTGCCATCAAAGCCTTTCTTGTTAAAAAACCAGGTGCCTGTTTTGTAGAAAGCTTCCTGCTTGAGCCGGTTTTGCGTCTGTCGATTAAAACCCTCCAGGTCGGGCTTGAGTGATCCGTTGGACGATAGAGGCTTTGGAACATATTGTTTGGGGCCACGGTAGAGCCCATGGGCGAGTAGGTCGGTTATCTGGTCGACGACCGACGCCACATCTTCCTTGGGCACTCGGTGCAACCAGTAAAAGAACCACTCCACGGAGCCCAGGATGGCCCGTGTTGCCGATATGGTGTCGAATGAGCGCAGTGTGCCACTGGAGATTCCATCTTTGAGGTATTGGCGCAGGCGCTTGAACATGGCGATGTATTGCGCTTCAACGTCAGTGCGATGGCTGCCTTTCAGCGAGGCGATTTCAAGTAGAGCCGCGGTGTGGCTCCCGGTGCCTTCTTCGGCGGCGAACCAATCATTGAAGTGTAGCCGGAAGAAGCCAGTCAAGCGGTCGACCGGCGCATTGTATTGCGTCTCTATGGTGTCCAAATTTTGATGGTGTCTCTCCAGCGTTGCCATATAGCACTGATAAATGAGTTCTTCCTTGGTTTTGACATAGTAATAGAGGCTGGTTTTGGTTAGTCCCAGACTTTCAGCAATGTCTTTGAGCGTGGTGGCTCTGGAACCTTTTGAATTGAACAAGCGGGACGCCTGCGACAGGATGGCCGTGCGCTTGGCATCGTGCTGCGTGGTGCGATTAAACGGCGATGTGGCCTTTTTTAAATCGATTGTCATGGACAGCAACGTTTGAAGTGGAGAGCTGGATTAGGGTGAGAGCATGGCCAAACGTACCGTCTGGTCTAAGATTCCAACTTTAAGTATTATTTTTGTTACTGTCCACCGTTGTTTTGGTTTGCTGCCAATTGATACGGGCTTAAAGATTGACGTTTAGCCACTTTTTAGAGCGAAAACGATAGGTTAGAAGTATTGCTTTGGTGCTGTAATCGAGAACCATTACTGCAAATATCCAGTAAATGGAGAAGCCCAGAGAGGCAAAAATTGACGCGGGAATAAGCCTTCCCAGAATAAGGCCGCAAAAGGTGGAAATGAGAGGGAAACGCGTGTCGCCCGCTCCTCGCAATGCGCCCGCGAGCGTGAACTCACAGGCCATAATTGGCATTGAGACTGCAATCATATAAATGAATACGACAGTTAGGTCAACGACCACTGGATCGCTAATCATAAACTGAGCCAATTCGCGCGCATACCATGCGCACAGCACCGATAAGGTAGCCATGGATGCAACGGCCATGCGCAGGGAGCGCCAGGTCGCGGCGATGGCCATATCCGGGTTGCCCGCCCCCAACTGCTGACCAACGATGGTCGCGGTTGCTATGCCAAAGCCAAAGCCAATTACAATAGAAAAGGAGACCAACGAAATACCGATGCCATAGGCGGCGTAAGGCTCAGTGCCATAGCGGGCGATAATGGAAAAAAATACAAGGAACGACAGCTGCACAATGGCTTGTTCGGTGATCGCCGGCGCGCCAATTCTGATCAGCTGCCGCGCTACCTGTCGATCTATTCTTAGTTGTTTAACAGGTTTTAGCGCAAACTTACCGCGCCACCAGAACACGATGAAGACGCAGGTAACGAGTAGCCCGGAAACGCTGCCACCCAACGCCAGTCCCGCTACACCAAGCTGCGGGAAAGGGCCTATACCCAACGCCAATAAGTAGGCGAACACAATATTGAGTACCGCACTACAAAGCAGAAACCAAAGAGGGGTAATGACGTCGCCTATTGCGCGCAAAGCGGTAGAAAGCATCATGGTAGTTGTTGAGACAACGGTGAAAAAACCGAAGTAAAAAATAAAACTGGCGGCCAACCGGGTCGTTTCTGCGTCTAGGCCGAACAGGCCTGCGATGGAATCGGGGAATAGCACTACAGGAACGCTCATCAGCGCAGCAAGAATCACTGAGAGTATTAGAGAGGTCCAGGCCACCATCTCTGCCTGTTGTTGCTGCTGTGCGCCCCAGGCGCGCGCTACCATTGCAGTAGAGGCGATCGACAGCCCCATAAATATTGCCTGCACCAGAAAGAATACCCTGTGCCCGGTGGTAACTGCGGCGACAGAGCTTGTGCCCAACTGCGCGACAATTTTTATGTGCATAAACCCCACTGTGGTAAACATCAGGTTGGAGATTATGTTGGGCCAAGCCAGTCTCCAGACGTGTTGGCTAGCTGATGGCAAGGCGCTTGCACTCCCTGTGGCGGAAGCACTCAAGGGTGTGATCGTTTATCATGCCGCAAGCCTGCATGTGCGCATAGATTATGGTCGAGCCGACGAACGTGAAGCCCCGTTTCTTCAACTCTTTGCTGATAGTGTCAGATAGAGGGGTGGTGGCGGGAAGATCGGACATGGACTTCCAGGTGTTGGTAATAGGTTTGCCATCGACAAACCCCCACATGTAATCAGAAAAACTACCTTCTTGTTGCTGAACCTTCAAAAAAGCTTCGGCATTTTTTCGGGCGCCATAGACCTTTAATCGGTTGCGAATTATTCGTGGGTCGAGCAGCAGTTTGTCCAGTTTCTTGTCGCTATAGCGCGCTATTTTATCAGCATCGAAATTGTCGAATAGGGCTCTGTAACCCTCGCGTTTGCGCAGCACAGTAATCCAGGCAAGCCCTGCCTGGGCCCCTTCCAGAATGATAAATTCAAAGAGTGTCTGATCGTCCTTTACGGGTACCCCCCATTCATCATCATGGTATGTGACATAGAGTGGGTCGTCACCGCACCACGTGCATCGTTTTGGCATTGGAAACACCCGAAAAAGTAAATGCTGGAATCGCAGTGAGTATGCGGTTGCGCCGTTGCTATGTCTACAGCGAGATGGCGTGCCCCCTCTGCTTGTGCCAAACTTCGCAAAAATACATTCATTATAAAACGAGGCTTAAGGCGTGACTCAAACCGTACAATACAGTCGAACCGGGCATGTTGCCCGCTTGGTGTTGAATAATCCCGCACGGCACAACTCTCTGGGTGCAACAGAGTTACAATGCATACAAGATACTTTGGATAAAGTGGCTGAAGATCCACAGGTGCGCGTGCTGGTGGTAACCGGAGCGGGTGATAAAACGTTCTGCGCCGGCGCGGCACTTCATGAACTGGGCGCGGGAGACATCAGTAGTGATTTATTTCAATTGACCACAAACAAACTGGCTGCGCTGGAGATGCCCACTATCTGTTCACTCAACGGTAGTGTCTATGGTGGAGGAGTGGAGCTGGCACTCAGTTGCGATTTTAGAATTGGTGTTGAGAATACGCGTATGCGAGTGCCTGCCGCGGCGATTGGCCTATGTTACCCGGTAGCGGGAATAAACCGTTTTGTACAAAGGCTCGGAGTAAACCTCGCTAAAAGAATATTGGTGGCCGCAGAGGAATTTGATGCCGAGGCTATGCTGGAAATCGGTTTTCTGGATCATCTTCTGTTGCCCTCTCAGCTCTCTGCGCATACCGAAAAATTAGCGCAACACATCGCCGCACTCGCGCCACTGGCGGTTAGAGCAATGAAGACTATATTGCAACAGGCTGCATCCGGCGACATAGACCTTGAACAAGCCGAGCAACTTTCACGACGCGCGCTGGAGTCTCAGGATTTAAAGGAGGGTTTTGCCGCGAAGTCGGAAAAACGGGTGCCACAGTTCAGGGGTGAATAGAACCCGTGCGGCAAGAGGGGTCAGGAGCCGTTCGATAGAAGACCATGGCAAGTCAGATTTCTGTCGATGGCAAACCAGGGCAGGTCGAGCGTGCTCAGCCAATTGAGGGCTTGCTTTTCCGTCTTGACCTGCGCGACATTGGCTGCGCCGCAAGCCTCGAGTGCTGTATTAGCCATAACTCCAACGCAAAGCAAACCGGGAATAGGATGCCCATCGATAGGGCTAAAGGCGCGGCCAAATCGTTCGTTATGCATAGTCAAACAATTCTCAAAATCACCACGTATCGAGTAGCCGCGATTGTTTAGCTTGAGCCGCGCAATCGCCACACCATTACTTTTTGGATGCTTTACTCCTACAAGCCAGTTAGCTCCATCGGGCTGCTTACCAATGGTAGTGATGTCCTCGTCAAGGCTTATCAGTGCACTGCGCACACCCTGACTCGCCAAAATTCGCCGTATACAGTCAGCGGCGTAGGGGCGTACACAGCTATCCAGATTGACAAGCATGCCGCTATCGAGAATGCGCGCACCGTTGTCGGTCAATTCAATACGTGACCAGTCTACCTTTGGCAGGCGTCGCTGCAGAAGAACTTTAGCACCTTGCACCGGTCCATTGTCCGAGTAACAACTGTGTAAAATGATTGAGCTTGGATCGAACTGGTGATTACTTTCATGCCACAGTGCCGTGGCAAATTCGAATAGGCTGCGTGCTTCGCCGTCTAGCTCTATAAATTCTGAGTGACCAGCTGCCTTGTTCATTTTCCCCACGATGCTCGTGGAATTAAAAGCACTATACTTTGATTCGAGTCGGCTTAACTCCAATTTTGCCAGTGAGAGTACCGCATCGCTCTGAGAGCCATTGTCTTCGACGCAAATATGGCAGGCAGCCCCAAAAGCGCGCAGTCGAAATTCTGAGCTACCGTGGGCCATTCCAGGCTCCCTGTAATTTACGATTCATGCCACACCTTCGCCGCTGAAAATGTCAGTGAGATCTTGGTTCCGTCGTCTGACGAAACTACCACCGCGCCATTCAGCCTTTTAGCGATTAAGCTTACTATTGCCATGCCTGAGGTTTCAATCGGGCTTGGGGAGCTATTATCTATGGAGTGCTCAATGTTGTCTGCGACAGACAGTTTGAATTTTCTAGTGTTTTCCAGCACCCCGTCAAATACTTCTTCCAATCGAATTTGAATAAACTTGGCAGCTGCCTGGTTTTTGTT
Organism: Halioglobus sp.; assembly: GCA_047650635.1. Lineage (GTDB taxonomy): Bacteria > Pseudomonadota > Gammaproteobacteria > Pseudomonadales > Halieaceae > JBALVT01. Next base: position 30,282 of record JBLHNQ010000021.1, read on the forward strand.
TGCTCGCTGAAAACTATTTCTCAAAAGCTCATAGATAACAATCGATAGAGAGCTTGCGAGGTTAGCATCTACCAGTTGTTCTGGAATCTCGTTGATTGTGGTTATAGATTGTGCGTCACAGCCTTGCTCATTCAATAGCTCGCTGATGACCAGATTTGTGTAGGCCTCCAGGTTAGCCAGTAATTCGTCGCCCTGGTAGAGCAAGCAAGCTTCCAGCTGACTGAGAGCGGCGATGCGATGGCTGTTGTCCTGTGGATTGGCCTGCAGTGAGATAAAATCACCGATAAGTTCTAGCGTATTTGCGCTGTGTGTATGCACTACTTTGACAAACTCATCCTGATAATCGAGCTGCTCCTGGAGATCATCCGTTGCTTTGTCAGCGGCGTAATGCATTTCCCTTGCGATGATAGTGGCCTTCTTGCGAAGCATGATGTTGTCGTAGTAATGCTTGCCTAATCTAGCTAATACAAAGAACACAAAGAAATAGAACACGCAGGCCTGCCAGCTTCGCCAAGGTGCCGGGTGTATTACTATGTCCAGGCTGACACCTTCGCGATTCCAGGCGCCAGCTGAACTGGCGCCCTGAACCCTGAATGTGTAGTCGCCAGGTGGGAGGTTGGTGTAGGTTGCGCTGTTCTTGGTGTCGTTTTCTATCCACTGTGGGTCGAAGTTTTCAAGCTTATACCGGTAGTGGTTGTTCTTGGGGTCGGCATAATCCAGAACACTGAAGTCCAAGGTTACAAAATAGTCGAGGTAGGACAACTCCAAAGATTCCAGCTTGTGTATTGCGACAGGCAGTGTGGGTTCTGTCCCTGCAATGTTTAACTTGGTGAGTACAACGGGTGGACGCGGCGGAGTGCTTGTCTTTAGGCTGGGATCAAATCGGTTGTAACCGTTACTGCCACCAAAGTAGATACGCCCCCGGGAGTCTTTGAACGAAGACGATTGGTTGAAGTCGTTACCCTGTAAACCGTCTGCTGTCGTATAGATATCCACCAGTTCTCCTGAACCAGTGAGCTTTGCGATCCCGCGGGTAGTGGATACCCATGCAAAACCTTCATCGTCAAATTCTATTGCATAAATCGTTGTACTCGGTAGGTTGGTATTCCCCGGAAGAGCTTCAAGCTTAGCTGTATTGCGGGATGACCCTGTCTTTCTCCAGATGAATAAACCCATGTCTTTAACGCTTAGCCATATGTCGCCATTTATATTCTCTGCGGCTGATACCAATACCGGAGATTTAGTGTTTTCTTTGATGACTGGCTCAAGCCTATGAACGGCGTCCGTAGAAGGATCTACTTGGTACATTGCCGTTTCGGTACCGATCAGCATTAGCCCGTCTTGGGTTTCGATGATAAAAACAATAGTTGGGTCCGGAATCGAGTTCGCCGAATCCTGGGCATTGAAATAGGCGACGACTTCATCTCCCTTGACTCTGAATAATCCCTGATTGTAGGTTCCTATCCAACTGTATCCACCGCCGGTATGTACGATCGTAGTAATCGCAAGGTCTTTGTTAGCTGGAATATTTGGTGAACGAGTTGCCCCCGTTTTTAAATTCACGATTTGAACGCCGCTGTTATAATAGCCTAGCCATAGTTCTTCGGAATTGATACCCATTGCAGTAACTCTACGGCCATATGATTTAGCTGTCTTGAATATTCTGTCGAGTGGAACGTGTTGTCGACTTAGCGGATCAAACCTGAAGACGCCATTAAAGGTGCCAACCCATAGTTCCTGATTGTTATGTTGTGCGAAGGAAGATACATCGTCGAAAATACTACTGTTTGAACTTTGGTATTTATCAAAGGAACTAGCTGAGAAAATATTGAGCCCATTACCTGTTCCAACGATTAAAGAGTCATGGTCTGCAAGTAGGGATATTACGAAATCGTTTGATAGAAGAGAATTGGATTGTGTAAAACTACGATGATTTCCCCCCGTTGTGTCTATAACCGTTAAACCATTATCCGTAGCAACCCAGAGGGTGTTTTGTGTGTGGGCGAGATCACTAATCCACCCAAGCTTGACGTCCAATGGCTTAACCTTTGTTATATAGCTAGTGCTTTTTGTATCGAACTGAAGAAGGCTACCTGTGCTTGTGCCAACCCAAATTCTTCCTGATGAAACGTATTCAATAGCGGTCGCTAAAAGCAGGGATCGTGAGGGAGTATTGGGAAGAGGGAATGCCGTAATCTGATGTTGTTCCCTGTCAACTAAGTACAGTCCATTTTCCCCCGCTGTCCATATTTGGCCAAATCCATCCTCGATGATACCGAAAGGCGTGCCAATTTCCTGGTTCCTTTTGTTGGAAGACAGCCACGAATCAAATCGATTAAGTATGGGGTCGTACACTCCAACTCCTTTGTCTTTAGTTCCGACCCAAATCTTTCCATTACTTTGGATAAAAAGAGATTTTAATAAGCTGTATTCATTGTTGGGTAGTTCAGTAATCGGCTCAAAGCTGTTGGATTGTTCGTCATATTTGGCGAGTCCACCTCCGTAAGTTGCGATCCAGAGAGTGCCGTCCAGACTTTCAGATATTTGACTGATATAGGAAGCGGGTATTCGATGAGGTGAGGCGGGACTTGAGCTGAATATCGTAGTGCTGGATCCGTCGTATTTGTTTAGTCCGGACTGTGTGCCTATCCAAAGGAATCCTGTTTTATCCTTATATATGGCTGTGATGCTGGGTTGGCTTAGCTCATTAGAGAATGTTGCTAGACTAATGTTGAATTGAAGGGGGGGCGCTGGAAATGCCTTGCCTGAACAGAGTAGCAATGCGAGTAGTGATGCACGTATAACGCTTTCCAATGACATCGAGCCCACCTATCTTTTTGTTGCAGGAGATTACAGTGAGGCTTCTACATCCCGATTCTGCAATTCGATTTCAAACAGCTTTACGAACTCCAAGTATGACGACTTCAGTTGTGGGATCATACTATCAACTCCGTCTATTGTGCCCGATTTCCCTAGAGTCTCAATGTTGGAGCTATGTATTTTTACTTGCTCCGCACCCATATTTGCGCTCATCGACTTTATAGCATGTGCGGTTTTATACAGCGCTTGGGGATCAGCAGAAATCAAATCTCCGTCCAACTCCTCAAGTTTTTCTTCCATTTGACTGGTGAATCCCTCGAAAATTGTCGGGAGTATTGATCTCCCGGTTTGTCTCTCGACCTCCAGAATATTCTCAACTGCCTGTCGGTTGATGATTTCCAGTTGATGCGACTGTTCAGCCACCGCGGGTGGCCTTCCAGGTGGGGCAGCTGTGCCGATATCCGCGCCCAGGAAGTCACGAAGTACTTCCGTCAGTTCCGGAATCGAGAACGGCTTAGTGAGATACCTGTTCATTCCTGCAGCTTTACATCGGGCCTTATCTTCATCGTTGATTCCTGCAGTTAGGGCAATGATCGGTATAGGCTGAAATTTGTTTTCCTTTTCCAGTTCTCGAATGCGCTGAGTTGCCTCATACCCGTCCATGACCGGCATCTGGCAGTCCATAAAAATAAGGTCAAAAGAGCCTTCCAGATACCGGCTAACTGCCTCTAGGCCATTGTTTGCTATTTCTACTTCACAGCCCAACATTTGTATCATTTCTGTTGCGATTTCCTGATTTGTAAGAACATCTTCTGTGACCAAAATTCTAGCAATGTTCTTTGTGGCACCTTCATTAGGGGTAATGTCCACCGCGCCGGGAATTTCACCGCTATCCAGTAATTTTTCTACGGCACTCTTCAGGCCTTGCGTAGTAACAGGCTTGGACAGTTTGACCCAGTCTCGTAGGCCTCTCGGTAAATCGATGTCGGATAGTGGCGTGAGTGCGATTCCGTTAACCCCATCTACAGACAACTGGTCATAGGCTTGCGGTTCGATACTAGAGTCGTAGTCTATGAAATGGATGGTATCAAGTGTTTTTCCATCGAAAAGATTGAACGCAGAGCTTCGTGCAATATCTTTTATGCCCCAATGGCGCAGGTGTGATGATAGCATCTCAAATGTTGCTTCATTTTTACACACTACCTTGGCGGTATGTTTAGCCAAATTATCATGAATTTTTTGTTTGGTTTTGGAGATCCGCATGGGGATGCTAATGGATATCGTAGTTCCCTGGGAAACAGCCGAATCGACTTCAATCGAACCTCCCATCATATCTATATATTGACGTGATATTGCTAACCCTAGCCCGGTGCCGCCGTACTCACGGGTCGTACTTGCGTCGGCCTGTGTGAACGCCTCAAAAACTCTTTTTTGCGTTTCTTCGTCCATCCCTATGCCGTCGTCCTGGATCGAAACATGGAGTAGTAACTGATTCTCGCGCTTTGGTATTAACTCCGAAACTACACGGACATTGACATTTCCCTCATGAGTGAACTTTAGAGCATTGCTTAGCAGATTCATTATTACTTGGCGCATTTTGGTGGGGTCACCAATGAGTAACTCAGGAACTGATCGGGAAAAAATACTGTTCAGAGATAGACCTCGACGCTGTGCAGGCTCTCCCTGTAGGTAGCAAATATCATCTATGAGTTCTATTAGATTAAATTCAATTCTTTCGAGCTCAACTTTTGCCGCTTCGATTTTTGAAAAATCTAGAATAGAATTAATTAGTTCCAGAAGTGCCTCCCCACTATTGCGGGCTGCGTTGGCAAATTGAATCTGCTGCTCTGTAAGACTTGTATGCAGCAAAAGTTCGGTCATTCCTATCATGCCATGCATTGGGGTTCTGATTTCATGGCTCATGGTGGCAAGGAACTCGGATTTGGCCTTGTTGGCTTCCTCTGCGACAAGTTGCGATTTCTGCAGGTCTGCTGTTCTCTCTAATACCTTTACCTCAAGCTCCCTTTGTCGTGCTAATGCCCGGGTGGATAGAGTTCTCTGGCGCTGATATGCATATCCAATTACCAGAAGAACAATGAACGCGTAAGTGAAGTATGCAGCCGGGCTAAGCCAGGGTGGGGGCGTTACTTTTATGGCGATCGTCGGCCCATTCCAGTTCCACACGCCGCTAGGACTAGCTGCTGCGAGCCTTAATGTATAGCCCCCTGGGGGCAGTGTGGTAAATGACGCCGAATGGACGTCGTCCGAGATGATCCAGTCCGAGTTCAGTCCATCGAGTTTATAGGCATATTTGACCAGCTCCGGATTCGTGTAATCTGCAGCAAAAAAATCAACGGAAAACATCCGGTCCTCATAACTCAACTCGATTGTGTCTAATTTATAATATGGGGTGTCATACTCCACACGCTCGTTCATGATTTTTATCTTTGAAATTGTGACTTGAGGCGGCGTTTTTCTTTCAGTGACCCCTTCGGTGGGAACGATGTTGTATCCCTGATTCCCTCCAAAATATATCTCTCCGCTCTTGGAACGAAAGGATGCACCCAGGTTGAATTCGTTGCCCTGTAAACCATCTTTTTTCCCGTACAGGTGAGTTTCCAATGAGTCTGGCTCGAATTTTGTAATTCCTCTGTTGTGCGAGAGCCATAAATAGCCGTTTATGTCCTGCTGTATTCCGTAGACGTTTGCGCTTGGTAGGGAAATATTGTCTGAAAAGTGAATAAAATTGGCATTTGAAGCCAGTCGATCTGCGGCGTCCCAGCGGTTTATCCCGCTGCCGCGAGTGGCCAGCCAGAGTTGTTGCTTTTCATCTTCGAAGAAAGACCATACGAACTCGTTGGGGAGGCTGTTCGATTGGCCTCTTTCAGCGTGATAACGATCGAATACTTTTTCCTTGGGGTAATAGCGATTTAATCCGTTTTCAGTACCTACCCAGATCATCCCCAGCGAATCTTGATATAGAGCGAGTACATTATTGTTGCTCAGGCTCCTTTGATCTGCCAAATTATGTGTCAGTCTTCTAAAAGTGCCCGTGTCCTCCTGGTAGACGTTCAGACCGCCGCCGTAGGTCCCAATGAGGAGCTCATTATCAGTGGTTCGTAGAATTGAAGTAATCCCATTAGCTCCAATTGATGTGTCGTCAAGGGCGCTATACTGATATGCAATACTTGTATTTTTTTCAATGTCTATACGATTGATTCCACCGTTATACGTTCCCACCCAAAGTGTGCTTCCCTCGGCCAGTAAACTCATGACATCAGCAGACGAAATATTTGGATGTGTTGACTCGTTTATCCATTCAAAGGATTGATTACCAGGTCGCAGTCGATTTAAACCATCCGCAGTTCCCACCCAAAAACTTCCATCGGAGGTTTCTGCAAACGCATTCACTATGTTACTGGACAAGCGGGTTAGTGTTGTATCGACCTTCTGAAAGGGTGTATATGCCCCTGTTGTAAGGCCCAGTATGGTTCCTGCCCAATATAGCCCCTCCCTCGATTGATAGATGCTGGTGACTGAGGGCAAATCAGGATTTAGTTGATTAAGACGGATGAACGAATTGGATTGTGGCTGAAAAATATTCAGCCCTTCATAGGTTGCGATCCAGACTCTGCCGTCTAAATCGATCATTGCATCGTATGCTACGTTGGAGGATAAGGACGTAGAGTTGTTGGGGGAGTGTTTTAAGGCAGTGGTATTTTGTCCATTAGATTTGAGGATAGAAATCCCATCGTCTCTAGATATGGCCCATATATTGTCATCTTCGTCGATTATGACCTTTAATATTTCATTTGAAACTATGGAGTTATTGTCATTCGGTTGATGCTTGTGGGGGGTGGTTCTGTGCCTCTTTGGGTCAATTTCAATGAGACCACCTCCGAGTGTTGCTGCCCAAATTAGCCCATTGGAGTCCTCCGAAAAATCAGTTACTTCACCGATGTATGAAGCATTTAACGAGTCTAGATTGTAATGAAGAAATACCCCTGTTTCGGGGTTAAATGAACTGAAGGCATTTTCATAGCCGAGCCATAGTATTCCACTTCTATCTGCATAAATTGTGCGTATGTCATTTGATAGCGGGGATCTCCTCTTGTCGGGATCAGCATAGATTGATGTGAAGCTATTTCTTATTGCATCGTATTTGTTTAGTCCACCGCCTTTGGTCGAGATCCATAAATCGCCATTTCTATCTTCCGCGATTCCGGTTACTGAATTGGTGGTTATCGAGGATGGGTCCGTTGGAGAGTGGATGTAGTTCTCTACTTCGAGGCCGTTGTACTTACTCAGCCCTTCTTGCGTGAGAAACCACAGTACACCTCTAGAGTCCTGGAAGGTTTGGGTAACCGTTTGCTGTGCGAGGTGTTGTGAGACTATAGATGGCTTGAAAGAGACTTCGGCGGAATTCGAAAGCTCTGCACCTTCAAGAAAAGGTGTTCGAGATAAAAATAATATTATGGCTAAAAAAGCCCATGGCCTCATACGATTTCGTCATGGTATATGTCAGGTTCCTGATCTTAGTCGATCTAATTTTACTTAGCTAGATTAACCTAACGGGTGACGTATTTGATGAGGTAAATGCAAAAATGGATGTTTGACCAAGTGGGGGAAGGCATCCCCACCTGATCAAACACCCATAGAAATAAGCTTGCTATAGCGTAGTCAGGGTATTATCGAAGTCCCCAACGGCTACCTGCTTGCTCAGAGAAGCTGCGAAGTCCCCAACGGCT
>JBLHNQ010000022.1:0-36015 GCA_047650635.1 Halioglobus sp.
ACGTTTGGATTTCTCCCTATTTCAAGACACTGAGCAGCCTCATAATAAGGCCCCCTCAAAGCTCTCTGCTTGAGACCAGCTAGTCCGCCTCTTCAGCATCCAGCTGCTGAACCAAATTGGCGTAAAAGCCCATTTTCGCCATCAGGGTTTTATGCGTGCCACGCTCAATAATCGCACCGCCATCCAGTACCAGTATCTGGTCCGAGTGGGCAATAGTGCTCAGTCGGTGGGCAATGGCGATGACTGTCTTTTCTTCAAACACATGATCGATGGCTTTTTGGATCAGTTGCTCGGTCACAGAGTCGACTGAACTGGTCGCCTCATCCAGCATCACCACCTCACTACCGCCGGCAATGGCACGGGCAAAGGCAATCAACTGCCCCTGACCTGCAGAAAGATTACTGCCGTTGCCCTGCAGCACGAAGTTGTACTGACCTGGCAGGCGCTCTATAAATTTATCGGCGTAGACATATTTTGCCGCATCGACCACCAATTGTTCATTATTGGATTCCTGCGCCAAGCCAATATTGAACGCTATAGTTTCATTGAACAGAAAAACTTCCTGCTGCATAAGTGAGAAAAACTTACCCACTTCCGCCTTGGGAATATCTTTCAGCTCGATGCCATTGAGCTTGATACTACCGTGATAGTTGCCATAGGTTTTGGTCAACAGGCGCAAGATAGTGGACTTACCCGACCCGGTGCTGCCAACCAGCGCTATCTTGTCACCCCTATTTAACTCAAAGCTCACATCACTCAACACGTAGGGGCCGTTGTCATTGTATTTAAAGCTCACCGACTCAAATGCCAGGGTGCGAAATGTTTCCAGGTGCTGGCGCTGCTCGACCGTCAGTAGCTGCCCACCGCTGACAGCTTCGCCCTCGGTTTCCTGCTGATAGATATCCTCGATGTGATCAAAGGCCGCAAAAGCTCGTTGAATGGATGCCATCTGTGAGGTGAAATCGCGGATCGGCACAAAAATTTTATCCAGCGTATTGATAAAGCCAACCAATATGCCCAGCGAGATAGTGGCCGCCAAAATCTCTTTTGAGCCATACCAGATAATCAAACCCATGCTGACGGTGGTAATGCCTTCAATAATAGAATACAGCGCCGAGTCATAAAGGTTGGACTTGGATTGGGCCTGACAGAAATCTTCGGTATAACCACCGTAGCGACGTTGTACATCGGCTTCGGCGTTATACAGCTGCACGGTTTTAACACCGCTAAGACACTCTTGCAGATAACCCGTGCTCTGCGACAGCACTACCCTCGCGGTTAGATAAGTATCGCGTAACAAGCGCCGCAACACTTCAGTGATGTAGTAAATAAGAGGGCCAATCAAGACTAAAACCAGGGTGAGTTTCCAGCTGATAAACAGCAGAAAGATCAGCAGTGCCAGAGTTACCAGCACATCGCGAATCATGCTGAGAAAACCCTGGGTGAATGACTCGCTGATAGCCTCCAGGTCACTGGTGAGGCGGGTGAGCGTGACACCCATAGGCGTCTTGTCAAAATAACGCCTTGGGAACTGCAGTACCCGGGAGAACATTTCCGCCCGAATATCGCGTATTGCGTACTGCGCTGCCGACTGCAGCGAGTAGTTAAAAATTGCATCGGCGACGAAGTTACCCAGCAGCACACCAACCAAGGCCAAAATCGAAAACATGAAGCCCTCACTCACGCCAGGCACAAGCTGCTCGTCAATGATGCGCATGATTAACCAGGGAAACAAAATGCTAAAGGTCACCGACACCGGTATTAAACTGACACCTAAAATAACCTGCCTACGATAGGGCCTGAAATGTCCAAGGAAACGATACACCACTGACAACCGGGAATTTTTCACAACGCATTCCCCCCATCATGTTGCTGCAATTCCCAGGTCTGCCGGTACTCGGGGGAACGCTGCAAAAGTTCATGGTGGCTGCCCTGCGCCACCACCGCACCCTCAGACATGACCAGTATCGTGTCAACTTTTTCAAGCACCGTTGCGCGGTGCGAGACAATCAGCGTCGCCGAGCTGCGCGCGTGATCGAAAATCTGGTCGAGCAGGAAACGTTCGGTTTCGTTATCAACTGCGGACAACACATTGTCCAGAATCATTAGTTTGCAGGGTGTGTACAGGCCGCGTGACAAGCTCAAGCGCTGCTTCTGCCCGCCCGACAACAAAATGCCCTTCTCTCCCACCAGCGTCTCTTCACGCTCGGGAAACAGCTGCACTTCATCCAGCATATCGCTCTGATACAACACCTGTTCCAGCGGCAGAGGACTATCGAGCCCGACCGAACCAAACTGAATATTGTGGCTGACGGTGTCAGAAAACAAAAAGGGATCCTGGGTTATGGTCCGCACCGCAGTTCTCAAGTCCTGGCGGGACAATGCGGTGATATCATCGTCATCGATAAACACCTGCCCCGATTTGATATCGAGATAGCGGTTGAGGCAATTCACCAGTGTTGTCTTGCCTGCACCCACTTTGCCGAGAATGCCGACGGTCTGCCCGGGTTGAATCTCGAAACTGATATCGCGTAACGCATCCACGTCACTGCCGGGGTAGCGATAGCTTAAGTTTTTCACGTGAATATGGTGTGAGAAAAGCTGCTGACGCCGCGCTGTTGGCAGGTGTATCTGGTCCTGCGCGTGTACGGGACGGTCCAAAATTTTGCGCATGCTTTCAAGACTGACGATGCCGGTTTGCCACGCCGAGAGCACCATTCCCAGTGAAATGAATGGCATAGCCAGCAGCGCAGCGAAAGACAACAGTGCAGTCAAGTCACCCAGAGACAGCTGCTGTTGTATCAGGTAGCCACCACCCACCGCCAAAATCAATACTTTGAGCAGTCGGTCGGTGTAGGCTATAACCGGAAGAATCAGGGTGCGCACCAGCGTTAAGCGCAGTGATCTATCGAGTATCTTGTGGTTTTCGCGCGCAAATGCAGTCTCGGCCCAAGCCTGAATACGTTGTGACTTAATCACTTCTATGCCGGACAAAAAGCCCACGGTGCTGGAAGACATCTCCTGTAACTCCAGCATCCGCGCGCGCATCATGCGGCGCATAAACGCAATACCCTTGTGCGCGATAGCAAAGGTTATCATCACAGGAATAATGCAATACAAGGTGAGGCTGGGAGAAATTTGATACATCTTTAGCGGCGTCAGCGACAGCGCAAAGAAAATATTGAAAACCTGCAGCATGACAATACCAGCCAGCGCGCGAACCCCATTAATGTCATTGTTGACGATTGAAATTAAGGTTCCGGTCTCGTGCTGACGGTAGAATTCAGGCTGCATTTGGGTAAGTTTTTCAAACGCATCATCCTTCAGTTCCTGTTCAATTTTACGCCCGGGGTTAAAGAACATAATTCGCGACAAGGTGCGTGTGACAACCATCAAAAGCGCGCAAATAATAACCGCCGCAATACTGCGTACCAGTTGATCCTGCTTGTCGATCAGCGTACTGCCGCTGAGCAAATCGATGCTTTCACCCAAATACCCGGGAATGCTGACCGCCAGCCAGTTGGTCAAAAATATAAAAACGATGCCCGCCGCATAGGACTGCTTGTGATGCAGTATGTAGCGAAAGAAAAAGCGCGTGTTGGATTCTCTGGCAGTGGCTAGCAAACGGGTTCCATGTGGGGCAAACGTTGGTGCGGGGATGCAGGGGCACCAGTATACAGCTCTATTGAGGCAATCAGCAGCGCAAAGAATGTCAGCATTGCGGACATTAATGTATTTGCGGTGATGGCAACCGGTAGCAGACCTTCACCATCGGAATCACGTTTTCTTGATCTAACACAATATGGCATTGGCCCCACCGGTTCACAATTGATCAAATAAGGAACGAATACGGTGATAAAAATGGAAAGACTGAGTTTTCAGGACGCCTCGTTTTTACGCATGGAGTCGCAGCAGCGCCCGTTTCATGTCGCGAGTTTAATGATTTTGAGGCCCCCTCAAGACGCCTCGCCCAGTTACATGCGCAAGCTGGCCCGCCACTGCAGTCGCCTCAATGAGCTGTGGCCAGCGTTTGACAAGAAATTAAAAGACCCCTACTCCCTGCGCAACCCCGCGTGGGTACCGGCGGACGACTACGACCCCAGCTACCATGTTCACCACTATGCGTTAGCGGCTCCGGGGCGCATGAATGATCTGCTGGCACTGGTTTCACGGGTGCACGAACGCATGCTGGATCGCAACCGGCCTCTGTGGGAAATACATTTAGTCGAGGGACTGCCCGGCGGACGCTTTGCGCTGTACTGCAAAGCGCATCACGCGATGGTCGACGGCGTGGGAGCGCTGCACATGGTCAACACTTTGTTCAGTGAATCGCCAGACAACCCGATTAATTTTCGCAAGACGGCACCCAAAGCAACAGCGCACCATCACAAAATGAGTCTCGTCCGGCAGTTGGGTTCTGCCAGCCGTGGTTTACTTAAGCACTACGCGGCCCTGCCCCAGGTATCAAACCTGCTATTGGGTATGGGCCGCGATGCCTGGACCGGCAAGCAAGATGTACCGCCGCTTCCATTTACTGCACCGCGCACCCTGTTTAACGGCGAAGTGGATGCACGGCGCAAAATCATCATCACTGAGCTGCCACTGGGGCGTATGCGAGCGTTGGCCAAGGCCTATGGTGGTACGGTGAATGATGTTCTTGTTGCAATTTGTGGCGGTGCGCTGCGGGACTATTTACTGGAGCAAAAGGCGTTGCCGAGAAAATCGCTGGAAGCCGGTGTACCCATGTCAATCAAAAGCGGGCAGCAAGAGGGTAACCAGGTTTGTTTTATTCTCTGCCCCTTCTTTACCAACGTGAGCGACCCCACCCAACGTGTGCGCCGCGTAATTAAGGTGATGAACAAGGCAAAGCAGAACATCCGCAATATGTCCGTAACCGCAGCTCAGGACTATACCAATATGATGATGATGCCGACCATTGTTCTAACTCTGGCAGGACGAACCAGTCAGGTCACACCAGCCCTCAATGCCATCGTCTCGAACGTACCCGGATCGGAAAAGCGACTCTACCTTGATGGTGCCGCACTGGAACACATGTATCCCCTGTCGGTAGTGACCGATGGCATGGGCATTAACTTGACGGTCGTGAGTTACATGAACAAGCTGTGCTTCGCGATTACCAGTTGTCCAACCCAGCAACCCAATATTGGTATTTTGGGTAGCTTGATCAAGAAAAATTACAAAAACTTGCTCGATGCCACATCAAAGCTTTAGAGGAATAAACCTAATGAGCACTCTCCTCCTGCGAAAGGTTGCCATAGATACCTATAAGGAGAACGTGGCCTATTTGCACAGAGACTGCAAACTCTATCGCAGCGAAGGGTTTCAGGCACTGAACAAAATTGAGATTTACCACGAGGAAACCGGCCGCTCAATCCTTGCCATACTCAATATCGTGGACAATGCTTGCATAAGCTCTCCCGACGAACTGGGCTTGTGCGAGCAGGCATTTAAGCAGATGGGAGGCGTAGAGGGTATAGCGGTGCGAATTGCACATGCCCCGGTTGCCAACTCCATAAAAGCCGTGCACAAAAAAATTGGCGGGGACAGCCTGAGCTATGAAGATTATCAGGGCATAGCAAGGGACATCGCCGCCAATCGCTACTCAAAAATAGAGATAGCCGCCTTTCTGGTCGCGTGTAGCGAAATCGGCCTGGAGCGGGACGAAGTGCTATACCTTACCCAGGCCATGATAGAAACCGGCCGTCGGCTTGACTGGGACGAACCCCTGGTCGCAGACAAGCACTGCATTGGCGGAATACCGGGCAATCGAACAACCATGCTTATCGTGCCTATTGTGGCAGCGCACGGCATGCTGATACCCAAAACCTCCAGCCGCGCCATCACCTCGCCCGCTGGCACCGCAGACACCATGGAGGTACTCGCCAACGTAGAGCTCTCCCCCGACGAGCTACATCAAATCGTGCGTAGTCAACGCGCCTGCCTGGGATGGGGAGGCACCGCCGCACTCGCTCCCGTAGATGACATTTTAATATCCGTTGAGCGCCCCCTTTTAATAGACTCACCCGGGCAAATGGTGGCGTCCATACTGTCGAAGAAAGTCGCGGCGGGCGCTACCCATTTGATTATCGACATCCCCATTGGAAAGACTGCCAAAGTGCGCAGTCGCAACAGTGCTCTGTTGCTACGCAGGTTGTTTGAGTTTGTCGGCGACAATCTCGGATTAAACCTTGAAGTCATGTTTACCGACGGCAGACAGCCGGTAGGCAGAGGCATTGGGCCCGTGCTAGAAGCGCGCGACGTTATGCAAGTGCTGGAAAACCACCCACAGGCGCCGCTTGATCTGCTCGAGAAAAGCCTTCAGCTGGCGGGCAGAATTCTGGAATTTGATCCCGACATTCGTGGAGGTCAGGGCTATACCATCGCACGTGACATTCTCGACTCGGGAAGAGCGCTGGAAAAGATGCGGGCGATTATTGACGCGCAGGGTAAAAACCTGAATCTCCCCAAGCTCGGGCGTTTGCGTCACGACATAGTGGCGAAACAAAACGGCTACGTTTGCACAATCGATAACCTGCAGCTAGCGCGCATAGCAAGTTTAGCCGGCGCTCCCATGGACAAAGGCGCCGGAGTCGATTTATACAAAAAACTCGGTGACCCGGTCGTGGCCGGCGAGCCACTGTACGCTATTTACGCTGAATTTCAGGCGGATTTTGATTTCTCCAGAGAATCAGCCGAGCAGGATTCTGCTTACCTGATTGGAGAAAAATATGTCGATGAGAGGTACTAATGAAGCACACAGGCGACGAAAAAGGCTTGCTGCTTGGCTTTCCCGAATACACTGAACCCGCGCGGCGACTTGCGCTGGCTGCCGGCCTGGATTTTTCACTGATCAATGTGCACCACTTCCCCGACGGGGAGAGCCGTCTGCGCCTACCGGAGCACATTCGCGAACACACAGTGATATACAGGAGTTTGAATGAGCCGAATAAGAAACTGATTGAGCTCCTTCTCGCTGCGCGCACCGCAACAGAGCTGGGGGCAAAAAAAGTAACACTGGTAGCCCCTTATTTATGCTATATGCGTCAGGACAAGGCGTTTCATGCCGGAGAAGCGGTCAGCCAAAAGATTATCGGCGACTTGCTGGCCGGCTATTTCGACGCAGTGATTACCGTTGACCCTCACCTGCATCGCGTACATCGATTGGAAGATGCAGTACCTGCGACCAAAGCAGTGGCGCTGGGGGCCACAGATGCCATGTCGGCCTATCTGGATGGCCGGCTCGAAAACCCCATACTGCTGGGGCCAGACGAAGAATCACAACAATGGGTGGCTGCCATCGCCAAACGCAATGGCCTGGAGTTTTATGTTGCCCACAAAGACCGTTATGGCGACAGCGATGTTCAGGTGCGCCTACCCGTAGCCCACTATGAGGGGCGACATATCGTGTTAGTAGACGACGTTGCCAGCACTGGCCGCACGCTGGAAGCCGCATGCCGCGAACTTAAACCCTACCGGCCCGCCAGCATCAGCGTCATGGTAACCCATGCGTTATTTGTGGGAGATGCGGTGGCGAAAATAAAACTCGCAGGTGCGGACAACATCTGGAGTTGCGACAGTGTAATTCACCCGACCAACCAGATTGAACTGGCCGAGTGTCTTGCACAGGGGCTCTGCCAAAAATAAACTCAGGCTAGAAATAATCCAGCGTAGGAAAGTCGCAGCGTGCATCAATACAGTCTGCCAGATACATTGCCAGCCCCATGTCTCCGCCCCATAAACTATAGCTGGGCCCAGAGTCTGATACCGAAAGCTGCTGGTGCTGTTCGACCGAAGACATTGCGAAGACACGTGCGCGTTGCAACCATAGCGCATCCCCTGTTTTTTCATAGAGTTTTAACAGTGCATAGCCATTGCCCGGCGTGCCATGACACAGGCCAGGGTATTTATTCAGGGGCCCCGCTGCCCATACAAGCTCTCCAGCTTCAAGCATCAGTGCGTCAAATTCTGTATGTCCTGTGCCAATCAAGGATGCCAGAGAAATAATAAAACCCGGTGCACCGTGACACTGTTGCACCAGCATACTGTCGCGCCCCTTACGTATATTGCCAATACTTTGACGCCAGTTGGCCATGCCATTTTCCCGCTCTGCGGTGCGTATCGCGGTATCCACAATACGCTCACGCCATCGGGTGATGGTACGCTCATCAAAAATAGAAGCCGATGTCAAAATGGGGAATACATTGCCCACAAACCCATGCCCCGCTCCCAACAGCCAGGTGCGCTCACCGTATAGATCAATGTTCCACATTTGGCAGTCGGCATCGGGGTGTATTTGCAATTTTTGTTCTATGTAGGCAGCACCCGATCGGATGTGCTCGGCAAAGCGCTCCTCTCCGGTTGCCTTGTATAAATGGCTGGCGACTAACATGGTGCTCGGTGCGCCCCAAAGATTTTCCAACCACGGGTGCGTTTGGTTCTCGGCGATCAGTGCATCGAGTTTATTCAGTATCGAAGCCTCTCCTGTCTCCTTCCATATCTGTAGAAGCACGCCGCTGGCGCCCAGATAAAAAGACTGTGACACCGGCACCTGGAACTGCTCAAAAAGAGCGGTGTCTACGGGCAGTTGATCAAAGCTGGCCGCTGCAGTGGCACAGAGCCCGGATTGTTGCCCCGTGCAATAGCCCCGCTGCCTAAGTTCATCCAGTGCCCAGGCAATGCCGGCCACGCCGTCGTAGAGTGACAGGGGAAATTCCGAGAGATCGTTGGGCCAACAGCCCTCCCTCTGCTGAGCAGCGCAAACGCCACTAATAATCGTTTGAATAGTCGCCTGTGCTTGCTGCTCACTCCATAACCCACCGGCAGAAACACAGTGTCTGGTGGGTTCATACAAAGTTGGGACAACGTTCATACAAGCCCCTGTTATGACTCAGTCGCGGTGTGCTCAAAGATCGAAGCACCCAACATCGCACCACTGGCAGAGCGGCGAAAGCCCTCGAACAGTTTGCGCCCCAGGGTGTTATCAGCTGCCGGTGCAGTGGCCAGCTCTCTTGCATCCCATTCGGATAAGGGCACGTGGGCAACCAGGGTGCCGTCAAGGGTATTAATTTCCACCAGGTCACCATCGCGCAATAAGGCGATGGGCCCACCGTGAATGGCTTCGGGCGTCAGGTGAATAGCAGCGGGAACTTTACCCGATGCACCCGACATCCGCCCATCGGTCACCAGCGCGACGCGGTAGCCCTTGTCCTGCAATATACCCAGGAACGGAGTCATCTTGTGCAGCTCGGGCATGCCGTTAGCCGCAGGGCCCTGAAACCGCACGACCGCAACCACATCACAGTTCATCTCGTCGGCCTCAAAGGCCAGGCGCAGCGCCTCTTGGCTATGAAAGATCTGACACGGCGCCTTGATCACGCGTTGCTCTTCACTGACCGCAGACACCTTGATGACACTTTCGCCCAAATTTCCCGACAGGCTGCGCAGCCCGCCCTCTTCGGCAAAAGGTCGCAGCAAGGGCGACAGTACGTCCTCGCGATTGGACCGGGTAACCGGCTGGGTCCACTCCACTTCACCGGCCTCTCCTAACCCGGGAGCACAACAGTAGGGATCCAGACCCGCGCCCAACACATTGATAACCTGTTCATTAAGCAGACCGCCAGAGCGTAGTTCACGCACCAAAAAAGCCGTGCCGCCCGCGTGCTGGAAATCGTTAATGTCTGCCGAGCCGTTGGGGTAAATACGCGCCAGTAAAGGCACCACGGAAGACAGGATATCCATATCTTCCCAGGTGAGGTCAATGCCAACCGCGCGCGCGATCGCAACCAGGTGCAGGGTGTGGTTAGTGGAACCACCGGTGGCGAGTAGCGCAACCACGGCGTTCACCAAAGAAGCCTCGGTTACAACTTTACAGCTGCCGCGAGCGCTACTGTCTGCACTGGCACGCATCAACTCCTCAATGGTACGACGGGTAAGGTGGGGGCGCAGCGGGTCATCCGGGTGCAGGAACGAGCTGCCGGGCAATTGCACGCCGAGCATTTCCATCAACACCTGATTGGTGTTGGCCGTGCCGTAAAACGTGCAGGTTCCGGCGCTGTGATAGGAGGCAGATTCTACCGCTAACAATTGTGCATTATCGGCTTTGCCCTCGGCATGCAGCTGGCGCACAGCCGCCTTTTCCTTGTTAGGCAGGCCGGTAGCCATAGGGCCTGAGCCAATAAAAGCCAACGGCAAGTGACCAAACTGCAACGCGCCTATGAGCATTCCGGGCACAATTTTGTCGCAAATACCCAGACAAACCACCGCATCAAACATATTGTGACTAAGACCCACCGCGGTCGACATGGCAACAACATCGCGACTGAATAAGCTCAGTTCCATACCCGGCTGGCCTTGCGTAACACCATCGCACATTGCGGGCACACCCGATGCAACCTGCGCCGTGCCACCTAACTCCCGGGCAAATTGCTTAATCATGAGGGGGTAGTCGGCGAGCGGCTGATGCGCAGACAGCATGTCATTATAAGCGGTGATGATACCCACATTGGCAGCCTTCATGCCTCCAATCAGCTCCTTTTCATCATCGCTGCAAGCGGCATAACCATGGGCGATGTTGCCGCAGGACAGACGCTTCTTTGGCGGCTGATCGTCCTGCGTGCGCGCGCACATATCCAGATAAGCTTGACGGGATGATTGACTGCGCTGGCGCAGGCTGTGTGTGACTTGTTCTACGACGGGGTGCATGGTTCAATTCCTATTTGCGTAATATATGTGAAGTGAGGGTTCAGCCTGAGCCATCACACTGCGAATGGGCAAGTCCTCTATTTTTCCCGGTAGCCTGGCTTGTTGCAGCACGGCCATTTTTGTCTCGCCAACGATGTGCAGGTAGAGGTGCTGTGCGCGCAACAGAGCCGGCAGAGACAAGGTCATGCGGTCATGCGGCGCACTCGGTGGGGTTAGGGCGACGCACAACGCACTACCTGCGGGGTCGAGTGCCTGTGCCAAGGTTGTCGCAGCGGGGAAAAATGATGCTGTGTGACCATCGTTGCCCATGCCCAGTACCACCACATCGATGCTATTGGAAAACGCCGATAATTTTTCGGCGGCCGCCGCTTCCGCCCCGAAAGGAGAAGCCGCGGCCGTCTTCATACTGACGAAGTTAGCTGCAGCCGCCGCATTTTGCAGCAGGTGCTCGCGTATGAGTCGCGCATTGGCATCTTCATGTTGCGCGTCAACCCAGCGCTCATCCACCTGGGTGACAGTAATGTGTGCCCAGTCCACAGTGCGCTGGGAAAGTTGCTCGAACAACGCCACAGGGGTTGAGCCACCCGATACCGCCAGCGTGGCTTTGCCGCGAGTGTTAATAGCCTCCTCGAGGTCGAGCGCTATCGTATTGGCAAGTTGCACTGCGAGTTCGACATTGGACTCAAATTGGTAAAATTGATTCGACATATTATGGGTACTCGTGCCAGTTTTTGCCGTCGCGTGCTACCAGCGCAATCGCGCCTGACGGCCCCGAGCTGCCGGCGGTATAGCGCTCGGCTCGTTTGCCCGCTGTGCCCCACACGGAGTGAATACAATCTACCCATTTCCAGGCTTCTTCCACCTCATCGGCACGTACAAACAGCGTTGGATTATTGTGCATCACATCAAACAGCAGACGCTGGTAGGCATCGGGCTTGGGGCCCAGGGAGCTGTTTTCGGCGTGAGTGAGATCCAGAGTAACCTTGCTCAGGGGCGCTTTTTCATCCAGCCCCGCCACTTTGTTCATCAACTCCAGACTGATGGTTTCATCGGGCTGCAAGCGGATGATCATTCGGTTAGGCGTGCCCGCCGGCAGTCGCACCCCGAAAATTGAATGTGCGACCTGCTTAAACTCCACCACAATTTCTGAATAGCGGTGTTGCAGGCGCTTTCCTGTGCGCAGGTAAAACGGCACACCGGCCCAGCGCCAGTTATCGATATGGGCTTTTATAGCGACAAAGGTTTCTGTCTCTGAACCGGGTATGGCACCGTCTTCGTTAGCATAGCCGGGCACCGCTTCACCGTCGACGGCACCCGCCGTGTACTGCCCGATAACAGTGTCTTTGCGCACCATTTGCTCATCCATGGGTCGCAAACAGGACAACACTTTCAGTTTTTCATTGCGCACGTCGTCGGGCTTCAGGTGAGCGGGCGGTTCCATCGCGGCCAGGCACAGAAGCTGCAATAAATGGTTTTGCACCATATCGCGCATGGCACCCGCCTCGTCGTAAAAATCCCAGCGCCCGGAAACCCCGATGGACTCGGCCACCGTAATCTGTACATTGTCGACGTATTTATTATTCCACAAGGGCTCGAGAAAGGTGTTGGCAAAACGCAGCGCCAACAGGTTCTGAACCGTCTCTTTACCCAGGTAATGGTCGATCCGAAAAACTTGTTGTTCGTCGAAAATACGGGTGAGTTGAGCGTTAATTTTGAGGAAGGACTCGCGGTTGTCTCCCAGTGGCTTTTCAACCACGATACGGGTATTGGGCCGCACCAGCCCCGCCGTCTCAAGCGCACCACAAATGGGCGCAAAAATCTGTGGCGGTGTGGCCAGGTACACAACCAGGTCTCGCTGCGCATCTTTAAGGTACTTTTCGTGCAGCTCACTCAGACCCTCGCTGGAGGTAGCGTCCTGTGAACAATATTCCAACCTGGCGGTAAATTCGTCCCACACAGCCTGAGAAAACTCTGCCGCCGATTTACTGCCATCGAACCAGCTACGCACCAGCTTTAAAAACTCATCCTGCGATAATTTTCGTCTGGCAATCGCCAGTATGCGGATGTCTGGGGGCAAGCAGCCACTGACCCACAGGGAATATAGCGCCGGATATAATTTACGCAGCGCAAGGTCACCATCACCGCCAATAATAAGAAAATCGCACTTCACAACATCACCCAATCTCAAACAACAATTTTTATCGCTTCTTCAACGAAGCGTCCGTTTTTGTACTTCGATATACGGATAAATCATAACATTTCACGCTGCGGCGAACATTGAACGCGTCACAGTGCGGGCTTGAAAACACGCACATAATCAACCTCCATACTCACGGGAAATATACTGTCATCAATAGCACCACCCGCTCTACCCCACCAACCACCGATCGCCAGGTTCATAATAATATGATACGGGTGGTCATAGGGCCATGCTTGCCAACCGGCGCCTTCATTAACATAGGAAAAATACGGACTGCCATCAAAGAGCACCGTTATCGTCTGCGGTGTCCATTCCAACGAATAGACATGAAATGCCTTATCGATAGCCGGAACTTCAACAGTGCCCTGTCGTTGATTTTTGTTTTTTTCGTAATATGCGTAATTGTGCACGGTGCCATGCACACGGGTCATATCATAGCCAACGTGCTCCATGATGTCTATTTCGCCGGAGTTAGGCCACGCATCACAGCCGATACTGCCGTGCCCGTCGTCATCGGAAGTGCAATCTGCGGCATAACGATGCGGGTCGCTGGGCAACATCCAAAGCGCCGACCAGGTGCCCTGCCCCGCTGGCGGTTTTGCACGAATATCAACCCGTCCGTAAAGAAAATCACCGCTGCCCTTGGATTGTATGCGCGCAGAGGTGTATTTGCCGTCGCCATAATCCTCCCGATGAGCTTGCAGTATTAGCTTGCCGTTGGCGACGCGCACATTTTTGTGTCTGTCGGTGTAGGCCTGATCCTCGTCATTAACCTTGGCCGCATCCCACAGCTCAATATTCCACTTGTGGGGGTCTGGCGCGCCTTCGTAGTCAAATTCATCGGCCCATATCAATTCCCAGTTGCGCCCATCACTGTTACTGCTGCGCACCACAACACCACTGAGAACAGGCATGCCGCTGCGTGGGTCAAATTGAATGTCCAGCTGACCATCACTTACTACGACACCGGTAACACTGTGTTTCAGAGCTCTTGGCCGGGCACCCCCTCTGGCCAGGCGTATATCCAATGCCTCTATCACTTTTTGGCCCTGAACGAGAATATCAAAGACACGCTCGCCACTGCTGACACTTTCGGGTTCAGCGAACTGGAAAGTAATATCATAAACACCATTGGCAATAGGCCGACTTATTTTTATGTCACCCATTCTATAGCTTTGATAGACGACACTATCTTGTGC
This sequence comes from Halioglobus sp., assembly GCA_047650635.1. GTDB lineage: Bacteria > Pseudomonadota > Gammaproteobacteria > Pseudomonadales > Halieaceae > JBALVT01. The sequence goes on from JBLHNQ010000022.1 coordinate 14,122, forward strand.
TCCAATAATCTCGGCTATCGCCCCTGGCTCACCCCCGCTGATTATTTCATCTGCAACATAGTGCACGCCGTCGATGGACGTATGCTGCGCACCACCCACATTGACCGCCCACACAACAGCCTCGTTGTTGTACCCGGTTGTTTGTGATCCGGTCATGGCGTCCTTGTGCGACTCTGCAGTGCCAGCAACGTTACACCCGCTGATCAATATCGACAAGACTGAAGCTAAAAGAACCCGGTTGATCATAATTCTGGCGATACCTTTGAGGGACTCAGTATTTTAATTGCACTTACGGCAACCTTTAGGATGATTTACGAAGTGTCAGTAAAACAGCAGCGATTCTCAACACCAATGGGCTATAGGGGACTAATAATGCGATAAGAGAACCCATATTATGGGTAGTGTAAGCCAAAGCCATAGGGGTAAAGAGGATCGTAGCCGGGGTCACCCACATGAATGGGAATCTGGCCGGGGTTTCTGGGCCAGGAAAACCCCAATTTACCGGCAAAATCGTAATCACCAAACAATACTTCTGCCACTCCGCCCCCCTCTGAGCCAGGTAGCCATGCGGCCACGAACGCCGCCGATTGATCAATCTGATCCGCTACCAGCAGCGGCCTACCGGATATCAATACGGTAACCACTTTCGAGCCCGCATCGTGATACCGCTTGATGAGATCGCGCTGCTCCTGTGCCAACACAAGATCTGCCGCCGCTCTATCGCCAAAACCTTCCGCATAGGGTGTTTCGCCGACGATGATGATCGCCACATCGGCTTCATCGCTAAACCCCGACTCGCCCGCATCAATCACGTTTTCACTACCTATAACATCCCTGATGCCATCGACAATACTGGTTGCGCCGTCGACCGGGCGCGCGGCGTGACCAAACAAATCAAGTTGGGCGCCCTGCCACTTTTTAGTCCAGCCGCCACACTGAAAGGCAATGTTATCGGCGTGCGATCCCACCACTACAACCCGGGTGTTTTTATCCAGTGGCAAAACACCAGCATCATTCTTTAATAGCACCAGTGACTCGCGCACAGCTTGTCTGGCAAGATCGCGATGTGCCTTGGAACCCACTGTGTGTGCATAGGCTGGTGAACTGTTGGGGTTATCGAACAGACCCAATCTCATTTTCATCTTCAGGATCCGCGATACGGCATCGTCAATTCTCTTCAGCGACACTTCACCCTCTTCTACCAGAGTGACAATAGCGGGCATGCTAGTCGCCCATGACTGGGCAAACATAAACATATCAATGCCAGCCACCAACCCCTCCTTCAGGGTCAAACCGCCCGTAGAAATGCCTTCCCAATCGGTAACTACTACGCCTTCGAAGCCCAACTCGCTCTTTAGCAAGTCTGTGAGCAAGGCCTTTGAACCGTGCACTTTTTCACCGTTTACAGAACTGAACGAGGCCATTACAGAGACAACACCACGGTCAATCGCATCGATAAAACCCGGCAGATGCAGAGCGCGCAATTCAGTCTCTGAAAGTGTGGCATTGCCCCGGTCAATACCGTCATCTACCGCCCCATCGGCCACGAAATGCTTAGCGGTAGCCCCCACAGTATTCGCGCCCTTGAGATCGTCGCCCTGATAGCCTTCAACCATAGGTGCAGCAAACATCTGTTGCAGTTCTGCGGTTTCACCAAAAGACTCAAAGGTTCTGCCCCAACGTATGTTGCGGGCGACAGCGATAGTGGGAGAAAACGTCCAGCGCACACCAGTTGCCGATAGTTCTTCGGCCGTAAGTTGCGCCAATTGCCTGACCAAATTTGGATTTCGAGTCGCGCCCAGACCGATATTATGTGGCAAAATAACCGAGGCGCCATCAAAATAACTATGACCGTGCACCGCATCAATCGCGAATACCAGTGGAATTCCAGTGCGTGTTTGAAGCGCTTCATGCTGATAGGAATCCGCCATAGCACGCCAGGCGCGCGTGGTGTTCATATCTCCTTTTGGAATCAGGCTAATGATGGAACCAATGCCGTGTGTGCGAACATCCTGCGGCGAAGCTACGGCAATATCGGTCTGCACCATCTGCCCTACTTTTTCCCGCAGCGTCATACCGGCCAAGGCAGCCGGAATGTCAGCCTCTGTCCTGATATAAATCGATGCATTAAGCGCTGCATCGCCTGATGTTTTCATCCCTGCACAGGCAGAAAGAAAAATACACAGCCCTATGGCGTGCACGTGACAAAGAGGTTTTATCATTATTGAATAGCCAGCCTTAAAACCTACCTCTGTGTCAGAAATAGTTTAATGCCCTGGCGATAGTTACGGCTGACCTTTAGTTGCTCGCCGCAGTCAAGGTCTAGCATGTATTCTCCCTTTTGCAGGGGTGTCGCTCTAATGATGCGTGAAAGGTTAACCAGCGTGGAGCGATGAATGCGCTTGAACTGATCGGGGTCCAGCTTCGATATGAGGTTCTTCAGCGTGCTGCGCAGAATGAGTGTTTCACCCTTCACATGCACACACATATAATCACCAGCGGCGTCTACCCAATCGATGTCGTCGATTTCTACCAAGACAGTACTGTCATGATCTTTAATAGCAATTTTGCGGCCTGCAAGCAAAGACTCGTCGCTTGCCTGGGTGGGATTTTTGGTCGTCGACCTGCCGGATACCTTCCTCGCGATTTCATCGATGGCGCCCAGCAGCGGCGATTTATGCTCCCCGCTATTGCTATCATCCTGCCCACGTTCCATCGCCCTTGCCACCGCTCGCTGCAATCGCTTCTCATCAATCGGCTTTAACAAATAGTCAACCGCATGTAAATCGAAAGCATCTAACGCATAGCGCTGATAGGCGGTGCAGAAAATGACCATAGGCATCAAATCAGACTGCAGCTCTCTTACCACATCAAAGCCACTCACCTGAGGCATCTGGATATCGAGGATCATTAAGTCAGGCTCTAAATCCCGACAGGCCTCTACCGCCTCACGGCCATTTCTGCATTCGCAGATTACGTCTATCTCAGGTATGTCCGACAGCAACGACTGCAACAATTTTCGGGCCAGCGGTTCGTCGTCGACAATAACGGTTTTTAACTGACGCAAGGTGTTATCTCCCCCTGCGAAACATTGTTGTCACGCTGCTGCGAGACCCGCTCGAATGGAAAGCGAAACCGCACTGTAAAGCCCGTTGCTGCCTCCTCGTTAATTTCAAACGCATACTCGCTCGAATAAATGGCTTCCAGTCTTTGCAACGTATTGCGCAGTCCAATACCGCGACCCTGGGAAATTTTCGTCGCACTATCACCCGGCCCCGTGTCTGAGACTTGCAGGAGTAAATTATTGTCCGAAACGCTGGCTGAAACACTTACGGTTCCACCCTCCTCGCTCTGCGAAATAGCATACTTCATCGCATTTTCGATGATCGGCTGTAAAATCATACCGGGAACCGACGCTTGTCGTGCCTCAGGCTCTATATCGAATTGAAGAGTGAGGCGGTCTTCAAAGCGTGCTTTTTCAATATTGAGGTACAACATTAAAGATTCCAGCTCTTGCTCCAGACTCACATTTTCTACGCCATCCTGGTCCAAGGAATGACGCAAGAAATCACTTAGCAACTGTATGATCTCCTGCGCTTTTTTATTCTCTTTAGTCTGCACCAATGAACTGATTGCATTGAAGGTATTAAACAAAAAATGCGGGTTTAATTGGTACCTAAGCATCTGCAGCTGTGCTTCCCGCGCCGAGGTTTCCGCCTGTAAACGTTTGAACTTTTCAGAATTCCTGAGGACAGATTCTTGCAACAACTTCTGGTGCTCCAGGGTGAGCAGTTCATAATAGGTAATGCCGTAATACAGGACTGTCCAGGTTAAAAAGACAAATAGAGAACCAAAATACCAATAGTTAAACTCTTCCCATATAGCCGGTTTGCCCATCATCAGGGCAAAAACCGTTACTCGTAATACCGTCCACACGCCGCTGAGAACAATTACCGCCGTCGTGGCGAGAACGATTCTATGCGATATTGAAAAACTAAATGTTTCGCGATACAAAGGGCGCAGGGGCCAGGTGGTTAATATGCCCAATCCTGCCGACATACAAATATGCGCAATGTGCGGCCAACTGACCGTATCATCGACCAGGGTAATGCTCAGGAAAGTCACCAGGGAATAACCACCCCAGCCAATCAGTTGGCAAAACCAAAACCGATAGTTTCGGTTTTCATACAGCTGTTGTATTAACCAACGGGTCATGAGTGCATCGGTTGTCTCGGATACGGTGAGGCCAACTATACTCCGCATTCTCCTCCCGATCTAATCGACAGGGCCTATACCGGTATTTGTAGCTATATTAATCGCAAGCATAGTCCTTTTTAACGATTTACAGTGGCCATAACGCTAAGATTTAGGGAATATAAATTCTCGTTTTGTGTCTGGATAAAACCAGTAACTGCGTGAGTGAATCCACGGACTACCAAGCATGACTGAACCTTCATTATTGCGCTGGGGAATCATAGGCCCCGGTCGTATAGCCGCCGAGTTTGCCCGGGCTTTACAATTCGTAGAAAATTCCCAGCTGCAGGCTGTATCCGGGCGAAGTAAATCCAAAGTCGAGGCCTTTGCCCGTACCCACGGTGTAGCACAGTGTTACGATTCGCACTATGCATTACTGCACAACCCCGATGTCGACGTCATCTATATCGCCACACCCCACCGCTATCACTATGAGCTGGCCCGTGAGTGCCTGCTAGCGGGTAAACCGGTACTGTGTGAAAAACCCCTTACGGTTAATGCAGCTCAGGCGCAATCACTGATCGAGCTGTCGCGACAACAAGGTGTTTTTCTCATGGAGGCGCTGTGGACACGCTTCCTTCCCATCTATGAGGATATCAGGCAATGGCTGGCCAGCGGGGAAATTGGTCGAGAGCAATCCATTAGCTCATCGTTTGGCTTTGAGTTTCCGCGCGACCCGCACGGCCGTTTGTTAAACCGCGAACTGGCAGGCGGCGCCCTTCTCGATTTGGGCGTATACAACCTGGCGATGACACAATGGGTATTGGGCGTGCAGCCCGACAGTCATGTCATCGATGGCTTCATCGGTGAAACTGGTGTGGACGAGCACGATGAGGTCACGCTTTTTTATGCCGATGGTTGCACCTCGACATTTTCGATCAGTTTGACTCAACAATTATCCAACGACTTTGTTATCCAAGGCGAGCGCGGCTGCATACGCATCCACCCTATGTTCTGGTCGGCTACCCGTGCAACACTGCTTGTTAACGATAGTGAGCAGTCTACAACACTGAGCCGAGGGTTTCGCGCAACCGGTCTGGAGTATGAAATTGAAGCGGTGGCGCGATGCATTCGCGGGCGGCTCATTGAATGCCCCCAGATGCCTCATAAGGCGACGCTCGAAACAATTCAATTAATGGATCAACTACGCCGTGACATGGGGCTAAGATATTCATTTTAATAGCGCTGTGCCCCAAAGTGTCGCAAACCAATGTCTTTCTGGAGAAACCTATGATTCAGTTTAATCACGCCTTGCACAGTGTTGCAGCTGCCCTCCTTGTGCTAACACCACTGCTAGCCGCCCATGCAGCGCCTGCTCACGATGCCAACCGAAGCCACTACCAAGCGCCCCGGGCAAGCGAGACGCCACAGATTGATGGCATAGCGGATGACGCTGGGTGGCAACAGGCCGAGTGGCGACCGCTTAATAATCTCTGGCTGGGGCCCGAACTGTCCGCTGAAGATTTCCAGGGGCGCTACAAGCTCGTATGGACCCCAAGCAAATTATTCGTGCTGGTAGAGTTTGTCGATGACATATTGATCGATAGCCATCGCAATCCACTGCTACAGTACTGGGATGACGATTGTCTTGAAATATTTATCGACGAAAATCATTCAGGCGGTGACCATCAATATAACCACAATGCCTTTGCCTACCACCTGTCACTGGACAATCAGGCCATTGACATCGGCACTGACAAACAAGCACACAATTACTCCAGCCACGTACAAAGTCACTGGCAACAGCAGGGTAATAAAGTGAACTGGGAAGTGGCCATCGACATCTACACCGAGGCTTACCAGGACGGCGGCAATGATAATCGCCCCATAGCGCTTGAGGCGGGGAAAATAATGGGCTTTATGCTGGCTTATTGCGATAACGACGGCAGTGAGTTGCGCGAGAACTTTATCGGCTCTGAGTTTGCCGCCGGCGATCACAAAGATCGAGGCTGGATCGATGCCAGTTTATTTGGCACTCTGGAATTGCTCGACTAGCACAGACCAGCATCGCTCTACGATGACTGCTGGAATGAAGCCAGATAAGTATTGTGATCGGGCAAGCCCTGCACGGTGCGATCGACATTAGACTTAATATGCGCCAGAAATTCGGTCAGTTCCTTCGTGCTCATGGTGTCAACCAGCGCGTGGTAGCGCTCGGGCATTAAACCCTGGCCCAACATGACCTGCTGCCAGGAATCATCAAAAAGCTCCGCCGCATTGCGAAACACGTGACCGGTTTCCTTAAAGATTTTTATGCGGTGCACCAGGCTGTCAGGAACTTCCATATTACGACAGTGCCGCCAAAACTCCGTGTCGGTACGGTTGGTTACTTTATAGTGCAAGATAATAAAATCGCGAATGGTTTCAAGGTCGAAATTTGCTTGCTTATTAAATTCATTAACCTCGCTCTGACGGATTCCTGTAGTGGGAAACATACGTAAAAAACGCACAATATTTTGTTGGATCAAGTGAATACTGGTGGATTCAAGCGGCTCCAAAAAGCCGCTGGACAAACCTATCGCCAAACAGTTTTTATTCCACTGTTTAAGACGCCGACCGGCGCTGAACTTTATGTGCAAGGGCTCGGTCAGTGGCTCACCTTCTACGTTATTTAACAGTGTTTCCTGGGCTTCATCTTTGTTCATATAGCGGCTACAGTAAACGATGCCATTACCCACCCGATTTTGCAGTGGAATTCTCCACTGCCAACCAGAATCAAGGGCAATGGACCGGGTGTAGGGTATGGGCTCTTCGACGGCCTTGGTTTGCATCGCCACCGCAGTATCGCAGGGCAGCCACTGTGACCACGACTCATAGCCGGTGTGCAGGGCCTGCTCAATTAGCATAGCTCGCATGCCGGTGCAGTCGATAAAAAAGTCGCCCTCAATAAGCTTGCCGTTATCCAGCGCAAGCGATTCAATATAGCCGTTTTCTGCATTAGTATTAACTTTGGCTATTTTGCCCTCTTCACGTTTTACTCCAAAACCCTCGCTGAATTTACGCAGATACTTGGCATACAAAGAGGCATCAATGTGAAACGCGTAATTAAGGCCATTATTCGGCAGGTGGCCGAACTTATGAGCCTCGGCAGCGCGACGTTCAAGACAATAGTCACCAAAGTCACCACTAATACCCAGCTCACGACCTTTCATCCAGAAGTGCTGAAAACCGCAGGCCCAACAGTCTTTGCCGGTGACGCCAAAGGCGTGCATATACTCTTCGTTGAGATCTCCCCAGTTTTCAAAATTGATCCCCAGCTTGTAAGTGCCCTGCACCGCGGCAAGAAACTCCGCTTCGGGAATGCCCAATAAGCGGTTGAAGAAAATCATAGTGGGTATGGTCGCCTCACCGACACCGATGGTGCCTATCATTTCTGACTCAACCAGCGTGATATCCAGGTTCTTACCCATCAGTTTGGAAATGGCAGCCGCCGCCATCCAGCCTGCGGTGCCACCACCGGCAATGACAATTCTTTTTATCGCTGTAGTTTCCAAGCTATCACCCTTTGTATTAGCGTTATTTCTTCAGTTTAGCAAACAACATAGCACGCAACTGTTTTGCGGTGGCATCATCCAGATCTGCCAAAACCCCTAAACTAGCCCGCGGAATATGCGTAAATGCATCCTCTGGCTGATCAAAAATATAGTGGTCGAAAATGCTACGCCAGTTTTTCTTCTGCTCAGCGGGAAGCGCCTTGATGTTAAGCAGCGCGTGGATCAAAACATCCATAGGCGATCCCGCCAGCGCGGGAACAGCAGCCCACCAGTAATTAACCAACACGTTAAAGGTATCGAGCGCCTCTACATGATGCCACCACAGGCTGGGAATAAAGAGCGCATCACCCGGCTCGAGCTCGGCGACCTGCGCCTTCTCCAATGCTTTGGCGAACAGGGGGAATCGTTCAAAATCTGGTTGAGAAAAATCGACCAGACTAATCGCCTGACCCGCCGGGGTAAAATCAATTGGCCCCACATAAAGGTTGCTCACTTGATCGGGTGGAAACAGAGTGAAACGTCTGCGCCCAGCGACCACACAGGCGATATTGTCAGGGTTATCATAGTGAGCGGCAATTCGCGTTTGATTACCCATCCAGATTGATACCAGTGGCTTGAGCGCAGCCAGCGGCAGGTCATTGTTCTTGCGGAAACCGGGCAAGCTGAGGTCGACAGAGGTAGACCCGATATAGTATGACGGATCGCTCTCGGCGCCAGTCAAGCCCGCAAAACGCTCCAGCATGAATTCAAATGTGGTGTTAGCCCGACCAAAATTAAAACCGCTTAAGTCTTCGTTGTAAAAAAAACGGCCCTTTATCTCAGGGTCACCTTTGAACACGACGACTTCCTTTTTATGGCTAAAATCGAGCAAATAAGCCAGCGCATCTGCTTTGCCCGCCTTGCTCGCGCGCACTGCTGGCCAGCTATCAACAATGCCTTTGAGAATGAGGGGCTCTACTGAACCCAGCACCTGGTTGGGCATATCATCCGGAGTCAAACCATGCAGCGTCTTCACGCTGGATTTAACGGGCAACAGATTATGTTCCGAGGTTGTCACTGAGCACTAGGCGCGCTTGTTCTTCAGTTCGATCAGCCTGGCAATGTTAGCCATGGAGGCAATCACCATATAACAGGCCTGCAAAATACCCCGTCGACTAAAGTCGGCCAACACGGCACCATCAAGCCCCGCCAGTTTTTCCTCATCTATGGTGTAGAAACCTTTCAGGCTGTGCTGGCTGCCCGCATTGAGTTTCACATCCAGAGAAAAGGGCTCCAATAAGTCATGCGCCAACAGCGCCTCGACGAATTCATCGATAACGCCCTGGCCCTGCTCGATATGTTGCAATATCTCTACCACCCCATCGGTGTAGTCGCTATTACCGCCGAAGGGATCAAACAAAAGCTCGCCCTCGTTGGTGCCCACACGGGGGCTATCCATATCGATGGAGATAACCATTTTCTTGCTCGCCGTGCGGTCTTCCTCCGACTGCTGAAACCCTATAGCAAAAGGGCCGCGCTGAATCATGAGAGGAATATAGGTCGCATTCCACTCATTACCTGACAGGAAGAGATTTTCCCCGCGCTGGAACCCAAACATCGCCATAGGCTGATACTTGTCGGTATCGCCATGGCGATGAAAAAAAATGGGGTAGTCGGCCTGTACACTTCGAAACTCGGCGGGAACCGCTAGCGTACACATAATTGCGTCGCCAAACTCCGCACCGTGCCGTGTATCGACCCGGGATTTTTTGTGCTCAATGTTGTTCAACATTGCGTGTGTAGCCATTATTATTCTCCAAAAAACATTACACCGGCCTGAACCGGCTCATTCTCTATACTGCTAGCCAAACTGTTGCAGCAAGGCACGATTAGACGGTAAGCCTTGCACAAGACGTTGCTTCAGGGCCGCGTTTTCATCGAAGTATCGTTGCGCCAACTCAGTGCTCGCACTGCGCCGGTTGCCTATTGTTTCTGTTTTAAAGCCCATACCATACAGCACATACTGATAACTCGCCGCAGGAAATATCTCCTCAGTATGGCCAAAATCGTAGCGCGACGGGGGGTGATGGCACCAGGCCGTCAGTAACTCCTGCAGATGCTCCGGTATAGTAGACTCAGCCCTATGGTCATGCCAATAATTGGAATCACGGCGTTGCGACAGTACATAGTGCAGCTTGAGAAAATCAATAACCCGATCCCAGCGGTAAAGGAATTTTTCATTAAAACGTCTGGCGGCTATTTCCATTAGACTTCGATTGGCTGGCATACCATCGCGAATCATCGCCGCTGACAACTCCACCATCGCCAGAGCAGAGGCTTCCAGGGGTTCGATAAACCCCGCAGACATGCCAACAGCCACGCAGTTATTGCGCCAAAATGAAGCGCGGTGGCCCGGATCAAATTTCAACTGTCGAAGCTCGGCCGCATCGGCATTTTTCTTACCGATGCCGGCTGCCAGATAGTTGCGTAAGTCTTCCTCAGCCTGCTCGTCGGTACTGTGCGCGCTGGAATAGACATAACCCACACCGCGGCGCTTGGGCAAGCCGATATCCCAGATCCAGCCCGCGCGCTGTGCCGTAGACAGAGTCGCAGAAGCAATGGGCTGGTTAGGCTCTGTATAGGGAACTTGCACCGCCAGAGCACGGTCGTTAAACAGAGCAGACTGACGGCTGATAAACGGCTCCTGAAAATGCTTGCCCAGCAGTAGCGATGCGCCACCGGAACAATCAATAAACAGATCTGCCTGCACGGCGCCGTGTTGTCGTGTCTCGAGACTTTCGATGTAGCCATCTGCAGCTGCGTTCACCTTGGACACATGGTCGACAATATGGTTTACCGAGAGGTTTTTCGTACAGTGCTTTTGCAGCAATTTACCAAACTTGGCCGCGTCCAGATGATAGGCATAATTAACCACGGCGGCGTACTCGGGCGTGGCGAGCTGCTTTGGGGCGAGACCCTGTTCGCATATCTGCACCTGCGCACTGAATGCATCGGCAAAGGGTATGGTCGATGCTTTAGCCTGCCAAAACGGTATGCAATTGCTTTCGAAAAAACCCTGCGGCAAAGAAAATGGATGGTAGTAAACGTCAGATTTCTCGCCGGTATTCCAGCCGATGAATTTTGAACCCTGCTTAAACGAAGCGTCACATTCGCGCAACAGTGTATTTTCGGAAATGCCGATTTTTCGCAGGGTATCGCGCATGGAGGGCCAGGTACCCTCGCCTACCCCTATGGTGGGCACGTCGGGGGATTCAACCAGGGTAATCTGCAGGCCATCGCCGTGTTCGGCGGCAATAACACCGGCGGTAAGCCAGCCGGCTGCTCCGCCGCCGAGAATCAGTACTTTTTTTACTGCCTTTTCCATTGTTTAAAACCTGCAAACCGGGACAGATATGGACGTTCGATAAAAACATATCGCTATAACTATAACCAGTACAAAAATAAACAAAAAGCCGCTAAAAAGCGGCTTTTGAGTGTGTAATATAGGGCTGAAGCTAACGGCGGTTAATACACATACCTGACGCCGATCGCATAACGTGCACCCTGGTCAATGGCGAGAATTACCATATTCTCATCGCGACCATACTGCCTGAAGTTTTCCTCGGTAATATTTATACCCTCAGCAAATACCGAGAATGAATCCGACACTTCGTAACTAACGTTAATATCCCACTGCGCATAGTCCTGCGTATAGATGGGGTTTCTCTCGCCGTTACCATCAACGGTGGCTGCCAGAAAATCGTCGCGCCAGTTATAAGCGATACGGGCCTGGAAGCCATTTTTGTCGTAAAAGCCAATGAAGTTGGCGGAATCACTCAGGCCCAATAAGGCAAACTGATTCTCTACATTCTCTCCCTTGTTGGTATTGTTGTTATCGTATTCGATATCACCATCGACGAAGGTATAGTTAGCAATGAGACCAAACCCGCTTTCACCAAACATGTGCTGGAAGGCAAGCTCCCAACCATCTATCGTGGCGGTTTCCGCATTGACCGGAGTCACTAAAGAGAAAACCGTAGACGGGTCACCCAAAGAGGCGTCACCTGCGACCGGAGCGCCATACAGTGCATCCATATAGGCGCGCACCTGAGCTGCGTCGTTTGTGCCCAAGGTAGCAACTGCGTCATCGTAGCGCGGCCCCTGAGCGGGATGCGCCAGCTCAAATACAGTGGATGCCACCGTGGTGTTGCCAATAAAGTTCTCGACATCTTTAGTGTAATAGCCAACTGACACATAACTGCCTTCCGCGTAATACCACTCAGCAGAAAAGTCGAAGTTGGTGGATTCAAACGGTTTCAGGTTTGGATTTCCCTGGGCACCCGTACCGCCACCAAAGCGAACCGGATTATTGATGGTTTTACCACCTTGCAGATCTGTATAGCTGGGTCGTGTGATGGTAATACTACTTGAAGCCCGCAACACCACATTCTCGACAACCTCTATATCAAAGTCGATATTGGGTAACCAGTTAGAATAAGACCCCTCATCGGAGGTAAAGTCGGAATCGCTAAAGTTTGCGGTAAATTCGTTGTCTCCAGCCCATACCAGTTCACTGTAGAACGGCACCAGCGCTTTGGAATCAACGTCGGTTTCCTCATAGCGCACACCTAGTGTCAGGTGCATTGGCATAGCCTGATTTTCCCAGGCGAAGTTGGCTTGAACGTAAGCGCCAAGTTGCTCTTCTACGGTGGTGCGATCGGCTTCGAAGACAGGATTGGCACACAGAACAACGCCACAAGGCCCCAGTGAATCGCCATTGGCGGTTGCCAGGTCAGCCAGCGCCTGCCTAGTGCCACTGAAATTAGTGCGGTAATAAAAGGGCTCGAGATTTTTGCTATTAGAGCCGTCGATATCATCAAACTCACCAGAGAGACTGGCTTGCTTGAACAGGCTGTCGTCAAAGTCTTCGGGCGTGCCGTAGCCGCTCCAAGTGTCACGCTGCGCATTAGAGTACGCCGAGCGGTTTTCAGACTCGGTAGCGGATATGCCGAAATCGATGCTTCTCACCATAGAGTCGTCAAACCTGAACACGCCTTTCAGTTGAAACTGTTCAATGTCGTGCTCCATGAAACTGTTACGGAAGCTGGTGCCCGAGGTCAACATTCTTGAAGGGTCCAGTGGATTTGAATACTGATAGTTCGCAATCGGCAAGTCTTGCGTGTAATCCACCGAGTTACCAATGCGGTCAAATTGCACGCCGGAGATAATGTTATTGGTGCCGCGATCATCCTTGGCGCCATTCTCGGCACTGGAATCATGGTAATCAAATTCCAAAGTCAGGTTGTCGGTTGCATCCCATTCAATGTTGAAGCCCAGTGACTTGTTCTCACTTTTTGTACCCCATTCTCCCACACCAAAAGTGCTGTCGTTGCCCGTACTATCATTATACTGAGTCAAAGATACAACGCCGCTGTCACCGGATGTAAAGGCTCCGGAGGTTGGGTTGCCATTAAACCAGGAACCCATATCGTTCTGCTGCTGTTCGATATCCTGTTCTGAATAGGTATAGTCCAGAGTCGCTTGAACGGAAGCGATAGGCGCCCATTGAAGGGTAAGTTGGGCATTGGTGCGCTCACGCTGCACCTGACCAAAGGCATAGCTCAGGTTACGGGGCACGGAATACACGGTGCCTTCCTGCGGCGGATTAACAAAGGTGGTGGAATCTGACGGAATAGAACCCCAATCGCCCTGGCCACCGGGTATGGTGTACCAACCGTTGCCAGTCCCACCTTGGGCAAAGCCGCTATCGCGTGCGGCGAAGCTGGCTGTAAGTGCGACGCCGAATTTGCCATCGGCAAAATTTCGGCTAAAAATACCGGAGATTTCCGGCGTGTAGTCATCGCCACCATCTTTATTGGTGCTATCACTATTAACCTTCGCACTAATATTCACTGCGCCGTCAGGATGATCCAGCGGGCGATGGGTAAGGATATTGATCACCGAACCAATACCACCTGTGCTTATGTTTGCCCGGCCTGTCTTGTAAACTTGAACCCCGGACACACTCTCGGCAGCCAAATTTGAAAAGTCATACGATCTCGATGCCGAAGCCGTTGTCGCTTCAATGTTTGCGGCGGGCATCTGGCGGCTATTCAAGGTAATAACATTATAGTCGGGACCAAAGCCACGAACGGTTACCCGGCTACCTTCACCGTTAACCCGGTCGATTGAAACCCCGGTGATGCGCTGCAAAGATTCCGCCAGGTTGGTGTCCGGCATCTTGCCGATGTCTTCTGCCGACAAGGCCTCTACCACACCCTGACTGTCGCGCTTTACATCCATTGCGCGTGTGAGGCTGCCCTTGATACCGGTAACGATAACATCTTCCATGATTTGCGGTGCATCATTGGCCTCTTGCGCCATCGCAAGCCCGCAGCCTGTCATTAAGGTATAGGACGCGATGGCACTGGCGATTAATCTTTTTCTGGAAGGTATTGTGCTCATTAAGAAGATCTCCACTATTTCACTGTTTTTATTATTTAGACCGGGTCGACTTGACTGCACTCCCCCACTTATTAGGACTATGCCAAGCTAACGTTGCGGACAATCGCAGATTTGCTGGATCAATTCTATACATAACCGATAAGGTGGACTGCAAGTGAGGTAAGGCGGACATGCCGCGTCGATCCACTTGAGGCACTACACGAGCTTACAGCGAAATTCCGTCGCGCTGAAACTCAGCATAGACTTTAGTTGGCAAACCACTGATGCGATCAGCCAAAACATTCAAATCGTACTCGTGTAAATCACCCAGGGCGTGATTAATCTTGTTTTGGAACGGCTGTAACCAGCGCTCATGCAAATGACCTGGGCCAAAAAAACAACCGAGCATGGACCCCGCAGTTGCCCCGAAACTGTCGGTATCATTGCCCTGACTCACTTGAATACAGAAGCCGTGGTCGATACTAGTGGCGAACTTCAGGGTATTAATCAAAGTGCCAATTTCCTGATAAATTCGGCAGTGCGTGTATTCACGGTATTTGCCGTGGATTGTTTGATAAGCCGCCAGCCAGTCTTTGGCAGCGGAAACTTTCTCCAGTGCATCGCGCACAATGGCTGAGAACCGCGTTTTTGCGGGTATGCGCAATAGGGCCTGCTCAATAATAGCCAGCCTATCGTTGCCCTTGAGTGCAGGGTTTGCGCTGTGGCACAGGGCAATCAACGCCGCGACAAACATAGCGCCGTAAACCCCGGTTTTAATGTGGCTGAAAGACGCGTCCTTCCAGGCCAGCCACGCTGCCAGATCGGGGTTGCCCGGGCAGGCATAGCCGTAGGCATCAGCCCTGATCAAGGCGCCGCAAAGATCATCGCCGGGGTTGAGAAAAAGTACATCGTGGCAGTCCTCAATGCGTTTCTTGGGCAGCAGGTGGTGGGCATTAATCGCGCTAGTGAGTGCCGTAGTGCGCTCAGCGCCCCAGGTCCACAGGGGCGGCATATTCATCAACCATTGATTATAGATATCGCTGTGGCCGAAGCGCAGCCCCTTGTTTTCAATGAGTAGCATGCCGATGAGGGTGTAGTGGATATCATCATCGGCGGCGACACAGCGGATGTTTTCACGAGTCGTCTGCTGCGAAGACTCGTGGCGGCGCCCCAGCTTATGCAGGAAAGCCTGTGAAATATAGTCATCGATAGGCCATTCGCCCACCGCCTCCCCGGCCCGCTGCAACTCGGCCAGTGAAGGGTCGACCTCAATAGGCTTGCCCAGCATGCAACCACACACAGAGCTCAAAAATGCCCAGCGGACGTTTTCGGCCGCATGATCAAGATTGGGTTCAGGCCATGCCCCTTCGGGTTTCAAGTGAGCTGATTGGGCGACTATGTCTGCCCATGCCAGTGGCTCGTCATAAGGCCAGTCTTCCCTGAGCGGGGGCGAGCGCAGTTCCACAGCAATTTCAACTAGCGCATCGTAACTGTCTGCGGCAGACTCAATACGGCGGGAAAAATCCCGCGAGTCGAGATCGCACCCCTGCTCTATACGCTGCGCAACAATAAACAACAGCATCTGCTGTAGCTGATCTTTATGGATTAACATGCGTCTGCCAGGCAATTTTTAATATTATACTGTCTTCAAATATTCATTGCTGCGCTATCAGGATGCGTTGAGGGGGACTGGTCCCGAGACAGGCCGGTTCGCCAGAACCCGGTTCATAGCGTTCCGCCCTGTCGTAATGCGAGTCCGCTTAACCGTTTTTCTATAGCCAATGCATACCATTGAGCTCGATAATGGCACTACACTATCAGCCGAGTCTCTGTTTAAAGTACACAACGGAGGGTCTATTGATGCTTCAAACAAATAAAGCGCTGAGGAAGTTTCCTAGCATGCCGCAAAACTCCAGTTTATCAAACAATACAGACTATCCGAAAAGTCATGAGGAGCGCGCCCGCGATCTTCTTGCGCAAATGACGCTGGCGGAAAAAACCGGTCAAATGACCCAGGTGAATGGCGGCACACATGAGCTGCATAACGCGGTACGCGAGGGTCGCATAGGCTCTGTAATCAACGAAGTGTATGTCGAGGAAGTTAACGAGTTGCAGCGCCTCGCAATGTTGGAAAGCCGGCTGGGTATTCCCCTTTTGATCGGCCGTGATGTTATTCATGGCTTCAAGACAATCTTTCCTATTCCTCTGGCCCAGGCGGCAAGCTGGAACCCGGCTCTGGTCCAGCGTGGCGCCGCCATTGCGGCGCAAGAAGCCGCCTCGACTGGCGTCAACTGGACCTTTGCCCCCATGATAGATATCACCCGCGACCCGCGTTGGGGAAGAATCGCCGAAAGCCTGGGTGAAGACCCACACTTGTGCAGCGTGCTGGGCGCCGCAATGGTGCAGGGTTTTCAGGGCGGCGCTGACGCAGACAGCTCGCTGGCCAAGCCAGGATCTATCGCAGCATGCGCCAAACACTTTGCCGGCTACGGTGCAGTTGAAAGCGGTCTCGATTACAACACTACCAATATTCCCGAAAATGAATTGCGCAATGTGTATCTACCGCCGTTCAAAGCGGCCCTGGATGCGGGCGTTACTACGTTTATGTCTTCCTTCAGCGATTTGAACGGTGTTCCCGGCGCCGGTAACGAATTCCTGATGAAACAAATACTGCGCGAGGAATGGGGTTTTAAAGGCTTTGTGGTCAGTGACTGGGACGCAATCAGGGAACTTACCGTGCATGGCTTTGCAGCCGATGACGCACACGCCGCCCTCGAGGCTGCGAACGCGGGTATCGACATGGAAATGGCCAGCACCCTGTATGCCGAGCATCTACCGACGTTAATCGAACAGGGCAAAATCAGCGAACAGCAGATTGACACGATGGTCTGCAATATTCTAACGCTCAAGTTTAAACTGGGACTGTTTGAGGGCCCCTATACAGACCCCAGCCGCTTTCCAAGGCTGGTGAACACCGAACATCGACAGGCAGCAAAAGAGGCAGCCATTGGCGGCTGCGTGCTGCTTAAAAACAACGAGCGCATCCTGCCCCTGGCAAAGCAGAATCTGGGTTCAATCGCGGTTATCGGCCCACTGGCTGACGATGGCTACGAACAGCTGGGCACCTGGGTATTCGATGGCGAGTCACAACACAGTCAAACCTGTTTAGAGGCTATTAACGCGCTGGTGGGAAATGAAATTGATGTGCGCTGGGCCAGCGGAGTAGAAACATCGCGATACAGGGAAAATGACGGTTTTGAGGAAGCCGTACAGATCGCCCAGGAGTCTGATGTTACCGTCATGTTTCTCGGCGAAGAATCCATTTTGTCAGGAGAGGCCCACTGTCGTGCCGACATCGACCTGCCGGGAAGCCAGCAGGCACTCATCGAGGCCGTTGCCGCTACGGGCAAACCCATTGTACTGGTAGTGATGGCCGGCAGGCCCCTCACCCTGGAACCCATACTGGATAAGGTTGATGCCGTGTTATACGCCTGGCACCCCGGCACCATGGCCGGTCCAGCCATTGCCGACCTGCTGTTTGGCATTGTATCCCCCTCTGGTAAATTGCCCGTGTCTTTCCCCCGGGTGGTTGGCCAAATACCCATTTATTACGCGCGCAAAAATTCTGGCAGGCCGCCAAGCCACGACGACATTACCCATATCGATGAAATCGACGGTAAAGCGGCACAAACCTCACTGGGCATGTCGGCCTTTCATCTGGATGCCGGGTTTACTCCCTTGTTCCCTTTTGGCTTCGGCCTCTCGTACAGCCAATTTGAGTATCGGGATATCGTCCTTTCCACCGACCAAATCGCGCTGGGTGAGAGCATTAAAATAAGTGCCACACTGCAAAACACCGGGGACACAACGGCCACCGAAATCGTGCAATTCTACGTCAGAGATTTGGTGGGCAACGTCACACGCCCGGTGAAGGAACTCAAAGATTTCACCCGCGTGGCGCTTACTCCGGGAGAAAGCCAAACCGTTCAATTTACCCTGCACACCGATCAACTGGCATTTTATAACCGTAAAATGGAAAAGGTTACTGAACCTGGCAAATTTCACGTCTGGATAGGTGGCAGTTCCGAAGCGGAATTGTGGGGCGAATTCGACGTTGCCGAGCCGGTAGCAGAAGGTTGAGTGATGACTAAGCCCAGCGGCTTCACCACGCGCACGGCTCTTATTGTCGCTATAGGCGGTTTCCTGATGGGCTTTGACGCCTCGGTTATCTCAGGTGTGGTTGGCTTCATCGAAGTTGAGTTTTCACTGAATAAACTGGAACTGGGTTGGGCCGTTGCCTCGCTAGCGCTCGCCGCCACCTTTGCCATGATGATGGCAGGCCCGTTGAGCGATAAATTCGGGCGCAAGCCAGTGCTGCGCGTTGCAGCCGTGCTGTTTGCCGTTTCTGCCGTGGCCTCAGCTTTGGCCACATCGTTTCCCATGCTGGTCATAGCACGCATTGTCGGCGGGCTGGGCGTGGGCATGGCGCTCATCATCCCGCCCATGTATATCGCCGAGATCGCCCCTGCCGCACATCGGGGTCGCCTTGTATCGCTGAACCAATTGAATATTGTCGTGGGAATTTCCGTTGCGTTCTTCACCAACTATCTGATTCTTAAGTTGGGCCAATCAGAGGCGGCCTGGGCCACAGCCCTGCATCTGGGCGAAGGCAACTGGCGCTGGATGCTGGGTCTGGAGACGGTTCCTGCCGTGTTGTATTTTTTCAGCCTGTCGTTGATTCCAGAAAGTCCGCGCTGGCTCATTATGCAAGGTCGCAAAGACGAAGCCCTGCATATCATGACCCAGAACTCTGGTTTAGAGCACGCCAACAACGAGCTCCTCGCCATTACAGCCAGTCTGCAAACAGACAAACTGAAGAAGACGCAGCAACCCGGTGTAGCGGAATTGTTCCACAAACCCATGCGGCTGGTATTAACCATTGGATTAATCGTGGCGGTACTGCAGCAAATTACTGGCATAAATTCAGTATTTTTCTATGCCCCCATGATTTTCGAGCAATCTGGTATTGGTACTGATGCGTCGTTTATGCAGGCAATTCTGGTAGGACTGACCAACCTGGTGTTTACCCTGATTGCCATGTCGCTGATTGACCGCGTGGGCAGAAAGCCACTATTGGTGTTTGGCGTGTCCGGTATTACCTTGTGCATGCTGCTACTCGCGTGGGGGTTCAATGCTGCCACTTACACCTTAACACCCGAAGCAATTGCGCTACTCCCCACCGCGATTGACAGCACCCAACTCGCGCACATTCAGAACATTACCTTTTTCAGCGATGTCAGTTTCAGGCAGGCCATTACTGAGGCACTGGGCTCCAGCGTATTTCAGGCGTTTGAATCACAGCTGACCAGCGCGGCGATTGTCATTCAGCCCATGCTCATTCTAGCGGGCATACTTGGTTTTGTGGCCTGCTTCGCTATTTCAATCGGCCCGGTCATGTGGGTATTATTCTCTGAACTGTTTCCCAACCGTATACGCGGTCTGGCAATTTCGTTTGTAGGCTTAGTCAATTCAGGTGTCAGCTTTTTGGTACAGCTTCTTTTCCCCTGGCAGTTAGCCAATCTGGGTAACGCTGGTACTTTCTTTATCTATGGCGTATTCGCCGCTGTCGGCCTGGTGTTAGTTATTAAATTACTGCCCGAAACACGGGGTAAATCATTGGAACAACTAGAAAGCCAACTCGTTGGCTCGTAACGGAATCGCAACTATGAAATCAAATAACAAAGCGAACGAACTACTCATGGATAGCGGCATTGCGGCACAGGTTGAAACCCTGATGCAAACAATGACGCTGGCACAGAAAATTGGACAGATGGTGCAAACCGAGCGCATGTGCATTACCCCGGAGCAGGTTAAAGCGTGGCACATCGGGTCGGTGCTCAGTGGTGGCGGTTCTGCCCCTGGCACCAACGAGCTGCACGAGTGGGTCACCATGAATGATGACTACTGGGCTGCCTCTATGGAAGCCGATGAAGGTCATCTGGCTATTCCCCTTTTGTACGGAATAGACGCTATACACGGTAACAATAATGTTAAAGGCGCAACCATATTCCCCCACAACATTGGTCTGGGTGCGGCGAACGATCCTGATTTATTAGCAAGGATAGCCAAGGTGACCGCCAGAGAAATTCTCGCAAGCGGCGTTGAGTGGACTTTCGCTCCCACTCTGGCCGTGGCGCGCAACAGTCAATGGGGCCGCACCTACGAGAGTTACTCGGAAGACCCGGCCATCGTCAGTTCTTATTCCGGGCAGTTTGTCGATGGACTGCAAGGCGACCTGGGCACCGATAGCGTCATTGCCTGCGTTAAACACTGGGTGGGCGATGGTGGGACCACCGAGGGTATTGATCAGGGCGAAACCACATTGCCTGAGGGCGAGCTGGAGCGTCTGCACATGACGGGCTATTACCCGGCGATTGAAACCGGCGTGCTCACTGTAATGGTTTCGTTTAACAGCTGGCTGGGTGAAAAGTGCCACGGCCACAAATACCTGCTGGATTACGTTTTAAAGGAAAAGCTGCAGTTTCAAGGGTTTGTTATTTCGGACTGGGATGGCATCGACTATCTGTCAGAGAGTTACTTCGACGCAGTGGCCGGTGGCGCAAATGCCGGCATTGATCTGTTTATGGTGTCTGAGAACTGGCAGCCCTTTATCAAACACCTTACCCACCATGTGGTGAGCGGTACCGTGCCCATGAGCAGAATTGACGATGCCGTGCGCCGCATACTGCGCGTTAAATTTGCCTACGGCCTGTTTGATAAGCCACGGCCCGCCGAACGGCACTGGTCCAACCATGAAAGCTTTGGCTCGCTGGCACATCGTGAGGTCGCCCGCGAAGCCGTACAGAAATCACTGGTGCTGCTGAAGAACGAAGAAGACATACTGCCGCTGGGCAAACAACAAAAAATTCTAGTGGCGGGAAAGAATGCCCATAACATCGGCCACCAGTGCGGCGGGTTTACCATCGCCTGGCAGGGCACTTCAGGTAACGATTTTATCGAGGGCGGCTCCTCAGTTTGGGAGGGGATACAGCAGCTTGCCCCCAACGCCGTGTTGAGCACAGACGGCAGCGGCAACGACGCAGATCCCGCATTGCACGATGTGGCGATTGTTGTCATAGGGGAAACGCCCTACGCCGAAGGCATGGGTGATATTCGCACCGGCGACGACGTTATCGTGCAAGCCGGGTCGCAAATAAACGGCTTACTCAAAGTTCTGGAGCCCTACGGCAACACTATGGTGCTTGCAGACTTGCACCCAGAGGACTTACAGACCATCAATAATATTACTGCCAGGGGCATTCCGGTTATCACCGTATTAATCTCAGGCCGGCCGCTGGTCACTAATCAGGAGTTGGCAGCATCATCCGCCTTTGTGGCCGCATGGCTGCCGGGGTCGGAAGGACAAGGCGTGGCAGATGTACTGTTCTCTGAGGCAAATTTTAGCGGAAAACTGTCTTTTTCCTGGCCTAAAAATTCCGACAAAACACCTAATGTGGGCGACTTGGACTATGATCCATTGTTCCCCTACGGTTTTGGTTTACGTTACTGAGCTATGCCTATGATTACCCAAATTGTTGCTGACATAGGCGGCACTAATGCGCGCTTTGCCTATATACAAGGCGACAGCGATGAACTGTTGGCCGTGGAGATTTTCCCCTGTGCCGACTTCACCTTTCTCGAAGACGCTGTGCGCACCTATATG